>JBKJLC010000001.1:0-37055 GCA_046597055.1 Kofleriaceae bacterium | reverse complement strand
TACGAGCGCGCCTGGGACCTCGTCCCCGCCTCGGCTCGTCCTCCGTGCCGGTCTCGAACACCCGCCCCGTGCTCGACGGAGATGCCTCTCGTGCGACAGCCCGTACCGTGCGTCCTGTGTCCATCCACCAGTTGACCTGGGCGCAGCCGGTCGCGAAGCGCCGTGTCGAAGCGCAGACCTCGGGATTGATCACAAGTCTCCATGTGATCGAAAGCGCTCACCCTTTCCCGGTGTCCCTGAGCCGGCGCCGAAGGCGCCGTGTCGAAGGGCAGAGCGCCAAGGTGCCGCACGTCGCTCCGACGGGCTGCCCTTCGACGGCGGGCGCGCGTGCGCTCGCCCTGGCTCAGGGCCACCGGGAAGATGTGCGGGATCCAGAGGGCAGACTCCCAGGGGTTTGGCCCCCGCGCTTCGACGGGCTGGCCCTTCGACTCCGGGCTCGCAACGAGCCCTTCGCTCAGGGACACCGGAAAGATGTGCGGGATCCTGAGGACCAGTGCGCGGCGGGCGTCCTTCGACTTCGAGCTCGCTTGCGCTCGCTCTGCGCTCGGGACGAACGGAAAAAACTGTTCGATCCCGATCGCTTGCGCCTATCTGATCGGCATTGCCATTAGCCGGGTCGCGCTGGGGCTCGCGCTGGTGGCCCTCGTCGGCTGTCGCGATCGCGACCGAGCCGCGCCCGACTCGGTCGCGCTGCGGCTGCCGGTGCCGCCGGCGCGCACGCCGCAGTACCTCGCGCTCGAACAGCTGCCGGCCGCGACCGTGCGCTGGCAGGTCGAGCTCGGCCCGCCGGCCGCGGTGCCCGACCTGGTCGCGCACCCGCCGCTGGTGGTCGGTGGCCTGGTGATCATCGCGGCGTCGCGGGTCGGTTACGTCGCGCTCGATCGCGCCACCGGCGCGGTCGCGTGGCGCCGGCCGGCCAGCCCCACGCTGGCCAACCCGCTCGTGCACGATGGCGAGCTCGTGCTGGTCCACGACTGCGAGGGCGAGGTCGCCGCGGCGGTCGGCACGGTCGTGCTCGCGTGCTTCGATCGGGTCGACCCGCGTGACGTGGCGGTGCGGCAGGCCGGCGTGATCCGCACGGCCGAGTCCGCGACCGGCGACTGCGCCCAGCCGGGCGCATGGACGATCGCGCGCGCGGCGTCCGCCCTCACGCTGGCCCGCGGCGACTGCCGGTGGACGCTGTCGCTGCCCGGCGGCGACGCGGTCCGGACCGCGTCGCGGGCGGTGGCCGACGACGACGACGACATCGTGCTCGCGAGCTCGCAGGGCGTGTGGCGCCGCGAGACCCACGGCCAGCGCAGCTACGTGTACGACGTCGGCGTACGCCTTCCCGGGCTGAGCGTGCTCGCGGTGGCCGCGGGCGCGGTGGTGGTCCGCCTCGACGGCTCGCTCCTGCGGGATTACGTCGCGGCCGCCGACGGTGCCTGGTGGTGGCCGCTGCCGGCACCCGACGGCGCGCGCAGCACCCCGGTCGGGGTCACCCGCGCCGACGACGACGTGGTCGTGTTCTTCGACGGCGTTCGGGTCGCCGCGTTGACAGCGCCGTCGGCGAGCCCGACACCGCGCTGACCCGTCGGAAATTGCCACACCGCCAACCCGGCGAAACTGCCAGAGTCCGGGTCGGCACGCCGCCTGCTCTTGGGTCCGGTCAGGAGGACTCAACGCAGATGCGCACCACCATCACTTCGCTTGCCGCCGCCGTGACCCTGGGCCTGTCGCTCACCGCCTGTGTTCAGCAGAACGACGACCCCAGCGCCATCGCGCGGGTGTTGCCGACCGCCGACCAGGTCAAGATCCGCCTGCCCGAGACCGCGGCCGGCGCCGCGCGTGCCGTCGGCGACGTCGCCGACTGGTACGTCGCCACCCGCGCCGTCACCCGCACGCTCAACGGAGGCACCGCCATGGTGCTCATCCTCGTCCACACGATCGTACTGTTCCCGCCGACCACGGTCGAGGGCTCGACGTCGGTCTGGGGCCCGCACCACGACGCGCAGGATCCCGCCGAGTGGAGGCTGACGGCCACCGCGCTCGCCGACGGCACCTACGACTGGCACCTCGACGCGCACAGCCGCATCACGCCGACCGATCCGTGGGAGACGCTGATCGACGGCAACGCCCACGGCGACGGCACCGGCCGCTTCAGCCTCGACTTCGATGCCGCCGAGCGCGCCAACCCGATCGACAACGACGGCCACGGCGTGATCGGGGTGACCTACGACGTCGGCCGCAAGACCCTGGCGATGGACGTCGACACGGTCGAGGACACCGGCAACGGGCCGACTGACGTTCACTTCGAGTACGGGTATCAGGAGGCCGCCGATGGCTCGGGCGACATGGTGTTCGGCACCTACGCCGACACCGACGATGCGGGCGCGCTTCCCGAGGAGGCGCTGCTGCGGTCGCGCTGGACCGCGACCGGCCCCGGACGCTCCGACGTGCGCCTGCGCAGCGGCGACCTCCCCGTCGAGGTGACCGCGTCGGAGTGCTGGAACGGCCAGTTCCGCCGGGTCTACTACGCCGACTCGGCGAGCTGGCTTCCGACCGAGGGGGCCGCCGAGAACTGCGCGTTCGCGAGCCAGGACCTGCCCGCGCGCTGACCGTGAGCCGAGCGAGGCGGGGCGGGGCGGCGCGGGGCGCCGCTTTTTTCGGCTTTCACCGACCGGCGGCCTTCGCCCGAGCGTCTTGACGCCCTGCGACGTGGCACGGTACATCCCGAGCCCACTCACGGAGGATCAGATGCCCGAGCTTCCCAAGGACGCCACCGAACTCTTCGACAAGCAGGTCCCCGCGGGCCTTGCGCAGTACCCGGACAAGGCCCGGGAAGTGAACGCGATCTACGCGTTCAAGATCACCGGCGAGGGTGGCGGCGAGTGGACCTGCGACCTCACGTCGACCCCGCCCACCTGCGTGCGCGGCGACAGCGGCAAGGCCCAGTGCACGGTCGAGGTCGCCCACGACGACTTCAAGACCATGCTCGCTGACCCCAACGCCGGCATGCAGCTCTACTTCCAGGGCAAGCTCCGCGTGTCGGGCGACCCGATGCTCGCGATGAAGCTGCAGGAGCTGTTCAAGCTCGCGCAGCCGGGCTGATCGCGACGCAGCGACCAGACGACGGCGGGCCTGCGTGCCCGCCGTTTTCGTTTTCGGCACGTTCGGCACAGGAGCACTCACCATGGCCTCTCCGCTCGACGGCATCCGCGTTCTCGATCTCTCGCGCCTCTTGCCCGGCCCGTTCCTGACGATGATCCTCGCCGACCAGGGCGCCGACGTCGTGAAGATCGAGGACCCCGGCAAGGGCGACTACATGCGGATCTTCCCGCCGGCCAAGGGCGGCGTCGGCGGGCGCTACCTCGCGGTCAACCGCGGCAAGCGCTCGCTGGTGCTCGACCTCAAGCAGCCGCGGGGCAAGGACGCGTTCCTGAAGATGGTCGAGCAGGCCGACGTGGTGGTCGAGAGCTTCCGCCCCGGCGTGCTGGCCCGGCTCGGCCTGGGCTGGGACGTGCTGTCGGCGCGCAACCCGCGCCTGGTGTTGTGCTCGATCAGCGGCTACGGCCAGACCGGGCCCTACGTGCACCGCGCGGGTCACGACCTGAACTATGTCGGGCTGGCCGGGGTGCTGGCGATGACCGCCGAGCGCGCCGGTGCGCCGCCGGCGATGCCGGGCGTGCAGATCGCCGACCTCGCCGGTGGGGCCCTGTGGGGCGCGACCGCGCTGCTGGGCGCGCTGGTCGGCCGCGAGCGCACCGGCGTCGGCGCTCACCTCGACGTGTCGATGACCGAGGGCGCGCTGGCGCTCCTGGCTGCCGAGCTCGGCAACCTCGACTGCGGCGCGCACCCGACCCGCGGCGCCGAGACGCTCAACGGGGGCCTCGCCTGCTACTCGGTCTACCGCACGTCCGACGACCGGTTCCTGTCGGTCGGCGCGCTCGAGCCGCAGTTCTGGCTCGCGTTCAACGCCGCGATCGGCCGTACGGCCGACCTGACCGAGCTGATGGGGAACCTGGCCCGGCAGGACGTGATCCGCGCCGAGATCCAGGCGATCCTGCTCACCCGCACCCGCGACGAGTGGGTACCGATCCTGGCCGCCCACGACTGCTGCTGCGAGCCAGTGCTCGAGCTCGACGAGCTCGCCGCCCACCCGCTCCACGTCGAGCGCGAGGTGTTCTTCACGATCGACGGCGGCGCGGCGGGGCCGATCTCGCAGGTCCGCACCCCGGTGGGCACCCCGGCGCGGCCGACCCCGCCGCCGACCCAGGGCCAGCACACCCGCGCGGTGCTGGCCGACTACGGCTTCGCGGCCGACGAGATCGCGGCGATCACGGGTAGCTGACCCGGGGGCCGCGACCGTCGTACAGTCCGCGGCGATGATCGACCACGTCAGCATCTATGTCACTGACCTCGCGAAGAGTCGCGAGCTCTACCGGGCCGCGCTGGCCGCGCTCGGCTACGAGATCGTGCTCGAGTTTCCGCAAGCGGTCGGGCTCGGCATCAACCAGAAGCCCGACCTGTGGCTGATCGCGGGCGGGCCGCGCACCGGTGGCCAGCACGTCGCGATCCGCGCGACCGGTCGCAAAGCGGTCCGCGACTTCTACGCGGCCGCCCTCGGCGCCGGTGGCACCGACAACGGCCCGCCCGGCGTGCGCCCGCAGTACCACCCGCACTACTTCGGCGGGTTCGTCCACGACTTCGACGGCAACAACCTCGAGGCCGTCTGCCACGAGCCGTACATCGAGTGAGCGAGGCCGCGCGGACCGCGACCGCGCCGCCGCGGCGGGTGGGGACGTTCGCCCTGATCGGCGCGACCCTCGCCGTCATGGGCGTGCTCGCGTGGATCGATCGCCAGCTGACCACGGCGGTCGTGGACCACGGGATCCTCTCGTTCGAGTTCGCCTGGTCGACCCCGCGCGCGCGCGCGATCGTCGAGGACTGGCGCCGGCTGGGCCTCGTCGAGCACGCGGCCGCGTCGCTGCTGGTCGACCTCCCGTTCATCGTGCTCTATGGCGCGGTGCTGGTGCGCGCCTGTCGGTGGGTGGGTCGCCAGCGCTGGGCGGGTGCCGGGCGCGCGGCCGCGGTCGCGGTGATCGCCGCCGCCGGCCTCGACGCGATCGAGAACCTCGCGCTCGGAATCCTCCTGGCGGGCCTGCGCGCCGACGTCCTCGCGCCGCTCGCGAGCACGTGCGCGGCCATCAAGTTCGGGCTGGCCGCGCTCGCGCTCGTCTATCTGGCCGCGGGGACGTGCGCTGTATATGTAGGCCGACGCACCGTGTGAATCCCGCGACGCGACGCCGGGTGCACCATGGCCGCATGACGCCCCGGTGCACGCGGCCGACGGCGCCGCGCTCGTCGCGTCGTGGGGCGACGGCGCGCACCGAGCGAATGCGCCCCTGAAGGCCTTTCGTAGCCCGCGAGTTCCCTGAACTTACAAAGGGTAGGCGCGCTGCCGACATGGTCGCAGAGTTGCACCAGCGCTCGGCATGAACGACACGAGGACCAAGGTCGACCACGCGATCGACCACGCTGCCGACGCGACCAAGCAGGCGACCCACCAGGCCGCCATCACGGCCAAGCACGCGACCGACAAGGCCGCCGACGGGCTCCACGACGCCAACGCGGCCACGCACGTCAAGGCCGGGGACACCCGCGACGCGATCGTGGACGCCGCGTCCTCTGCGAGCGACCGGCTCCAGGACGCCGCGGCGCAGGTCGCCGGCAAGGTGAAGGACGTCGCCGCCTCGGCGCGCGACAAGGCGATGGAGGTCGCGGCCGCCGCGACCGACAAGGCCAAGGACGTCGCCGAGGCGCTGACCGACAAGGCCAAGGAAGTTGCGACCGCCGCGCGCAACAAGGCAAGCGACGCCGCCGAGGCGGTCAGCGACAAGGCCAAGGACGTCGTCGCCAGGGCCAAGGAGGTCGGCGAAGACCTCAAGCACCGCGTGAGCTGATCGACCCGCTCGCGCCCACCCGTCAGCCACCGGCCGAATCGAGGCCAGAAGGATCCGAGATGCTCAGCTCCAATACCGCCCGGAATCTCATCGTGCCGCACATGCCCGTCGTGTGCTCCGAGAATGGCCAGTTCGCCGTCGTCGATCACCTTGAAGGCACCGACAAGATCAAGCTTGCGCGGGACGCCGAGGGCCAGCATCACTACATCCCGCTGGCCTGGGTCACCTCGGTCGACGACAAGGTCCAGATCGACCGGCCCGGCGAGCAGGCGATGCAGGAGTGGTCGACCACGCCCGACGCCGTCACCGCCTCCGACGCGGCCGAGGCGTCCGGCGGGGTCGAGGTGTCCCCGGAGCTGGAGGGATTTGCCCCGGGAGCCGACACCGTGGCCGACGCGCCGCGCCCGCACGTCAACAGCGTCGACGCGACCATGGGCCAGCCGCTGGTCGCGCGCGTGATGACGCGCAAGGGCGAGCTCGAGGCGATCTGTGATGCGCTACCGGCGGAAGACACGCGCACCCGCGGCGAGATCGAGCTCGCGCTGGTCGCCATCAACGGCCTGCTCACCGGCGACCTCGAGCACGTGCCTGCGGTGGTCGCCGCCGGGATGAACCGCTGGCTCGAGCTCAACAAGCACGTCGCCGAGCTCCCCGCGGTCGCCCCGACCGCCCCGACCGCGTCGTCTTGACGCGCGTACGGACGCGCGCGCGGCGGCCGATCGGCTGCCGTGCCGCCGCGTCACCGCGGGTCGCGTAAGCGGGCGCGCGCGTGCCGGCTTTTACTCGTCGTCACCGGCGGCTCCGGGGTGCCTCGGTCGGCGGCGCCGCCGACGGCGGGTGCGCCGACCTGGCCGAGCGCGCCAGGGGCCCCGCTGACCGCTGGCAGATCCTGCCAGGGAGGACGGCGCTTCACACCGAGCGTTGACTCGAGGCAACGCGTGCATTCCCGGGAGCGCGTCGCGGTGCCAGCAACACCTGGCAGGTTCCGGTCCAGTACGGCCCATCCTGGCGTTCGCGAGCTGGTCAGTGAGTTGCAGTGTCGCCGAGCGCGCCACGACGGCGCCAATCAGGAGCACCTGCCATGATCAAGAACACCAAGTCCAACCGCGCTGCTGCCATCCTCACCTCCGACAAGCTCCAGGCCGCGTCGGGCGCCGGCATCGGCGTGCTCAACGGGATCAATCTCCAGAAGCTCGACCTGTTGCGCGGCTGCCCGGCCTGCAGCCAGGTCCTGTCGTTCGACTTCGGCGACATCGTCCTGCCGCAGCTCGACATCATCAACGTCGGCCGCTAGTCCGCCCGGGACGCGCGCCGCGCTGTTCCCAGCCGGCGCGCGTCCTCCTCATTTTTTCGCCGGAGAGCTCATGCCCCCGCGTCCCGGTATCTCGGCCATGCTCAGCGACGAGTTCAAGGCGGCGGTGACCCCGCTGGTCGAGGACGGCCTGGTCGAGGTGCTCGA
This sequence comes from Kofleriaceae bacterium, assembly GCA_046597055.1. Taxonomy (GTDB): domain Bacteria; phylum Myxococcota_A; class Polyangia; order Haliangiales; family Haliangiaceae; genus UBA2376. The sequence continues at coordinate 29,654 of JBKJLC010000001.1, read as the reverse complement.
GCGCACGATCGACCAGGAGTGGGTCGGCGGATACGGCGATCAGCCCGACCCGGCCTGGGCGCGCGCGCTGGCCGATCTGTACGCCGAGGACGACGCGCTCTATGGCCACGCCGTCTGGTTCTCGGGGTTCTCGGCCGGGTGGCAAGACCGCCAGGATCGCTGGCTCGAGCAGCTCGCGACCGAAGTGGCGCGCCGCCGGTACCGCCACGTCAGCGAGCACTTCGGCTACTTCAGCGCCGGGCCCTACGCCCGCTTCACCAACCTGACGCTGCCGCCGTGCCCGGCCACCGTCGAGCTCGGCATCGAGCGGGCCCGCCTGCTGGCCGAGGCGGCCGGCGCGCCGATCGGGCTCGAGAACACCGGCGTCGCGCTGTGCCTGCAGGACGCCACCGAGCAGGCCGCGACCCTGGCCTCGATCGTCGACGCGACCGGCGGGTTCTTGTTGCTCGACGTGCACAACGTCTGGACCCAGGCGGTCAACCTCGGCCTCGATGCGCGGGTCCTGATCGACGGCTTCCCGCTCGACCGCGTGCGCGAGCTCCACGTCGCTGGCGGGGTCCACTACCGCTGCGAGGTGGGCCCGCCGCTCTACCTCGACAGCCACGACGGCCCGGTGCCACGCGGCGCGTTCGACCTGCTGGCCTACGTCCTGCCGCGGTGCCGGAACGCCGAGGCGGTGTTCCTCGAGCGCCGCGACGGTGCCTGGGACTGGCCGAACGCGGTCGAGGACTTCCGGGCCGACTATCGCGAGATGGTGCGTATCGTGGAGGCGGCCGCGTGACCCGCGCCGATCTCGAGACCTACCAGCGCGCGCTGGCCGAGGCGCTGCTGGTCCTCGACGATCCCCAGCTGATCCGCGCGCGGCTGCTCGCCGATCCGGGATGCGCCCCGTTCGCGACGTACATCGCCGGCTTCGACCTGCGCGCGCTGGAGGTGAGCGCGCGGCTGGCGAAGCGCTGGGTGAAGCGCGAGGGCGAGGCCTGGTGATCGAGGCGGCGCGGCCGGCTGACCGCGCCGTGCAACGGTCGGCAACGGCTGGTAGCGGCTTGGTCGCGGCGCGATCGAGTGGTCTCCTGTTGCGGTGTCAGGGGTTCCGACCATGACCGACGCGCGCCGGAGCGGCGTCCGATGCCGGCCGACCCGGAGCGCCTGATGGACACCGTCCAGCCGCTGCTCACGTCTCGGGCCGCGCACGCGCTGCGGGTCGAGGTCCTGCGCGGGCCCGACGCCGGGGCGGTGTTCGCCTGCGGCGATCCGCCGATCCGCATCGGCCGGGGGCGCGAGAACCATGTCCGGCTCTCGGACACGTCGGTGTCCGACTAGCACGTGGTGATCGCGCTGATCGGCGGCCGCCTGCGGCTGTGCGACCTCGGCTCGACCAACGGCACCTTCGTCGACGGCGTCCGCATCACCGAGGCCGCGGTCGAGAGCACCACCGCGCTGCGCCTGGGCCGCCACACCATCCTCGAGCTGACCGCGATCGAGGCGATCGACCCCGCCACCGTCCGGTTCCCGGCGCTGCTCGGCGAGTCGCCGTCGATGCGCGCGCTCAAGACCGCGATGGCCCGCATCGCGGCGACCGACGCCACCACGCTGATCACCGGCGAGACCGGCACCGGCAAGGAGGTGATCGCCCGCGCCATCCACGACGGGTCGGATCGCCGCGGTCGGCCGTTCGTGATCGTCGACTGCGGCGCGATCCCCGGCGACCTGTTCGAGGCCGAGCTGTTCGGTCGTGACAAGGGCGCCTACACCGGCGCGGTCGCGACGGTGCCGGGGTTGTTCGAGCGGGCTGACGGCGGCACCCTGTTCCTCGACGAGATCGGCGAGCTGCCGCTCGACCTGCAGCCCAAGCTCCTGCGCGCGGTCCAGACCCGCACCGGCCGACGGGTCGGCGGCACCGAGCTCATCACGTACGACGTCCGCCTGATCGCGGCGACCCACCGGGTCCTGGCCGACCAGGTCACCCATGGCGGGTTTCGCGCCGACCTGTACTACCGGCTCGCGGTCGCGTGCCTCGAGGTCCCACCGCTGCGCGAGCGGCGCGAGGACATCCCGCTCCTGGCCGCCCGCTTCGCTCGCGAGCTCGGCGGTGGCGCGCTGGCGCTGGCCGACGCCACCCTCGACCGGCTGGTCGCGCACGCGTGGCCGGGCAACGTGCGCGAGCTCCGCAACCTGATCGAACGCCTCATGGCCGGGCTGCCGGGCGAGCCCGAGCTCGCCGGCGGGGCACCCGCCGGTGACCGTTCGGTGGCGGCGATCGACCCCGATCGGCCGTTCAAGTCGGCCAAGCAGGCCGCGATCGACGAGTTCGAGCGCCGGTTCATCACCGAGCTCCTCGACCACCACGACTGGAACATCGCGCAGGCCGCGCGCAGCGCCAGCCTCGATCGCGTCTCGATCTACAAGATCCTCACGCGCCTCGGCATCCACCGCCGGCCCGCGGCGGAGTAGATCAGCGCGGCCGCGACCGGTCCAGCGAGCGGGCGTAGCCCGCTACCGCGTGGCGTCGGCGTCGGCGTCGGCGTCGGTGTCGGTGGCGGTGGTGGGCGCGGGCGCGGGCGGCGGAGCGTGCTTGATGCGGCCGGTGCCGAACGGGATCAGCAGGAAGCCCAGGACTGCGGTGGCACAGGCCAGCCAGGCCCAGGCGCGACCGTGGTCGTGCTCGATGAGGAAGCCGGCGACCGGCGGCGCCGTGATCGCGGCGAGCGACGACAGCGACTGGGTGAAGCCGAGGACGAGGCCCTGCTCGTGGCGCTCGGCCAGGCGGGTGACCAGGCTGGTGAGGGCCGGGCGGATGACCGAGGTGCCGATCGCAGACACGACCGTGGAGATCGCGAGGACCGTGATGAGGGTGCTGGCGCCGAGGAGGAGATAGCCGACCGCGAGCGAGACGAAGCCGGCGGCGGCGACGGTCGCCTCGCCGAAGCGCGCGACCATCCGGCCGAAGATGCCGCCCTGGATCAGCGCGCCGACCAGGCCGGCGCCGGCGAACGTGAGGCCGATCTCGCGCGGGGTGAAGAACGACGGGCTCCAGCCCGCGGGTAAACCGTTCGCGTCGAACAAGAGCGCCCCGCCCCACACCAGGTGGCGCTCGGCGTAGAGCGCGAACCCGCCGGTGAACAGCGAGAACGAGAACATGTAGACGAAGAACTGGAGCAGCAGGCCGCGCAGGACCGGCCGCTCGAGGTACGTGCGGTACTGGCCCCACTGCAGCAGGCCGAGGCGCGCGCCGCCGGGGCCGGCCTCGGTGGACCGCAGCGCGGTCGGCGCGTCGTGCGGCAACAGAAAGGCGGTGCCAAAGATCGACAGCGCCGACAGGCCGGCCGCCGCATAGAACGGGGCCGAGTAGTCGTACTGCGAGAGCAGGCCGGAGATGGCGGGGCCGACCATGAAGCCCAGCCCGAACGCGATGCCGATCAGGCCGAACGCGCGGGCCCGCTTCTCGGGGGGCGTGTGGTCGGAGATGTACGCCTGGGCGACCGTGAGGTTGCCGGCGGTCAGCCCATCAAGCGCGCGGGCGAAGAAGACCAGCCACAGGCTGGTGGCCTCGGCCATGATCACGAAGCCGACCAGGGTGCCGACCTGGCTGATGAGCAAGATCGGCTTGCGGCCGTGGTGGTCCGACAGCTTGCCGAGGATGGGGCCGGCGACGAGCTGGCAGACCGCGTAGGTCGGCATCAGCAGCGCCGCGGTGAGGGCGCTGGCGCCGAAGCTCTCGGCGTAGATCGCCAGGAGCGGGATGACCATCGTGAGCCCGAGAACGTCGACGAGGACGATCAGGAAGATGGGCAGGAGCGGCGACCGGGGCATCGAACGAGGCGCCCTGTATACCGCGCCCGCGTCAGACCAGCACCGGTTCGGTCAGCTCGATCGCGCGCCACCGGCCCGAGCGGAACCGCCACACCATCGCGGCCGCGAGTGCGGCGAGGTAGGCGACCAGGCACAGCACGACGGTCAAGCTGCCGGCATCGAACACGAACACGGCGACGACCGAGGCCGGCACGAAGCCGACCCAGGCCAGCGTCACCCGCGCGATCAGACACCAGGTGGTGTCGCCGGCCGCGCGCAAGGTCTCGGAGAATGTCATCGCTGCGGCGTCGAACAGCTGCCAGGCCGCGCTCAGCGCGAGCATGGGGGCGCCGACCGCGACCATCTGGACTGCGGTGACCCCGGTCTTGGCGTCGTCGTGGGCGAACAACCCCATCACCAGCTCGGGGACCGCGACGTAGAGCAGCCCGACCGCGAGCATCCAGCCGGCGGTCACCGCCAGCGTCAGCCGCACGATCGGCCAGACCTGGTCCTTGGCACCGGCCCCGATGGTCTGACCGGCGAGGATCGCGCCCGCGGTGGCGACCCCGAACGCGGGCATGAACGCGACCGAGTTGACCTGGATGATCACGTTGAGCGCCGCCAGCGTGGTCTTGCCGAGCCGGGCCACCACCAGGTTGAGGAACAGCGCGAACGCGCCGAACTCCAGGAACCAGTTGGCCCCGTTGGGCAGCCCGAACCGCAGCACGCGCCCGAGCTCGGCCCAGCGCAGCCACAGCGGTCCGCCCTGGCGCGGCGCACCGCCCCAGCCCCGCCCGAACCCGAGCGCGAGGTACCCGAAACCCAGCCACGACGAGATCGAGGAGGTGAGCGCCGCGCCCTCGACGCCGAGCGCGGGGCACCCCAGGTTGCCCTCGATCAGCAGCCAGTTCCCCACCAGGTCGATCACCATCGTGAAGACCCCGGCCCGCATCTGCATGTGCGTGTTGCCGAGGCCGGCGTACCAGTTGCCCAGCACCTCGGTCGCGACGATGGCGCCGACCGAGGTCATGCGGATCAAGATGTAGTCGCCCATCGGATCGACCACGCCGGGATCGTGGTCGAACAGACCCAGCAGCGGCCGCACCAGCGGCAGCCCGAGCAGCGCGAGCACCGCGGCGGCCAGCGCGAGGGCCAGGCCGTACCAGGCGAACCGACGCGCCTCCGCGGTGCGCTGCTGGCCGACCAGCTGCGCGACGAAGCTCTGCACGATGAACACCGTGCCCATCGGCAAGATGATGACGGTGAACGTGTTGATGGCGCCGGTGGTGACCGCGGCCAGCGCGTCCTCGCCGAGCGGCGCCACCATGATCGCGTCACCCAGGCCGACCACCGCCTGGGTCGCCCGCGCCAGCACCACCGGCCAGGCCAGCGCGAGCAGGATCCGCAGGTTCACCGGGGTCGCCGACATGGGTCGGGCACCCTAGCAGATCGCCTATCCGGGGCGGTGCCGGCGCCCGGTGGTAGCCTGCGGCAGTCGACCGGCGACCCGATGACGGACCGTGCGATCGCAACCCGGCCGGGCTCGGGCGCTGACCGTAACCCCGACCGCCCCGCCGCGTAGGAGCCCCATGCCGAGCCTCGTCCATCGTTCGATCGCGCTCCTCGCCACCGGGGCGCTCGCCGCCTGTGGCGGCGGCCCCAAGCCGCCCGCGATGTCCGCGCAGGACCGGATGATGGCGCAGTCGAAGGACATGCCGCCCGACGACGCCGCGGCGTTCGGTCCGCTCGCGGTCGGCGCCGACTGGGCGACCTACGTGAAGATCAACACCACGCCGGTCCGCTCGGAGACCCACGGCAACCGCCTGGTCGACACCTACGTGAACCGCGTCGGCGCGGCCGCGTACCTCGACGACCAGGCCGCGATCCCGGTCGGCACCGTGCTGGTGAAGACCTCGTTCGACGATCGCGGCGAGGCCGGCCCGCTCTTCGTGATGGAGAAGCAGGCCGCGGGCTCCGCGCCCGAGCGCGACGACTGGTCCTACGCGATCCACTGGGCCGATCCGCCGGCACCGTGGCGCGCGAAGCTGGGCGGACCGATCTACTGGCGGTCGCCATCGCCGCGCGCGGGCTACTGCGTCGAGTGCCACGAGAACTTCGAGCGTGGGCTCGGCAACGTGCCCAAGCCGCAGCGGATCACGGCGCTGCCCGAGTAGGGCCAGGGGGGCTGGACAGCGGCACGCGGCGTGGGTTGCAGCCCCGCCGCGTTTTTGTTTGCCACGTGTCCCATCGTGATCGCTCACGTTTTTCGGGAACCCTCCCGCGCGGCTGCTGTCCATGACCCCGAGCGACGCCGAGTGCCTGAACAGGCCGGCAGTCGCCTGGCGCCTTGGGTGCGGCTACCAGCCGCGGCCGACGGCGGCGCCTGCTGGCACCCCGTCGGAGGTCCGCATGTCTACCGCTATGTCCAACTCTCCCACGCCTCCCCCGCTCCCCCCCGCCGCCGCCCGCGCCTCCGCCGTGGAGGTGGTCACCTCGCTCGGCGCCTCGGTCGTCTCGGTCGACCACCTCCGGCTCCAGCCGGCGCGCAGCTCGCGCAGCCGCGTCATGATCGGCCTCGGCGCGGTCCTGCTCGCCGGCGCCGCGGTCACCTTCACCAGCGGCGTGCGCGCCGCCGCCAGCGACTCGGTCGCCCGCGAGCAGTGGGTCGCCGAGGGCCGCCCGACCTGGGCGTTCCGCCCGACCCGCCATGGCCCGCACGTCGACGTGACGGCGCTGGGCGGCGCGGTCGCCGGGCTCGGCCTGGTCGCCGCCGGCCTGCTCGGTCGCAAGGCGCGCACGCGCTCGTCGCTGCGCGTCGGTCAGAACGACGGCGTCGACGTCGCGCTCGCCGACGCCCCGCCGGAGCTCACGCTGTGCACCACCGATGGCACCGGTGGCTTCGTCGCCAACCTCGCCGGCCTCACCGGCGACGTGCGCCAGGGCACCCGGGTCACCCCGATCGCGACCCTGCTCGCCGCCGGCCAGTTTGCCGTGCCGATGACGCTCGCGACCCACGTGCGCGCGCAGCTCGGCAAGACCACGTTCCACCTGAAGGGCATGGAGGCGCCGGCCGCCGCGACCGCGCCGGCGGTGTTCTCGCTCGAGCGCAAGGCGCTGACGTTCGTCGCCGCCTCGGCGATCGTACACCTCGGCGTCCTGTTCTTCCTGCGCACCCTGCCGCCCGACCAGGACACCGCCGCCGTCGACAGCCAGATCGGCGAGGAGACCGGCGTGGTCGCCCGCCTGGTCAGCAGCGACGACCCGGTCCCCGCCGAGGTCGAGCCGGGCGACGCCAGCGACCCCGGCGCCAGCGGCGCGGCCAGCACCGTCGTCACGATGGCGCTCACCGACGGCACCCTCGGCACTGACCAGCCCAACCCGAACCCGGCCAAGCTCCAGGTGAAGGACCGTGGCCTGACCGCGCAGCTCGCCCGCGAGCAGGCGATCCAGATGGCGAGCGAGTCGGGCGTGCTGAGCGCGATCGACAGCCCGATCGCGGTCTACGAGGGCGGCAGCATCGCGTCGGGCTTCGACGACCTCGACATCACCGGGGGCCTGTTCGACGGCGGCGGCACCGGCGCGCCGGCCGGCAGCTTCGGCTGGGGCGTGCGCGGCATGGACCAGGGCTGCGGTCGCACCGACGGCAAGCCGTGCGCGGGCGTGAAGGCCGGGCCCTACGCCACCGTCGGCTTCATCGGTGACAAGGACGCGCTCAACCTCAAGGATCGGCCCGGCACCGACCGGGACGGCAAGCACAAGGCGATCGTCCCGCCGGTGAAGCCGGGCATGCCCGAGTGCGTCGCCGAGACCTGCCTCGACCGCGACATGATCCGCCGCTACGTCTCGCGCAACCTCGAGAAGATCACCTACTGCTACGAGAAGGAGCTGCTCGCGCAGCCGGGCCTCGAGGGCACCGTGACCGCGCTGTTCACCCTCGATGGCAACGGCTCGGTGATCGACTCGCGCGCCTCGGGCGTCGACCGCAACGTCTCGAGCTGCGTCGCGATGGTGATGTCGAACATCAAGTTCCCCAAGGTGGGTCCGGCCGGGATCTACCCCATCAAGTACCCGTTCAAGCTCCGTCCCAGCGGCCGCTAGTCACCGCCAGTCAGGCGCCGCTCGCGATGTTCCACGAAGCCCCGGCCGCGCGCAGCGCGAAGCCGGGGCCTTGGGTTTCCACCCGCTCGAGCGCGACCTGCTGGGCCGCCGACGAGAAGCGCGCGCGCAGCTGCCCGCCGCGGACCTGGCACGCGAGGCCATCGTCGGCCGCGACCGCGAGGGTGGCGTAGGCGAGCTCCTCGGTGGTGCCGTCATCGAGTGACAGCTCGAGCCGGTCGTCGTCGCGCCAGCGCGCCGAGGTGACCCGCAGGTGGGCGTCCTCGACGTCGATGTACGCGTACCGTTGCTCGTCCAGGCGAACGATGTCACGGCCGTCGGCGTTGACGGCGAGCCAGCGCAGGATGGCCTGGCGCAGGCGGGGGTGCTTGACCTCCTCGTCCTGGTGCCACAGGTGGCCGTTGCGATCGAGGCGCAGGCCGATCGAGCGGAACTTCTCGAGCAGCTCGGGGGTGAGCGTGGGCTCGGCGAATGCAGCCATGGACGGAATCTACAAGATCTCGGCCGCGGCCGTCAGGTCCAGGCTTCCGGTGCGCTACGCGCTGGCGGAGACGACGCGCAGCCGCTCGATGCGATCTTTGGTCAGCAGCTTCAGCTTCTTCAGCCGCTGATACTCGAGCTGCTCGCCCGAGGTCATCAAGCGTTGGCCGTCGAGGTTGCGGAGCCGTTCGTCGAGACGTCGGTGCTCGTCGATGAGCGAGGAGAGCGCCTGATCCTTCGAGCCAGCGTCGGGTGCCTTCACGTATCCTCCGACCGACTGCCGCGGTCTTGCCTTGACGCTAGCGGACGCACAATCGCGGCGCAATCACGGAAGGGCGATCGGCCGCGGATGCCGAACCGCGGTCACCGGCGGGCGCGCGCGCCGGGCACACCGTCGGGATAAAGGACCTCGGCCTCCGACGGACGGATGTAGGCGGGGGCGCCATGCGCGAGCCGGTCGGCCCGCGTGCCGGTCGCCCCCATCAGCGCGACCCCGACCGCCGATGGGGTGGGGCGCACGTCGGACCGGTGCCGGACCCGCGCCGGCAAGCCGGCGAGCGCGACGGCGTGCACGGTCAGCGCGTCGCCGGCGAGCTCGACCGGGCCCTCGTCGGGATCGGCGGCGGCGATCAGGGCGGCCAGCTCGGCCGGTGGCACCACGCGCTCGGGACCCACCGCGACCAGCGTGGCGCCGGCGCGACGGTAGCAGCCGACATAGATCTCGTGGCGACGCGCGTCGAGCGCCGCGACCAGCAGCGCGCCCTCGGCGGCGGTGACCGCGAGGTCGCAGGCGAGCGCCGCCAGCGACGACACCAGCCACAGCGGCTTGCCGGTCGCGAACGCCAGCCCCTTGGCGGTCGCCAGCCCGATGCGGAGGCCGGTGAACGAGCCGGGCCCGGCGCCGACCGCGATCGCGTCGATCTGCGCCAGGGTGAGCCCGGCGCGCTCGAGCACGCCCGCGATCGCCGGTAGCAGCCGCTCGCTGTGACGGTCGGTCTCGGCCTCGCCGCTGGCCAGCACCACCGGCGCGGTGGTGCCGTCGTCGGTGACTTCGACCACCGCCGCGCTGGCCATGAGGGTCGCGGTGTCGATCGCGAGCACCTTCACGAGAACACGTACCGCATCAGGTCGTTGCGCACGGCGAGGAGGGTGATCACCACGACCACCGCGAGGCCGCCGAGCTGGACCCGCTCGCGCATGCGGCTCGACAGCGGGCGGCGCCGCACCGCCTCGATCGCGAACACCAGCACGTGGCCGCCGTCGAGCACCGGCACCGGCAGCAGGTTGATGAGGCCGAGGTTCACGCTGATCAGCGCGAGCAGGAGCATGAAGCTGTCGAAGCCCTGCTCGCCCGACACCGACGCGATCCGGTACATCGTGAGCGGGCCGCCCAGGCTCTCGCTCGGCGAGTCGCCGCCGAGGATCTGGACGAAGCCGCCGACCATCAGCGCGATGGTCTCGCCGGTGCGGTCGACCGCCTTCGACACCGCGTAGCCGAAGCGGCCCTCGATCGGCACCATCTTGCCCTGACCGCGCTCGACGTCGTTGCGGGCCCCGAACACCAGGCGCTCGACGGTGTGGCCATACTGATCGAGCTCCTTGCGACGGACCTGGGTCAGCTTGGCGCTCAGCTCGACCACCTTGCCGTCCTGCGCGCGCCGCCAGCTCACGGTCCAGGTCCGGGTCGGCTCGCCCAGCAGGCGCTGGTCGAACGCGGCCCAGTGCCGGACCGGCTGGCCGTCGAGCGCCGTGATGAGATCGCCGGCGCGGAGCCCGGCCAGGTCGGCCGGGGTGCCCGGATCGACGTGGGCGACGAACATCTCGGCGTTCTCGAGCCCCGTGTAGGCGGTGCGCACCAGGGTGTCGTCGATGCGCGTCTCGGGGACCAGGTCGGCGAACCGGGCGTCGAGCAGGCGGACCTGCGGCACGCCCGGCACCGGGGTGCCCCGGAAGTACACGACGTTGGTGCGGCGCACGCCCTGGCCGAGGCCGGTCTGGACGTCGCTCCAGTTGCCGATCGAGCGGCCGTCGATGCTGATGATCAGGTCACCGGTGCGCAGCCCGGCCCGGCCGGCCGGCGACGCCCCGTCGAGGACGCCGACGATCGGCACGAACGGCGCGCGGGTGATGCCGATGCGACCCTGCGGCTGCGCGGTGCCGTCGCGCTTGCGCACGACCTCGCCGAGCGGCACGACGTACTTCTCGAAGACCTTGCCGCCGCGCTCGAGCCGCAGGTGGATCTCCTTGCCGGCCTTGGCGCGGATCGAACGCTCGAGCTCCTCCCAGTAGCGCATCCCGGTGCCGTCGACCGACAGCACGGTGTCGCCCGAGGCGATGCCGGCCCGGGCCGCTGGGGAGCTCTCGTAGACGTCGCCGACCACCGCCGCCGGCAGCTCGGTGTGCGCGGCGAAGAAGACGAAGTAGATGAGGATCGGCAGCAGCAGGTTGGCGACCGGCCCGGCGAAGATGATCACCAGCCGCTGCCACAGCGGCCGGGTCGCGAACGAGCGGCCACGGTCGCGCGGGTCGATCTTGTCGGTGTCCTCGACGCCGAGGATGCGGACGTAGCCCCCGAGGGGAAAGATGCCGATCTGGTACTCGGTCTCGCGCGCCTTGACCCGCACCAGCGGCCGGCCGTAGCCGATCGAGAAGCGCAGGACCTTCACGTCGAGCAGCTTGGCGGCGACGTAGTGCCCCAGCTCGTGGATGACCACGAGCACGCCGACCAGCAGGAGAAAATAGACGAACGACATCCGCGCGCGGACCAGCTTCGCGAAGCCGGCTTCCAGCCGGCGTATCACGTCTGCTACGCTTGCTCAACGTGGCCCTGAAGTCGACCTACTCGTCGGAGGAGAAGGGAGCCGAGATCGAGGAGGCTCTCGACGTGCTCGACAAGCTGATCGATCGCGTGAAGGTGCTCTACGAGCAGTACTTCATGGGCATCCAGAAGCAGGCCCCGTCCCACCTGCACACCGAGTCCGAGCGGCGCCTGCGCGAGCTCACGCAGATGCACATCCGCAACACCGCGCTCCGCTACCGGCTGGTGAACCTGCAGCAGAAGTTCGGCTCGTACAACACCTACTGGAAGCGCACGCTGCGCGAGATCGAGAGTGGGCGCTACGTCCGCAACCTCATCAAGGTGCGGCAGAAGGCGCTGGCCTCCGGTGAGGAGATTCCCGAAGAGATCCTCGCCAAGATGCCCAAGCGCATGCGCGAGCAGATCGCGCGTGATCGCGAGCTCGCCGTGGCCAAGGCGGTGCGCGACGGGTCGCTCAAGGAAGCGCCGCCGACCGCCGAGCTCGATGGCGACGTCGCCACCCAGCCCGACGTGATGCGGTTCGCCGCGCCGCCGGATCCACGCGCCGTCCGCGATCCGCGCGGCGGCCACCGGATCGACGACCTGTTCGCCGACGACGGCGACATCGCGTCGATGCTGTCGGCGCTGACCGAAGACGCGCTGGCCTCGGTCGCGTCGCCCGCGCCAGCTCGGCCGTCCGCGGGCGCGGGGGCCCGCCCCGCGCCGCCGCCCGCGCGCGGGACCTCGCCGATCCCGCCGATCATGCCGCCGACCCAGACCAGCACCCGGATCGCACCGCCACCGGCCTCGGGCGTCCGGCCGACCCCGGCGCCGCCGTCGGGCGTGCGGCCGACCCCGGCGGCGCCGCCGGGCGCGCGGCCGACCCCGGCGCCGCCATCGGGCGCGCGGCCGACCCCGGCGCCGCCATCGGGCGTGCGGCCCGCCGCCGCGCCGGCGGCGCCATCGCCGATCCCCGGCATGACCGAGGCTGACACCCGGTCGCTGTATGCGAAGTACGTCAAGGCGCGCGAGGTGGTCGGCGACAAGACCGATCCCATGAGCTACGACCGGCTGGTGCGGACGCTGTCGTCGCAGGCACCCAAGATCCTCGAGGCGCACAAGGCCGAAGGCGTCGAGTTCAAGGTCGTCATCAAGGACAACAAGGTCGTGCTGAAGGCGCGTCCGAAGTGATCGCGGGGACGTGATTCCTCACACCGCGTCGGGCGTGACCGGCGCGGCCCGGGCGCGCTGCCAGCCGACCAGCGACGTCACGCTCAGCCACGTGCACAGGATCGCGAGCCCGCCGGCCTCGCGCAGGATCTCGACCCGTCCACCCTGCTCGGACATCTTGCGCCACAGGTCGGTGAAGACGACCTGGCCGATCACGTTGGCCCACAGGACGCCGCCCCAGACCGCGGCGAGCAGCCCGACCGCGCCCGCGGCCAGCCAGCCGCGCCGGGTGTGGATCGCCAGCACCGTCGCGACCGCGCCGGCGAGGTAGGTCGCGATCCAGCGCAGCGGATCGGGGTCGTTGTGCTGCAGCCCGGCCGCCACGACGAACAGGAGGGCGAACAGCAGGTTCAGGGCGACCAGCCAGCGCGGGGGCTTCACCCCGGCACCTTACGCCGAGCGCCGGACCGCGGCCCGGCCGGCCCGCCGGTCGTGGCCCGGGCGGCCGGTCGTGCCCGTCACCCGCGTCATCCGGGGAAACCCGCGCCGCGACTCGTCAACACCGGCCGGTCGATGGTAAAGCGGAGGTCATGCGCATGATCCTGGTGGGTCCGCCCGGGGCGGGAAAAGGGACCCAAGCCGCCCGGCTCGTCGAGCACCTCCGTATCCCGCACATCTCGAGCGGCGACATGCTGCGCGCGGCCGTCAAGGACGGCACCGCGCTCGGCCTGGCGGCCGACGGCTTCATGAAGGCCGGCCAGCTGGTGCCCGACGACGTCGTGATCGGGATGATCCTCGAGCGGATCGGCAAGCGCGACGCCAGCGCCGGCTTCATGCTCGACGGCTTCCCGCGGACCCAGCCGCAGGCCGAGGCGCTCGATCGCGCGCTGACCGCCGCCGGCTTCGCGCTCGACGCGGTCGTGCTGATCGAGGTGCCCGACGCGCTGATCGTCGAGCGGGTGATCGGCCGCCGGTCCGACCCCGAGACCGGCGCGATCTACCACCTGACGTTCAGTCCGCCGCCCGCCTCGATCGCCGCGCGCATGCAGCACCGCAAGGACGACACCATCGAGGCGGTCACCGCGCGGCTGCAGAAGTACCACTCGGAGACCGCGCCGATCGTGCCGTTCTACCAGGCCAACGGCATCCTCACCCGCGTCGACGGCGTGGGCGAGCCCGACGAGATCACGCAGCGTCTGCTGGTCGCGCTCGGCCGGAGCTGACATGGGCTTCGATCACACGTCGATCGACGCGAAGTGGCAGGCGCGGTGGCAGCGCGAGCACACGTTCGCGACGCCGACCGACCGGACCCGGCCCAAGTACTACGTGCTCGACATGTTCCCGTACCCGAGCGGGACCGGGCTCCACGTCGGCCATCCCAAGGGCTACACCGCGACCGATGTCGTCGCCCGCGCGCGCCGCATGATGGGCTTCAACGTCCTGCGGGTGATGGGCTGGGACAGCTTCGGCCTGCCCGCCGAGCGCCAGGCCGAGAAGGAGAACATCCACCCGCGCGAGATCACGGCGCGCAACATCGCGACCTTCAAGCAGCAGCTCAGCCGGCTCGGCCTCAGCTACGACTGGGGCCGCGAGCTCGCGACCAGCGACCCGCGCTACTACAAGTGGAGCCAGTGGATCTTCCTCAAGCTGTGGGAGCAGGGGCTCGCGTACCAGGCCGAGGTCGCGGTCAACTTCTGTCCCGCGCTCGGCACGGTGCTCGCCAACGAGGAGGTCAAGGACGGCAAGTACGTCGAGACCGATGATCCGGTGGAGCGCCGCCTGATGAAGCAGTGGATGCTGCGCATCACCGCGTTCGCCGACCGGTTGGTCGACGACCTCGAAGGCCTCGACTGGCCGGCCGGCACCATCGCGATGCAGCGCGAGTGGATCGGCCGCTCGATCGGCGCCAACGTGAGGTTCCCGATCGTCGGGACCGGCGACGCGATCGAGGTCTTCACGACCCGGCCCGACACCCTGTTCGGCGGCACCTACGTGGTGCTGGCGCCCGAGCACGCCCTGGTCGACACCATCACGACCCCCGCGCAGCAGGCGGCGGTGGCGGCTTACCGGGCCGTGGTCGGCAAGCGCAGCGAGCGCGACCGGACATCCGACGCCGCCGACGCGCCCAAGACCGGCGCGTTCACCGGCGCGTACGCGACCAACCCGATCAACGGGGCGTCGATCCCGATCTGGATCGCCGACTACGTGCTCGCCTCGTACGGCACCGGCGCGGTGTTCGCGTGCCCGGCCCACGACGAGCGCGACTGGGCGTTCGCGAAGACGTTCGACCTGCCGATCGTCGAGGTGGTGCAGGGCGGCGACGTTGCCAAGGCAGCCTACACCGGCGACGGCCCGCACGTGAACAGCGAGTTCCTCGATGGGCTGACGATCGAGCCGGCCAAGACCCAGGTCATCGCGTGGCTGGCCGAGCGCGGCCTCGGGGCCGAGAGCGTCCGCTACCGCCTGCGCGACTGGCTGTTCTCGCGCCAGCGCTACTGGGGCGAGCCGTTCCCGACCATCGAGCTCGACGACGGCACGGTCAAGGTGCTGCCGGCGTCGTCGCTGCCGGTGGTGTTGCCCGAGCTCGACGAGTACAAGCCGACGTCCGACGGCCGGCCGCCCCTGGCGCGCGCGACCGCGTGGATGTCGACGGTCGATCCCGACACCGGGCGGCCCGCGACCCGCGAGACCAACACGATGCCGCAGTGGGCTGGCTCGTGCTGGTACTACCTGCGCTTCCTCTCGCCGGACCGCGACGACGTGCCGTGGGATGCCGAGGAAGAGAAGTACTGGATGCCGGTCGACCTCTACGTCGGCGGCTCCGAGCACGCGACCCTGCACCTCCTGTACGCCCGGTTCTGGCACAAGGTGCTGTTCGACGCCGGCGTGGTCCACACCAAGGAGCCGTTCCAGCGCCTGATCCACCAGGGCATGATCCACAAGACCGGCTACCAGGACGACGCCGGTCGCTGGTACCACGAGGACGACGTCGAGCCGCGCGAGGGCGGCTGGTACGTGCGCGGCACGTCGACCAGGGTCAACACGCCGTTCGTGAAGATGTCGAAGTCGCGCATGAACGTCGTCAACCCCGACGACATGTGCGACCAGTACGGCGCCGATGCGCTGCGGCTCTACGAGCTGTTCATGGGGCCGCTCGAGGAGGGCATCGAGTGGTCGACCGAGGGCGTGTCGGGCTGCCGGCGCTTCCTCGATCGGGCCTGGCGGGTCGCGATCGACGACGAGTCGGGCAGCCTCAGCGGCAAGCTGGTCGACGGTCCGGTCGGCGATCAACGCGACCTCGAGCGCGCGCTGCACCAGGCGATCAAGCGGGTGACCGAGGGCGTCGAGAGCCTGCGCCTCAACGTCGCGATCGCCGACATGATGGTCTTCATCAACGAGGCGACCAAGGCGGCGACCGTGCCGCGCGCCTGGTACGAGCAGTTCCTGCGGGTGCTGGCGCCGTTCGCGCCGCACCTCGCCGAGGAGGTCTGGGAGCGGCTCGGCCACGCCGAGACCATCACGTACGCGCCGTTCCCGGTGTTCGACCAGGCCAAGCTCAAGCGCGACACGTTGACCATCGCGGTCCAGGTCGCCGGCAAGATGCGCGGCACGATCGAGGTCGCGGCCGACGCGGCCGAGGCCGACATCATCGCGGCGGCCAAGGCGGAGCCCAAGGTCGCCGACTTCCTGGCTGGCAAGCCGATCAAGCGCGAGATCTACGTCAAGGGTCGCCTGGTCAACCTGGTGGTGTGAGCATGGCCGAGCGAGCGTTCATCGCGGTCAACGCCGGGGTCCTCACGGTGTCCGATACCCGGACACTCGAGACCGACGGCTCGGGTGGGTTGATCGCGTCGCTGCTCGAGGCGGCCGGCCACCGGATCGCCGCGCGCGCGATCGTGACCGACAACCGCGACCTGATCCGGGCCCAGCTCGCGGCCTGGATCGCCGACCCCGGCGTCGAGGTCGTGATCGTCACCGGGGGCACCGGGGTCACGCCGCGCGACGTCACCCCCGAGGCGCTGGCGCCGCTGGTGACCAAGCCGATCCCCGGTTTCGGCGAGCTGTTCCGCTGGCTCAGCTTCGCCGAGATCGGGACCTCGACGATCCAGAGCCGCGCCGAGGCAGCGCTGTGCGACCGGACCTTCGTGTTCCTGCTGCCGGGCTCGACCGGTGGCGTGCGGCTCGGCATGGAGAAGATCCTCGTGCCGCAGCTCGACCACCGCCTGAAGCCGTGCAACTTCGTGATGCTGCTGCCGCGCATCCGGGGCGAGCACGAAGATCCCGCAGCCTGACGGTGGCCGCCGCCAGGCGGCGTGCGGTAGGCTTTCGGCAAGGGGCCCCCTATGTCGCTCGAGCTCGCGCTCAACCGGGCGTTGTCGATCCGCCTGAATCTGCAGATCACGTTGTCCGGCCTCCCGGTTGTGGAAGAGTGGATGGACATCCACCTCGACCGCTGGCTCGAGCACGTGCCGACGCCGCCGGAGATGCCGCCCGGGCACACGGTCAGCTACCTGGCGATGCTCGGGTCCGACCTGCGCCGCATGTGCTGGTCGGCGTGGGGTGATCCGGCCGGGTTCGTCCCCAAGATGGCGGACTACTTCAAGCTCTGCAACATCGCCAAGAGCGACGCTGCGATCCTCGACCAGATGGGCGAGCGGCTCGAGCCGCGCCTGGTCGGGAGCTGGGTCGGCGTGTGGGGCGGCCGGGTGACCACCGGCTGGCACTTCATGGACCCGCACGACTGGGGCAAGGTCGAGCCGCTGTTCGGGACCCACGAGGCCAAGTTCCTGCTGAAGAAGTGGGTCGCCGATCACGGCATCGAGCGGGTCGAGCGGTTCACCCAGGCGATCGGCGAGGGTTCGTACTCCGAGATCGAGCTGCAGTCGCCGGGCGCGACGGTCGAGGAGCAGGTGGCCGCGGTCAACGCCGGCTTCCTGCACTTCAGCGGCAGCGAGCTGCGCCCCGAGGTCGCCGAGATCTTGCGGGGCGCGCCGTACCCGAGCTTCGGGCTGTCGGTGCGCATCCGCGGCGGCCAGGTCGTGCGGGTCGCGGCGATCGCGCCCGGCATGCCGCTCGACGTGATCGACTCGGTGTGCAAGGAGATGAAGGCCGGCAGCGAGGACAAGCTCGAGCGCCTGGTCAACACGCTGGCGGTCGAGGGCGTGACCAAGGTCGAGATCGGCAAGGCCGGCGACCGCGGCGGCGTCGACGTCTACGTCGAGCCGACCCAGGCGGCGCCCAAGCCGCCGATCGGCGCGCAGGCGCCCACGTCCGACGCCGTGAACTGAGGGCCCGCGTGGTCCCCGCCGCCGACCGCGACGCGTACATCCGGTCCGGCGACGAGGCGCTGGTCCGGCAGTGCGACGTCGATCGCTACCGCGCCAGCGGGCCTGGCGGCCAGCACCGCAACAAGACCGAGAGCGCGGTCCGGGTCCGCCACCGCGCCACCGGCGTGCAGGCCCACGCCGACGAGAGCCGGTCGCAGCACGAGAACAAGGCGCGCGCGGTCAAGCGGCTGCGCGGCATCCTGGCGCTCGAGGTCCGCCAGCCGGTCGAGCTCGCCGGGTTCGTGCCCGGGGCGACCCTGGCCGCGCTGTGCGCCGGCGGCACCCAGCGGCTGGGCGAGAAGACCCGGCAGACGGCCGACTACTGGGTCGGCATCGCGCAGCTGCTCGACGTGTTCGCCGCGGCCGGCGCCGAGGTGGCGAGCACCGCCGCCCACGTCGGGCTCGGCACCGCGCCCCTGGCCAAGCTGCTCACGCACGACGAGCAGGTCCACCGCGCGGTGAACCACATGCGCGCCCGCGCTGGCCTCAAGCCGCTGCGCTGAGGAGCCTGGCGGCGGTCAGGCCAGGCGGCGCAGCACGCGGGGCGGCAGCAGCGCCTGCAGGCGCATGCCGCCGGGCGTGGCGGTGCCCTCGAGATGGGCGACGCCGCCCTTCTTGAGCGGGATCGCCTCGCCGAGGCGGCGCTCGCCGTGCAGCAGGAGCGCGCACAGCTCGCCGAGCCACGGCTCGTGGCCGATCACCGCGACCCGGGCCACGCCGGTGGTGCTGATCTGCGCGAGCAGCTCGGCGCCGGGGGGCTGGGCCAGGTGCGGCGCGACCTCGGCGGCACCGCCGGCGCGCAAGAGACCGAGCGCGAGGTCGGCGGTCTCGGCCGCGCGCCGCCACGGGCTCGACAGGATGCGATCCACGCGCAGGTCGAGCGTGCGCAGGCCGCGCACGACCTGGCGGAACCGACGGCGGCCGCGGTCGGTGAGCTGGCGGTCGGGGTCGGGGAGCTCGGGGCTGCGCTCGATCGCGATGGCGTGGCGGATCACCAGGAGCTCCATGGCGGAAGGATCGCCAGCACGGTGACGGAAGCAAGCGCTCCGGGCAGGAGGTTCCGCGGCCGCGCCGACGGTTCGGGCTGACGTCCGCCCGAGGTTGACCGGGATGCGCGCGCATGGGAAACCGCGCACGATGGCGGGCACGCGTGACGAGCTTCCGCCCGCGAGCGCCGCGCCCGCGGCGCCCCGGCCGGCGCCACCTGGACCCGCGAGCACGGAGGCAACCATGTCCGAGCGACTCTGGCACCACGGCGAGCAGTACACCGGCGAGCGGCTCGACCCCGCGAGCTGCCCGGACGACCCGCTCGCGCTGTTCCACGCCTGGTTCGCGGACGCCGAGACAGCCGGGCTGCCCAAGGTCAACGCGATGACCCTGGCGACCGTGGACGCCAGCGGTCGACCGTCAGCGCGCATCGTGCTCCTGAAGGAGCTCGATCCCGGCGGCTTCGTCTTCTACACCCACTACGACAGCCGCAAGGGCCACGCGCTCGAGGCCCACCCGCACGCCGCGCTGGTCTTCTTCTGGGACGCGCTCGATCGCCAGGTGCGGGTCGAGGGCACGGTCGAGCGGGTCGACGCCGCCACCTCCGACGCCTACTTTGCAGCGCGCCCGCTGCCGAGCCGCATCGGCGCGATCGCCTCGCCGCAGTCGCAGCCTCTCGCCACCCGCGACGAGCTCGCGGCCCGCGTCACCGCGGTCGAGACCGCGCTCGGCGGCGCCGAGCCCACGCGCCCGCCGACCTGGGGCGGCTATCGGGTCCGGCCCGATGCGATCGAGTTCTGGCAGGGCCAGCCCAGCCGGCTGCACGATCGCGTGCTCTACCAGCGCGCCGACACCGGCTGGTCGCGGTCCCGCCTCGCGCCGTAGCGGCTGCGGCTGCGGCTGCGGCTGGGGCTGGGGCTGCCGCTGCCCGGGATCCCCCACGTCTCCCCTGTGATCGTAAGCGCGGTCGCAGGGAAGCTCTCGACCTGAGCGCACGGCGCAGAACGCAGGTGACTCGCGAGCCCGGCTTGGCTTCCGAGGTCCGAGTCACCGCGTGCCGGGTGCCGATCGCCGAGGCGGCGGCGCGCAGCTAGTTCTGCGCCGTGGGGGCGCGGCCGAGCCCGGGCGTCGGCGTGGGTGTCCACCGCGTCTCCTCGGTGGTCGGGCGCTCGGGCGCTCGGCGCTCTGAAGCCGCGACGCGCACCCGAGGGCCGCCGCCGTGATGGCCGGTGCGCTTTGCCGTCGCGGTGCGAACCGCCGCCGCGCCGTCCGTGGCGCGCCGCGGATTCGACCTCCGCGAGCGGGCCAACCGCGCCGGGCCCGCCGAACCAGTGCTTGACATAGTGTCGACATAACACTATCTAATATGTATGGACGACACGAACTCGATCGAGATCGCCGCCGGCTCGGTCGCGGGGCGGGTCCACCGCAAGCTGGGCCGGCCCAACCAGGACGCGGTCGCGTCGGTCCGCACCGGCGGCGCCGTGGTCCTGGTGGTGTGCGACGGCTGCGGCGGCGCGGCCCGCAGCGAGGTCGGGGCCGCGCTCGGTGCTCGCCTGCTCGCCCGGGCGCTCGCGGCCCGGGTGACCGCGGGGGCTGCGGTCGACGTCGCCCTCTTCACCGCCGCCACCGACGAGGTGGTCGCGCAGCTCGCCGTCCTCGCGAGCGCGATGGCGTCCCGCGACGACCGGACCGCGACCATCGTCGATCACTTCATGTTCACGGTCCTCGCCGCCGTGATCACCGTGGACACCGTGGCGATCCACGCGATCGGCGACGGCGTGATCGCCCTCGGCCGCGCGGTCGAGGTGCTCGGACCGTTCGCCGACAACGCGCCGCCGTATCTCGGCCAGGCCCTGCTCGATCGTCCGGTCACCGGCCGCACCTGGGTCGTCCCGACCGCGCGCATCGACCGGGTGGTGCTCGCCACCGACGGCGCCGACGCGCTGCTGGGCGGCCCGCCGCGCGCCGCGGCGGCCACCGCGGATCGCCGTCCGGTCCCCACGCTCGACGAGCTGGCCGACAGCGACCTCGTGTATCGCAACCCCCACGCGCTCACCCGCGCGCTGTCGCTGCACGCCGAGGACGCGGTCGAGATCGACTGGGACGCGCGGCGGGTGGTCCGCCACCCGGCCGCGCTCGACGACGACACCACGATCGCGCTCGCGCGCTGGAGCCCGCGATGACCCGGGTCTGGATCGACGGCGACGCCACGGCGGTCGAGCTCGACGCGGTCCCGCTGCTGGGGCAGGGCGGCGAGGCCGAGGTCTACGACCTCGGTGAGCGTGCGCTCAAGGTGTACAAGGGCCCGACCCACCCCGACATCGCCGGCGATGCCGGTCGCGAGGCGGTCGCGGCGGCCCGGCTCGCCGACGCCGAGGCCCGCGTCACCAGCTTCCCGCGCGGCCTCACCGATCGGGTGGTCGCGCCGCTCGCGCTCGCCCGCGCCGGCCGCAAGAAGGCCGTGGTCGGTCACGTCATGCGCAAGGTCGCCGGTCGCCCGCTGTACGAGCTCGGCGAGCCGCGCCTGCGCCGCGCCGGTGGCGTCGACCTGGCCGGGCTGGTCGCCGGGTTCCGCGAGCTTCACGCCGCGCTCGCGTCCCTGCACGCGGCCGGCGTGATCGTCGGCGACTTCAACGACGGCAACGTGCTGATCGACGGCGCCCGCGTCCACCTGCTCGACGCCGACAGCTTCGCGTGGGGCCGCTGGCCGTGCCCGATGTTCACCGAGCGCTTCGTCGATCCACGCCTGTGCGACCCGACCGGGTCGGCGCCGGCGCTGGTCCGGCCTCACGATCGCGACAGTGACTGGTTCGCCTTCGCCGTCATGCTGTTCCGGTGCCTGGTGTGGGTCGGCCCCTATGGCGGCGTGCACCAGCCGGCCGATCCCGCCCGCCGGGTGCCGCCCGCCGCCCGCGCGCTGCGCGGCCCGACCGTGTTCGACCGCGAGGTCGTCTACCCGCGGTCGGCGGCCCCGCTGGCGACGCTGCCCGACGAGCTCGCCGGCCGGTTCGAGGCGATCTTCGCCCGCGGCGCGCGCGGCCGGTTCCCCTCCGCGCTGCTCGATCGCCTGCGGCTGACCCGGTGCGCGACCTGCGCGGTCGATCACGGCCGCGCGACGTGCCCGTCGTGCCGGGTCAGCGTCGCCGTCCCCCGCATCGGGGGCACGCTGCGGATCCGCGCGCTCGCCGGGTTCGTGCCGGGCACCGCCGCGATCGGCACCGACCCGACCGCGCGGGTGTGGCTGGCGGGCGCGGCCCTGTGGCGGCGCGGTCCGCTCGGCCCCGAGCCGCTCGGCCAGGTCGTGTCCGGCGCGACCCGCGCCTGGCTGGGCGCGCGCCTCGGCGCCGGCCTGTGGCGCGCCGGCGGCTACGCCATCGGGTTCACCTTCGACCCGACCCGCCGCGGCATCGACGACCGCGCGCGGCTGCCCGCGATCCGCGGCCGCGTGGTCGCCGATGGCTGCGTGCTCGGCGACGACCGCGCCTGGCTGTGGTGGCGCGAGGCCGACGGTGCCCGCGAGCTGGTGCGGGTCGTCGTGATCGGCGGGGGCCGCGTGCTCGCGACCGCCGGGCGCGACGCCGGCGATCTCGACTGGATGACC
Source organism: Kofleriaceae bacterium (assembly GCA_046597055.1). Lineage (GTDB taxonomy): Bacteria > Myxococcota_A > Polyangia > Haliangiales > Haliangiaceae > UBA2376. Next base: position 7,381 of record JBKJLC010000001.1, on the reverse strand, counting down.
GGCCTGGCCGGCGCCTGCGCGGTCGGCCCCGGCCTCCTGGTCCCGACCGATGCCGGCGTGGTCCGGATCGCCGCGCACGGCGAGGACCTCGCGGTGGTCGCGCGCTTCCCCGACACCGCCGCGCTGGTCGGCGCTGCCGACGATCTGGCCGCGCTCGCCGACGGCCTCGCCGTGCGCAAGGCGGGCGCGCCGATCGCGCTCGCCGGCACCACCACCCGAACCTTCCAGCTCTCGTTCCAGAACCGTGCACCGAACCCGGGCCCGTCCGGCCCCACCCCCGGCCACCCCGGGACAGGAGAGACGCCATGACCCGCTCGCCCGCTGCGTTGCCCTTGCCCGCCCACTACGACCGCGCCCACGCCGGCCGCTGGGCCTACCGCCCCGACGAGACCGCGCTGGCCCAGGCCGCCACCGACTGGAAGCGGGCCCACGGTCTGCGCCCGTCGGCCGCCGACGAGCGGCGGGTCCACCTGCTGCTCATCGACGTGCAGAAGGACTTCTGCTTCCCCGAGGGCAGCCTGTACGTCGCCGGCCGCAGCGGCCAGGCCGCGATCGACGACTCGCGCCGCATCGCCGAGCTGGTCTATCGCAATCTCGGCACGATCACCGACATCACGACGACGATGGACACCCACTTCGCGTACCAGATCTTCTCGCCGGCGTTCTGGCTCGGCGCCGACGACCAGCCGCTGACGCCGCACCGCGTGATCACCGCCGAGCAGCTCCAGCGTGGCGACGTGCGGCCCAACCCGGCCGTCGCGAAGTGGCTGTGTGGCGGCAACTACGCCTGGCTGTGCCAGCAGGTGCGGTTCTACTGCGAGCAGCTCGAGCAGGCCGGCAAGTACCAGCTGTACCTGTGGCCGCCGCACTGCCTGCTCGGCTCCGACGGGCACGCGCTGGCCGGCGTGGTCCACGCCGCCCGGCTGTTCCACGCCTACGCGCGTGGCGCCCAGTCGTACGTCGAGGTGAAGGGCGGCAATCCGCTGACCGAGAACTACTCGGTGCTGCGGCCCGAGGTGCTGGCGCGCTTCGACGGCCAGCCGCTGGCGCAGCGCAACACCCAGTTCGTGAAGACGCTGCTCGCCGCCGACGCGGTCGTGATCGCGGGCCAGGCCGCCAGCCACTGTGTCAAGAGCACCATCGACGACCTGCTCGACGAGATCGTCGCCCACGACCGCGCGCTGGCCAGGAAGGTCTACGTCGTCACCGACTGCATGTCGGCGGTGACCGTGCCCGACGGGCAGGGTGGCTACGCGGTCGACTTCACCGACGCCGCCGCGGCCGCGCTCCAGCGCTTCGCCGATGCCGGCATGAACCTCGTCACCTCCACCGATCCCATCGCGGCGTGGCCCGGCCTCGCCTGACCCGGAGCACCTCATGAGCACCCACGACGATGACAAGAAGCGCCCTTCGACCCGGCCCGCTGCGGGCCTCGCTCAGGGTGGTCGGGACGCCCGCAAGCTTCTCGACGACGCCCACAAGACCGGCACGCTGTCGGCGGCCTCGATGCTCGCCCTCGACGTGGTCGATCTGGGCGCCCAGATCCAGGCCGGCCTCGGCGTCGTGGTCGACGACGTCGCCGCCAGCGAGGTCGTGCTGGTCACGATGATGCCCGACGACTCGCAGTCGATCCGCGCCGCCGGCAACACGGCCGCGGTGCGCGACGGTCACAACCTGGTGCTCGAGGCCCTGGGCCGCTCGCGCCAGGCCGGCGAGGTGTTCGTGCACTGTCGCTATCTCAACGGCACCGTGCTGTACCCGTACGTCGGGCTGGACGGCGCGGTCGTGATGGCCGACGGCAACTACGATCCGCGCCACGGCACGCCGCTCTACGATCAGACCATCGTGCTGCTCGGCACCGTGATCGCCAAGACCGCCGAGCTGGCCCAGGCCGGCGTGCCGGTGCGGTCGGTGACCCTGCTCATCACCGATGGTGGCGACTACGGATCGACCCGGGCCGGCGCGCGCGAGGTCCGCGCGCTGGTGACCGACCTGCTGGCGCAGGAGAACCACGTGGTCGCCGCGATGGGCATCTCCGACGGAACCACCAACTTTCGCCAGGTGTTCCGCGACATGGGGATCCCCGACCGCTGGATTCTCACGCCGGGCAACACCGCGGCCGAGATCCGGAAGGCGTTCCAGGTGTTCTCGCAGTCGGCGGTGGCCGCCTCGGGCGGCGCCGGCGCCTGGGCCGGCGGCTTCGGGAACTGATCCGCGTCCGCGGCGGGCGCGCGCGGGCTACTCGTCGGTGCCGATCGGCTCGGCCGGGGCGGCCTCGTCGGCGGCGGGCTCGGCGGCGGTGGCCTCCTCGGGGCACGGCAGCGCGCGCACGACCTTGACCTCGCCCGAGGCGACGTCGACCACGCCGACGTTGCCGGCGGCTGGCGAGCCGCTGACCACGATCAGCTTGCCCTCGGCGCCGCGGACCAGCGCGGACTCGCCGGGGTTGCCGCCGGCGCGGGGCGCCTCGCCGTCGGCGGGCGCGCCGTCGGACCACAGCGACACCAGGTCGATCGTCTTGGCGACCTTGCCGGTCTGGACGTCCTGGATCGCGATCGTGCCGGCGCCCTCCTCGAGGAACGCCCACTGGGCGTCGGCGACCTGCACGCCGGTGGTGCTGTAGGTCCCGAAGTCCTTGCCCCCGACCTCGCCGAGCTTCTTGCCCTTCAGCGAGTAGAGGTGGCCCTTGGCGGCCGGGCCCGAGCACACGCCGGCATTGATGAAGACGATGTCGCCCAGGACCTGCGGGCTCCCGCACTTGTGGTCGCCCTTGGCGTACTTGATCGCGGTCAGCTTCTTGCCCTTGGGCACGTCCCAGATCTCGGCGACGCCCTTGCCCGCGCTGCTGTTGCCGATCATCAGCACCGCCACCGTGCCGGCGCCGTTGATCGCGGCGACGATCGGCTCGTTGGCCCCCTTGCCGACCTTGGGCTTGAGGACCTTGCAGGTGTCGTCGCCGGCGCCGGTGCAGACCTTGACCTCGGTCGGGGTCGACTCGACCCGCGCGGTCGCGGCCGCGAGCGCGGGCGGCTGCGGCACCGGCGCGTCGTCGAGCTTGGCGTACTTGTTCGACTCGAGATCGAGCCCGAAGCACGCGGTCTTCTCGGCCCCGTCGCTGACGCAGAACTGGGCCTGGCTGCCGTCGGCGGCGGCCATCGAGATCACGGCCGGCTCGTAGGCGGGCACGCACACCGGCGGCGGCGGCGGCGCGGGCTTCTTGACGGCGACCGGCGCCGGCGGTGGGGCCGGCGGCTTGGCCTTGCCGCCACAGCCGAGCAGGGTGCTGCCCGTGGCACCGAGAAGAGAGAGAGAGAGAAAGAGAACCGACGATCCCCGAGTCTTCATCGCGCGCGGACGGTATCACGGGGCCGGGCGGGTCAGCCCGCAGGCGGCCGACACCTCGTCGCGGTACCCGAGCCAGCGCTCCACCGCCTGCTCCATCGCGGCGACCATGGCCGGGCGCGCGCCGGCGCTCGCGTGATCGAGCACGACCCGCCACGCCGCGGCCCGATGGCCGCCCTCGACCGAGCGGTGGGCCTTGGTGAGCGCGAGCGCCGCCAGCGGCAGCCCGTAGTGGACCACCAGCGGGTGCTGCTCGAGCGGCGGCGCCGGCCGCCGTGGCGCGGTGCCGTCGAGCTCGCCGCGCTCGTACGCGGTGCCCTCGAGGAAGATCGTGGTGACCACGGCGGCGACCTCCCAGCCGCGCCGCTGGGTGCAGTCGTCCAGGTGCGCCCGCCACGCGCGGGCCGCCGGCAGCAGCTCGACGTGCTCGAAGCGCGCGAGGTCCATGCCGAGCCCGCGTGGGTACTCGAGGAACAGCTCCGGATGCGGCCGGCCGGCGGCCAGCCCGCCGGTCTCCTCCTCGTACAGGTTCTCGGCCAGCTCGCGGCGCGCCGCCGGCACCGGGCACTGCACGTAGGCCCAGCCGAGCAGCACGGGGAAGTCGCGCACGTACGTGGCGTACTCCTGCTCGAAGTGGAGATGCAGGCGATCGGCCGGCACGGTGCCGTTGCCGAACGCCGGCCAGGCCCAGTGCCGCTTGCGCTCCATGACCGCCAGGAGCCTCTCGCGCAGGTCGTCGCGATCCACGTCCGGAGCGTAGCAGGCGGGCCCCGATCGGACGTGTGACCGATCGCTCGCCTCGGTATCCTGATGACGTCAGTCTCGTCACGCTGGACTGGCAGCCTCGAGGATGCGGCTTGACGTGAGCGCGGCAATTCCGTAGGGTGGCTACCGACGCTCAGTGGCTGCTGGTGCGTCGAGCTCGTCCGGTTGGTGCCCTGCGCCCACCGGGCACCTCGTCGCGTCCGCGGCGCACCGGTCCGTGTGACCCCGTGCCCGGCGCGACTGTTGATTCCGCGCGGTCCCTGCCGCGCCGGAGCTACGCGTCATGTCCAGCAGCTTCCGAGTCCGCGAGCGCGTCACCCGCACCGACGACGCTCATCTCACCATCGACCATCCTGACGGCGTCCCGATGACGCTCGTGGCCACCGCCGAGGTCCCGATCGAGGACGACGCGATCGTCCAGGCCGTCGACTTCGCGCGCCTGGCCGGCACGCTCGACGATCTCTGGCGCCGCCAGGGCACCGGCGCGATCGCGCCGTTCTGGGGCGATGCCCCGGGCCGGCTCGAGCAGGTCGTGCTGACGCCCGATCTTCACAAGGGCGGCGGTATCCCGGTCGGGACCGTCGCCGCCTGTCGCGGGTTCGTCGTGCCGCAGGCGGTCGGCAACGACGTCTGCTGCGGCATGCGCCTGGTCGTCACCGACATCACCGCCGACGAGCTGGCGCCGCACCTCGATGCGCTGGCGCGTCCGCTCCGCCACGCCTTCTTCGAGGGCGGCCGCGACGTGCCGCTGTCGCCACGGCAACGCGAGGCCATCCTGCGCCGCGGCATCGGCGGCCTGGCCGACACCTTCGCCGACAACGCCGACCACGGCATCTGGCGCGCGCTCGATGCCGACCGGATCGCGGCCGACCTCGCGCACACCCACCTGGGCGGCGGGCTGCCGGCGCGCGGCCTGCACAGCTTCGGCGACTGGGTCCGCTCGTCGGGCGGTCTCCACAGCCGCGACGCGCAGATCGGCTCGATCGGCGGCGGCAACCACTTCGTCGAGCTCCAGGTCGTCGACGCGATCAGCGACGGCCGCGCCGCCCACGCGTGGGGCGTCGGCCGCGGCCGGGTCGCGATCATGGCCCACTCGGGCTCGGTCGGGCTCGGGCACCTGGTCGGCGGCCACTTCGTCGACCGCGCGCGGGCGCGGTTCCCGACCGGCGTGCCGCACCCCGATCACGGCTTCTACGCGCTGCCCACCGCGGGCCCGCTCGCGGCCGAGGCCGCGCGCTACCTCGACGCGCTCGCCAACGCGGCCAACTTCGCGTTCGTCAACCGGCTGGTGCTGGCCCGCCTCGCGGTGCAGGTCCTCGGCGCGGTGCTCGGCCGCGAGATCGACGCGCGCCTGATCTACGACGCGCCCCACAACCTGATCTGGCCCGGCGAGGGCGATCTGCACCTCCATCGCAAGGGCGCCTGTCCGGCGTTCGGACCCGAGGGCGGCGCCGGACCGTTCGCTTGGACCGGGCACCCGGTGATCATCCCGGGCTCGATGGGGGCGGCCAGCTGGCTGCTCGCTGGCGAGGGCGCGACCTCGGCGCTGTGCAGCGCGTGCCATGGCGCCGGCCGGAGCGTGGCGCGCGGCTCGGCCCGGCACGTCGAGCCGTCGGTGTGGGACGCGGCCCGGGCGACCCTGCGGGTGGTGACCCCGGTCGACGTCGACGATCCGATCGTCCGCCGCCGCCGCGACGTGGTCGCGCGCCACGACGACCGGCTCAAGGAGGAGGGCCCGTGGGCCTACAAGGACGTCACGCCGGTGGTCGACACCGTCGTGCGTGCCGGCGTGGCCCGCAAGGTCGCGCGGCTGTGGCCCCTGCTGACGGTGAAGGGCTGACCGCCCGCCGCTGCGCGCCGGGGCGCTCGGGACCCGCGGCAGCGCGCGCGATCGATATGTCGGGGTGCCAGGGCTCAGGCGCCTGCATTGGCGCTAGGGTGCGGCGTGGACATCCCGCACGACCGCATTCGCGACCGAGAAGACCGGTCGTGGACCGCGGCGCTGGTCGAGCGCCTGGCCAGCGCCGACCCGCTGGAGCGTGACGAGGTCGCGCACACCTTGGCCGTGCTGGAGGACCCGCGCGCGGTCGCGCCGCTCCGGGCGCTGATCGTCGATCCGGCGGCGCCGGACGACGTGCGCGAGGCCGCGTCGCAGATCCTGCGCGAGGAGCTGCTCGACGAGCCCGACGAGGTGACCCTGCGTGCGTGGTGGGAGCGCGGCGACGAGGTGCTGCGCGCGCATGCGCTGCGCTCGATGGAGCCGCCCCAGGCCGACGTGCTGCTCGCGGTCGCCGCCGATCCGCACCATCCGCTGCATCGCCACGCGATCGAGGCGATGGGCATCGGGTTCGACGCGCCGGCGCACCAGCCCCTCAAGATCGCGGCGCTCGACCACATCGACCCGGACGTGCGCGCGGCCGCGGCGTACGCGCTGATCGTCGACGAGCCCCGGGCCGCGGAGGAGCCCCTGATCCGCGGGCTCGACGACATCGTCACCGCGGCCGCGCGCGCGGCCGCCCAGACGCTGTGCTGGTACCGGACCCGCCGCGCGCTCCGCGCGCTGGCCGGGCGCAGCCTGCTGCTGGCCGCGGCGGCGCACGATGAAGAGGCGCTCGCGTACGACTTCGTCGACGCGCTGCGCCGGCTGCCCGAGCCGGCGCGACCGGCCCTGCGCCGCTGGCTGGAGCCGGTGGAGGACCTGCTCGTCGACGCGCTGGCCGAGCCCGACGAGGACGACGAGGACCCGCCGTTGTCGAGGCGCGAGTCGCACCTGGCCGAGGTCGTCGCGGTCGATCGACTGCTGGCCGCGCTCGAGGCCATCGACGGCCCCTGGGCCCCGGCCAGCGCGCTGGTGAGCGCGGTGCGCCCCGAGCTGGTCGAGCCGATCGATCGAGCCCGGCTGGCGCGGGCCGCGGTCGGCCACATCGATCCCCGGGTGCGCTGCGCCAGCGCCACCTGGTGCGGCGACTGGGGCGACGCGGCGAGCCTGCGGACCCTGTTCACCGACCCGGCGTTCATGGTTCGCAAGACCGCGGGCTGGGCGTTCGGCCTCTTGCCGCGCGATGAGGCGCTGGCCCCGCTGCTGCGCGCGCACCTGGAAGCGCCCGGCACCACCGGCACCCATGCCAGCGAGGTCCTGCGCAGCTACGTCATCCACGCCGAGCGCGACGACGCGATCGCCCTCTTGACCGAGCTGGTCCGCCACCACGACCGCGAGGGCCTGGTCGTCACCGCCGTCCACCAGCTGATCAGCCTCGAGGCCCGCGACGCGCTC
>JBKJLC010000153.1:0-9896 GCA_046597055.1 Kofleriaceae bacterium | reverse complement strand
GAGGGAGAGGGAGAGGGAGAGGGAGAGGGAGAGGAAGAGGGGAGGGGCTGAGTGCTGACGGAGGCCAGAAGGCGCCAGATTCCCCCGTTTGCCGCAGCACGAGCGGACGTCTCTTGTTCACAACGGGGCCCACCGGCACCTACCCTGCATGGCGATGAAGCTTGGCGGGTCACGGAGCGAGGCGAGCGAGGGCGGCGAGGCTGCCAGGGGCGGGACGCCCGGCAAGACGACCCGGACCGGCCGGATCCAGCGACGTGCGGCCGGTGGGGGCGAGGCGACCGGCGGCGACCCGCTGGCGGGGCGGCAGCCGGGGGGAGGCGCGTCGCTGCCCGGCGGCGTGCGCGAGACGTTCGAGAGCTCGCTGGGCGCCGACCTTGGCGGCGTGCGGGTTCATACCGGCGGCGAATCGGCCGCGGCGGCGAGCGCGGTCCAGGCCCAGGCGTTCACCGTCGGCAACGACATCCACTTCGGCGCCGGCAAGTATCAGCCCGACGACCCGTTCGGCATGCACCTGCTGGCCCACGAGGTCGCGCACACCCAGCAGCAGGCCGGCGGTGCTGGCGCCGACGCCCAGTACAAGCTCGAGGTCTCGCAGCCCGGCGATGCCGCCGAGGTCGAGGCCGATCGCGCGGCCGACGCGATGGTGCAGGGCGCGCCGACGTCGGTCGGCGGCGCGGGCCAATCGATCCAGCGCGCACCGGCCGGCAGCACCGAGCAGATGCACGACGACATGTACGGCAACGCGGCCGATGCGCATGCGGGCCCGGCCAAGGAGCTGCTCAAGCACCACACGTCGGGCGCGCCGTACCGGTGGGACGCCGAGCCGCCGTACATCACGGGTGCCGGCAGTCTCTCGGCGTGGCTGCAGTACTTCAACCTGCGCCCGCCGGTGGTCGACCTGGGGCCGATCGCGGGGCTGAGCCCCGGCTGTAATTTCAACGGCGACCCGCTCCAGTCGGTTCGGTCGGTGGCGCAGGCGTTCGCGCGTGACGCCGCGGCCGCCAAGCGCCCGGCGTCCGCGGAATCAGCCGAGCTCGTGATCGGGCTGGAGCTCGATCGCCAGAAGCTGAACATGAAGGCTTCGCTCGGCGGTGGTGGCACTGGCCCGGGGGGCGGGGACCCGCACGGGGCCCACCCGGTGCACCCGGAGCACACCCACCAGGAGTTCGAGATCTCGCTGACCAAGACCGGCAAGCACCCGGTCGGAGCCGAGATCGCGCGCAAGTTCGCGGTCAAGGCGCTCAAGCACGGCGCCCTCACGGCCGACGTCAGTGGCGCGGTCGAGATCGAGTTCGTGATCGAACAAGGCAAGCCGATCATCAAGAAGTTCGGCACCGTGCTCGAAGCGCAGCTCGGCCTCGAGGTCCTGAAGAAGTTTCTCGAGCTCCAGCTGGTCGCCAAGCTGATGGTCGAGACCGAGCGCAGCGACCACGACGTCACGGATCGCTACGTGGGAAGCAGGATCGCCGAGACCGCGCTCCAGCCCAAGGTCGAGACCTCGCTCACCGGTCAGATCGCGATCACCCTGCCGGGAGTCCTCCACAACTTCAAGATCGTCGTCGGGCTCGAGAAGTCGCACGACGGCTTGCAGCCGACCGGCGCGCTCCAGTTCGTGATCGAGTAGCGCACGGCGAGCTCGCGCCGGCTCGCGTTCGAGGTCCGCCGACGACTGGTGCTGGATGGGCTACGTCGCTGCATCCATCGAACCGCTTGCCGCATGATCACGCTGCCCCGGGGTCGTACGATCGCGCGCGTTCTGCGTGTAGTCGAGGAACCCGCCTTGACACGGGCACCCGAAGGTCGCGGTCGCGACAGACGGCGGTCGCTGGACCGGCGCGCGCTTCTGGTAGAACGGCTCGGTCTCGACCCCGTCGGGGTACCGCTTGAGGATCAACGGCCGCCGGGCAACCCCCCGCGCCGCACCCTCGGCGACCGCGAGGTAGTAGCGGACCAGCGCCAGCTTGGTGACGCCGAGCCGCGGGAAGTAGATCTTGTCGGGGTTCGTGATCCTGACCTCGCGTCCGGCGATCGACCGGACCTCGCGCGGGGGCGCCATGCCACCAGGATATCGCCGGTTGGGCCTGGCGCAGCGCGGCGTGCCAGCCGGCCAGACCGGCGTATCATGTCGGGGTGGGCTCCCCGTCGCGCGCCGATCTGAGTCGGGTCCGCCAGCTCCTGCGCGCCACCGCCCGGCTCTCGAGCGCGATCACCGAGGTCGAGGTCGCCGAGATCATGCTGGGCGAGGGCACCGAAACCCTCGCGGCCCGGACCGCGGCGATCTGGCGGGTCGAGCCCGACGGGCTCGCGCTGATCGGCGCCCGCGGCTACTCTGCTGACGAGGAGCGGCTGGTGCGCCGGCTGCCGCTGGTCCCCGAGGTTCCGATCGCCGCCGCGGTGCTCGGGCGCGCGCCGGTCTGGATCACGTCGCGCGCCGATTACCGCGAGCGCTTCCCGCGCTCGGCGGGCCGGACCGCGGCCGCCGCGACCAGCGACGAGCTGGCGGTCGCCTGCGTGCCGCTGGTCGGCGAGCGCGACGTGCTCGGGGTGATCGCGTTTGCCTTCTTCGAGGAGCGCGCGTTCGATCCGGACGAGCGGGCGTTCATCGAGCTGATCGCGCAGCACTGCGCCCAGGGCCTGCAGCGGGCCGACCTGTACGACGCCGAGCGCGCCGCGCGCGAGCACGCCGAGGAGGCCCGGCGCCTGTCCGAGGAGAGCCGTGAGCGCAGCGCGTTCCTCGCGCAGGCCGGCGCGCTGCTCTCGACCTCGCTCGACTACGAGACCACGCTGCGCAGCGTCGCGATGCTCGCGGTGCCGCGCATCGCCGACTGGTGCGCGATCGAGATGGGCACGCCCGAGGCCTCGGCCCAGGTCGCGGTCGCCCACGTCGATCCCAGCAAGGTCGCGATGGCCGCCGAGCTGCGCGAACGGTACCCGCCCGACCGTGCTCAGCCGCGCGGTGCGCACCACGTGATCCGGACCGGAGTCTCGGAGCTGTACCCTGACGTCACGGAGGACATGCTGTTGGCGGGGGCGCAAGACGCCGAGCACCTGCGCATCACGCGCGCGCTGGGCCTGCGGTCGGCGCTGGTGGTCCCGATCCGCAGCCACGACCGCGTGCTCGGCGCGATCACGTTCGTCAGCGCCGAGACCGGCCGCCGCTACGGCCCCGACGACGTCGCGATGGCCGCGCAGCTTGGCGACCGGGCCGGCATGGCGATCGCCAACGCTCAGCTGTATGCCGCCGAGCGCCGGACCCGGGGCCGCATCGCCAAGCTGCAGCAGGCGACCGCGGCGTTCGCCGCCGCCCGGACCCTGGACGAGGTCGGCGAGGTGACGGTCGAGCTCGCGGTCAGCGTGGTGGCGGCGAGCCGGATCATGCTGTGGCAGCTCGACGCCGAGGCGGCGACGCTCGTGCTGCTGAGCGCCCGCGGGCTCGACGACGCGTCGCGCGTGCAGGCCGAGCGGATCGCGCTCGACGCGCCCTGGCCGGTGGCCGAGGTCGCCCGCACCGGCGAGGCCCGGTTCTACGACGAGGCGGCGGTGCGCCGGCTCGGCACCGCGGCCACCGTGTTCGCCGGGGCCGCGATCCCGCTCATCGTGCAGGACCGGCGGGTCGGCGTGCTCGGCATCGCGTTCGGCGAGCCCCGCGACTTCGTCACCGACGAGCGCGACTTCCTGCGCGCGATCGCCGACCAGTGTGCGCAGGCGATGGACCGCGTCCGTGCGTACGAGGAGTCGGTCCGGGCGGTCGCCGCCCGCGACGACTTCCTGTCGATCGCCGGCCACGAGCTGCGGACGCCACTGACCGCCATCCACCTGCAGCTCCACTCGATCCAGGCGCTCGCCCGCGACCCGCAGGCGCCGCCCCGGCTGCTCGAGCGGTCGGCCAAGGCCTACGCCCAGTCGCAGCGGTTGGCCCGCCTGATCGATCAGCTGCTCGACGTGTCGCGGGTCGCGCGCGGGCGTCTCGAGCTCGACCGCGAGGAGGTCGATCTATCGGCGCTGGTGGGCGAGTGCGTGACCCGGCTCGACGAGGAGCTGCGCCGATCGGGCTCGGAGGTGCGGGTGGCGATCGCCCCCGGCCAGCGCGGCCAGTGGGATCGCCTGCGGCTCGATCAGGTGGTCACCAACCTGGTCGCCAACGCGATCAAGTACGGGGCCGGCAAGCCGATCGACGTCGTGGTCGAGAGCCACGGGCCCCACGCCACCGTGGTCGTCCACGACCGTGGGATCGGCATCGACCCGGCGGCACAGCAGCGCATCTTCGAGCGGTTCGAGCGCGCGGTGTCGTCGCGTCACTACGGCGGGCTCGGGCTCGGCCTGTGGATCTCGCGCCAGATCGTCGAGGCCCACGGGGGCACCATCAGCGTGCTCAGCGCGCCGGGGGAGGGCGCCCGCTTCGAGGTCCGGTTGCCCTGGGCGCCCCTGCCAACCCCTTGAATCCCTCGCGGTCCGGGCGCGGTCTTGATACCCTGGGTCAATGTCCGCGCCGGCCCGTGTGCTCGTGGTGGACGATGACGACGGCATCCGCGAGTCGCTGGTCGATCTGCTCGGGGATGCCGGCTACACGATGGAGTCGGCCGCGGAGGGCAAGTCCGCGCTCGCGCTGCTGCGGGGTCGCCCCGCGCCGGACGCGATGATCCTCGACCTCATGATGCCTGGCGTCGACGGCTGGGCGGTGCTCGACGCGATCGCCAGCGAGCGCCTGGTGCCGATCGAGCGGATCATCGTCGCGACCGCGCAGCGGGCGCCGAAGCTGCCACCCGGCGTGCGCTGGATCGGCAAGCCGATGGAGGCTTCGACCGTGCTGACCGCGGTCCGCGAGGCATGCGCGCACGCCCAGGGCGACCCGGGCGCACCCGCGCAGGCGTCGACCGCCGGCTCGCCGGGGCTGTGATTCTTTCGAATCCCCTGGTCCGAGCCGCGATAGGGCATTCAGCGCGCGCCGGACCCTGCGCCCGGCGCGGACCGCCGGCGCTGGCTCAGCGGGTGCCGCTGGCGATCAGGACGGTGGCGTCGAGGCGAACCTTGCCGTCGACGATCCGCGCGGCGAGCGCGGCGGTGACCGCGGCGCGCAGCTTGGCGAGCTCGGGCTCGGCCAGGGTCTTGACCGCGGCCTTGAGCGCCGGCGAGAGCTCGCTCTGGACGTCCCAGTATTCGTCGACCGACTCGAAGGTCATCGCGGCCTCGACCGACTCGACCTTCATGTCCTCGAGGCCGCCGGTGTGCAGCGCGGACTGGAGGGCGCCCGGCGCCGACAGGCGGAACGGGCCAGGGCCGTTCTCCGGCGCGGTCGGCGGCACGAACTCGGCGAGCACCTGCTGGAGCAGGGTGAAGTATGGGTTCTTGGCCGGCTCGTCCCAGACCGCGACCGCGTAGCGACCGCCCGGACGCAGGACTCGGCGAATCTCCGAGACGGCGCCGGCCGGATCGGGGCACAGCATCAGGCCGAGCCGACAGGTCACGGCATCGAACGACGCCGCGTCGAGGTCCATGCGCTCCGGGTCCATGACCCGGACCTCGACCTGCTCGAGCCCCTGCCGCGCCGCCTTGCGTCGGGCCACCACCACCATCTCGGGCGACAGGTCGGTCGCGATCACCTTGCCGGTCGGGCCGACCCGCGCGGCCAGCGTCGACATCGGCTGGCCCGCGCCGCACGCGAGGTCGAGCACCTGGCCGCCCGCCTTGAGCTCCGCGAGGTCGCACATCCGCTCCGAGATCCCGTGGGTCGACCGGTCGAGCCACTCGTCCCAACGCTCCCACGCGGCTGCTGCCGAGCCCCAGAGCTCCTTCTGCTTCTGCCGCTGCACGTGGCTGGTATCCATGACGCAGATCCTTACCTCATCCGACCGCGCCGGGGCGCGGCCAAATGGCTCATCCCGCAGCCAAAGACGGCGGTTTTCACCGTCCGGATCGGTCCGGGCGCGTCGGCAGGCCTGGGGCGACCTCGGAGGCGGCCGGCGTCGGCCGGCGTCCGGGCCGCGCGGCGCCGACCGGCGTACCCGCGTTCAGGGCGGCGTCCCGGCCTGACCGTCGCTCACGGGGGCCCAGACTGCCTCGGTTCGCTCAGCGGGCGGTCATGCCGCCGTCGATGACGAGCTCGGTGCCGGTGACGAACCGCGACTCGTCGCTCGCCAGGTAGAGCACCAGCGCGGCGACCTCGTCGGCGTGGCCGAGCCGGCGCAGCGGGTTGGCCTGGGCCAGCCGCTCGCGCGCCTTGACCGGATCGCCCATCGCGATCGCCATCTCCTCGACCATCGGGGTGTCGATGAACGAGGGATGCACCGAGTTGCAGCGGATGCCCTGACCGCCGCGCGCCGCGTGCAGCGCGACCGACTTGCTGAGCATGCGCACCGCGCCCTTGGCGGCGCAGTACGCGGCCAGGTTGGGGTCGGCGGCGATGCCCGCCACCGACGACACGTTGATGATCGAGCCACCCCCGGCGAGCTTCATCGCCGGCAGCACCGTGCGGCAGCCGAGGAAGGTGCCCTCGACGTTGACCCGGTAGCACAACCGGAACTGCTCGACGGTGGTGTGCTCGACGTCGGCCCACACCCCGATGCCGGCGGCGTTGATCAGGATGTCGACGTGGCCGTGCGCGGCGATGGTCTCGTCCACGAGCGCCTGCCAGCCGGCCTCGTCGGTGACGTCGAGGTGGCGGAACCGGTGCGGCGCGCCGAGCGCGTCGGCCGCGCTCTGTCCGCGGGCGGCGTCGCGGTCGGTGAGGATCACCGTGGCGCCCTCGCGGGCGAGGTGCTCGGCGCACGCGCGCCCGATGCCGGAGGCGGCGCCCGTGATGATCGCGATCTTGCCTGGGACGCGCTGGGACATGTCGGGCAGGGTGCCAGACCGCGGTCAGGGAGGACAGCCGTCGGCGTCGGGCAGCCGTCGTCATCGCTTTGGCGATGGTGACGGGCGCGCCGGCCGGGCAGGGCCGGGTGCGGTACAACCGCGTCGTGGCCGGCAAGCATACCGATCCTGCCAAGGCGCGCCGCGCGGCCGCGCACCCCGATCGTCCCGGTCAGCGCTGCGAGGCGGCGCCGGGCGCGTTCGCGCCGGTCATCGACCACGCGCGCTGCGAGGGCAAGCGCGACTGCATCGCGGTGTGCCCCTACGACGTCTTCGAGGTCCGCCGCATCGACGACGTCGACTTTTCCCGCCTCGGGGTGCTGGCCAAGCTCAAGAGCGTCGCCCATCGCCGCCAGACCGCGTATCCCGTGCGCGCCGACGCGTGCCAGGCGTGTGGCCTGTGCGTGGTCGCGTGCCCGGAGCAGGCGATCCGGCTCGTGCCGGCCACCCCGCGTCGAGCCGACCGCTAGCCGCCGAGCGTCCAGATCTCGCGGCCGCTCTTCAGCGTCTTCTTGTGGATGGTGACCGCGTCGGCGCTCTCGGCCTCGGCGATCGCCATCAACTCGGCCAGGTCGGCGTCGCTGCCGTCGCAGAAGCCGATCGGACGTGGGTTGTTGACCAGGTTCAGCTGGACCCGGAACTCGCCGTGGTCCCACCGGGTCTGCGCGGCGTTGTCGTAGCGCGTGATCATCAACCGGCAGCGTACGTCACCGCGGTCCCGACCGGCACCCAGCCGACCCAAAACGCGGGAGGCGCGCGCCATGGAGTCAGGTCTTGTTGCGCGCCTTGTCCCAGCCGTGGCGGACCTTGTCCTTGACCTCGTCCCAGGTCTTGCCGCTGCGCATGTCGGTCCACTCTTCCTTGAGCTTGGACTCGAGGCGGTCATCCCAGTCGGCGTGGTCCTTCGTGTACTGTTCGCGCGCGCCGACGCCGTACCGGTAGCCGTGCTCGGCCGACTTCCAGCCGTCGTCGTCGACGGTCGGCTGGTTGGGCGGCGGGAGCGGATCGGATCCGACCGCCTGCTTGACCGTGTCGGTCACGCCCTGGTTGAGCTCCTTGCCGCCGCTCGAGACGTCGGCCTTGGTCTGCTCCCAGTCACGCTTGAGCGCGCCCTTGATGCGGTCCCACGCGCTGGTGTGCTCGCTCTTCCACCACTTCGGGTCGTCGTTCGTCATGCCCACCCCAGCGTTCACACCATGTGCCAGCGGTGCGCCCCAGGTTTCCCGCAGATCTCGGCGGCGTGGTGCGGCCGATGACCGAGCCGAGGCGCCCGGTGCGGCGCGTGCGCTCGGGACCGGCGGCGTCGCCCGTCGGTCATGGCCCTGCCGGCCAGCGCTTGACCAGCTTGCCGTTGGGTCGGGTGCCGGGCGGCTCCTGGTACGCGCGGCGATGTTGCATCGTGCGGGCGGCGTTGGCGTTGGCGATGAAGCGGCTCTCGCCCATCGTCCACGGCTCGCGGTGCGCGCCGGCCCGGGCGTCGACCGCACGCAGGTAGGCGCGCGCGTCCTCCGCCGGCAACGCGCGCCGCACCGTCCGGATCACTGCGCCCTGGATGGGATCCCAGGTCTCGGCCGGGAGCGGCTCGCCCGCGACCACCGCGGCGCGGCGGCCGGCCAGCTCGCCGTCGCCGCGCAGCGCGACCGGCAGCTCGAGCAGCATCGCGTACAGCGTGTCGGGCCACGGCGCGACCGCGGTCAGGGTGTGGCGCGCGATCGGCTGGCGCGGACAGCGGATCTCGACCACCCGTGGCTTGATCGGGCCGGTGCACCCATCGTGGTGGTAGTACTCGCCCTGGCTGAGCCGGCCGCGGCTCGACCGGCCGCGCACGTCCTCGTAGCCGGCATCGTCGCCGCCGGAGCGCCTGCAGACGACCAGCCCGGCGCGATCGACCAGGGCGAAGAACCGGTCGCGGTGCTCGGGGGCGAGCAGGATCGAGCTGACGTAGTCGTCGGGCACCACCCGGCCGTCGTCGTGGCCGATCCCGTCGATCACCAGCCCCAGCCCGGTCCAGGCGGTCGGGTAGAGCACCCACGAGCCGACCCGCAGATCGTCGGGGGTGTCGCTGGCCCGCACGATGGCCGGCTCGATACCGCGGAGCTCGGTCGTCACACCGCCACCGCCCGGGTGTCGGTCGGCCGATCGCGACCGAGCGCGAGCACCGCGCGCGCGGCGTCGACGGTCTCGGCCGCGAACAGCCGAGCTCGCAGGGCCGGGCCCAGCACCGGCCCCAGCACGCCGAGGTGCCGGCGGGTCACCGCGACGCCGCGGGTCTCGCCGCGGGCCGCGACGTTGGCGTCGAGCAGGGTCTGGTAGAGCCCGAGCCGCTCGTCGTCGGTCGGCGGGGCCCGGCGCGGGCCCCCGGCAAGCAAGGCGCGCGCCTCGCGGAAGATCCACGGGTGATCGATCGCGCCGCGGCCGATCATCACGCCGGCGCAGCCGGTCTCCGCCAGCGCGCGCACCACGTCGTCCGCGGTCCGGACATCGCCGTTGACGACCACCGGGATCGACACGACCTCGCGTGCGCGCTGCGCCCAGCGCCAGTCGGCCGGGCCCTGGTGGCCCATCTGCGCGGTGCGGCAGTGGATGGTCAGCGCCGCGACCCCGACGTCCTCGAGGCGCCGGGCCAGATCCACGATCGGCATGTCCGACTCCGGGCCCCAGCCGATCCGCGTCTTCACGGTGACCTGCAGCCCGACCGCGCCGACCGCCGCGACCACCTGGGCCGCCATCGCGACCATCGCGGCCGGCTGCCGCAGCCAGGCCGCCCCGGCGCCGCCGCGCGCCACCCGCGGCACCCAGCAGCCGCAGTTGATGTCGACGAACGCCGGCCGGGCCTCGGCCGCGATCTCGGCGGCCTCCATCAGCAGGCCGGCGTCGGCGCCGTAGATCTGGATCGCGGTCGGCTGATCGTCGGGCGCGAGGTCGAGCTTGCGCGCGACCCGGCGAGCCCCGCCGAGCAGCGCTTCGGCGTTGACGAACTCGGTGACGCACACCACCGCGCCGAGGCTCCGGCAGCGCCGCCGGAACGGCGGATCGCTGACGTCCTC
>JBKJLC010000158.1:0-40155 GCA_046597055.1 Kofleriaceae bacterium | reverse complement strand
GCAGGAGCAGGAGCAGGAGCAGGAGCAGGAGCAGGAGCAGGAGCAGGAGCAGGAGCAGGAGCAGGAGGAGCGTCGAGGATGGCGCGGAGGGGGAAGAGGGGGGTCGCGCGGCCGAGGGCGGCCTCGAGGGCGACGTGGGTCGCGAAGGTCGCCTCGCGCACGGTGGGTGTGCGCTGCTTGCCGCGCGGTCGGGCGCCGGCCATGACCTGGGTCGACGGGCCGTCGAGCGCGATCGTCGTCGAGATGTCGGTGCCGCCGTCATCGACCGGCTCGGCGCGTCGGAGGGTCGGCGGGCAGTAGCGCGCGACCAGGGTCGTGATCTCGCGCGCGCCGGGGGGCGACTCGAGCGCGTAGAGGTAGCGGTGCAGCACCGCGACCAGCTCGCCGGCGTCGCGCCAGCGGCGGTCGGGGTCGCGGTCGAGCGCGCGCAGCACGATCTCGTCGAGCCGGGCCGGCACGTCGCGACGGTGGGCCGACGGCGGCGGGACCGGCGCCTCGCACACGGCCTCGAGCGTCGCCTCCGGGGTGTCGCGCGCGAACAGCCGGGCGCCGGCCAGCATCTCCCACAGCAGCACCCCGGCCGAGAACAGATCGGTCTGTCCGGTCAACGGACGACGCGCGACCTGCTCGGGCGACATGTACGGGAACGAACCGGTCGGCAGCCCCTCGCCGACGTCGCCCCCGCCGCCCAGGTCAACCGCGATGCCGAAGTCGACCAGCTTGACCTCGCCGTCGCGCGACAGCATGACGTTGCGCGGCGACAGGTCGCGGTGGATCACGCCAGCGCCCTTGCGGTGCGCGTAGTCGAGGCCGCGCGCGATCTCGGCCGCGATCCAGGCCGCGATCGGCGGGGCGACCGCCGCCCCGGTCGCGATCACCGCCTCGGTGAGCCGGTACAGCGTCGGGCCGTCGATGTACTCCATCGCGATGAAGTAGGTGTCGTCGACGACGCCGAGCTCGTAGACCGGCACGATGTTGCCGTGGGCGAGCGTGACCAGCGTCTTGGCCTCGGCGACGAACAGGTCGACGAAGTGGCGCTGATCGGACAGCGCGGGGTGGATCTGCTTGATGACGAGCGGCTTCTCGAAGCCGCCGGGACCGATCAGCTTGCCGAGAAAGATCTCGGCCATGCCGCCGGTCGCGAGCTTCTCGGTCAGGTAGTACTTGCCGAACGTCGTCGGCAGCTCGTCCATCACCGACATCGCGTGCGCGGCCGAGTGTACCATGCACGCGTGAAGCGCCTGGTCGCCGTCGCCGTCGCCGCGCTCGCCGCGGCCGGCTGCGGCGAGGACGCGGCACAGGTCCGGCTGGTGCCGCGCTTCGGCACGTGCGCGCGACCGCTCGGCGCCCGCGCGCTGCTGGTGACGCCGCTCGGTGACTTCCTCGCCGAGCGCCGCCCGGTCGACCTCGGTGCCGCGGTGACGCTCGCCGATCTCCCCGCCACCACCGAGCAGCTCGCGGTGGAGGTGGTGGGCGCCGACGGCGCGATCGCGGCGGTCGGCAAGACCGCGCGGTTCGAGCTGGCCGCGCTCACCGACGGCGCCGAGCTGGCCATCGCGATGGCGCCGCTCGACGGGTTCTGCCGGCTCGACGGCCGCATGACCGTCGCGCGGACCCGGCCCCTGGTCGCGCGCACCGGTGATCGCGTGCTGATCGCCGGCGGCTACGGGCCGACCGGCCTGCCGCTGGCGTCGGCCGAGCTGTTCGATCCGGCGACCGACAGCTTCCGCGAGGTCGCGCTGCCGAGCGGCCTGCTCGAACCGCGCGGGCTGGCCGGAGCGGCGCTGGTGCCGCTGCCCGACGACCGGATCGCGCTGGTGAGCGGCCCGCGCTCGGGCTTCGCCATCTATGCGCCGGGTGACGACTTCGGCGGATCCGGCGTGCTGGTGAACCAGGTGCGCTCCCACGCCGCCGCCGTCGCGCTCGACGCGACCCGGGTGCTGCTCGCGGGTGGCTGCTCGCGGGTCGCCGACGACGGTCGCTGCCAGGAGATCCGCGCCGACTCGATGATCCTCGACGTGATCAGCGGCGACATCGTGCCCGGACCGCCGCTCGCGGTCGCCCGCCAGGACGGGCAGGCGTTCCTCGAGGTCGGCCTCGATGGCGCCCGGCGGGTCGTGCTGATCGGCGGGGTCGATGCCGAGGGTGTGGCGGTCACCACTGGCGAGCGGCTGGCGCTCGACGGTGGGCCGGGCGTCGGCTTCGCCGTGACCGGAGGGGTCGGTGCCGCGCTCGACGCGGGCAGCCTGGTCACCGCGTTTGCAGCCGACGGCCAGGCCCCGGCGGGCGTCGCCGCGGCGATCGTCCCCGGGGTCGACGCCGCGGTCCCGCTGACCGCGACCGCGGTGCGGACCGGGGTCGCGCTGGTCACCCAGGAGGACGGCCACGTGCTCGCGCTCGGCGGGGGGGCCCCGCTGCGCTACCGGCCGGCGTCGGCGACCTGGCGCGCCGTGCCGACCGGTCCCAACGATCCGGCCGCGCCGGCGCTGCCCGGTGGCCACGCCGCGATCCGACTCGACGACGGCAGCGTGCTGATCGTCGGCGGCAGCGACGGCGGCGCCGACGACCGCGCCTGGCGGTTTCGGCCACCGCTGCTCGGGCCGCTCGCCGGATCGCTGACGGTGGTGCCCGCCGACGAGGCCAGCGCGCCCGCGCTCACGCCGCTCGATCCCGGCGGGGTCACCCAGACCCCGGCGTGGAGCCTGCGCGAACCGGCGAGCGGCGGCGCCAGCTGGGCGGTGATCGGCGGCGTGGTCGGCCGCGATCTGCGGGTCGAGCTGACCGCGTCGAGCGCGAACGCGGGCGTCGCGGTGCTGCTCGGCTTCGTCGACGCCGCCCACCACCACCGCGCGGTCATCGTGCCCGGCCAGCCAGCCCACCTCGACCGCCACGCGGACGGTGCGGTCGCGACCCTGTGCGGCGGTGACCAGGTCCCGGCGATGGACGACCCGGCGACCGTCACGGTCGAGGTGCGCGGATCGACCGTGCGGGTCGCCGCCGGTGGGCGCCTGGTGCTGACCTGCGACGCTGGCGATCTCGGGCCCGGCCGGATCGGCGTCGCCGCGCTCGGCGGCGCGGTCGCGATCGAGACGATCGCGGTCAACCGGTGATACCGTCGCGGCGTGCGTCGCGCAGTCGCGCTCGCGGGCCTCGTCGGGGCCGTGAGCCTCGCCCCTCTTCGTGACGCCGGCGCGTACGAGTACGAGATCGCGACCCGCACGGTGGGCCAGGCCTACCAGCTGCCGTCGCTGCGGCTGCTCGGCGCCGATGTCTGGCTGGCGCGGCGCCGGTTCAGCCAGAGCCTGACGCTGAGCATCTGGGACATCGGCGACCTGCGCCGCAAGCGCCTCCGCGACCGGCCCGCGCTGGCGCGGTCGGGGCCGGTGGTCTGGATGACGACCCACCTGCGGCTCGAGCACGACTTCGGTGACTGGACCCTCGGCGCGCTGCGGGTCGACGACCGCGAGGTGTCGGCGATCGACGCGATCCCCGAGCTGGCGGCGTCCAGCCTCGGGATCGAGCTGCTCTATGGATACGTCGCGATCGATGGCCTCGGCGACCGGGTGGATCTGCGGATCGGCCGGCAGCTCTCGGTCGACGCCCTCGACTGGTGGGCGGTCGACGGCCTCACCGCGCGGGTGCACACGCCGTGGCGGCTCGCGGTCGAGGCGGTCGCCGGCGTGCGGGTCCGCGAGCGCTCCCCGCTGGGCCCGGCCAACCTCGACCTCGACGGGACCAGCGGCGCCGACTGCACCGAGTACGTCGAGGGCCCGACCCCGAGCACCGGCAGCTGGCAGATCGTCGATCGCAGCCGGGCGCCCGGCGACAATCCGTTCGGCGCCGACACGACCTACTGCCCGGAGCGCGAGGCCGCGACTCCGACCTTCGGCGTCGCGGTCGAGACCGAGCGCCGGCAGCGGATCCACGGCCGCCTGTCGTATCGCCGCAGCCAGTCGCGCACGCCCGGCCTGATCGGCACGGTTGATCGCCTCGATCACCCCGACACCGGCGTGTATCCCGACGAGCTCGGGCAGGCCCCGGCGTGGGGCATCGACGAGGAGCACGTCGCGCTGGTCGGGCGGGTGCGGGCCCAGGCCGGTCCGATCGAGCTCGAGCCGTGGGCGCAGGCGCGCTACTCGTTGCTGCACGCGGTGGTGGACGAGGCCGGCGCCGGGGTGCGCGCGCGCCGGGGCGCGTGGGCGATCGAGCCCGAGGTCGCGCGCTCGGTGCCGACCTTCGACGGCGACTCGCTGTTCAACGTGTTCGTGGTCGGTGCGGCCACCGACCTGCGGCTCACCACCGATCTCGCGCCCCGCCACGGCCGCCACCGCGCGTTCGCGACCGGCTGGCTGCGCCGCTACGATCTGCCGAGCGATCCCGCCGGCACCGCCGCGACCGATGCCTGGGTCGCCGGGGTCCGCGCCGGCGGCGAGCTCGACCTGACCGGGCGCGTGCGCGCCCGTCTCGACCTGGTCGGCGACGATGGCTACGGCGGCCGCCGGCTCGGCGCGACCGTCGCGACCCGCTGGCAATCGACCCCCGCGCTGGCGGTGACCGCCCGGCTCGGTGCGCTCACGGTCGACGGCGACCGCGACCTGCGCGACACGCTCGACGGCGCGCGCGCGGTCGGCCAGCTCGGCGCCGACTGGGCGATCGATTCTGGCATCGCCCTCCACGCCCAGATCGAGCTCGCGGGCGGGCCCTACGCGTCGCTACAGGCGCGGGCCCTGACCGTGCTCGACCTCGCCTTCGAGCCGGAGCTCTGACCGTGCCTGACTCGCGCCGCTCCTCGTTCCTGTTGCTGCTTTGCGCCTCGGCCGCGCTCGCGGCGGTGCTCACGCTGACGGGCTCGCGCGCTGCCGGCGGGCCATCGCCGGTGGTGTACCCGGCGCAGGCGCTACCGCTGCGGTTCTCGCACGCGGTCCACCTGGCCCGCGGCGCGGCGTGCATCGACTGCCACGACCGTGCGACCACCTCGCGCTCGGCGGTCGATCTGCTGACGCCCGGCGAGGCCGCCTGTCGCGCCTGTCATCCGATCGACCGGGCCGTGTTCGCCAAGGTCGTCGCGGGCGCGCCGGCCGCGTCGTGCCTCGCGTGTCACCCCGGCTTCGATCCGACGTCGCCGACGCGGGTCGCGCGGGTGTCCATCCCGGCGCCCAACCTCAAGTTCAGTCATGCCGCCCACGCGTCGACGGCGTGCCAGACCTGCCATGGCGATCTGGCGAAGGACGGCGTCGGCCTCGCCACCCGCGACCACCTGCCGTCGATGGCACAGTGTCTCGGCTGCCACGATGGGGTCCGGGCCGCGGACGCGTGCACGACCTGTCATCTCGCCACGCCAGGCGGCCGGGTCCGCACCGATCTGCCCGACGGCCACCTGACCCCGACGGGCGGGGTCACCGGCGCCGCCCACGATGCCAATTTCCGGTTCGACCACGATCAGATCGCGCGCAGCGAGCCACGCGCCTGCGCGAGCTGCCACGAGGAGCGCTTCTGCGCCGACTGTCATCTGGGCGTGATCAAGCCGATGGACTTCCACGCCGGTGATTACGTCACCTGGCATGCGGTCGAGGCCCGGCGCGGCGTGCCCGAGTGCAGCACCTGCCATCGCCCGCAGACCTTCTGCGTCGGGTGCCACGAGCGCAGCGGCATCGGGGTCCGCGCCGAGAGTGGGTTTTTTCGGGCCGGCAACAGCGGCCGGTTCCACCCCCCAGGGTGGGCCGACGCCGGTGGGCCCGACAGCCACGCCCGAGAGGCCCAGAAGAACCTGCCCCAGTGCGCCTCCTGCCACCGTGAAGACTTCTGCCGTGAGTGCCATACCGCCGAGCCATCCGCACGTATGCGCATCTCGCCGCACGGTCCGGCCTGGCGGGGCAGCGCGCGGTGCGAGGCGCTCGCGCGGAAGAACCAGCGGCTGTGCCTGAGGTGTCACATCGTCGCGGCCGCCATGACCTGCGACGGACTCTGATGAGTGGTGTCGCGACGTGCCCAGTGAGCGCGAGCGCTCGGCGTGCGACACCCACGTTCGGGTACGGACAGGGGTCCCTGAGTGGAACGGAGCTTGCTGTGTTGTTCTGTCATGGAGATCACCATCATCGCCGAGCCGCCGCCCCGGCTCCGGCCACCCAACGACACCAGCCACCCGGCTAGTACGAGCGCGTTGCATGCGACCCGCCCCCGCTCGATCGCGTTCTATACGGGCCTGGTCGCGGCGCCGGTCGCGATCGGTTTCGGGCTGGCATCGCTCCTGAGCTCTCGCCGCAATGGCGCGCTGGCCGGCAGCCTGACCGCCGCCGGCCTGGTGGCCTTGCGCTGGCAACTGACCCGCTTCTTCACCGCCGAGCCCGACCACGAAGTGGTCGAGAAGATCGGTCCGCTGGAGGTCCGGCGCTACGCGCCGCGGATCGAGGCCCGGACCACGGTGACCGGCGCCACCTTCGATGCCGCGCTCGAGGTCGGCTTCCGACGACTCGCCTCGTACATCCGCGGCGGCAACCAGAGCCACGAGGCGCTGACGATGACGACGCCGGTCCTGGCCCGCGGCCACGCCCGCAGCGAGCAGCTGCCGCTGCAGGACCCGATGGCCGGCTTCACCCACCACGGATACACGATCGGCTTCGTGATGCCGCCCGGCCGCACCATGGACTCGTTGCCGCGGCCGGACGACGATCGCATCCGTCACTTCCACGAGCCGGAGCGGCGGGTCGCGCTGCTGCGCTTCACCGGCAAGCACCGTGGCGACGCGATCGCCGACCGCGAACGCGAGCTGCTGCGGCTGGTCGCTCAGGCCGGCCTGACCGCGATCGGGGCACCGGTGTTCGCCGCCTACGACCCCCCGTGGACGCTGGGCCCCGTGCGGCGCAACGAAGTGTGGGTCGATCTGGCCGAGTGACCGTCCTCGCTGGGGCGCTCCACTCCAGGCGCGACCAGCCCGCTGAGTACAGGCACGGTATGGTATCAGGCGACGGTGATGCGGTCTCTGGCCAGCCGGCCGTTGGTGGCGCTGTTCGCGCTGCTGCTCGGCGTGTACGGGTACTTCTACCAGGCCGGCGGCTGGAACCAGAACTCGCGGTTCGACCTGGTGCGGGCGGTGGTCGAAGACGGCTCGCTCCGCATCGACCGGCTGCAGAAGAACACCGGCGACGACTCGATCCGCGACGGTCACTACTACTGCGACAAGGCGCCGGGCTCGTCCTGGCTGTGCACGCCGACGTACGCGGCGATGTATCACCTCGCCGGCGCCCCCGCGCCGGTGGCGCCGGGATGGCTGGCCTGGGCGGCCTGGCTCTCGATCGTCTTCGCGGTCGGCGTGCCCTCCGCGATCGCAGCGGTGTTCCTGGCGCGGCTGGCCAGCCAGCTCGGGCTGGGGCCACGGATGTCGATCGGGATCGCGCTCGGCTGGGGGCTGGCGACGATGGGCCTGCCGTACGCGACGTTGCTCTACGGCAACCAGATCGCCGGGGCGTTCCTGCTCATCGCCTTCGCGCTGCTGGTCGAGGTCCGTCACGGCACCGCCGCGACCCCGGGCCGCATGTTCGCGGTCGGCGCGCTGATCGGCTTCGCGGGCGCGACCGAGTACCCGGCCGCGCTGATCGCGGCGCCGATCGGACTCTATGGCCTCGCGGTCGCCGGCTGGCGGCGGTCCATGTGGGCGATCGTCGGCGGGCTCATCCCGCTCACGGCGCTGCTCTGGTACCACGCGGCCGCGTTCGGTAGCCCGTTCGCGTTCCCGTACGACTACTCGGTGTGGGAGACGCCCAAGACCGGCTGGTTCATGGGCATCGGCGTGCCGCGCGGCTTCGCGCTGCGCAACATCCTGGTCGGCGAGTATCGCGGCCTGCTGTACACCACGCCGTGGCTGGTGCTCGCGCTGCCGGGGGCGGTCCTCCTGGCGCGCCGTCACCGCTGGGAGGTCGCGGTGTGCGCGTGGGCGGTGATCGCGTTCCTGTGGCTCAACTCATCGATCCCGCCCTGGCACGGTGGCTGGGGCGCCGGCCCGCGCTACCTGGTCCCGATGCTGCCGTTCGCCGCGGTGCTCGCCGGCGGTGTGCTCGTACGTGGCGTCGAGCTGCTGGCCGGAGCGGCCTGGAAGCGGGTGACCGCGATCGTCGGCGCGCTGGTGGTGGCCGGTCTGCTGGTCGTGAGCGGCGCCAACATGTTCGCGGCCACCGCGGTGAAGCCGGAGATCGACACCCGCTGGAAGCGGCCCTACGCGCAGTTCGTGTGGCCGAACTTTCGCGCCGGTCGGCTGTCGATCTCGACCCAGAGCATCGACATGCCCGACAACCCGCCGAAGGGGCCGCGCCAGGCGTGGAACCTCGGCATGAAGGCCGGGCTCACCGGCCACGGCTCGCTGGTGCCCCTGTATCTGTGGCTGGCGGCCTGCGCGGCGTGGCTGGGGTGGACGCTGCGCCGGCGTGAGATCGTGGCTCCGGCGCCAGCGCCGCCCGGTTGATCAGCTGGCGGTGGGAGGTTTGCCCAGGCGGGCCGCGATCGCGGTCCGCGCTGCGGTGCGCGCGCGGTCGTCGCGCGCGGCGTCGCGCGCGGCCCGATCGGGGCCGCCCAGGAGCGGCCCGGCGGCGGCATCGAGCGCGGCCACCAGGCGATCGACCGCAGCGCCCGCGGCGGGCGTGCGCTGCTCGAGCCAGTCGGTGACCGTGCGCAGCGCGGCCGCGAAGCGATCGAGGTCGATGCCGAGCGCGGCCAGGGTCGCGGGCACGTCGGCGGTGCGCGCCTGCGCGGTGGCGTCGGCAGACGCGACGGTGTCGACGAGGACCTGACGGAGCCCGGCCGCGGCCGCGCGGCGCCCGGCGTCGTCGCCGGTGGGATCGGCGACCGCGGCGGCGAGCGAGGCGGTCGCGGTGCGCACGCGCTCGACCTGCGCGCGGTAGGCGTCGGGATCGCCGGCCAGCCGCGCCGGCGTGGTCCCGAGCAGGCCGGCGAGCACGCCGAGCAGGTCGGGCGCGTCGGCCGGGCCAGCCGATCGGCCGGCCGGCGGCACGCTCGACGGAGGCGGCGCCCCGGGCGATGGCGACGATCCGGCGCTGCCGCCGGCCCGCACGAGCAGCCGCTCGAGCTCGACGATCAGGGCGGTGGGCGGGCAAGTGCGGTGATCGTCGAGCAGGGCGACCAGGACGCGGGCGGGATCGTCGAGGAGCACCTCGACGGTGAGCTCGTCGAGCGTCTTGCCGTTGCCGGCCCGCAGGTGCGCGATCAGGTTCGCCAGATTGCCGAGGCCGATCTTGTCGGTCCGGATGCCCTCGCGGATCAGCGGCCAGCAGTGCGCGACCTCGGGGTCACCGATGATCTGGGTAGCGGCGATTGCATCGAGTCGGTCGGCGTCCATGGGTCAGCGGTCCTCGCTGGTGGCGGGTGGGGTGGCGTAGCCCGGCATCGGGACGGTGCGCGACCCGCCGAGGCCGGTGCCACCGACGACCGGAATCTCGCCGGTCTGCAAGTTACTCTTCGGGTAGACGCTCTCGATGGTGTACCCACCAGCGCCGTCCGGCCGGTAGTAGCCCTCGACGATGATCGGGTGACCGTTGGGCCCCTGGACCACCGCTCGGAAGCTTCCATTCTGGCCCGGACCGGCCGGCGGTACGTGGTCGCTTCCGGTCGGAAGCCCGGTGCTGGCGCCGCCGAGTGCACGCTCGAGTCCCGTGCGCCCCATCGCTTCGATGTGAGGCCGTTCGGTGCCGGGCGGGAACAGCGACTTGTCGGTGGTGGCCCCGCTGGGCCGGGTGAACTGTTCGATCGCCACGCCGCTGACCGGATCGGTCGCGCGGGTGTGGTGCGGCACGCCCTCGGCGTTGGCCCGCGGGATGATCTCGCCCGGTGCGTGGCCACCGCTGTTCGGCTGCACGCTCCACTTGCCAGCGTTGGGGCTGGTTGCCGGCGAGGTATCGCCGCGCGCGATGTGCTCCATGCGGGCCGCGCTCGAGATCGGACCCGGCGCCGCCGGTGCGCCCGGCAGCCGGCTGCGCAGCCCCACGCCGGCCTCGAACCCGCTGCCGTAGCCGCGGCTCATCGCGCGCTGCGAGGCCGCGTGCACCCGCGGGTGGGCCGTGACCCCGTTGACCATCATCGACATCAGCAGGCTGGTGCCGAAGTTCTCCCACGACAGGTTGCCGCTGAGCGCGCTGATGCCGACGTCGAGCACCATGTCGACGCCGACCTGGAGGCCGTAGCGGGCGAGGGCGGTCATGCCCTGCATCGGGCCGGCCAGCAGCGCCGAGGCGCCGCCGCCGAGCGCGCCGCCGAGCGCGCCCCACGCCATCGCGGTGCCGACGCCCTGGAACAGGTCCCAGCCGGTGCGGCCGGCGAACGCGTTGTCGACCACCGTCGTGACCGCGGCGGTGCCGGCGCCGACGATCGCGCCGCCGACCACGGTGCCCACCACGCCGGCGACCGCGGCGCTGGCGCCGAGGCCGGCCGCCAGGCCGGTGATCGCCCCGATCACCATCGGGCCGAGCACGATCGCCACGACCAGGACGATCGCGATGATGATCACCCAGCGCAGGACCGACTGCCACCGCGGCTTGACCTGGTCGCGCGCGGCCTGGGCCTCGGTGGTGATGGTCCCACCCATGTCGCGGTCGACGACCGCGCTCAGGCCGTCGCGCACCGCATCGGCGTTGCGCTGCATGCCGTCGCGCAGATTGCCGCTCAGCGTCGTGTAGGCCTGGCCGAGGCCGGTCACGATGCCGGTGGCGCCCCGGGTCGCGGCGCCCGACGCCTCGGTGGTCGAGGTCTGATGCCCGGTGGTCATCTGCTGGAACGACTGCGCAGCCTGGGTCGCGCCCTGCGTGATCGCCTGGGCGCCGCCGGCGCCGGTCTGGCGCGCCGCCGCGGTCGCCGCGGTCCCGGCCTGGGCCAGGCCCTGGTCGGCCTGGGTCGCGCTCTGCCCGAGCGCCTGGACGATCTGATCGCGCCCCTGGTCGAGGCCGGCGCGCAGCTGCGTGATCTGGCCCTCGATCGCCTGGCCGCTCTGGGCCAGGGTCTCGTCGAGCCCGGCCCGATCGGGCACCTCGGCCGCGCCGATCGCGGCGAGCGCCTGATCGAGGCCGGTCGTCAGATCCGTGATCGTCCGGGTCAGCGTCTCGCGCAGCTGGGTGCCGGCGGTGGCGCGCTGGGTCTGCACCGCCTGCTTGGCCGCGGCGGCCTGCTGGGCGATCGCCGCGACCTGGGCCTGCTCGTGCCGGCGCAGGCCCCCGACGGTCTCCTGCAGCGTGCGATCGGTGCCGGCGAGCGCGCCGTCGCGCGCCTGGGTGGCGCTGGTCAGCGCGCGCTGCTTGCCCGCGTCGAGCCCGCGCAGGCTCTCGCGGTGCGCGGTCTCGAGGTTGCGGCGCGCCTCCTCGGCGACCTGGCGGACCGCGGCCTCGTCGGTCGGCTTGCGCGTGCGCAGCTGGGTGACCTGGTTGTCGCCCTCGGTGCGCAGCTCGTCGCGGTAGGACTGGCCGACCTTGTCGGCCGCCTCGGCCTGGGCCTCGCACCGGTTGTCGGTGAGCGCCCCGTCGAGGAAGCTGTCTTCGCGGTGGATCTTGCCGGCGCGGTAGGTGCTGGCGCGCCCGGTGGCGACCGTCATCGCGTGCGAACCAGCCGCGGTGGCGGCGGCGCGGAAGGCGCTCTCGGCCTGGGTGTACAGGCGCGCGACCTCGCCGATCTGCGACGTCTCCGCGGCTCGGGTCGACTGCACCGCCTGCTGGTACGAGCTCTCGATCTGGCCGCGCGAGGCGGTGGTGGCCGCGTTGATCGCCGCCGCGGTCGCGGTGTGCGAGGCCTGGATCTGCGCGCGCGCAGCGGTGGCGGCCGACGTGGCCTGGCCGATCGCCTGGGCGACCGCCGCGCGCACGGCGGCGCTCTGGGCGGCCGCAGCCTGCGACAGCTGGGCGGCCGCGCGCTGCTCGGCGGCGGCGAGCGCGCGGTCGAGCTGCGGCGCCAGCTCGGATAGCTGCGCGATGCGCTGGCCCTGCTCGCCGCGGAACGCGCCCACGCGTGCGATGGCGTGGGCGCGGTCGTGCGCCAGCTCTTGCCGCGCCTCGGCGACCCGCCCGGCGTGCTGCTCGGGTCCCTCGTCGGGCTCCGGCGGTCCGATCAGGCGCTCGACGTCGGTCTCGGCGAACTCGATCGCACCGGAGCTCGCTGCCCTGGCCTCACCCCCGGCGCTCGGTCCGGCGGCAGCGGGGCTGGCCGGCTCGGCGTCGGTGGCGTCGGATGCAGGCGAGGGTGCGGACGCGGCGGTCGGCGCCCGGCCACCACCGGCAGGCGCAGCGACCGGCCCGGCGGCACTGGGCGCCGCAGCGGCGGGAGCTCCGGCCCCGGCGCCCGGAGCGGCCGGCACGGCGGCGGGCGCGGCACCGGGCGCGGCACCGGGCGTATCCCGGGTTGACCCCGCCATCGCCTGGCCAGGACCGGCGGTGGCGGCACCGTCCACCTCGGCGGTCGCACCGGCGGGCGTGGTGTCACCTGCCGCGGGCATACCCGGCGTCGCGCTCGGCGCGCCTGGCGCCGACGCCGGGGGTGCCGCGGATGGATCGTGCGCGCCGGTTCCACTCTCGGCGGTGCCGCCGTCGCGACCCCGGGCCTGCCGCGCCACCTCGCTGGCCCCGTCGCCGCCTGCGCTCGCGACCTCGCGATCGAGCGGACTGGTGCCTCGCGCCGGCGCCTCGCCGGTCGCTGCCGGTTCGCCGCCCGCCGGTGTCGCCATCGCGGCCGGCTGCGCTTCGGCCGCGGCGCCGGGCCCCGCGGTCGCGCCCGCACGCTCCTCAGCCGTGGCCTGGTCGTCCGCGCCGTTCTTTTTCTTCTTCCGGCGCTTCTTCTTCTCCTCCTCGGTCAGCTCGGCCTCGGTCCGGTGGATCGTCGCTCCCGACGAGGCCGCCAGCACCGGCAGCCCCACCGCCGCGGGCCCCGCTGCCGCTGCCGCTGCCGCTGCCGCTGCCGCTGCCGCTGCCGCTGCCGGTGCGGCTACCGCACTCCCCCGCACGATGAAGCTGTCTGCAAACCTCTCCGCCGCCTGCTCGTGCGCCTCGCCGGGCTCGCTCACCCGCAACTCATCCCCGATCACCGTCCCGCCCGGCGGCGCCACCGCATGGGCGACCTCGTGCGCGATCAGCCGGCGCCCCGCGGTGGTGTCGGGCTGGTACGCCCCGCTCGCGAAGTGGATCTCGGTGCCCACCGTGAACGCCTCGGCCGCGAGCGCGTCCGCCGCGTCAGCCGACGCCGGCCCGGCGTGGACGCGCACCGCCGCGACCGCGTCGGGCGACACGCCCAGCGCGCGAGCCAGCTCGACGCCGAGCGGGCCCGGCAGGGCGGCGCCGAGCCCGCGCAGCGCCACGCGCACCCGCTCCGGCGCGTCCTCCGCGAGCGCCGCGGCCTCGACCGCCTTGCGATGCACCGCCAGCGCCGGCTCCGCGGGCGCCGCGAGCCGCGCCGTGCGCGTGTGCTTGCCGGGCGCGACCGCTCGCGGCGGACCGCGCCGTCCCAGCGAGGCTGCGGTCGACGCCCGCCCCGGCGGCGAGGTGCCCCGGGCCCGCGGCAGCCGCCCCGGGTCGACCTCGCGCGTCGCCTCGGCGATCGCGGTCAGCCAGTCGACGCCGGCGTCGAGCAGGGCCAGCGCGCGCGCTTCGATCGCGCGCTCGGCCTCGTCCTGATCCCCGTCACCCCGCCGCCCCCGCTGGAATGTGCTCATCGGCCCAGGCCGACCATACCCGGCTCCGCCCAGCCACGCGGATTACCCGGATCTTAAAGATCCGGAAAAATCAGGCATCGGGAGCGCTGATCGCGCCGTTCTTGCCGTGTAGCTCGATCGCCTCGGCGTCGCCGACCGCGAGCGCGCGCTCGTACAGCCACGAGGTGAGCGCGTGCGACAGCGTGTACTGCTGGCGCTGGTTCCACAGCCACACCGCCCACGCGGTCAGCTCGCTGTGCACGTGCGGAAACGCCAGCCGCTCGAGCTCGAGGCCACCCTGCGCGGCGACCGCCGCGTACTCGGCGTGCACGGCGAGAAACGACCGCCACTCGTCGATGGCCGGCAGCGCGTGATCGTCGGCGATCCGGGTGCCGACCCGCGCGACCGCCAGCTCGAGCCGCGCCAGCAGCTCGTGGCGGGCCCGGGCCGCGGCCGCCGCCAGCACCGGCGAGCCAGCGCCCGCGCGCGCCAGCGGGGGCAGCGCGATGGCACCGTCGAGGATCACCGCCGCCAGATCGCCGACGACCTGGTCGCGCAGGTCGGCCAGCACGCGGGTGCCGGCATCCGCCGGCGCGCCCAGCGCCGCGGCGCGACCGAGCACCTCGGTCCGCCACGCCGGGTCGTCGAGCACCGGGTCCCACGCGCGCGCGGCCGCCGCGATCGGCGCCGCCGCGGTCGACCGCACCGCCGCCGCGTGGGCGCGCACGGCCACCGCCAGCGACGGCGTCACCGGGTCCTCGCCGGTGGCCGGCCCCGCCTCGATCGGCGGTCCCAGGCGGACCGGCGCGGCCCGCGCGCGCTGGAGCAGCGGCCAGGTGCGCCGCCGGTGCGGCGTCTCGAGCCACCGCAGCCAGAGGCCGAGCCGGGAGGGCGCGACGCCGTGACCGAGCAGCCGGCCGGCGACGCCCTCGAGGAAGTAGGTCGTGGTCGTGGCCGGCCACAGCGGCTCGCCGCGCACCGCCCCGGGGTCGTCCTTGATCGCCGCCGGAGCCCGGTGGGCGCCCCGGGTCGGCCGGACCCGGGCCGCGCCGCGCGCGACGATCGGGTCCCAGCGGCCGGCCCGGGCGTCGTCGAGCGCCAGCCACTCGCTCGCGAGCTCGCGCGCCTCGGGCGCCGGATCGCGGACCAGCGCCAGGCTGGCGAACAGCCGGTGCGCGTCGTCGAGACTCCCGCCGGCCTGGGCCAGGATCGCCTCGGCCGCGAGATCGTCGGCGCCGGCCCACGACCGCGGTCGGGCCCGCAGCCACGCGACCCCGGCGGCCGGCGCACCGGCGCGAGCCAGCGCGCGCGCGGTGTTGAGCTGCGCGGGACCGCGGCCGCGCCGATCGCCCTGGTGCCCGGTCATCGTGAACAACCACGCCGCGCGGTGCCAGCCGAGCGGGACCAGGACCCGGTCGACCACCACCAGCGGGCACATGAACACGATCATGAACGTGAACATCACCAGCGCGAGCGGCAGCTCGCCGATCGCGAAGCCGACCACCAGCCACAGCGCCGCCATCACCACCACCAGCGCGTCGGCGGTGGCCGCGAGCGCGGTGTAAAAGAGGAACCAGCCCGACCGGTGGGCCCGTCGCGCCTTCCACGCGCGCGACCGGGCCAGGAACAGCAGCCAGAACAGCGGCCGGATCATCGGGTCCAGCCGGCGTCGGTCAGCGCGTCCGGCCACGTCACCATCTCGCCGGGCGCCGCGACCGGCGGGGCCGGGACCGGGGCGTCGCCGGCGGCCGCCCACAGCTCGGCGAGCAGCCGCTCGCGCGGATCGCGCAGCGTCGCGGCCGCGGCCCGCACCCGCTCGGCGGTGCGCGGGCGGGGCCCGAGCGGGGTCGGGTAGCTGGCCGCGGCGGCGAGCCCGAGCTCGATCATGCCGAGCAGCTTCTGGGCCTCGCGCTCCACCTCGCGCGCGGTCGCCGCCGGGGTCAGCCCGAGCACGAAGAACGGGTTGTCGGCGAGGCGCTCGCGCTGCCCCTTCATCGCACCCCGGAGTCGAACGACCTGCGCCGGTCCTGGGCGTCCACCGGCAAGAGCGCCCACAGGTCCTGGACGATCTTGCGCAGCCGCGCGAGGTCGCTGGCCGCGACCGCCTTGTGACCCTCGTCGACCAGCGCGCGCGCCCTGGGCAGGTCGGTCGCGACCGCGATCTCGGATGCCGCGTGCTCGAAGTACAGCTCCCACGCCTCGGGGTTGCGATGGAACGCGGCGTTGCCGAGCCGGCGGCACAGCCGGAGCTGCCGGGCCAGCTCGGCCGGATCCCGCGCGGCCCGCGCCAGCTCGATCGCCGCGATCACCTCGTCGAGCAGCTTGCGCTCGGCGTCGGTCCCGAACGCCGACACCGCCGACGCCGCGTGGATCGCCGCTTCGCGCGCCTCGGTGTCGAGCTCCGGCCAGGTCCGCACCAGATCGGCCTCGGCCAGCACCGCGTCGATCTCGAGCAGCGTGCGGCGCGCCTTCTGGGCGGCATCGGCATCGCCGCCGTGGGCGGCGTCGATGTCCTTCTCGGCCGCGGCCAGCTGGCCCTCGACCTGGTCGAGCTGGTCGATCACCTTGCGCAGCCCCGAGCGGAACGCCTCGGTGCGCAGCTGGGTCAGGTGGCGACGCTGATCGCTCAGCGCGGCGTCGAGCGCGGCCGGGGCCGCCTCGGGCACCAGCAGGTGCGCGACGTGCTCGAACAGCTGGTCGATCGCGGGCACGTGCGCGCGCGCGGTCAGGCAGCCGGCGCGATCGAGTTCGATCGTGACCTCGACCTTGGCGCCGAGCGGGATGGTCGCGCGGACCAGGTCGCCGCGCAGGTCGAGGGTGCCGACCAGCCGGCACAGGTGGGCCTGCTCGAGCTCGCCCTGCACGATCGGGATGCGCAGCACGCTGTCGGTGCTGCCGGCCGCGACCGTCTCGACCGTGGTGTGCACGAAGGTCTTGCGGGTCGGCAGCGGCGCGCCGCGCTCGAAGTAGACCTGCACGCGATCGCTGGCGAGCGCCACGCCGATCGTGCGCGACAGCGGTGGGTCGGCGATGGTGAGGCCCTGCACGATCGTGAACGCCGGCGGCTCGACCGCGATCGCCGCGCCGGCGGCGTCGGCGGCGGCCAGGGCGAAGGTCGACGCGGCCCGCGGCAGCAGGCTCACCATCGTGATGAAGCTGCCGTCGTCGCCGATCTTGGTGTCGGGCCCCGACCAGCCGCCGTCGTGGCGCTCGAGCCGAAGAGTCGCGGGCGCATCGCCGCCGACGAAGCGGCCGACCACGTGCGGGGTCAGGTCGGCCGACACCGGCGGGTACTGCAGCCACACCTGCTTGCCGGTGCCGCGCGCGCGTCGCTCGCCGCGACCGTCGAGCCCGGCGGTGGCGGCGTAGAGCGCCGCGCCCTGGGCCACCAGCGTCATCGGATCGAGTCCCTCGGCCAGCGCCGCGTCGAGCCGGGTGGCCACCCGCGCTCGCACCGCCGGCATGATGGTCGGCCCGCCGACCATGACGATCCGGGACAGCCGGCCGGGCGCGAGCCCGGTCGCGGCCAGCAGG
The DNA here is from genome assembly GCA_046597055.1 of Kofleriaceae bacterium. Taxonomy (GTDB): domain Bacteria; phylum Myxococcota_A; class Polyangia; order Haliangiales; family Haliangiaceae; genus UBA2376. Next base: position 22,955 of record JBKJLC010000158.1, on the reverse strand, counting down.
CGCAGGCACACCTCGAGCGAGCGATCGACCAGCGGCGCGGTCAGCGTCTCGACCGTGGCGCGATCGAGCGCGAGGTCGACCTCCAGCTCGGTGCCGTCGACGATCAGCGGCTGGGCCAGGGTGACCTGCGCGCTGCCCGAGCGCGACAGCTCGATCTTGGCGTCCTCGGCGGCGGCCCGCAGTACCCGCAGCGGCCCGGCGTGGGCCGGATCCTTGCGGGTGAGGCGCACGCCGGTGCGGGCCGCCAGCTCGGCGGCGAGGTGCTCGGTGATCGCCCAGTCGAAGTCGCGGCCCCCGAGGAAGTTGTCGCCGTCGTGCCCGACCACCCGCAGCAGGCCGTCGCGGGTCTCGAGCAGCGAGGCGTCGAAGGTGCCGCCGCCCAGGTCGTAGACCAGCCAGGCCCCGCCGCCGTCGTCGTCGGCGCGCCAGCCGGCGGCCAGCGCCGACGCGATCGGCTCTTGCAGCAACTCGACCCGCTCGAACCCGGCCAGACGGGCCGCCTCGCTGGTCGCCGCGCTCTGCGGTAGCTCGAACAGCGCCGGCACCGAGATGACGGCGCGCTCGACCGGAAACCCGACCTGGTCCGCGACGTCGGCGCGCAGGGCGCGCAGGATCTCGGCCGACAGCTCCTCGGGCTTGCGGGTGAGCCCCGCGGCCGGGAACGCGATGTCCTGGCCGGTCCCCATGAGCCGCTTGAACTCGGTCGCCGTGTTGGCGGGGTCCGCATCGAGCAGGCGGCGGGCGCGCTGACCGACGGTCGCGCGGCCTTGCTTGTCGATGCGCACCACGCTGGGGGTGACCGTTCCGCCCGAGGCGTTGCGCACCACCTGGGTGCGTTCACCGTCGAACACCGCGGCCGCCGAGTTGCTGGTGCCGAGATCGAACCCGGCGTAGAGGGGCGTGTGAGCCATGCCCCTGCGAGGCTATCCCGCCGCCTCGGTGGCGACCACCGGATCACCCCCTGGACGTGGGCGCGGGCGTCGCCCGGCCCGGTCCCGAGTCACCGCTGGCGGTAGACGATGAAGCCGCGGGTCGGATCGTACGGCGACACAGCGACGGTCACGCGATCACCCAGCACGACGCGGATGCGGTGGCGGCGGACCTTGCCGGCCAGCTTGGCGAGGACCTCGTGGCCGTTCTCCAGCTTCACGCGAAAGTTCCCGCCCTTGGCGATCAGGACGACCTCGCCCTCCAGGTGGACCAGTTCTTCTTTGCTCACGCGGCGGAGTGCTACCACGTTTTCAGCCGGTACGTGTCAGCTCCGCCAGCCCGCGATCGAGGGTGATCACGGGGCTCCAGCCCAGCTCGGCGCGGGCCTTTTCGGTGCGCACCGTCACCGTCCGCGACATCATCGCCACCGCGAACGCCGACAGCGGCGGATCTCGTCGGATCCGGAGCAGGCGCCACACCGCCTCGACGGTGCGCGCGAGCGGGCGGAGCAGGGCCCCGGGCGCGGCCCGGTCGGACGGGCCTGGCCGCCCGGGCCATGCGTGAGCGCTCGCTCCACGCCGTGAACCAGGTTCGCAATGTGGGTCGTCGAGGTCTCGGGCCGGCCCCCGTCGATCCAGCGAAAGCGGCCGGCGGCGATCATCGCGGCGGTCGCCGGCAGCACGCTGGCATCGCGCGGCCCCCACACCAGGCGCGGACGCACCGACAGCGTGGTCATGCGGTCGTCGCTCGCGGCCAGGACCCGCCGCTCGGCCTCGGCCTTGGTCTCGGAGTAGAGGAACCGCTGCCGGCGCGGGTACGGCTGGGTCTCGTCGATGTCGCGCAGGTCGGGGCCGTCGAACAGCGCCGCCTCGGTGCCGATCAAGATGAAGCGGCGGACCCCGGCCGTGCGCGCCGCATCGAGCAACTGCCCGGGATCGGCGCCGTCGCCTCGTGGCCGCAGCGCCGGCACGTCGATCCTGGTCACCGCTGGTTCCAGGCGCTGGTGGCCGAGGTGGTCAGCAAGGTCCTCGCCTGACCGAGCCGGGTCGCCGAGTGGACGACGGGCGCGCTGCCGGTGCCGACCGCGCGTTTCCCCGCCGCCCGCGAACGAGCCGGACTCACCTGCGCTAGGGTCGCGCATGGCCCGCAAGGAAGACGCGCTCGAGTATCACCGCCGCGGTCGGCACGGGAAGATCGAGGTGGTCCCGTCGAAGCCGCTGGTGAGTCAGAGCGACCTGTCGCTCGCGTACACGCCGGGGGTGGCCGAGCCGTGCCTCGCGATCGCGCGTGATCCGGACGCGAGCTGGGAGTACACGGCGCGCGGCAACCTGGTGGCGGTGATCTCCAACGGCACCGCGGTGCTGGGGCTCGGCGACATCGGGCCGGCCGCCAGCAAGCCGGTGATGGAGGGCAAGGCGTGCCTGTTCAAGAAGTTCGCCGACATCGACGTGTTCGATCTCGAGATCGACGAGAAGGATGTCGACCGGCTGGTCGCGATCGTGGCCGCGCTGGAGCCGACCTTCGGCGGCATCAACCTCGAGGACATCGCGGCGCCCGCTTGCTTCGAGGTCGAGGAGAAGCTGCGGGCCCGGCTGTCGATCCCGGTCTTTCACGATGACCAGCACGGCACCGCGATCATCACCGGCGCCGGGCTGCTCAACGCGGCCTCGATCGCCGGCAAGGAGCTGGCCGCGCTGACCGTGGTGGTCTCGGGCGCCGGCGCCGCGGCGATCGCGTGCGTCGAGTTCTTCGTCTCGCTCGGCGTCACCCGCGCGCACGTGGTGCTGTGCGACTCGAAGGGCGTCGTCCACGCCGACCGCACCGACCTCAACCGACACAAGGGGCGGTTCGCCGGGCCCGACGACGGCCGGCGCACGTTGGCCGACGCGCTGGTCGGCGCCGACATGTTCATGGGGCTGTCGGTCGCGGGCGTGGTCACGCCGGCGATGCTCGCGACCATGGCGCCGCGGCCGATCATCTTCGCGCTGGCCAACCCGGATCCCGAGATCGGCTACGACGAGGCGCTGGCGGCCCGACCCGACGCGCTGGTCGCGACCGGTCGCTCGGACTTCCCCAACCAGGTCAACAACGTCCTGGGCTTCCCCTACATCTTCCGCGGCGCGCTCGATGTCCGCGCGCGCTCGGTCAGCGAGGCGATGAAGACCGCGGCGGCCCGCGCGCTGGCCGCGCTGGCCCGGGCCCCGGTACCCGACGCGGTGGTCTCGACCTACGGCGGCAAGCCGATCCGGTTCGGCCCCGAGTACTTCATCCCGAAGCCGTTCGATCCGCGGGTGCTGTGGTGGGTGGCGCCGGCGGTGGCCGAGGCCGCGATCGCCTCGGGCGTCGCCCGGATCTCGCTCGACATCGCCGAGTACAAGGATCGGCTGATGCGGCGGTCGTCGAACGCCGCGTTCTCGATCATGCGCGCGATGAACAAGACCGCGTGCCGCGATCCGCGCCGGATCGTGTTCCCCGAGGCGGCCAACCTGCGGGTCCTGCGCGCGGTGCAGCAGATCCTCGACGAAGGCATCGCCCGGCCGGTGCTGCTCGGCCGCCGCCGCGAGCTCGAGGCGCTGTGCAAGGAGTCGTCCCTGACCGTGCTCGAGCGCGCCGAGCTGATCGATCCGCTGGAGCCGTTCATGCCCGACTCGGCCACCGAGACCGACGCCGCGGGTGAGGCCGAGCGCTACGCCACCCGGCTGTTCGAGCTGCGTCAGCGCAAGGGCATGACCCTGCCGATGGCACGCTCGCTGGTGCGCCAGAGCAACTACTACGGCCTGCTGATGCTCGAGGCCGGCGACGTCGACGGGCTGGTCGGCGGCTTCAAGCGCACCTATCCCGAGAGCGTGCGGCCCGCGCTGCAGGTGCTCGGGCTCGCGCCCGGCGTGCAGGTCGCGGTCGGCATGTACATGATGGTGCTGCAGAACTCGGTGAAGTTCCTCGGCGACACCGTGTTCAACGAGGCCCCGGACGCCGCGCAGCTCGCCGACATCGCGGTGCAGATGGCCGACGCGGTCAGCGCGCTCGGCATCACGCCGCGGGTCGCGATGATCTCGTACTCCAACTTCGGGTCGGTCCGTCACCCGGAGGTCGCGCGGGTCCAGGAGGCCCTCGCGATCGCGCGCCAGCGGCGGCCCGGGCTCGAGATCGACGGCGAGATGCAGCCCGAGATCGCGCTCGACGAGGCCCGCCGCCGCGAGCAGTTCGGCTTCTCGACGCTGACCAACAACGCGAACGTCCTGGTCTTCCAGAACCTCGCCGCCGGCAACGCCGCGTATCAGATCCTGGAGACGCTCGGCGGGGCCGCCGCGGTGGGCCCGATCCTGCTCGGGGTCTCGCGCCCGGCGACGCTCCTGCCCAACGAGAGCACCGTCGACGACATCGTCAACATGACCGCCTACACGGTCATGCAGGCCCAGCTCCGCGATCGCGAGCGCGACCGCGGGGCCGACGCGCCGACGCTCAGTCCCAGCGCGACGTGATCGTGAGGTGCCAGGACGTCAGGGTCCCGGTGGCGCCGGTCGCGAGGTCGACCGTGCGCAGGGTCCAGGTGCCGTTGACCGACTCGTCGCCCGAGAAGCCGCGCACGCCGCCGTCGATCGCGACGTAGACGTCGCGGTCGTCGCTGGCGGTGGGGCCGTCGTACACGAGCACCTCGGTGCCGACCGGGTTGGCCAGGTACACGCGCAGCTGGCTGGGCCGGTCGTGGTGGAGCAGGGCGCGGAGCTCGACGTCCATGTCGACCGTGGCCAGGCCGTACCCGGTCAGCTGCCGGGTCAGCGTGCCGCCATCGGGGATCGCGGCGGCGGCCACATCGGAGAAGCTCCGACGCTGCCCGGCCGGCAGGCACATGCCCTGGTCACCGCGGGTCAGACCCGCGCACACCAGGCGCGCGTCACCGCAGTCGGGCGCCACGCTCGAGCAGGACGCGCCGTCGCCAGGGATCGCGGCGGTCGAGACGCAGACGCCACGCCCGCCGGTGAAGCCCTGGCAGGTGAGCCCGTCGGCGCAGGCGTCGATCGCGAGGCAGGCTTCGCCCTGCTGCACGCCACCGGGCGCTGCCACGAACGTGCACGCGGTGAGGTCGCCGTCGCGGATCTCGGCCGCGAGGTCGAGCGTGCGGCTGGAGAAGATCGCACCGTAGCTGTTGTCACCGGCGCCGAACTCGTACGCGACGAAGGACTGCGCGCTGCCCGCGTGATGCACCTCGGTCCGGTTCACCTCGCCGCCGTCGACCGCGGCGAACGCCTCGGCGACCGTGGTCGGCGCATAGGTCACCTGCACCGCGCGGAGGAGCTGGGCGGCCACCAGCGGCTCGAGCTGGTTAGCCGCGGTCAGGCGGGCCGAGCTGACGGCGGAGAACGCGGGGTCGGCCAGGAAGCCGCGATAGGTCTCACCGAGGCGGCAGGTGCTTGCGACCGGCGCGCAGCCGCTCCCACCGCAGTCGACCGTGACCGCGAAGCGGCCGGTGGTGCGCGACGAGAAGCCCTTCACGATCACGCGGTAGCGGCCCGCGTCGACCTCGAGGTCGAGCGCCGACCACTGGCTGGTGCCAGCGTCGTCGTTCTTGGCGAGGTAGCGACCCCAGCCGCCATTGCCATCGGCGCGATAGACATAGATGACGGTGTCGACCTCGCGGCGGCCGACCGCCGGCCCGGTCGCGAGCGCCAGCGAGGCCGGGCCGTGGACCGTGAAGTCCCACGCATGGAACTGCTGGTTGCGGGTCAGGGTGGCAGTGGCGGGCGCACCGAACGCGAGCTCGCCGTGCTCGGTGGGCGAGTAGATCGAGTCGAGGGCGCCGACCGCGGGATCCGCGCTCTCGGGACCCTTGTCGAGGTCGTCAGTACAGGCGGGGACAGCGAGCGCGAGCGCCACGAGGCAGAACGAACGTACGAACATGACCCGCGCGAGGAGCAATGGGCGATCCAGGCCCGCGTGTGGCGGCCCGCCGCGTGATCTCCGGTAGATGCCCCGACGCCGGCGTCACCGCCCGCGCCGCGTGACTGCTCCCGGCGAGAACATGGCCACCCTCGTGGCCGGTCGTTGCGCAAGCTGGCCCCGCACGATCGTGCGAGCTCGACGCCCGGACCCGGCGCGACCAGATCGAGCTGCTGCACCTGGAGTTCCTCGAGCCACCAGCGTCTCCCGCGGTCGACGCGTGCGTGGCGACGCTGGTCGGGACGCTGATCGTGCCGCGGACCGCGGCCGAGGCGCCGTACCTCGAGCGCGAAGGGACGATGGCGGTGCACCCGTCGCTCGCGGGCTGGTGAGTCGCCCGCCGCTGGCAAGAGTCGGCACCCACGCAACCGCTCGCGAGCGCGGCGATAGGGGCGGCAACCCCGATCCAGCGAGGATGCGATGTACCGAGCGCGGCAGTACCAGGTCAGGCGAGTGGTGATTTCGATGATGCTCTTCGTGGCGTGCGTGGGCGCCGGCCTCTGCTTGCACGGGCCGGTGCCCGCGGCGCCCCCGTCGCTCGCGGACGACACCCCGGTGATCGACTCGCTCGCGCCATCCGCAGGCCCGGTCGCCGACGACCTGCGCGCGTCCGAGGTGCCTGCCGGGTGGCCCTGGCGGCCGGACCCGCCGCCCGGCGAGCGTGAGGGGACCGACCAGGCGCGCGAGCCGCGGGTCGGCGACATGATCATCACGCAGGTGATCGCGTTGTTCGACGTCGAGATCGCGCCTCCCATCGAATGACCGACCTCGGGCGGCGCGCGTCGCGAACGGGTGGCCGCTCCGGCGCCGGCGGCCGGCCCCGACGCCGCCGACGCCGGCCGTGTGAGCGAGGGCTCGCCCCGCTGACGGCGACCGCCGCTTCGTCGTATACGTCATCATGGACCGCCAGCCGCCGCGGACGACGTCGAACGAGATCGACCTCTACATCCGCACCTACTACAGCCTGCTGCGCTCGAGCGGCGACGTGCGGGTCCGCGCCTTCGAGGAGGCGCACCTGTACTCGAACTCGAGCCTGCACGCCGGGGCGCTGTCGCCCGAGCCCGACCTGGCAGCGTTCGCGTACAGCGCGGCCCGGCTGCCCGAGTGCATGGGCGAGGTCCGCCGGCTGGTCCTGGGCCAGAGCCCCGAGCAGTTCGCGCGCGCCGGCATGCCGGTCGCCAGCTGGGACACGGTGCGCACCCGCGGTCGCCGCCGGCCGCTGCGCTGGGATGGCGACCACACCCTGGCGGTGTTCGTCGCGTCGGCGTCGGACATCGACGACCTCGTGCCGATCGTCACGTCGTACCAGATCGAGTGGAACAAGCTGCATGCGCGGCTCGCCAGCGGCGCGGCCGGGGTCGCCGCGCTCGACGACGACGCCCTGGCCGCGCTGGCCGGCATCGCGCCGACCGCGGTGCGCACGCTGCGCGCCGCGCTGGGCGCCGCCTGGACCTCGACGATCGAGCGGATGGCCGCCGGCGAGCTCGACCTGACGGTGCGGCTGCTGGGCGGCTCGTTCCGCGAGTACGAGCGGTCGGCGCAGCGCTGGTGGAACGCGATCGAGACCGCGCGGCCCGAGCTGACCCGGCGGCCGGTCTACTTCGTGTCGTCGAACAGCCACTCGCTGGCCAACCTGCTCGGGGGCTACGCGTTCGCGCATCAGGACGCGCTCCTGGCGTACGTGCGCGAGACCAACCCGGAGGGGCTGGCCGCCCGCATCGACGAGGCGCTCGCCGCCGGCGACGAGTCGATCGCCGCCAACATCCTCTATTACGCGCTGCGCGCGTTCCTGCGCGACGGCAGCGCCGAGCGGCTGGCCGCGGTGCAGGCCCACGACGCCGCCGCCGGCATCACCGCGGTCGAGAGCCCGGGCCGGATCGACGTCGCCGCCCAGGTGCTCGACCTGGCCAAGCTCGACCTGCGCCACATCGATCCGCGGATCCGCATCCCGGGCATGGAGCGGCTGGCTCGCTCCAACGCGCTCATCATCAACATCGACTACCCGCTGGGGCTGGCCGCGTACCACCACCTGGCCGAGGTGGTGACCGGCATCGACGAGATCCGCGGCATCTACCTGATGGGCAAGGCCGCGACGCTCAACGGCCGCGTCGGCGACGTGATGATCTCCAAGGTCGTCCACGACGAGCACTCGGGCAACACGTACCTGGTGCGCAACTCGATCACCGCCGCCGACGTGCAGCCGTTCATGCGTTTCGGCACGGTGCTCGACAACCAGAAGGCGCTCACGGTGCGCTCCGCGTTCCTGCAGAACCGCAGCTACATGGACGTGTTTTACCGCGAGGGCTACACGGTGATGGAGATGGAGGCCGGGCCGTACCTGTCGTCGGTGTACGAGACGGTGGCGCCCCAGCGCCATCCCAAGAACGAGATCGTGAACCTGTCGGATCTGGTGCCGTTCGATCTCGGCATGATCCACTACGCGTCGGATACGCCGTACTCGCGGCGGCAGAGCCTGCTGTCGAAGAGCATGAGCTTCTTCGGCATGGAGTCGACCTACGGCTGCGCGCTCGCGATCGCGCGCCGGATCCTGCAGCTCGAGGTCGAGCGCATCCCGGCCGAGTAGGCCCGGGTCACCCGGGACCTCGCCCGGGGACGGCTGATCGACGGCCGGGCCGCGTGCCGACCTGCGCGGTTGGGTGATACTGCGCCCATGGAGTCGGTCGAGTACCTCGTGGTCGGCGCCGGCATGAGCGGCCTCGGCTTCGCCAGCTGGCTGCGCGAGGAGGCCGCCGCGCGCAACCAGCCCGGGCCCGAGCTGCTGGTGCTCGAGGCCGACGACGAGCCGGGCGGCTACTGCAAGACGATCGTGCAGGACGGCTTCACCTGGGACTACTCCGGGCACTTCTTCCACTTCAAGCACCCCGACATCGAGGCCTGGCTGCGGGCGCGGATGGAGGGCGAGGTCCGCACCGTCACCAAGGCCTCGGCGATCCGGGTCGCCGGGGTCGACGTCGAGTTCCCGTTCCAGAAGAACATCCACCAGCTGCCGCGCGCGCAGTTCCTGGCCTGCCTGGTCGACCTCTACTTCAAGGACGAGGCGGCGCCGGCCGCGACCACCGGCTCGTTCAAGGACATGCTGTACCGGCGGTTCGGACGCGGCATCGCCGAGACGTTCCTCATTCCGTACAACCAGAAGCTGTACGCGACCGACCTCGACGCGCTCGACGAGCACGCGATGGGGCGCTTCTTTCCGCACGCCGAGGTCGCCGACATCGTGCGCAACATGCGCGCGCCCGACAACGCCAGCTACAACGCGACCTTCACGTATCCGGCGCGCGGGGCGATGGAGTACGTGCGCGCGCTGCTGCGCGACCTGCCGCCGGCCCAGCTGTCGCTCGGCGAGCGCCTGCTCGGCGTCGACCTGCGCCGCCAGGTCGCGTGGACCTCGAAGCGCGAGCTCGGGTTCCGCCGGTTGGTGTCGTCGGCGCCGCTGCCGCGGCTGCTCGCGCTGTGCGGGCTCGAGCACGACGCCGGGGCGTTCAGCTGGAACAAGGTGCTGGTCTACAACCTCGGCTTCGACCGCAAGGGCCGCGCCGACCTGCACTGGATGTACTTCCCCGATCCGGCGCTGTCGTTCTACCGGGTCGGCTGGTACGACAACATCCTGGGCGGTGATCGCATGAGCCTCTACGTCGAGGTCGGCGCCACCGCCGACGCCGAGCTCGACCTCGAGCTGACCCGCGCGCAGGTGCTCGCCGATCTCGCGCGCGAGGGCGTGGTCGATGGTCACCAGCTGGTGTCGTCGCACGCGGTCGTGCTCGACCCGGCCTACGTCCACATCACCCGCCGCAGCCAGGCCGAGCAGGCCCGGGTCCGGCGCACCCTCGAGGCGGCTGGCGTCTACTCGGTCGGCCGCTACGGCGGATGGACCTACTGCTCGATCGAGGACAACCTGGTCGAGACCCGCGAATTGGCCCGCGCGTTCGCGCCCCTGCTATAGCCACCGCCGATGTCTGCCCCGCTCGAGCCCATCCCCGTCGATCTCACCGGGACCACCGCGGTGGTCACCGGCGGCCGCACCGAGGCCAAGCTGCTGTGGAACCGCGTCCAGGAGCAGCTCGCGTGACCCCCACGCTCGTCATCCATCATCGCGACGCCTACATCGACGGCGCGTGGACCGGCGCCGCCGACCGGATCGCCGTGCACGACCCGGCGACCGACGCCGTGCTGGCCGAGGTCCCCGATCTACCGACGGCCGAGGTCGAGCGCGCGATCACCGCGGCCGCGCGGGCGCTGCCGGCCTGGCGGGCGCGCCCGGCCGCCGACCGGGCCGCGGTCCTGGCCGCGATCGCGGTGGCGATGCGCGCAGGCGAGGCCGGGCTCGCTGCGCTGATCACCGCCGAGCACGGCAAGCCGCTGGCCGAGGCGCTCGCCGAGGTGCGCTACGCCGCGAGCTTCTTCGAGTGGTTCGCCGGCGAGGCGGTCCGCGTCTACGGCGAGACCATTCCGGCCTCGCGCACCGACCAGCGCATCGCCGTGCACCGCGAGCCGGTCGGCGTGTGCGGCTTCATCACGCCGTGGAACTTTCCGGCCGCGATGCTCGCCCGCAAGGTGGCCCCGGCGCTGGCGGCCGGCTGCACGGTGGTCGCCAAGCCGGCCCACCAGACCCCGCTGACCGCGCTCGCGCTGGCCGCGATCCTCGAGGCGGCCGGGGTGCCGGCCGGGGTCGTCAACGTCGTCACCGGCGACGCGCGCCGGGTCGGCGGCGCGATCATGAACGATCCGCGGGTCCGCAAGCTGTCGTTCACCGGCTCGACCGAGGTCGGCAAGGTGGTGCTGGCGGCGGCGGCGGCCCGGGTCGCGCGCGCGACCGTCGAGCTCGGCGGCAACGCGCCGTTCCTGGTGCTCGACGACGCCGACCTCGATCGCGCGCTCGCGGGCGCGATGGTCGCCAAGTTCCGCAACGGCGGTCAGTCTTGCGTGGCGGCCAACCGGTTCCTCATCGCGGCGCCGATCGCGCGCGACTTCGTGGCCGCGCTGGTGCCCCGGGTCGCCGCGCTCAAGGTCGGTCGCGGCACCGAGCCCGGCGTCGACCTGGGCCCGCTGATCGACGACGCCGCGGTGGCCAAGGTCGCACGCCTGATCGAGGACGCGGTGGCGCGCGGCGCCACGCTGCTGCTCGGCGGCGTGCCCCGGTCGCGCTTCGTCGCGCCGACCGTGCTCACCGGCGTCACCGACGAGATGGCGATCTGGCGCGAGGAGATCTTCGGACCGGTCATCGCGATGCGCACCGTGACCGACGACGATCACGCGGTGCGGCTGGCCAACGACACCGACGCCGGCCTGGTCGCGTTCGTGTTCTCGCGCGACCTCGAGCGGGCCGACGCGATCGCGGCGCGGCTCGACGTGGGCATGGTCGGGATCAACGAGGGCCTGGTGTCGACCGCGCAGGCACCGTTCGGCGGCGTGAAGGCGTCCGGCATCGGGCGCGAGGGCAGCCACCACGGGCTCGACGACTACCTCGAGCTCAAGTACGTGATGACCACGCGGCGGAGCCCGTCGTGACCGGCCCGCGCGAGCGGCGCAGCTACCTCCCCGCGACGCCGCTCGACGGCGCCGAGATCGTGCTTGGCGTCGGCGGCGGCATCGCGGCCTACAAGGCGTGCGAGCTGACCCGGCTGTTCATCAAGGCGGGGGCGCGGGTGCAGGTGGTGATGACCCGGCGGGCGACCAGGTTCGTCGGACCGCTCACCTTCCAGGCGCTGACCGGGCGGGCGGTCTTCACCGATCTGTTCGATCTGACCCAGGAGTCGGAGATCGGCCACATCCAGATCGCGGACCGCGCCGACCTGGTCGTGATCGCGCCGGCGACCGCCAACGTGCTGGCGCGGCTGGCGTCGGGCGCGGCCGACGACGTGGTGACCTCGGTGTGCCTGGCGACCCAGGCGCCGGTGCTGGTAGCGCCGTCGATGAACGTCAACATGTGGCAGCACCCGCTGACCCAGGCCAACCTGCGCCGGCTGATGGAGGTCGCCGGCACCCGCGTGATCGGTCCCGGCGACGGCTTCCTCGCCTGCCGGTGGACGGGCCCCGGTCGGCTCGCCGAGCCCGCGGACATCGTCGAGGCCGCGTGCCGGGTGCTCGCGCCCCAGGATCTGGCGGGCAAGCGGATCGTGGTGACCGCCGGGCCGACCCACGAGCCGCTCGACCCGGTGCGGTACCTCGGCAACCGCTCGTCGGGCAAGATGGGCTACGCGCTGGCGGCCGCGGCCGCGCGCCGCGGCGCGGCGGTGACCCTGATCGCGGGTCCGACCGCGCTGCCGGATCCGGTCGGGCTCGAGGTCGTGCACGTCGAGGATGGCCGGGCGATGGCGGCCGCGCTCGACCGGCAGGTCTGGACCGCCGACGCGCTGGTGATGGCGGCGGCGGTCGCCGACTTTCGCCCGGCGACGCCCAGCGATCAGAAGCTCAAGCGGACCGAGATCGGCCTGCAGCCGACCCTCGTGCTCGAGGCCAATCCCGACATCCTGGGTGGCATCGGCGGCGAGCGCGCGCGGCGCGGGCGGGGCCCGCTGCTGGTCGGCTTCGCGGCCGAGACCCGCGACGTGGTCAGCTACGCGAAGGCCAAGCTCGCGTCCAAGCAGATCGACCTGGTCGTCGCCAACGACGTGACCGCGCCCGACGCGGGCTTCGCGGTCGACACCAACCGGGTCGTGCTGGTCGAGGCGGGCGGGACGCAGGAGGTGCCGCTCGCCGACAAGCGGGTGGTCGCGCACCGGATCCTGGACCGGATCGCCGCGCTGCTCGCGGCCCGGTAGCGGTCAGGGCCGGGCCGCGGGCAGTGCAAGCGCTCAGCGCGCGGCGGCGATGGCGCCGGCGAGGACGCCGTAGCTCTGGCGGCCGACGAACGCGCGGGCGGCGGTGCCGTCGGGACGCAGCACCAGCGTGTACGGCACGGCCTTGATGCCCAGGCTCTTGGTCAGGGTGCCGTCATCGGTGAGCGAGACGCCGTTCCAGCCGGCGCTGGCGAGGACCGGGTCGGCGGCTGCGCGCGTGCCGGTCACCATGACGGCGACCGCGGTCGCGCCCTTGTCGTTGCACGCGCGCAGCAGGTCGGGCAGCTCGGCGACGCAGTGCGGGCAACTCGGGCGCCAGAACATGACGACCGCGGGCTTGCCGTCGAGGGTCGCGGGGTCGAACGCCTCGCCGGCGAAGGTCGGCAGGGCGAGGCGCGCGCCGACGTCGCCCGCCGGCGGGGTGGCCTCGTCCGCGCGCTTGCAGGCGGTGGCGGAAAAGCCGAGCACGAGCGCGAGGACGACGGGGAGGAGACGTGGCATAGATCGCCCCATGGGTAGCACGCCCGACCGTGACCTGCCGGAGGGTCCGGACCCCGGCGACCCGCGCGAGGAGCTGGCGACCCTGGCGCGCGACCTGCGGACCCGCCTGGCGTGGCATCAGCGGGCCGGGGCCTGGGCCGCGCCGGGCGGCGCGTCGTCGCGGGTGGCCGGGGCGATGCCGGTGCCCGAGGTGCTGCCGGTGCGCGAGCTGGCGGTGGCGCCGACGATGGGTCGGGCGGTCGGGGCCGACCCGGGCGCGGCGCCGGTCGGGCGCACGCTCGCGGTGATCCGCGAGGAGCTCGGGGACTGCCAGCGCTGCAAGCTGAGCACGACCCGGCAGAAGATCGTGTTCGGCGTCGGGCCCGAGCCGGCGCCGCTGATGTTCATCGGCGAGGCGCCGGGCGCCGACGAGGACCGGCTGGGCGATCCATTCGTCGGCAAGGCCGGCGAGCTGCTCGACAAGATGATCGAGGCGATGGGCTGGGGCCGCGCCGACGTGCACATCGCGAACGTCATCAAGTGTCGGCCACCGGGGAACCGGAACCCCGAGCCCGACGAGGTCGCGGCGTGCCGACCGTTCCTCGACGCGCAGATCGGCGCGGTGCGGCCGCGCCTGATCGTGACGCTGGGGCGGCCGGCGGCCAACGTCGTGCTCGGCCTCGACGCGCCGATCAGCAGCCTGCGCGGCCGCTTCCACGAGCACCGCGGCATCCGCGTGATGCCGACGTTTCATCCGGCCTACCTGCTGCGCATGCCGGACAAGAAGCGCGAGACGTGGAGTGATCTCAAGCAGGTGATCGCCGAGCTCGAGCGGCTCGGGGTCCCGGCGCCGCGTCCGCCGCGGGCATGAACGAGCTCGATCTCGAGCTGGCGCTCGATCGGTACGAGGCCGAGCTCGGTCCCGAGCTGGCGGCGCACGCGGCCGCCCTGCACGCGCGGGCGCTGGTGGACGTGCATCCGGCGGCGCCCCCGTGGCCGGCGATCTTGCTCGACGGTCGGGTGGCGCGGATGGCGCGCGCCGCGGGCGTCGTCGGCGACGCCGGGCTGCGAGCGCGGGTGCGAACGCTCGGGCGGTGGGCGACCGCGGCGGCGCTGGCGGGGGATGCGGCGTGGCGCGAGGCGCGGGCGGGCGCACGGGATCTGCCGGGCCTGGAACGGCGGCACCGGGCCCTGGCCGGCGCGGCGGCGCGGCTGGGGTTTGCCGGGGCGCGGGCGCTGGTGGATGGGATGTACGGAGCGGTGCCGGTGCGATCGGGGGGGGAGGATGGACGCGGAGAGGGAGAGGGAGAGGGAGCTGGAGAGCGAGAGCGAGAGCGAGAGGGAGCTGGAGAGCGAGAGCGAGAGCGAGAGGGAGCTGGAGAGCGAGAGGGAGCTGGGGAGCGAGAGGGAGCTGGGGAGCGAGAGGCAGCAGGAGAGGGTGAGGTGCCGGGGTGGCGTGAGGTGCTGGCGCGGCTGGTGGCGCGGCACGGGCTGGAGACGGGGGGGCTCGAGGTGCGGGTGGGGGCCGCGGCGCTGACGACGGTCATCGCGCCCGGTCAGGTGCGGTGCGTGATCGGCTCGGGGCGTGACCGGCTCGACGCGCTGATCGTCGCGATGCACGAGATCGGGCACGGGCTGTACGCGGCGCAGCAGGGCGGGCTGCCGCTGGGGCTGGCGGCGGCGCCGACCCGCTGGTTCGACGAGGCGATCGCCGCGTGGGCCGTGCGCGCGCTCGAGGCGGAGCCGGGGATCGCGGGCGCGGCGCGGGCGCGGCGGCTGCGGCGCGAGGCGTTGACCCGGCAGCTGGTGCGGATCGAGGCGGCGCTGCTCGAGGGGGCACCGGTGGAGGCGGCCTGGCGGCTGGCGCCCGGGCTGCGGTTGGCCCAGGCGCCGGGGCTGCTCGACGAGCCTGGCGTCATGGCGAGCTACCAGGCCGCCGATGAGGCGCAGCTCGCGCCGGCACCGGGACAGCTGCGCGCATGGGCGCGGGCCGGGGCAGGGCGGTAAGATGCGCGGGTCATGAACTGGAAGCAGGTGTGCGCCCGCGGCCTCGAGCTGCCCGAGGTCTCCGAGGGCAGCTGGTTTCGCACACCGGCCCTGGCGGTCCGCGGCAAGTCATTCGTGCGGCTCAAGGAGGACGGCGCGTCCGTGGTGTTCCTGACCGGGAACCTCGACGAGCAGGACGCGCTGCTCGCGGGGCGGCCCGACGTTTACTTCATCACCGAGCCATTGGCCACGAAGCAGCCACCCACCTCGCGGAAGCGTCGCGGATGACGCGGCTGATCGCGGCGGTCGCGCTGGCGAGCGCGGTGGCGTGCGGCGGGGCCGGGTTTGATCCGCAGCGGATGATCGCGACCTGTGGGCTCGACTGCACGGCCGACGAGCTGCGCTTCCGGCTCGCGACCGATCCGCGCGACCGCCATCTGTACACCGCGCTGGCGGCCGTCGAGGATCAGCGCGGACGACCGGGCGCCGCGCTGGCCGCGCTCGAGGCGGCCGAGCGGCTGGGGCGGCCCCTGCGCGGGGGCGTGGGTGGCGCCGACGAGGCGCGGCTCGGCCGGCTGCTGGTGGCGCGGGCCCGGGCCCGGGTCGCGCGGCGCTCGCCGGGCGCCGAGGCCGACGTCGCCCGCGCCCGCACGCTTGGCGCGCCGGTGCCAGCCGCGCTGGCTCGCGACGCGGCGCTGGTCGCGATCGCCGCCGATCTGCGCCACAGCGATCCGCGCCGGCGCCATCGCGGCCGCGCTCGGCTGCACCTGGTCGACCCCACGCTGGCCGGGGCGCTCGAGGACGCGCGCGCCATGCCGCGCGAGGTCGAACGAGCCGCGATCTGGCTCGACGCCGCCGGGGCCAGGCGCGCGCTGTACGAGCTGCTCGCGCGCTTCGAGGTCGCGCAGGGCGCGGCCGGCTTTGCGGCGATGGCCGACCCGGTCGCCGGCCTCGATCGATGGCTGGCGTCGACCCGCGGGTGGGCCGGGCCCGACGGCCGGCCCGACCTGAGCACGCTCGAGCGTGCCCTGGTCGCCGGCGCCAACCCGTGCTGGTTCCCGGCCGCCGACCGCGCCCGGTGCGACGTGGCGCTCGCCGCCGGCAGCCCGCTCGCCGACGGCCCCGACTGGGAGCCGGCGCTGGTCGACGCGTGGGAGCGCGACGGCGTCCGCGCCACCGGGCGCGCGCAGGCGCTGGCCTGGATCGCGGTCGCCTTGCGCGCCGAGGGCCGCGGTCAGCTCGGCTCGGCGTCGCGCGCGATCCGCGATCACGTCGACCTCGACGCGCTTGCCCGCGACGAGGCGCTGCCGCGATGGGCTCGCGCCGCGCTGGCGGCGCTCGACGACGACGAGGCGCCGCTGCCGGCGACCGACGACCTGCCGCCAGGCCCCCGGCGTGCGGTCGAGCTGCTCGTCGCGCGTCGGGCCTCGGCGACCACCCCGCCGTGGCCCGACGTGGTCGCGCGGGTCGCCGCCGGCGACACCCCCGCGCTCGCGCCCGCGCTGGTCGCGGTCGTGGTCGGCTACCTCGCGGATCCCGCGCTGGCCGATCGCCGCGGCGAGGAGGTGCTCGCCCGCGCGGTCGATGTCGCCGAGGCGGCGCCGCGGCTGGCCCGGCTGTTCGCGATCCTGGGCGACCCGGCTCGGGCCCGCGCGCTGTGGCAGCGCGGCTTCGACGCCGATCCCGATGACCCCGCGCTCGCGCTCGGCCTCGCGCTGGCGATCGCCGACGCCGGCGATTCCCCGGCCGCGTTGCAGCTCATGAGCCGGGCCGCCGCCGGGTCCGGCGATCCCGCCACCACGCTGTACCGGGGCGCCCGCGGCTTCGCCGCCGCCGGCCAGCCGCTCGCCGCGCTGACCCTGACCCGCCAGGCGATCGAGCTGTCGGCGCCGGGCGACGAGGACGCGCCGGCCGGGCTCGCGATCGCGCTGCTCGGCGAGCTGGGCCGCACCGACGCCGCCCGTGGGCTCGCGCCGCTGGTCGGGCTGCCATCGGCGTGGGACCTCACCGACGTGCGGGCGGCGATCGCCCGCGAGGTGGCCGCGGCGGCCCGGGCCGATCACCACGGCCGCGCAGTCGTCCGCCTGATGGCGATCGCGACCGCCGCCGATCCCGCCGGCGCGCGCCTGGCCCAGGCCGCGCTCCGCCAGGTGAACCTGACCCGGCGTTCCGCCCCCACCAGGCCAGCACCCGGGCTACGATGAGCCGTGGAGTACGCCCACACCCTCGCCGATGACGAGAAGCGCGAGCTGCTGCGCATCGCCCGCGCCACGCTGCGCGAGCACCTGTTCAGCGGGCGCATCCCGCCCGGCAAGCCGCACCGCGAATCGCTGTGCGCGCCGGCCGGGGTGTTCGTCAGCCTGTACCGCAGCGACACGCTGCGCGGCTGCCTCGGCACGGTGACCGCCGAGAAGCCGCTCTACCGCATCATCCAGGAGATGGCGGTGGCGGCGGCGACCCGCGACCCGCGGTTCACCCCGGTCACCGACGACGAGCTCGACGAGCTCAAGATCGAGATCTCGGTGCTGGGCGGCGCCCGGCCGGTGACCGGCCCCGCCGACATCACGATCGGCGCCGACGGCCTGCTGGTCGAGGCCGACGGGCAGCGCGGCCTCCTGTTGCCGCAGGTCGCGCCCGATGCCGGCTGGGACGCGCCGACCCTGTTCGCCCGCACCTGCGCCAAGGCCGGCCTACCGCCGGAAGCGTGGCAGGGCCCGTCCGCGAAGATCGTCGCATTTGGCGCTCAGGTGTTCAGCGACCTGACCCATCCCAAGCTGCCGCCGCCGACCGCCTGAGCGCCGACGGGCGCGCTCCCGGCCTCGCCCCGCCATGTTCCGCCTCGCAAAGCCCGGCTTGCCACGCGAAGCGCACCGCGCCGGGAAGGTGTAGCCCCCGGTACCCGTATTCAGAGGTGCGTCACAACCATGACCGCCTCGCTCCAACGCCTGCGGCTTCCTGTCCCCCACCGGCCGACCTCCGGTCCCCGGTGCTCCGACCCGGTGTCGCGGCGTGGCGTCCCCGCCCAGGTCCGCCCGGACCCGCACGCCGCCTCGTCCGGACGACCGGGGGGCTGGCCGTCGAGGATGTGCGTGGCGCTGCTCCGCTGTGGGATGCGCGGTTGCACGAGCGCGCATTCGTCGTCGGCAAGGGATTTTGCGTTGCGTGCGCCACCGCAACCCGGTCATCGTGTACCCGGCTTCCGTTGCGGGATGACTGCGCCATGACGCCGCTTGCACGTGAACCCGCCGCCGGCCGGGAGCTCACCTGATGCGCGAATGGGGCCGGCGGCGCCGGGGCGAAGCGGACGGCGCGGAGCGCGATCGCGACATCGAGGTGCGGGCGCTCGAGCTGGTCGCGGCGGGGCACGACTGGCTCAGCGCGGTCGCCGAGGCGACCCGGCAGATCGACGACGAAGCGGAGGGCGTCGTGCGCGACGATCCCGAGGCGACCCACGCGCGGGCCGGGGCCGGGAGGCGGACGCGCGGGGGCGGTCGCGGTGCGGGTGCGAAGCTGCCGGGCAAGAAGCCGCGGACGACCCGCCTGGCCTCGGTGCCGGTGCCTCGCCAGGCGATGACCGTCGACCCGCGGCACGCGGTCGAGCCGCTGGTGATGGTGCACCCGGACCCGGGAGCTCCGCTGCCCTCGACCATGCTCGCCGAGCTGGCCGGCGTGTTCGGCATCGACCTCGACGCGATTCGCATCCACGACGGATCGGCGGCGGCCGCGGCCGCGAACGCGCTGGGCGCAAAGGCCTTCACGATCGGCCGCGATATCCACTTCGCGGCCGGGACGTATCAGCCCGAGACCGAGGTGGGGCGGCGCCTCATCGCGGACGAGGTCGCCCACGCGGCCGGGGTGGTCGACACCGACGAGCTGCACGTCAGCGCGCTGCGTGGTGCCAGCGCGCGCGCCGCCGATCCGCGCGCCGACGGGTTCGTCGCCCGCCGCACCCCCGCCAGCGGCGCCCGCGAAGCCCACCAGCCGGCCGCCGGCCGGGTCAGGCCCGTCCCGCCCGGGGCGCGCGATCAGCGACGCGCGGGCGACGACCGGCGGCACGCCCCGAGCGCGGGCCGGCCAATGGCGCGCCTGGCAGCGAAGGCGCAGTCGGGTCGCACGCTCGAGGAGGACCGCGCGATCATCGAGCAGGCGCTCGCGCGGGCCCAGGCCGCCGGCGGCGGCACCGCCCTCGAGGCCGAGATCGCGAAGCTGATGCAGACCGTGCTCGGCGCGGCGTTCGACAACGTCCGGATCCACACCGGCGCCGATGCCGCCGAGGCGGCGCGGCTCCTGGGCGCGAAGGCGTTCACGCTCGGTAACCACATCTTCTTCGGCGACGGCGAGTACGCGCCCAACACCGACGCCGGCGATCGGCTGCTCCGCCACGAGCTGACCCACGTCGTCCAGCACGCCCGCGGGGACCTGGCGGCGGGCAGCGCGGTCGAGATCGCGGCCGAGTCGAGCGCGGTCGAGGTCGAGGCGCGCGCGGCCGAGGACCGGACCCGTCCGACCGCTGACGTTCGCGCGCCCGCGCCGGTGATCCACGACCGCGCGCCGACGTCGGGCACGATCGCGCGCCAGGTAGCCGCGGCGCCGCCCGCCGCCGGTGCGACCGCCGGGCCCAAGGAGTGGAAGCTCAAGCTGGCGGGGCAGGCGCTCGATCTGACCGCGCGGCTCGCCGGCGCGAAGGACCACGGCGACGGCACGAAGTCGATCGACATCAACCAGACCGTCGGGCCGGTGAAGCTCGTCTCCGCCCGGTTCAAGCAGAACGGCGACAAGGTCGAGTCGGCCACGCTGGCAGCGACGATCGAGTCCGGTGCGCTGAAGGGCACCACCGGCGCGCTCACGGTCGACGTGGACGGCAAGGTCTCCGGCGCGATGAAGCTCCCGGTGAACGCACCCGGGATGTTCGTCAAGGAGATCAGCGTCGAGTTCGACGCGGACGGGTTCACCGGCACGGCCAAGCTCAAGCCGAGCGACTTCACCAGCAAAGACTTCCCGATCAAGACGAGCGACTTCGAGCTCACGGTCAAGCGGTCGGCGATCGGTGATATCGAGGTTGGCCTCACCGGCAACGCGGCGGTCACCATCGAGAACGGCATGGCCAAGGGCGCCGCCACGATGGCGATCGCCCTCAAGGTCGACAGCGCCGGCGTCACGTTCAAGGCGACGATCACCGGCAAGATCGACATCAAGGGCCTCGCGGACACGCAGGCGGACGCGGTCATCAAGTACGACGGCAAGACCGTCTCGTTCGACGCCGGAGCGAAGATCCCGGTCAAGCTCCCCGGGATCGCCGGCACCGCGGTCATCGAGTACAAGGCCGGCAAGCTGTCGCTCGACAGCAAGGACTTGCACTTCACGCTGCCCGCGCTGGCGCCGATCAAGTTCGAGCAGGTCCGCCTCGCGAAGAGCGAGCTCGCGGCGAAGCTCAGCCTGGGCTCGCCGATCACGGTACCGCTGCCGGGCGGCGCCTCGCTGTCGCTCGACAAGTCGACGATCGAGATCGACGGCACCGTCGTCAACGGCGACCTCACCGGCACGTTCAACCTCGGCAACGCCGGCGGCTTCTCGGCGACCGCGTCGCTCAACTACGAGAAGGGCGGCGATCTCGGCGGCAGCGTCACGGTCGCCGGCGGCGCGAAGGTCAAGTTCGGCCCGGTCGACGTCGTGATCGCCAACGGCTCCAAGCTGACGATCGCGAAGGGCCTTGGCGTCGAGGGCGAGGTCAAGGGCACGATCACGGTCCCCGGCATCAAGTCGACGATCTCAGCGAAAGTCGTCGCGAAGAAGGGTCAGCCGATCGACCTCGCGGTCGAGGCGAAGATCCCGTTGGCCGAGATCAGGCCGGAGCTCGGCGGCAACCTCGCGGTGACGTACAAGCGCGGCGCCGGCGCCGCGAGCTCGCTGGCGTTCGCTGCGACCAACATCTCCGTCGACGTCAAGCCGCTCGAGAAGCAGGTCCTCTTCAGCAAGTTCGAGGGCAAGCTCGAGGGCACGGAGATCACCGGCTCGCTCCAGGCCGCCGCCGGCACCGTGATCAAGGCCGGTGGCGCGACCGTCACGATCAAGGGCGGCCATGTCCAGCTGCTCCCCGGCAAGAAGCTCGACGGCTCCCTGCAAGCCAGCGCGCAGACCGGAGGCGCCGCCGCCGAGGCCAAGATCGGCTGGAAGGACGGGAAGTTCACCTGGGCCGCCGAGGCCGAGTTCGAGCTGTCCCCGCTCACCAAGGACGTCCTGCGGGGCAAGGTGCGCGCCGCTGCGGGGTCCGACGGCACCGGCAAGTTCACCTCGGAGGGGACGGTCACGTTCGGCTCGCCAGCGCTCGCGGGCGTCGTCATCAAGCACGTCTCCGGCGACAAGGAGAAGGGCGACTTCACCGCGGTCATCAACGCGACCCAGGCGATCAACAAGGTCCTGGACAAGGTCCCCGGCGTCGGCATCACGACGACGGCGACCGAGGCGAAGATCAGCGTCAAGGCTGGCGTGGTGTCGGTCGATGGGGCCATCGACGGCACCTTGAAGTACCCGAAGATCGGCGATACCCAGCTCAAGGGCGACTTCCACCTCGGCATGACCCCGGAGGGCGGCTTCGCCGGCAAAGTCGACAAGGTCGAGCTCACGGCGGGCGAGGGGTACTTCACGTCGAAGGGCGGCTCGGCCGACCTCGAGACCGGCGACGTCAGCCTCGGCGTGGCCACGTTCGACGTGCCGGGCGTCGCCGCCGGCAAGGTGACCACCGCGAACATCAACCTCACGTCGAAGAAGTTCGAGCTCGCAGCCGACGTCGACATGAAGGTCCCGGCGCTGAAGGGCGTCAAGCTCCAGGCCAAGCTCACCAACTCCACGGTCGACGTCAAGCTGCGCGCGGGCACGCCGCCGGTCAAGCTCGGCTTCGCCGATCTCACGATCTCCGACGAGAGCACGATCAACCTGACGAAGGGTCAGGGGTTGACCGCGCACTTCGTCGGCGCCGTGGAAGCCAAGGGCCTCGGCACCGGCAAGTTCACGATCGACTACTCGAAGGCCAAGAAGCTGTCCGGCAACGCGCAGCTGCACATCGCGAAGCTCGCGATGTTCGCCCCGGTCGACGTCGACATGCGACTGGATGAGGGCAAGCTCTCGACCAACGCCCCGATCGTGCTCGCGCTCGCCGGGGAGTACGCGTCCCTGTTCGCGGCAAACGCCGAGATCGCGGTCGCCCGGAACAAGTTCACGGTCAAGGGCAAGGTCTCCGAGGTGAAGAACCTCGGCAAGATCTCCGAGGCGTTCAAACAAGGCCCCGGCGGCAAGATCGAGTACGTCGACGGCAAGGTCTCGGTGTCGGCGGCCGTCGACGTCGGCGGACCCAAGGTCATTCCCGAGCTCGACACCGGCTCGACCCTGAAGCTCGCCTACGACGGCAGCGTCTTCTCGATGACCGGCACGCTCAAGCCGAAGGGCTACGGCCCGGTCAAGTTCAAGAACGACAGCAAGATCACCGCCAGCTGGACCTCGGCGACCAAGCGCCTCGAGGTCAAGGGCGACGCACACGCCGACGTCGCGAATTTATGCACCGTCGACTTCACCGTCGCCGCCGGCGCCGGCGGCGGCGAGCCCGGCGCGTTCGCGCTGAAGGGCAAGATCAACGCCACCGAGCTGGCGAAGAAGATCAAGGGCGTCTCGTTCTCGAGCGTCACCGCCGACTTCTCCGTGCTGATCGGCTCGGGCAAGCAGACCGACCTCAACTTCCACCTCAACGCCCAGATCAACGGCATCCCGGCCGCGGGCATCACCAACATCAAGGCCCACCTCGACGCGGACTACAAGAGCGGGGAGGGCATC
>JBKJLC010000111.1:0-29960 GCA_046597055.1 Kofleriaceae bacterium | reverse complement strand
GGCCAGCCGCGGCGCGCGCAGCGATGGTTCATTCACGGTCGCGATCACGGTGGGACAGCCGAGCACGTCGACGCCCTTCATCATGATGAGGTTGGTCGGCAGCACGTTGGCGTTGGGCGCGCCGCGCTGACCCTTGCCGCGGGCGACGAACGGCGTCGAGGCCCAGCCGACGATGAGGAACCGGGCCCCGAACCGCACGCAGCGCAGGCTCTCGGCCGAGAGGTCGCCGCCGACCCCGTCATAGACGACGTCGACGCCGCGGCCGCCGGTCAGCGCCTTGACCTCGTCGCGCAGGTCGCGGATCCCGGGCGCACTGTCCGGGCGCCGGACATCGAGGACGTGGTCGGCGCCCTGCGCCTGGACCTGGGCGAGCTTGACCGGTGAGCGACCGGTGGCGATCACGGTGGCGCCGACCAGCTTGGCGACGTGCACGGCGGCCAACCCGGTCGCGCCCGATGCGCCGTGGATCAGCACGGTCTCGCCGGCGGTGAGGCGGCCGCGCGTGATCAGGCAGTGATAGGCCGTCTCGTAGTTGCCAAGCAGGTTGCATGCCTGATCGAACGACAGCCCGGCCGGGATGGGCCGCACCGCCGCCACCGGCGCGACCGCGTACGACGCGAAGCCGCCGTAGCTGCGGTAGTCGCCGTGCGAGCGCGGGCCGGCCAGGAACGGGTCGACCAGGACCGCATCGCCGACCGCGAACGCGCCGGCCGCGGGCCCGGCGTACGCGACCACGCCGGCGTACTCGAGCCCGGGCGTGTACGGCGGCGCCGGCACGTGCTGGTACTGGCCGCTGGTCATGATCAGGTCGACCCACCCGACGGCCGCGCTGCGCACCGCGACGATCACGTCGCCGGACCCGAGCGTCGCCGGATCGGGCGCGGCCATCGGCACCAGCGACGCGAACTGCTCGATCGCGGTGAGCGGATCGTCGCCGAGCTCGGAGACGACCACGCGGTGGCCGGGCGGCAACGACGCTGGAGGCGCGACAGGCATCTTCCGCCTGGATACCATCACCATCGCGCGCCGCGCGCCCGTGGCCGGTCGGGCCCTCCGACACCGACCACCTGCGTCATCGACGTCCTGACGTTCCCGCGAGCGTGGCATGGCCACTGCAGGTCCTTGAACCGAAAAGGAGCCAACCGTGCAACACAAGGCCGCGCGAGCCCTCGGAATCACAGGGATCGCCATGGGGATCGCCGAGCTCGCGATCCCTCGCATCCTCAACAATCTGCTCGGCGTGCGCGAGCACAACATGCTGCTGCGTGCGCTGGGCGCACGGGAGATCGCGACCAGCCTCGGCGTCCTGTTCCGGCGAGCGCCCTCGGTAGGGCTCTGGGGTCGCGTGCTCGGCGACGTGGTCGATGCGGGCCTGCTCGGCCTGGCGGTAAGGCGGAGCAGCAAGCGCAAGGTCGTCTTCGGGGCGCTCGCGGCGGTGACCGCGCTCGGCGTCTTCGACGTCTACGTCGCCTGGCGCGAGCGCCAGGCCGAGCGTGATGCAGCCCGTCACGCGGCGCGCGCATGGGGCAGTACCGGGGCCGGCGCCACCACGCTGACCGGCAAGCTCGTGCACTGAGCCGCGGAGCCCTACGCGGTGATGCCGGCGATGCGCTTGGTGAGCGCCTTCTGCGGCTCGCTCGGCTCGACCGTCTGCATCGCGACCAGCTTGGCGAGGTCGCCGTCGACCTTGATCTCGCCGGTCAGGAACGCGTGCACGCCGGCGGCGGTGTCGCCGTCGAGGAAGATGCGGCGCGCCAGCTCGGTCGACAGGGTCAACGTGGTCGCCGCGTCGGGGCGGTGGCCGCGCACGAACCGGCCGTCCGTCATGAACAGCTGGGTCTCGCCACCGGCGCCAGCGACCGTGACGTTGACCTCGACCGCCTTCATCGCGGGCGGGATCTGGAGATCGCCGGCGGCGGCGATCAGCTCGTCGACCTTGGTGAACCAGGCGTCGGACAGGAACTCGATGCTCATCGCGGCACCTTAGCGTGCAGCCCCGAAGGAGGGAGGCTCAGGGTAGAGTCCGCCGGAGGTTACCCCATGGCATCAGCGCTCCGATGGATCGCGACGTTCCTGCTTGCCGCGGCCGCGGCCGCCAGCGCCGGCTGCGGCGACAACCAGGCCGCGACCCCCGACGGTCCCACCGGCACCGACCAGCTCGTGCTCACCGGCCTCGACGGCCCAGTCGACGTGATCGTCGACGACCGCGGCGTCCCGCACATCTACGGCACGACCGTGCACGACGTGCTGATGGTCGAGGGCTACCTGATGGCGAAGGACCGCTTCGCCCAGATGGAGTTCATCCGCCGCAGCGTGCTCGGCCGGCTGGCCGAGGTCGCCGGCGCGCTCGACGCCAGCCTGATCGACGGCGACCGCGCCCAGCGTTACCTCGGCTTCGCGCGCCAGGGCCGTGCGATCTACGACGCGCTCCCCGCCGGCGATCCCAGCCGGGCCACCGCCGAGGCGTTCGTGGCCGGCATCAACCAGTACATCGACCGGGTGCTCGAGTCGGGCGACTACGTCGCCACCCGCGGCAACGAGGCGCTGGCGCTGATCCTGGGCAGTCCGCACTTCGGACACTGGCAGCCGGCCGACATCTTCGCGCTGGCCCGGTTCCAGGCCTGGAACCTGTCGTACGACGCCGACGCCGACATCAATCGTTCGGCGGCGCTGGCCGCGGTGGCCGCGACGTTCCCGGCCGGCAGCGCCGACCCGCGGCTGGCCGCGCGCGCCGGCGTCTACGCCGACTTCTGGACCGACCGGCCGGCCCGGGCGGTGTTCACCGTCGACGCCGGCTTCCCCAACGTCGGCACCGACACCGGCACCCGGGCCCGGGTTCGCCCGACCCGGGCGACGCCGAGCGCCGCCGTCGACCCGCGCGCGCTGGCCGGCGCCGAGGCGTTCTTCGCGCGCTTCGAGGCCAACCGGCTGCTCCGCCGCGATCCCCACGTCGGCTCCAACAGCTGGGTGGTGAGCGGCGCGCACACCGCCAGCGGCCATCCGATCCTGTCGAACGACCCGCACCTGTCGCTGATCGCGCCGCCGGTGTGGTGGTACGTGCACCTCAACACCGCGGCGATGAACGGCGAGCGCATGATCGACGCCCAGGGCGTCGCGTTCGCCGGCCTGCCTGGCGTGGTGCTCGGCTTCAACCGCGACCTGGCGTGGAGCGCGACCACGACCGGCTACGACGTCACCGACGTCTACGACGAGCGGGTCACGTTCCGCAACGACGGCACCGCCGCCGCGCCGGTCTGGGTGCCGGCCTCGGTCCGCTTCCGCGGCGCCGAGGTCGCGCTCGAGGTGGTCGACGAGCCGATCACGGTGCAGGGCCAGTCCGCGGCGGTACCGTTCAAGGTCTACCTGGCCCCGCACCACGGCGGGCTCATCCCCGACTCGATCGTGCCGCCGACCAACGTCGCCGACCCGACCGGGCGCGCGCTGTCGGTGCGCTACACCGGCAACGTCCCGACCAACGAGCTGGCGTTCTTCGGGGGCCTGCTCGACGCCCGCACGTTCGCCGAGGCCGAGACCGCCCAGGATCACTTCCGGGTCGGCGCCCAGAACTTCTCGTTCGCGTCGGCCAGCGAGGGCATCCGGTGGTCGACCGAGTCACGGGTGCCGCAGCGCGACCCGCGCGCGTGCACGTTCGCCTACGACAGCGGCGGCGTCGTGTCCGGGGTGTCGCCGCAGTTCGTGCTCGACGGCCAGAGCGGCAACCACGAGTGGACGACCGATCTCGAGGACCGCTACCTGCCGCACGAGGTCAACCCGGCCCGCGGCTACATCGCGACGTCCAACCAGGACAACGTCGGCGTCACCGCCGATGGCAACCCGTGCAACGACCCCCACTACCTCGGCGGCGACTTCGACGTCGGCTACCGCCAGGGCCGGATCCGCGAGCGGCTCGACGCGCTGGTGACCGCCGACGCGATCACGCCCGACGACATGATCGCGCTGCAGGCGGAGACCCGGTCGAGCCTCGGCGTCACCCTGCGCGATCCGATCGTCGCCGCGATCGAACACGCGCTCGGCGACCCGAGCGACGACCCGGCCCTGCAGGCGGCGATGGTCGCGCTCGGCGACGCCGGCCGCGCGACCCTCACGGACGCACGGAATCGCCTGGCCGTGTGGTCGTTCGCGACCCCGCACGGGCTCGGCGCCACCGCGACCCCCGAGGTCGTCGACAGCATCGCCACCACCGTCTTCAACGGCATCCTCACCCGGCTGGCCCCGCTGGCGTTCGGCGACGAGACCACCCGGCTCGGCCGCCGGCCCGGCACGCTGCAGACCGCGCGCGCGCTCGAGTGGGCGATGCGGTCACCGGCGACGATGGCGACCTACCGCTCGACGTACGCCGGCGTGGTCGGCTACGACGACACCGTGCTGTGGGATGACCTCGCCACCGCGACCGTGGTCGAGACCCGCGACGAGCGCATCGTGCGCGCGGTGATCGCGGCCTACGGCTTCCTGGCCGCCGAGCTGGGCGCCGATCGCGAGCAGTGGCGCTGGGGCCGGCTGCACACGGTGCGGTTCGACCAGGTGGTGCCGGCGCTCGATGGCGTCGCGCAGGTCTCGGTGCCGGCCGCCAACGACCCCGGGTTCCCCGACGGCTTCCCCCGCCACGGCGACCTCGGCGCGGTCGACCCCGGCAACTTCGGCATCTACGGGCCCACCAGCTTCAGCTTCGGCGCCGGCGCGTCGCAGCGCCTGGTGGTCGAGATGACGCCGGCCGGTCCCCGGCCGTTCAACGCCCTCCCCGGCGGGCAGGTCGAAGACCCCGACTCGCCGCGTCACGCCGACGAGGCCGAGCTGTGGCGGAGTAACCGCCAGCCGCCCCTCGCCTACGAGCGGGCCGACGTCGAGGCCCACGCGGTCCAGCGGCTGCGCTTCACCGCTTCCCCTTGAGCCGAGCGAAGCGAGGCGGCTCTGGGTCCGTACAGATCGGGCGCGGCCCCCGGGCCGCGACCGACCGATCGAAAGAGCGGGTGGGATTCGAAAGAATCACACCCCTGAGCCCGGATCAGGCCGGCTGCGGGTCGCGGTGCTCCCAGCACACGCTGGTGAGGTAGCGCTCGGCGACCCGGACACTCTCGACCAGCTGCATCGCGAACGCCGCGGCTTCCTCGGCGGGCCCGGCGCCGGCGCTGGCCTCGCCGGCCCGGAAGGCGGCGATCACCTGCGCGATCGACTCGCATGGGCTGCGCGCGGCCAGCCGCTCGGCCAGCCGCTCGGCATCGGCGATCGCGCACTCGAGCAGGCCGAGCGCGCGCTGGATCGACTGACGTCCGATCACGCACGTGTGCACGACGTGGTGGCCGTCCCACGCCGGGGTGGTCTCGACCACCGCGAGATCGAGCCCCAGCGCGGCGAGCAGGAACGCGTCGGGACGGACCGAGCTGTGGCGCTTCAGGACCTGCGTCCCCAGGTTGGTTCGCCGCCGCTTCGGACCACCGAGCTGACGGAGGTGGACCGGAGTGTCGGTGTCGACGACGATGGTGGTCGTGCTGCGCATTGGGACCGGTCGACACCGGTTGAACGCATCCTATGTGCAGTTCCACTGTCGACGCCACAACAGTCGCGAGCCTCACGGTCAATCGCGACTACTCCGGTTTCTGCTGATCAGTAGAACGAAGACCAGCTGGCAGCACATGGCACAATCGCAGTCACGTGGTGTCTCGATTCGCAACGTCGTGCAGCGCTGGCGCCATCTGCGGGCTCGTCGCGGGAGTGCTGGTGGCCGCATGCGCTGGCCCGACCGCTCCGCCGGCGGCGCCGGTGATCGGCCACCGGCCCGACCGCGCCGCGCCGGCGGTGGACGCCGGGACCGACGGCCGCGCCGCCGGTTTCCACATCGAGCTGCGCGACGGGCGCCGGATCATCGTCATCGACCGCGCCTTCGACGTGGACGGCGACCCCTGACCGTTGCCTCGGGGGTGGGCCTGGGCTAACAACGCGGGAAGATGAACAAGATCAAGGTCAAGAATCCAGTCGTCGAGATGGACGGCGACGAGATGACGCGCATCATCTGGAAGTTCATCAAGGACAAGCTGATCCTTCCGTACCTCGAGATCGACCTGAAGTACTTCGATCTCGGGATCGAGCACCGCGACGCGACCAGCGATCAGGTCACGATCGACGCCGCCAACGCCGTCAAGGAGCACGGCATCGGCGTGAAGTGCGCGACCATCACGCCCGACGAGGCGCGGGTGAAGGAGTTCGGCCTCAAGGACATGTGGAAGTCCCCCAACGGGACGATCCGCAACATCATCGGCGGCACCATCTTCCGCGAGCCGATCATCTGCTCGAACGTGCCGCGGCTGGTGTCGACCTGGACCCGCCCGATCGTGGTCGGCCGTCACGCGTTCGGCGACCAGTACAAGGCGACCGACTTCGTGGTCCCCGGCGCCGGCACGGTGACGATGACGTACACCCCGAAGGACGGCGGCAAGCCGGTCGAGTACAAGGTGTTCGACTTCCCGGCCGGCGGCGTCGCGCTCGGCATGTACAACCTCGACGAGTCGATCAGCGGCTTCGCGCGGAGCTGCTTCACCTACGGGCTCAACCGCGGCTGGCCGGTCTACCTGTCGACCAAGAACACGATCCTCAAGAAGTACGACGGCCGGTTCAAGGACCTGTTCCAGCAGGTCTTCGACGCGGAGTTCGCCGACAAGTTCAAGGCGGCCGGCACCACCTACGAGCACCGCCTGATCGACGACATGGTCGCGTCGGCGCTCAAGTGGGACGGCGGCTTCGTGTGGGCCTGCAAGAACTACGACGGTGACGTCCAGTCCGACAGCGTCGCGCAGGGCTTCGGCTCGCTCGGCCTGATGACGTCGGTGCTGCTCACGCCCGACGGCAAGACCGTCGAGGCCGAGGCCGCGCACGGCACCGTGACCCGCCACTACCGCGAGCACCAGAAGGGCAAGCCGACGTCGACCAACCCGATCGCGTCGATCTTCGCCTGGACCCAGGGCCTCAAGTACCGCGGCCAGTTCGACGAGACGCCCGAGGTGGTCCGGTTCGCCGACGCGCTCGAGCAGGTGTGCGTCGCCACCGTCGAGGGCGGCAAGATGACCAAGGATCTCGCGATCCTGATCGGGCCCGAGCAGCCGTGGCTCACGACCGAGCAGTTCCTCGACGCGCTCGATGAAGGCCTCAAGGCCAAGATGGCGTGATGCGCGAGGGCGGTCCGGACCAACCGGGCCTGGCCGACGGGCTGCTCGGCGGGGCCGTAGGCGGTCGCTACGACGCGATCGGGCGCAGCAGCTTGAACGCGTGCAGCCAGTCGTTCTTCGCGAACCCGGGGATGCACCACAGCATGCACAGCGGCTCGATCGCGCGCGCCGCGACCACGCTGCCGCAGTCCTCGGCCTCCCAGCCAAACTGCGTGAGGATCCGCCGGGTCTCGCCCTTGGCGTCGGCGTCGTCGCCGCAGATGAACATCGTCGGCGGCCCGCCGGCCAGGGCCGGGTTGATCATCAACGCGTTGCCCACCGACGAGAACGCCTTGACGAACCGCGCCGCCGGGGCCGCCTTTTGCAGCCGCTCCATCAGCGAGTCGTCGGGCCCGGTGAAGTAGCGAAGCACTCCGGCCTCGGGCGGCGCATCGGCGATCGGGTTGGTCGTGTCGATCACGAGCTTGCCGGCGAGGTTGTCGATGCCGGCCAGCGCGATCGCCTCCTCGGCCGCGGTGCCCTTCACCGCCAGGACGATGATCTCGGCCCAGGCCGCGGTCTGCGCGAAGGTGCCGGTGCGGCCGTGGCTGCCGGCGCCTACCGACCAGTCGGCCAGCTTGGTCGGCTCGCGCGAGCCGCGCGTGACCTCGTAGCCATGGGCGAGGAAACCATCCGCGAGCACCTGTCCGACCTGCCCGGATCCCAGAACACCTATCTTCTTCATCGAGAGCCTCCGGTGGCCACTCTAGCCGTTCCGACGTCCGCCGGCGGCTCGTGGAGCTCCATCGCGGCCGCCTGATCGGACAGGTCACGGACCGGCCACGGACTCGGCGCGGTCGGTCGTGATCACGTCCAGGGGCGCCGCCCGCCGTCAGAACGGCATGTCGTCGTCGTCGCGGGAGCGGTCGGGGCCGGGCGGCGCGTCGCGGTCGTCGCGCGGCGGCGCATCACTGTCGCGCGGATCGCCGCCGCCACCGGTGCTGCCGCCGCGCCCGCCGCCGTAACCACCGCCGCCGCCGCGGTCGGGACCGCCGCCACCGCCGCCGCCGCGGTCGTAGCCGCCGCCGCTGCCGCCGCCGCCACCGCGGTCGTCACGCCGGCCGCCCGAGGCGCCGCCCCGCGCGGCCTCGATCTTCCACACGTCGAGGCTGTTGAAGTACTTGGTCTCGCCCTGCGGGCTGCGCCACTCGCGGCCGCGCAGGCTGAACTCGATGCGGACCTCGTCGCCGACGTTCAGGCCATCGAGCTGCGCGCAGCGATCGCCGGTGAGCTGGAACAGCACGACCTGCGGGTACTTGGGGTTGTCCAACAGCTCGAGGACGAACTCGCGCTTCGAGAAGCGCTCCGACACCTGCTTCGTCTCGAAGATGGTGTGGAGCTTGCCGGTGGTTTCGATGCCCATGGGGCGGAGAATATGACGCGCGCCGCCGCACGCCAGCCGTCCGACCATCGATCGCGCGGGAGCGTGAATGATCCCGCGCATCGCCACCCGCGCCGCGGCGCGGCAGCGCAGCGCGTCGCGAGGAGCGTGACAATTCACCTTCGATCAATGTCAGTTTGTGGTTGCCAGAGGCGTGAGCCGGGCGTAGCTTTGTATTCGACGGACGATTGAAACTCTCGCCACGTTTCCAGGCAGGAGGTTCTCGACGAGCAGATAGCAGGTGGGTGGCTTGCCACGACGCAAGTCAAGGAGCCAGCCAGAGGTGCCATCCGAGCGCAGCCACAACAGATCCCCAGACCTCGGTCGGGATCACGTGATGGGTCGTGTCCCAACGCGCTACGCGCAGGTGCAGCCTACGCGCACGATGGCAGGTTCTGTCGAGTCAGAGCACGCACAGGAATCGAAGGGATAACCGATACAAAAATGCATCGAGTCACGAGAGGAGGCGGGTGAAACCGCCTCTTCACCATTTTCGGCTCGCGCCGCTCACGCGTAGCGCAGCATCGCGGCGAGGTCGCCCGGCGCGACCCTCTGGATCTCGAGACGCGTGCGCGGCGTGTCCGCCGCGAGCGCGGCACGCCTGCCGCGCACGGACAGGCAAGAACAAAGTTGCAGACGCGAAGGCACTTTGTTAGACAGATGGCGGTAGGTAGGTAGTGGACTGGTCGCCTCGGCGACCACGATCGGGTGGGAAGGTTCTACATGACGAGCTTGAGACGCCCTGCAGTCGTCCTGGCGTCGGCACGGCACGCGATCTGGCCGATGTTGCGGCGGACGCGCTACCGCCTGCTGACGCTGGCGCGCGACAATCCGCTCGACGCCGACATCCTCGGGCCGGTGGTCGACGCCCTGGCCGACGCCGAGGCGGCGCTGATCGGCCGCGATCCCGAGCTCAAGCGGCGGCGGGGCCGCGGCCCGAGGATGGCCGACGAGCCGATCGCCTCCGAGGAGGCCCTGCGCCAGCAGATCCGCACGCTCGAGCGCGACCTGCGCGAGCGCGAGGAGTGTCTCGCGATCGTCGCCCATGACCTCCGGCAACCGCTGGCCCCGGTGCTGCTCATGGCGAGCCGGCTGTCCGAGGAGGTCCGGCGCCGCGACGTGGAGACCCTGCCGATCGCCTGGCTCCGGCCGCGGGTGGAGACCATCTCCCGACGCCTCGAAGACTTCCTGGCACGCCTCAATCGGCTACTGGACGTGACCCGCCTGCAGACCGGCCATGCCTCGCTGGCTCCCGAGGGCCTCGATCTGGTCGAGCTGGCCCGCCAGGCAGTCGCCGAGGCGCGCCAGCAAGCCAGCGGCCTCATCGAGGTCACGGTGACGGGCGTCGAGGCCCTCCCCGGGCGCTGGGACCGCGATCGGTTGATGCAGGTGATTGCCAACCTGTTGTCGAACGCGGTGCAGTTTGGCGAGATGCAACCGGTGGTGGTCACGACGGCCCGGACCGGTGATCTGGCCCGCATCAGCGTTCGCGATCGCGGGATCGGCATCGCGCCCGCGGACCACGGCCGGATCTTCGAGCGCTGCGTGCGGCTGTCGCGAGGCTCGGGCGGGATGGGACTCGGCCTGTGGATCGCGCGCGAGCTGTGCGAGGCGATGGGTGGCGCCGTCATCGTCGACAGCGAGGTCGGCCGTGGCTCGACGTTCACCGTCACGCTGCCGGTCAACATCGAGCGCGCCTGACCCCGGCCGGGGTCCGCCGCGATCGGGCCCGAGCGCGTACACTGCGCGCCATGACGACCGTGTATCGGACCTGCACGCTGTGCGAGGCGACCTGCGGCCTGACCATCGAGCTCGACGGGCCGCGGATCGCCAGCATCCGCGGCGACGCTGCCGACCCGTTCTCACGCGGGTACATCTGCCCCAAGGCGCACGGGCTGGGCGCGTTCCACGACGACCCCGACCGGCTGCGCGCACCGATGGTCCGCAAGCACGGCGCGCTGGTCGCGGTGTCGTGGGCCGAGGCGTTCGCGACCGCGATCGAGTTGCTCGACGGCGTGCGCACCCGGCACGGCAAGGATGCGGTCGCGGTCTACCTCGGCAACCCCTCGGCCCACAGCGTCGATCTGCTGCTGTACCTGCCGGCGCTGGTGCGCGCGCTCGGCACCCGCCAGCGCTACTCGGCCAGCACGCTCGATCAGATGCCGACCCAGGTGGTCGCGGCGGCGATGTACGGCGGCGGCCTGACCATCCCGGTGCCCGACCTCGACCGGACCGCGCGGCTGGTGATCTTCGGCGGCAACCCGCTGGTCTCGAACGGCAGCCTGATGACCGCGCCCGACGTGCGCGGGCGGCTCGACGCGATCCGGCAGCGCGGCGGCACCGTCATCGTGGTCGATCCGCGCCGCACCGAGACCGCGGCGCGCGCCGACGAGCACATCTTCATCCGGCCCGGCACCGACGCGTACCTGCTGCTGGCGATGCTGCAGGTCCTGTTCGCCGAGGGCCTGACCACGCTCGGCGCCGCCGCCGCCCTGGTCGACGGCGAAGCGGCCGTGCGCGCCATCGTCGCGCCCTGGACGCCCGAGCGCGTCGCCGGCCTCACCGGGGTGGCGGCCGAGACCATCCGCCGGCTGGCCCGCGACCACGCGGCGGCGCCGTCGGCGGTCTGCTACGGGCGGGTCGGGACCACCTGTCAGGAGTTCGGCACGCTGGCGAGCTGGGCACTCCAGCTGGTGAACATCGTGACGGGCAACCTCGACCGAGTCGGCGGCACGATGTTCACCAACCCGGCCGTCGCGCCCGGTCGCTACCGCCGCCAGGCGAGCGCCCGCGCCCCGCGCTACGCGTCGCGGGTCCGCAAGCTGCCCGAGGTGTTCGGCGAGCTCCCGGTGGCGACCCTCGCCGACGAGATCCTCACGCCCGGGGACGGCCGGGTCCGCGCCATCGTCACCGTCGCCGGCAACCCGCTGCTGTCGGCGCCCGGGGCCGGCCGGCTGGCCACCGCCTTCGCCGACCTCGAGGTCCGGATCGCGATCGACCCCTACGTCAACGAGACCACCCGGCTCGCCGACGTGATCCTGCCGCCGCCGTCGCCGCTCGAGCGCCCGGCCTACGATGTCGCGCTCTACCAGCTCGCGATCCGCAACATCGCACGCTGGTCGCCGCCGGCCCTGCCCCGCCCCGACGGACACCCGGCCGAGTGGGAGATCGTGCTGACCCTGGCCAAGGGGCTCACCGGCATGGCCGCGGCGTCGTTGACCATGGCCGACGACGCGGTGACCCGCGAGGCGATCGCGCGCGAGCTCGCCGAGCTGCCGGCCGATCTGCGCCCCGGTTCCGGCCTGGCCGCGAACGCCGGGGCCGGCGGGGCCGACGCGGTGCTCGCCGCGCTGCGACCGCTGGGCGGGCCCGAGCGGTTGATCGATCTGTTCCTGCGCCTGGGCCCGTACGGCGACCACTTCGGCGCGCGGCCCGAGGGCCTGACGCTCGAACGCCTGCGCGCGCACGCGCACGGGCTCGATCTCGGGCCGCTCGCGCCGCGCCTGCCCGAGGTGCTGCGCACGCCCGGGGGCCGGATCGACCTGGTGCCCCCCGCGATCGTCGGTGACCTACCGCGCCTGGAGGCGGCGTTCGCGCGGCCCGCGCCGGCGCTGGTGCTGATCAACCGCCGCGAGCTGCGCAGCAACAACTCCTGGATGCACAACCTCGTGCCGCTCATCAAGGGACCCGATCGCTGCACGCTGCGGGTCCATCCCGACGACGCCGCCCGGCTCGGGCTGGCCGACGGGAGCCGCGCGCGCGTCCGCAGTCGCGTCGGCGAGGTGATCGCACCGGTCGAGATCACCGACGAGGTCATGCCCGGGGTGATCTCGCTGCCGCACGGCTACGGCCATGACCTGCCGGGCGTGCGGATGGACGTCGCCCGCCGCCGGGCGGGGGTGAACGTCAACCTCCTGTCCGACGACGAGCGGATCGACCTGCCCTCGGGCAATGCAGCGCTCAACGGGGTCCCGGTCGACGTCGCGCCGCTCTGAGGGGCCGCCGATCGTGGCATCGCCCCCGCGCCTCAGATCAGAGTTGCCGGGAGCGGCAAGTTTGACGCGAATCTCGACGCCGAAAATCGCGCCCCCGCGCCTCGCCCACCGCCTGAGACGTCGGCTCCCTCACCGGGTCAGCGTCGAGCGAGCTGACGGCAGCGCCGTCCGACGGTTTTTTCTGCAGCACCGACGATTCACCGGGCGGCTCGATGAGCCTGGCTTGCCGGACCCTGCCTATCCATGGTTCCTTGAAAGACGGTTCAGACGAATCGACACCTCATGGATACCGAACCCTCTTCCGTGCCCGGGGACGCCGGCCGTCTCGTGATAGCGGACGACTCGGACAGCGATGCGCTGGAGCGTTTGATCGTCCGTTTGAGGCCCACGAGCGGGCTCGCGATCGTCGCTTCGGTCGGCGCGCAGCCCGAGCCCACCGTTCTCGAGGCCCACACGCAGGCGCTGCGCTCGGTGAACCAGGAGCTCACCAGGCTCAGAAGGGAGCGCGACCAGGTCAGCCGGGCCAACCGCGAGCTCGAGAACCTGATCACGTCGACCGACATCGGCGTCGTGTTGCTCGATCGCGATCTGCACATCACGCGCTTCACGCCACGCGCGCAGGAGCTGATCGACCTGGGCCCCTCCGATCTCGGTCGGCCGCTCGATCAGCTTGCCCACCGCCTCGACTGCCTGGTCCTCCCGCAGCTGGCGCTCGGCGTGCTCGCCGACCTGCGCACGGTCGAGCGCGAGGTCCGCGCCGACGACGGCCGACGGTTCCTGGCCCGGCTGCTGCCCTACCGCGCGGTGGATGACCGGGTCGAGGGCGTGGTCCTCACCTTCGTCGACATCACCGAGATCAAGCGGGCCGAGGACGCGCGGCGCGGGGGCGAGTCCGCGGTGCACACCAGCGAGGCGCGGTTTCGATTGGCGGTCGGCGCGGCGCCCCTGATCGTTCTCCACCAGGGCCTCGACCTGCGCTACACGTGGGGCCACCTGCTGGGCGCGCCGATCGACTTCCTCGGTCATGGCAACCCCGAGGCCTTCCCGGACGCGAGCGGCGACCAGCTGGCGACCAGCCAGCACGAGGTCGTGACCAGCGGCCGCGGCCAGCGCGCCGAGATCGAGCTGACCCTCGACGGGCAGCCCCGGGTGTTCGACTTTCACTTCGAGCCGATCATCGAGGCTTGCGGGACCGCGGGCGTGGTGTCGGTGGGCTTTGACATCACCGACAGCACGCTGGCGGTGCGCCGCCTGCTCGACGCCGACCGCCGCAAGGACGAGTTCCTGGCCACGCTCTCCCACGAGCTGCGCAACCCGCTGACGCCGCTGCGGTCAGCGCTCGATCTGCAGAAGCTCGCCGGCGACGACCCCGAACGGGTGGCCCGGGCCCGGGCCATCATGGAGCGCCAGGTCGACCAGCTGACCCAGCTGGTCGACGACCTGCTCGACCTGTCGCGGATCAGCCAGAACAAGATCAAGCTCGCGCGGCGGCCGATCGCGCTCGCCGACGTGGTCGAGGCGGCGGTCGAGGCGACCCACCCGCTGCTCGAGCGGCGTCGGCACCAGCTCACCGTCGAGCGACCAGACCCGAGCGCGGTCATTGACGGCGACGTCACCCGCCTGACGCAGATCCTGGTCAACCTGCTCAACAACGCCGGCAAGTACACGCCGCCGGGCGGCGCGATCACGCTGTCCACCAGCCTGGATCCGGCCCGGCGGACGGTCGCGGTCAACGTGCGCGATACCGGGGTCGGCATCACGCCCGACCTGATGCCGCACCTGTTCGAGATCTTCGTCCAGCGCAGCGACGCCCTCGGGCGATCGCGCGACGGCCTCGGCATCGGGCTCAACCTGGTGCGCCGGCTGGTCGAGTTGCATGGGGGAACCGTCCGGGCCGAGAGCGAGGGAGCCGGCCTGGGCAGCCTGTTCGTCGTCGAATTTCCGCTAGCGGAGGGGGGGAGCTGAGTCATGAGACCTGAAGAAGCCGTACCCAAAGACACGACGCCGGTGATGCCGAAGCGGGTCCTGGTGGTCGATGACAATCCCGACATCGGCGAGTGCGTCTGCGACATCATGGTCGCGCTCGGTCACGAGGCGCGGTGGGCGAAGGATGGCGCCAGCGCGATCGCCGTGGCGGCGCAGTTCCAGCCGCACGTGATCTTCCTCGATATCGGATTGCCCGATCTGACGGGCCACGACGTGGCGGTCGCGCTCCGGCGCGCGGCGGAGGGCAGGCCCATCCTGATCGTGGCGCTGACCGGGTGGGGACAGCCCGAGGATCGTTGGCGGTCGTACCAGGCAGGCATGGACCTGCACCTGCTCAAGCCCGCGGCGCTGTCGACCTTGCGCGCGATCGTCGGCGAGGCGCCGACGCCACGTCGACGGATCGTCTCGCGCTCGCTGGCGAGCTGACGAAGTCCTTGGTGAGCGTGGGTTGCCATGAGCGCCTTGCCCCTGGCGCCTGTGCAACCCACGGGCCCTGGCCTCGTCGAACGCTTGCGAGGCGTTGGCGAGTCGCCTCGCGGTTCTGCGACGCGCTCGGCCGACACACCGTGCGTCTCGCCGCAACTCACGCTCCGGATCGGCTTCAGCCGCGGCGGTCGCGGCGGTCGGCCGTCAGCGCAGCGGCAGCTCGCCGATGAAGTCTTGCTTGCCGAGGGGCACGCCGTTGTGCCGGAGGATCTGGTACGCGGTCGTGAGGTGGAAGTGCAGGTTGGGTAGCGCCATGTGGTCGAGGAAGTCACCGCCACGCATGTGCTTGCCGTGCAGCCACGTGTACGTGCACGGCCGGTCCTCCGCGCCCACGAAGTCCTCGCGGGTGAAGGTCGCCATGTACGCGCACGCGAGCGCCAGCCGGGCCCGCAGCTCGGCGAGGGTCTTCTCGGTGTCGGGCACCGATGGGGCTTCCTTGCCGGTCAGCTTGGCGACCGTGTACTTGGTCTGGTCGCAGGCGCTCTGGATCTGGCCGACGAGCGGGTACTGATCGGGCGCGAGGCGGGCGACCACGAGGAGCTCGGGGTCGAACTTGCGCTGGTCGGCGTAGGCGACCGCCTTGTCGAGCCACCGGTCGACGTTGGTCAGGAACTTGGTGAAGACCGGAACGGTCGCGTCGTACAGGTTCATGCGCCCGAGCGTACGCTAGACGAGCAGGCCGAGCAGCCGTTCCCGCAGCGGGTCGTACCCGGGGTGGACCAGCACGTCCTCGCGGCGGCGCACGCGCCCGAACGGAACCTCGAGCACGCAGCGGATCCGCGCGGCTGGCCCGTCGGTCATGACCGCGATCCGATCCGACAGCAGCAGCGCTTCGTCGAGATCGTGGGTGACCAGGACCGTGGTCGGGCGCGCCTCGCCGAGCGCGAGCACCATGTCCTGCAGCTCGGCCCGGGTCACCGAGTCGAGCATGCCGAACGGCTCGTCGAGCAGGAGCATGCGCGGCGCCAGCGCCAGCGCGCGGGCCAGCGCCGCCCGCTGCCGCATCCCGGTCGACAGCGAGGCGGGCCGGGCCGCGAGCGCGTCGCCGAGGCCGACCGCGGTCAGCGCTTGCTCGGCGCGGGCCCGCTGGGCGGCGGCGCCGCGGACGACCTGGGAGACGCCGAGCTGGACGTTGCCCAGCACGTCGAGCCACGGCAACAGGCACGGCGTCTGGAACACCATGCCACGGTCGGGCCCGGGGCCGCGCACGCGCTGCCCGCCGACCCGGATCTCGCCGGTGGTCGGCACCACCAGGCCGGCGATCATCGACAGCACGGTCGACTTGCCGCAGCCGGAGTGGCCGATCAGGCTCACCAGCTCGCCGTCGGCGACGTGGAGCGAGACGTCGTCGACCACGACCGCCGGGCCGCGCCTGG
Source organism: Kofleriaceae bacterium (assembly GCA_046597055.1). Taxonomy (GTDB): domain Bacteria; phylum Myxococcota_A; class Polyangia; order Haliangiales; family Haliangiaceae; genus UBA2376. The sequence continues at coordinate 13,519 of JBKJLC010000111.1, read as the reverse complement.
TGCGGTAGGTCTTGCCGAGGCCGGTGAGGTCGAGGGTCCTGCCGGGGTTCACGCCGCGACCTCGAGCGGCGCGCCGGGCTCGCCGCGCAGGCGTGCCACCACCTCGGCGCGCAGGGCGATCGCGCGCGGATCACGGGCCAGCATCTGCCGCGTCCGGGGCCGGGGCAGCTCGACCGCGATCGGCTCGCTCAGCGACGGGCCCGGGCCGCGCTCGAGCGGGACGATCCGATCGGCGAGCCGCAGCGCCTCGTCGACGTCGTTGGTGACCAGCAGCGCGGTCCGGCGATCGCGCTGCCAGATCGCCTCGATCTCCTCTTGCAAGGTGGCCCGGGTCAGCGCGTCGAGCGCCGCCAGCGGCTCGTCCATGAGCAGCACCATCGGCTCCATCGCCAGCGCGCGCGCCACCGCGACCCGCTGGCGCATGCCGCCCGACAGCTCGTGGGGCCGCTTCTCGCGGGCCGGCGTGAGGTTGACCAGCGCGATGTACTGCTCGGCGTGATCGCGGCGCCGCGCCGGCGACCAGTCGGGATGGACCGCGTCGACCGCCAGCTGGACGTTCTCGTGCACGGTTCGCCACGGCAAGAGCGCGTAGCTCTGGAACACCACCGCGCGGTCGGGACCGGGCCGCGTCACCACGCTGCCGCCGGCGCGCACCGCGCCGCGACACGGCGCGATCAGCCCGGCGACGATCGAGAGCAGCGTGGTCTTGCCGGCGCCCGAGCGCCCGACCACCGCGACCAGCTCGCCGCGCTCGATGTGGAGATCGACGTCGCGCAGCACCGCGCGCGGGTCGGGGCCGTAGCCCTTGCACACGCCTTCGAGCTCGAGGAATGCCATGGTCAACCTACCTTCAGCCGTCGCTCGACGGCGATCATCAGGCGATCCAGCGCGAAGCCGACCAGCCCGATCGTGAGGATGCACAGCAGGATGTGCTCGTAGATGAGCGCGTTGTATTCCTGCCAGAGGAAGCCGCCGATACCGGGCGCGCCGGTGAGCATCTCGGCGGCGACGATCACCAGCCAGGCCAGGCCGAGGCTGAGGCGGAAGCCGGTGAACATGTAGGGCAGCGCGGCCGGCACCATGACGTGCCGGATGGTCTGCCAGCGCGACAGGTTGAGGACCCGGGCGACGTTGAGATAGTCGGCCGGGATCGAGCGGACGCCGAACGCGGTGTTCAGGACCGTCGGCCACATCGAGCACATGGCGATCGTGAAGGTCGCGGCCGGCGCCGGCTTGTCGAACAGCACCAGGCCGAGCGGCAGCCACGCCAGCGGCGACACCGGGCGCAGCACCTGGATGACGGGGTCGAACGCGGCGGTGAAGCGCGGCGACATCCCGAGCAGGAACCCGAGCGGCGTGCCGATCGCGAGCGCGAGCGCGAAGCCCTTGGCGACCCGGGCCAGCGAGTAGCCGGTGAACCGCAGGATGCCCTGGTCCATCTCGCCACGCTTGGCGAACGGCTCGAGGATGAAGGGCTTGCTCGCGGTCCAGGTCTCGAACGGCGACGGCAGGTCGTCGACCCACACCGCGCTGGTCAGCCACCACAGGGCGAGCATCCCGGCGAAGCCGACCAGCGGCAGACACAGATTGATCACGCGGTCGCGCATCGTCATCCTTTCGGGCTCTTGACCGCGAACCCGAGCGCGTACTCCTCCGCGCGCGCGGGCTCGAAGGTGACGCCGTCGAACAGGGTCTCGGGCTGGTCGTTGGCGCCGCCGTGCTCGGCGCCCAGCTCCTTCATCGCCGCCTCGTAGAGGTCGGGCCGCATGACCGTGTCCGCGACGCCCTGGTAGTCGGGGGCGCCCTCGACCATGCCCCAGCGCCGGAACTGGCTCAGCCACCACACGGCGTACTTGCGCTGCGGATAGTTGCAGTTGCGGTCGTGGAAGATCATGTAGTCGGGGTCCTGGCGGACCCGACCGTCGCCGTGATCGTAGTGGCCCTCGAGCCGGGGCTGGATGATCGCGGGCGGGCAGTTGATGTAGGTCGTGCGGCCGACGATCTGGGCCTGCTCGGCGCGGTTCGACATCGTGTCGAGCCACACGCTGGCCTCGTGCAGCGCCTTGATGACCGCCTTGACCGTCCGCGGGTTGGCGTCGGCGAACGCGCGGGTGAAGGCGCACACCTTCTCCGGATGGTCCTTCCAGATCTCCTGGGTGGTGATCGCGGTGTAGCCGACGCCATCGGCGATCGCGCGCGCGTTCCACGGCTCGCCGACGCAGAAGCCGTCCATCGCGCCGGTCTTCATGTTGGCCACCATCTGTGGCGGCGGGATCGTGGTCAGCGCGACGTCGCGATCGGGGTGGATGCCGCCGGCGGCGAGCCAGTAGCGCATCCACATCGCGTGGGTGCCGGGCGGGAAGGTCATCGCGAAGGTCATCGGCTTGCCGGCGGCCTTGGCCTCCTGCGCCAGCGGCGCCAGCGCCCTGGGATCGGCGGCGACCTTGCCCTTGAAGGCCGTGCGCAGCGTGATCGCCTGGCCGTTGCGGTTGATCAGCCACGGCACCACCATCGGCACCTTGGGTGAACCGCCCAGGCCCAGGGTCGATGCGATCGGCATGCCCAGCAACATGTGGGTCGCGTGGAGATCGCCGTGCGAGAGCGAATCGCGGATCGCCGCCCAGCTCGCGCCCTTGACGATCGTGACGTCGAGGCCGTGGCGGGCGAAGCAGCCCTTTTCCTTGGCGATCACGATCGACGAGCAGTCGGTGAGCGCGATCATGCCGATGCGGAGCTGCTTGACCTCGGGTCCAGCCGCGCCCAGGTCGGCTGGCTGGACCTCCGACCGCGAGTCGCCGCAGGCCCCGGTCAGGACCGCAGCGCCGGCCGCACCTAGCCCACCGAGGACCGCGCGACGCGAAGGCGCCGCACGCTTCTCCCTCTCATCGTCCTTCATCATGCATCGCACTTTCGCTGGCGCACATGTCGTGGGCAGGACCCCTCTCGTAAATTCGTCGTAACCAGACTGAAGCCGACTTCGCTTCTGTCCGGATGTCGGACACGAGGCGAGTTCTGCTGAGACGGTTCGCGCGGCGGACATCGCGACGAAACCGGCGTTCGCTAGCGTGCGCACCATGAAGATGACCCCATCGCCCCTGATCCACGCCTCCCTGTCCCTGGCCGCCGCGCTCGCCATGCTGGCGCCGCGCACTGCCGCGGGCGACGAACCCCCGACGACGAGCGCGGGCATGACGCTGCCGCCGCCGAGCGAACCGACGGTCGCGACCACGCTGCCGGCGGCCACCCCGGGCCCCGCGCTGGCGGCGACCCCGCCGCCGTATGCGCTCCCGTGGCAGCTGCGCCCGATCGCGCCCGGCAGCGTGGTGCGCTCCGACACCACTGTCGCCGGGTACCAGACCGACGCCGGCGCCGGCACCACCGTCGCGTCGACGCTGCTGGTCGCTTACAAGGTGAGCCCGCGACTGGCGCCGCTGGTCCGGGTCGCGGTCGTGCGCGACCTGCCGGCGGTCGGTGACGGCGTGAACACGATCTCGAACCCGCTGCTCGGGCTGAGCTGGGGCCGGCCGCTGTCACCGACGGTCAAGCTCGGGTTGTTCGGCGCGTTCACGCTGCCGCTCGGCGCCGGCGGCGGCGACAACCCCGACCTCGCGCGCGCGGGGGCCAACCGCCTGGCGATCGCGGCCCGGTCGTCGATGGACAACGCGCTGTTCGCCGTCAATGATCACGCGCTGATCGGCGGCGCCGGCCTCGCGTACATCGCCGGCGGGTTGACCGTCCAGGCCGAGGTCACCGTGCTCCAGCTGACCCGGGTGCGCGGCGAGGACGTCCAGCTGGACGAGCACAAGACCAACTTCACTTCGGGGCTGCACGCCGGCTACTTCGCGCTGCCGTGGCTGTCGGTCGGCGCCGAGCTGCGCTACCAGCGCTGGCTGTCAACCCCGGCCGCGGTCGCCGCCGACGCCACCGGGGCCAGCCGCGACAACCTCACGGCCGCCGCCGGCGTCCGCGGCCACATCAAGCTGGCCGGCAACCGCTGGCTGCGCCCCGGCCTCGCCTACGCGCGTCCCCTCGATGATCCGATGAGCGGCAAGGGCTACGACATCGTCCAGGTCGACGTGCCGTTCGCGTTCTAGCCCACGGGCGGCGCGGCCTGCGCGTCTCACCCGCCGGTCGTACCGAGAAGCGCTCGGTGCTTCACCGTTCGCCCTCGGTGCTTCACCGTTCGCCCTGAGCGCAGCGCGAAGCGCGGAGTCGAACGGCGACTGGGTGTCCTTCGACTCCCGACGCTTCGCGACCGGCTGCGCCCAGGTCAAACGGTGGATGGACTCAGGACGCACGGTTCGGGCTGTCGCACGAGCGGCATCTCCGTCGAGCACGGGGCGGGGGTTCGAGACCGGCACGGAGGACGAGCCGAGGCGGGGACGAGGTCCCAGGCGCGCTCGTAATTTCCCCGGCCGGGCGGTGCATGCGTCGGCGGGTTGGGGCAATGGCACCGGCGTGCGTCACGCCCGGGGACCCCGGATCGAGCAAGCGCCGGGACCTCGGCTCCGCCGACGGCGAGGCCGGCCGCGCCGCCCCAGTACGAGCCCACCATCACGGCAAGCGATGTGCGCGATCCCGAGCTCGGCCCCCGACTTCGTGCTGCGCGCTGCGTTCAGCGGCAAGGCGGAGACGGCCGCAAGCGCTGATCGATTCCGCGGACCCACTCGTCAGGCGACGGCGCCATGCTCGCGGCCGGCCACGTTGATCCACGGCTCGACCTCGTTCACCGCCCAGCCGACGAGCGGCAGCGCTCGGAGCAGCTCGGCCACCGCCTCGGCGGGCGCCTCGTCCGCGGCGAGCCAGCGGGCGCGATCGGCGGGCTCGATCACCAGCGGCATGCGGTCGTGGAGCGGCGCCACCAGCGACGCCGCCGCGGTGGTGATGATCGTGAACGACTCGACCCAGCCGGCCGGCGACTTCCAGCGATCCCACAGCCCGGCGAACGTGACGGTCGCGAGCGCGGCGGTGGGCCCGATCAGGAACGGCTGCCGCGGCGCCTTCTTGACCGCGCTCGCACGCCACTCGTAGAAGCCGTCGGCCGGGACCAGGCAGCGGCGCCGCTGGAGCGCCTCGCGGAACGCCGGCTTGCTGGCGACCGTCTCGGCCCGCGCGTTGATCATCCGGGCCCCGCCCGAGAGGTCGGTGGCCCAGTGCGGCACCAGGCCCCACCTCATCAAGGTGAGCGTGGGCCGGGCGCGCGCGACCACGATGGCGGCCGGCTGGGTCGGCGCGATGTTCCAGCGCGGTGCCCACCACGAGGTGAGCCCGGCGGGGAGCCCCGGCGCGGTCGCCAGCACCGCCGCGACCTCGGCGTCGGTCGCGAGCGCCAGCTGCATCTCCGCGACCAGCGTGTCCTGGTGGGTGGACTTGTAGCGGCCGCACATGCGGCAACCGTAGCGCCCCGGCTCCGGTTGGCGATCGGGCCACCCAGTGCGGACCGGTCGATGGGGTCCGGGTGTGGCGACTCGACTTGCCTGCAACCTCCTGTCCTCAGTGCAGGGGCCTTGCGTCCCTGGCCACGCGGTTCGCCGGCGGCGTCGGCTGCCTCCGGCAGAATCCGGGTGTGAACCTCCCGTGATCTTGCCAACCTACGCCACGCCGTGGCTGGCACGGATCGCGCTAGATGGGTCGCCATGCGCCTGAGCTTCCTCGCCGCCACCCTGTTCAGCCTTCCCCTCCTCGCCTGCGCCGGTGACGATCCCGACGCCGGTCCCTCGCCGTTCGACGACGAGTACCCGGTCTCGAGCTACGACCCGCTGTTCGACGGTGCCCCGAACACCATCCCGTCCGAGAGCAAGGCCGACGCGGTCTACCCGAAGCTGTTCACGGCGCTCCTGACCGAGCAGTCGTCGGTCAAGAGCCAGGGCAGCCGCGGCGTGTGCTCGATCTTCGCGAGCGCCGCGTTGATGGAGAACCTCTACATCAAGGCCGGCAAGCGCGACGCCGACTTCTCCGAGCAGTACCTGCAGTGGTCGGCCAAGGAGCAGGTGCGGTCGTTCCGCAACACCGAGGGCTCCAGCGCTGACTCGAACCTGCGCGCCATCAGCAACTTCGGCATCGTCGAGGAGGCGCTCTGGCCGTACCAGTCCCGGCCGTGGAACGCGACCAACGATCCGATGTGCGTCGGCGGCGAGGACCTGCCGGTCCAGTGCTACACGAACGGCGCGCCGCCGGCCGAGGCGGTCGCCGCCAAGAAGTGGAAGCTGCCCGCCGGTCGCTACCTCAGCAACCGCGACATCAAGGAGCACCTCACCACCAAGAAGTCGGGCGTGACGATCGGGCTCACCTTCTTCTACCAGGCGTGGAACCACCGCGCCTCGACCATCCCGGTCAACACCGAGTCGTGGCGCGAGGGCGTCGTCCGGTACCCCAATGCCAAGGACAAGGAGCTGTCGCTCGCCAAGCGGGCCGGCCACGCCATCCACATCGTGGGCTGGGATGACGACAAGCAGGTCCCGGTCCTCGACGAGAACGGCGCGGCCGTGGTCGATGCCGCCGGCAACCCGGTCGTCGAGAAGGGCTTCTGGATCTTCAAGAACTCGTGGGGCACCGGCAGCTTCGGCGTCGGTAACCCGCACGGCGATGGCTACGGCTACCTGTCGATGAAGTACGTCGCCGAGTACGCCACCGCCTACGTCTCGGCGGTGCCGACCCTCGAGACCCCGGCCGAGACCTGCGACAACGGCGTCGACGACGACGCCGACACCCAGGTCGACTGCGACGACAGCCAGTGCGCGACCCACGCCAGCTGCCAGGCCACCCCGACCTCGCGCACCTACGGCGCGACCCCGGCGGTCGCGATCCCGGACAACACCCCGGCCGGCATCACCAGCACCATCGCGGTCCCCGACGCGGGCACGGTCGGCGCGGTCAAGGTCACCCTCGACATCAGCCACACCTACCGTGGCGACCTCAAGGTCGTGCTGGCCCACGCCGGCCAGACCGTGACGCTGCACGACAAGACCGGTGGCTACGAGGATCACCTCAAGCTCACGCTCGACGCCGCCACCCTGGGCGGCCTCGCCCTCGCCGGTGACTGGGTCCTCACGGTCAGCGACCACGCGGGCCAGGACGTCGGCACGCTCAACGCCTGGTCGATCGAGGTCGTCACCCGATAGTCCACGTCACCTGCGCCGCGACGTCATCGACGCGCGGCGCGTGGCAGCGTGAACCGCCGCGGCTTCCGCGGCTTTTGCTTTTTCGGCGGCAGCGTGAGGACGTGGTCGCCCCCACGTGCCGGGTCGCGGTGTTCGGCAGGGTCATCGCGCGCGCGACCGCGGTGGCGCGGCCTGCCCCGGCGAGCTGCCTGACCGACGCGCGGTCGTGGCATGGTCGCGGCCGTGACGAACCCCAGCTTGAGCGAATACCTCGACGCGCTGTGGCGCGACTACGTCGCCATCACGCCCCAGGCCCGCGCCATCCATGCGCTGTTCGCCGCCCGCGGCGAGACGATCATCAACGATCACGTCGCGCTGCGCACCTACGCGCGACCCGGCATGGGCCTCGCGGCCCTGGCCAATCCGTTCGAGCAGCGCGGCTTCGTCGCGCGCGAAGACTACCGGTTCCCGGCCAAGCACCTGCGCGCCCGCTACTTCCAGCACGCCGATCCGACCGTGCCCAAGGTGTTCATCAGCGAGCTCGTGGTCGAGGAGCTGTCGCCGGCCGCCCAGGCCGCGATCCACGCGCTGCATGATCAGCTCCCCGACGGTTTCGGCGAGCGTGACGACCTGCCGTACGCGGGCCGACCGTGGTCGATCGATCATGCGACCTACCTGGCGCTGCTGGCGGAGAGCGAGTACGCGGCGTGGGTCGCGGCGTTCGGCTTCCGGGTCAACCACTTCACCGTCGACGTCGGTCGCCTGACGACCCTGGCCGGGCTCGAGGCGGTCAACCAGCTGCTGATCGGCGCCGGCTTCCAGCTCAACCTGGAGGGCGGGTTGATCAAGGGCTCGCCGGCCGAGCTGCTCGAACAGTCATCGACCCGGGCCGATGCCGTCGAGGTCGCCTTTGCCGACGGCAGCCACCGGGTACCGAGCTGCTACTACGAGTTCGCACGCCGCCACGCCCTGCCATCGGGGGCGCTGTTCCAGGGCTTCGTGCCGGGCTCGGCCGACAAGCTGTTCCACTCGACCGACGTCCGGCGCTGACCGGCGGGCGGGGGGGCCGACCCTGTGCTCGAGCCCCGGGCCGCCCGCGGGAGCGCCACTCCCGGGCCGGGTCCTGCCTGCCTACATCTCGCCCAGTCGGCGCCTGCGGCCGTGCGCCGATCGCGTGTCAGCCGGGCAGCGGACGGTGTTCGCGATCGCGCCGCACAGGCGGTGGGTTATGCTGCGAGCGTGGGGATCGATGCCGATGCCGTGGGCCCGGCCGACGAGCGCTTCGTCGTCCGCGGCAAGCTCGGCGCCGGCGGGATGGGCGTGGTCTATCGGGTCTTCGATCAGGCCCAGCAGCGCGAGGTCGCGCTCAAGACCCTGAAGACGCAGAGCGCTCGCGATCTGTTCCGCTTCAAGCGCGAGTTCCGCGCGCTCTGCGATCTCGCGCATCCCAACCTGTGCGCGCTGCACGAACTCCACACCACCGGCGACGAGTGGTTCTTCACGATGGAGCTGATCCGCGGGGTCGCCTTCATCGACTGGGTGCGCCCGTCGTCGGGGAGCGACCAGGCCTATCTCGACGGTGACGACGCCGAGACCCAGCCGCGCGGCATCGGCCCGCGCTCGCGCACCGAGGTGCTGGCTTCGATCTGCAACCTCGAGCGCCTCGAGCGCTCGCTCGGCCAGCTGTGCGACGGCGTCCACGCGCTGCACGCGGCGGGAAAACTGCATCGCGATCTCAAGCCGTCGAACGTGCTGTGCGAGCCGACCGGCCGGGTCGTGCTGCTCGACTTCGGCCTGGTCGCCGATCTCGAGCACGCCGGCGTCGACCAGACGCACGAGCGCGCGGCGGTCGGCACGCCCGCGTACATGTCGCCCGAGCAGGCGGCTGACACCCCGCTGACGCCGGCGAGCGACTGGTACTCGGTCGGCGTGATCCTCTACGAGGCGCTCACCGGCCGCCGGCCGTTCGAGGGCCGCGCCGAGGAGATCATGCGGCGCAAGCAGCTCGAGCGGCCGCCCCGGCCGCGCCAGCTCGCCGAGCACCTGCCGCCGTACCTCGACGAGCTGTGCATGGCCCTGCTCGAGCCTGACCCGCGCGATCGGCCCGATGGCCGCGCGGTGCTCGAGGCGCTCGGGCGCGAGCCGTCGCTGGCCACCGCCACCGTCGAGCGCACCAGCGGCTCCGGTCCGTTCGTCGGTCGCGAGCCGCAGCTCGACATGCTGCACCAGGCGCTGGTCGACTCGCGCAAGGGCGGCGTCGGCATCCTCGTGCGCGGGCCGTCCGGCATGGGCAAGTCGGCCCTGGTCAGCAAGTTCATGCAGGGGATCGCCGGCAGCGCGGTGGTGCTGTCGGGGCGCTGCTACGAGCGCGAGAGCGTGCCGTACAAGACGCTCGACACGCTGATCGACGCGCTGACCTCGGTGCTGCTCAAGATCAGCCCCGGCGAGCTGCAGACGATCCTGCCGCACGACGTCGCCGCGCTGGGGCGGTTGTTTCCGGTGCTGCGTCGGGTGCCGCTGATCGCGGAGCCCGCGATCCGGCGGTTCCAGCCGGCCGATCCGCAGGAGCTCCGGCGCCGCGCCTTCTCGGCGCTGCGCTACCTGCTGACCCGGCTGGCCGAGCGGCGGCCGGTGGTGGTGTGCGTCGACGACCTGCAGTGGGGCGACGTCGACAGCGCGCTGTTCCTCGGCGATCTGATCTCGCGTCCGGACCGGCCGCCGGTGCTGGTGCTGCTGATCTATCGCAACGAGGACGCCGGTGGGCCCGCGGTCGCCGAGGTCAACCGGCGCATGGCGACCGCCACCGTCCCCGCCGACGTGCGCATGCTCGACGTGCCGCCGCTGGCGAACGAGGACGCGCGCGATCTGGTCGGCAAGCTGACCGGCGTCGACAGCAGCGCCAATGCCTGGGCCGAGGCGCTGATCCGCGATGCCGGCGGCAACACCATGTTTCTCGCCGAGCTGGCGCGCTCGGCGGGCACCGTGGGCGGCGCCCCCACCCTCGGCGAGCTGTTGCGCGACCGCATCGCGCGCCTGCCGGCCGACGCCCGCGCGCTGCTCACGGCGTGCGCGGTGGCGGCGCGCCCGACCGCGCTCGACGTGGCGGCCCGGGCCGCCGGCCTCACCGATTCGTCGAGCGCGCTCGCGGTGCTGCGCGCCGAGCGCCTGCTGCGGGCCCAGCCCACCGCCGACCGCGACCGGGTCGAGCCGTTCCACGACCGCATCCGGGTCGCGGTGGTCGAGGATCTCGGAACCGGCGAGCTGCGCGCGGTCCACCGCGATCTCGCGGCCGCCTACCAGTACGGCGCGCCCGGCGAACCCGAGCCGCTGGTCGATCACCTGCTCGGCGCCGGCGAGACCGCGCGCGCCGCCGAGCACGCGTTCGCCGCCGCCCGCGCCGCCGAGGACGCGCTGGCGTTCCGCCGCGCCGCCGACCTGTACGCGATCGCGCTCGAGTATGGCGCGGTCGAGCGCAGCGTGCGCATCACGATCCTGCTGGCCCGGGCCCGTGCGCTGGTCAACGCCGGCCAGCTGGTCGAGGCGGCGGCGATGTTCACCGACGCCGCCGCGCTGACGCCAGAGGAAGGCCGCTTCGAGCTCGAGCGCCTCCACCTCGAGCAGATCCTCCGCGTCGGCCAGCTTCGCGAGGGCCTCGCCAAGGCCAAGGAGATGCTGGCCAAGATCGGTTACCAGATGCCGGACACCCGGCGCAGCGCCGCGTGGGAGCTCCTGACCCAGCGCTTCGCGCTGCGCTTCCGCGGCCTCAACTTCGTGGCGCGGGGCCCGGCCAGCCTGCCGCCCGAGGAGGTCCGCGCCGTCGACGTCCTGTGGTCGATCTCGAGCGGCCTGTCGTTCGCCAACCCGTTCCTCGGCAAGGTCGTGCAGAGCTGGCACCTGCGCGCCGCGCTGGCGCTCGGCGATCCTGGCCGGGTCGCCTCGGCGCTGGCGTTCGAGGTCGGCTACGTCGCGGCCGCCGGCGATCGCCACGCCGACCGGGTCGCGGCGCTCGGCGTGCGCGCGACCGAGGTCGCCAAGCAGGTCGGCCACCCGTATCACACCGGGCTGGCCGAGGCCTGCATCGGCATCGGCCAGTTCATGATGGGCCGCTGGCTGCTCGCCCGCGAGCACCTCGACAACGGCCTGCGCCTCATGCGCGACCACGGCGTCGATGCTCGCTGGGAGATCGACATCGCCGAGATCTATAGCCTGGGCACGCTCTACTATCTCGGCGAGATCCGCGAGCTGGTGCGGTGGGCGCCGATCTACCTGCGCGAGGCCGAGGACCGCGGCGACGTCTACGCCCAGCACGGCATCCGCGCCTGGCGTTCGAACCAGGCCTGGCTGGCGATGGACAAGCCGGCCGACGCCCGCGCCCACATCCTCGGCGTCGCCCTCGAGCGCGGCGGCCTCGACGACTTCCACCTCCACGACTACTACCAGCTGCTGTCGAGCGTGATGGTCGACCTGTACCTGCGCGACGACGAGGGCGCGCTCGCCCGCCTCGCCGAGGCCTGGCCCAAGCTCGCCAGCTCGCTCCTGATGCGCGTGCAGAGCGTCCGCATCGAGGCCGAGTTCACCCGTGGCCGCGCCGCGCTGGCCGCCGCGCACACCGGCGCGCCCGCCCGCCGCGCCGAGCGCCTCGCGATCGCGCGCCGCGCCGCGAGCGCCATGGCCAAGGAGCGCCCGCTCCACGCCCAGGCCAGCGCGGTCCTGCTCACCGCCGGCATCGCCCACGCCGAGAGCCGCCTCGACGACGCGGTCCGCGGCTACGAGCAGGCCGAGGTCGTCTACCGCGAGGCCGGCATGCGCCTCCACGCCCGCGCCGCCCGCCTCGTGCTGGGCGAGCTGCTCGGCGGCAGCCAGGGCGCCGAGCTACGCGACGATGCGATCGAGTGGATGCGCGACCAGTCGATCGCGGATCCCGTGCAGTTCAGCCGCACGCTCGCGCCGCGCGGCACCTGAAGAGCAACCGCGATCCTCATTCGATGGGCGCCTCTACCATTGCGTAACAGGTGCCGCGGCCACCGCCCACCGAGCAGTACAGCGTCGCGTAGTTCTTGCACATGCCGTAGCCGGACGTGCCGCCGCCGGCAGCCTGGGCGATCTCGTCGTTGTTCAGGGCGTTCAGCTGACGGATCGTGTGCTTCGCGAGGGTCAGCTTCGACTGCTTGTTCTTGATCATGGTCCTGCTCCGCTCTCGGCGAGGGTCGCCGTTGGTTTGTGTGAACCCGTGAGTGCAGCCGATGTGCCACCCCGTCTGGTCTGTCGGATCAGCTCGCTGCAACCACGCCCGCGAGCGAGCGACCGAGGGCGTTGCATCGCGGCAACGCGGCGGCCCCCACGGACGCGCCTCGCGCCGGCGAGCGGCACGGGCGCGGCTCGCGTGGCACGATCCGGCGAAGCGCGGCTGATGCTGCCGGTTGATGGGGGGGCCTCGGGATCCCGCACGTGTTCCGGTGGCCCTGAGCCAGGGCTCGCGCAGCGAGCCCGCGGTCGAACGGCGGACCACCGAAGCTCACATGCGGCACCTCGCCGCGCTGCCCTCGGCATTGATCGCAACTCGCCAGGTGACCGAACTCGTTGCCTTTCCCGGTGGCCCTGAGCCGGCGCCGCAGGCGCCGTGTCGAAGGGCCAGAGGCCAGAGGCGCAGGGTGCAGCACGCGATCTTCGACGGGCCGCCCTTCGACTTCGGCTCGCTGCGCGAGCCTTCGCTCACGGACACCGGACGAACATGTGCGGGATCCTGAGCGCTGCCCGCTGCCCTCAGGATCCCGCACATCTTTCCGGTGGCCCTGAGCCAGGGCGAGCGCAAGCGAGCCCGCCGTCGAAGGGCAGTCCGTCGAAGATCACGTGCGGCACCTTGGCGCTCTGCCCTTCGACACGGCGCCTGCGGCGCCGGCACAGGGCCACCGGGAAAGGTGAGCGCTTCCGATCACATGAAGACTTGTGATCAATCCCGAGGGCAGCGCGGCAGGGTGCAGCACGTGTTCTTCGACGGTCTAACCTTCGACCGCGGGCTCGCTGCGCGAGCCCTGGCTCAGGGCCACCGGAGAAGATGTGCCTGTGCGGGCGCCCGATGCGCGGGGCGCGTCCGGCGAGCTCGAGCTCGGGACGAACGACCCTGCCGCGCGGTTCCCGCGGTCGGCGTGGTCACGGCGGGCTCCACGCAAGGCCGGTCTCGGCGTCGACGTGGCCGAGCCGGACCCCGGTGGCCCCGACCTCCATGGTGCCGAACACGATCGGCAGGCTGAACCGCCGGGGGCCGACCGAGCCCGGATTGAAGACCGTCAGCCCGCGCTCGCTGCCGATGAACGGGATGTGCGAGTGGCCGCAGATGACCAGCGACGCGCGCTCGGCCCGCGCCAGCCGCGCGACGTCGGCGCGGAGGCGGACCCCGGCGACGCCGATGTGCACCAGCA
>JBKJLC010000103.1:0-76467 GCA_046597055.1 Kofleriaceae bacterium | reverse complement strand
CTCGACCGACTTCGGCTGGTTCTCGAGCTGGTCGAAGCTGTGCGAGCGCGAGCTCGGGCAGATCAAGCCCGAGGACTTCCCGACCGCGTCCGAGCTCCGCTCGACCCCTGACGAGGTCGCGCCGGTGTTCGACGTCGAGCCCGCGATCACGAAGATCGACTGACCCCGGATCGCGAGACCCCGAGGACCCCCATGGCCATCATGCGAATCCGTACCCTCAGCGTCGCGATCGGCGCGCTCCTGTTCGCCGCTGCCTGCGGTAGTACCCCGAAGTCCGGCCTGCAGAAGGGCACGACCGACGTGCCGCCGCCGCCCGACATCAGCAGCATCAAACCCGAGAACCCGGCGAACGAGCCGAAGCGCGAGGTGTCGACCGACGCCCGCAAGGACTTCGCCGCCGCCGCCGAGTCGTACACGAAGCAGACCAGCTGGAACGAGTCGGCGTGCCGCTCGTCGGCCGAGCAATTCTCGTCGGTCGCTCGCCAGCACAAGGACCTGATCGAGGCCCAGTACATGGTCGGCCGCAGCTATCACAATTGCGGTCTGGCCAAGGAGGCCGAGGAGGCCTACCAGGCCGTCCTCAAGTCGAAGCCGAACCACGGGGCGACCATCTCCAACCTCGGCGAGCTCTACTACAAGGCCGGCAAGGTCGACGGCGCGAAGAAGTACTGGGAGAGCGCCATCAAGGCGAATCCCAAGCTGTCCGCGGCGTACGTCAACCTGGCGATGCTGCAGCTCGAGGAGCTGCGCCGGACCAAGGACGGCGAGAGCTGGCGGAAGCTCGAGGAAGACACCCGCAAGAAGCTGTCGATCTCGCTGGCGATCGACAACGAGAACGTCCGGGCCTACACGCTCTACGGGCTCGTCTACATGGAGGGCTACCGGAAGAACCGGAACCGGCTCGACCTGGCCAAGCTCCTCCTCGAGGAGGGCGAGAAGCGCAACAAGGCGTACGCGCCGCTCCAGCACGCGCTCGGCCTGCTGTTCCTCGCCCGCAACAACCTGACCGATGCGCTCCAGCGCTTCCAGGCCGCGGTCGAGCTCGACGGCAACTTCGCCGAGGCGCGTCAGAACGTCGGGCTGATCTCGCTCGGCACCCGGCGCTACGACGTCGCCAAGGAGCAGTTCGACCGGGTGCTGTCGCTGCAGCCCAAGAACTACGACGCGCTGATCGGGCTTGGCATCGCCCAGCGTGGCCTGGGCGACCTGGGTGCGGCCGAGGCCACCTACAAGAAGGCCAAGGACACCGAACCCAAGCGGGGCGACGCGTACTTCAATCTCGGCGTTCTCTACAAGGATTTCCGAGCCTCGAAGGAGAATGACCTCAGCGCGTCCCAGACCGCGATGCGGACAGCCCTCGGCTACTTCCGGGACTTCCTCGGCAAGGAGGGAAGCCCCGAGGACAAGGAAGAGGCCAAGGAGAACATCAAGGACTGCGAGAAGTTCATCAAGCAGATCGATGACTTCAAGAAGGCGACGGCGAACCAGCCGGCGCCCCCGGCCTCCAAGTAGCCAACCGTCCGGGATTGCTGGCGAAGTTTTTCAGCGCTGGAAGCGATCCCTCCCCAGCGTAGAATTCCGGACTTCTCGGGAACCGAACACAAACACGGGTGTCTGACGGCTGTGATGGGGAACCGCCAGGCACACCGAAGCACCTCGGGAGCTGCCATGCGCGCACTCATTCGTACGTCACTCGCCTTGCTCGTCGTCGCCTCGTTCGGCTCGCCTGCGTTCGCGCAGAAGGCCGGCAAGGACAGCAAGGAAAAGGTCAAGGTCTACGACTTCTCGGGGGATACGATCGAGGGTGACCTCATCAAGCCCGAGGGTTCGTCGGTCGACGCCCGCGACTTCGCCAAGCATTCGAGCCTGATTCGCATCCGCAAGGAATTCATCGCCGAGATCCTGAAGTCGGCCGAAGACTTGTGACCGCGAGGCGGAGCCGACTCGTTCGGCCCGCCTGACTGTCACCGGCCTTCGGTCGATCGCACGACCGCGACGACCTGACATTGCTCCTTCCCAGGAGAGACGCCCATGGCCGGTGGCAAGGTACCCCTCACGTTCCGCCTCTACAAAGGTGATGAGTTCCTCCGCGAGGAGAAGCTCACCCTTCCTGTCATCAAGGTCGGCAAGCTGTCGTCGTCGCATCTGCGGCTCGATGACAAGAACGTCAGCCGGATGCACGCGCTCATCGAGGTCACCGGACCCGGTGACGTGAGCATCATCGACCTGTCCTCGACGACCGGCACCTTCGTCAATGGCCAGAAGGTCAACAAGGCGAAGCTCCAGTCCGGCGACAGCGTCGTGATCGGCGAGACCCGCATCGAGGTCACCGTCGGCGGTGCCGAGGAGGACGACGACCTCCCGACCAAGGTCCAGCTCAGCCCGGCGCCGGTCGACGTGATCGCGTCGACCCCGCGGCCGCCTGCGCCGCCGCCGCCCGCCGCGGCGTTCTCGAGCGCGCCGTCCGCGCCGACCATGATGAGCCCGCCGGCCGCGCCCGCCCCGTTCGCGCCGCCGCCGCCCGCGCCGATGATGTCGGCCCCGCGCCCGCCGGCGCCGGCCGCCCGCCCGGCGGCTGGGATCCCGGCGCCGTTCGGCATGCAGCAGCCGATGGCGCAGAACAACTTCGCGCAGGGTGCCCTGGCCGAGCAGGTCGAGGAGCCCGGAGCGCGAGCGGTCGAGGTTGCCGCCATGCTCGGCAACTCGGTGGTCGCGGTCAAGCATGTGATGAACGCCAGGGTCACCGGCAAGGCGTCGGGCGTGACCAAGGTGCTGTTCGGCCTCGCGGTCGGCTGGCTGGTCATCGGCATGGTCGGCTTCGTCAACGGCTACAACAACGCGGCCTTCAACGAGGCCAAGAAGCACCAGATGGTCGAGGTCGGGGTGCTCGACCCCGAAACCAAACGGGTCGTGAAGACGCCGTCGTGGGCGTTCCGTCCCCAGAAGCTGGCGGTCACCAACGACATCATGGTGTTCCTCGGCTTCCCGCTCGGGATTGCCTTCCTCGCCGCTGCGCTCCTGCGTCTGCGCGAGGAGAAGCGGAGCAATCCCTGGTTCCGGATCGGCTCCGATCAGGAGAACGAGTTCCCCACCACCGAGTCGCCGGTCGCCAGCTTCCCGCTGATCGCCCCGCGCGGTGACGACTTCGTCTTCAACTTCGCCCAGGGCATGGAGGGCGAGATGCTGGTCGACGGTCAGTCGACCACACTCGCCGACCTGCAGGCCCAGGGTCGCGCGACGCCGTCGACGACGGCGCCGGGTGGGCTCGAGGTCCAGATTCCGCAGAAGGCCCGCATCCGCGTCAAGTCGGGCTCGGCGACCTTCCTGGTGACCTCGGTGCCGCAGCCCCGCCGTCACCCGGTACCGGTATTCGCGGCGCTCGAGAGCCGCGTGCTGCTGTTCTTCGCGGCCTCCGCCGCGGTGCACCTCGGCATCTGGGGCCTCCTGCGCACCGTACCGCCCGATCAGGACACCGCGCCGACCGACATGGCGGTCAACGAGGACACGACCAACAAGGCGCAGATGACCTCGATCGAGGATCCGCCCCCGCCCGAGGAGGAGAAGGAAGAGGAGGACGGCGAGGACGAGTCCGGCGGGACCGGCACCGCGATGATGCTCGAGGAAGGCAAGATGGGAAAGAAGGACTCGGACCGCGCCGAGGGCCAGTACAAGATGAAGAAGAATGCCGACCAGGAGCAGCTCGCCCGCCAGCAGGCGATCGAGCAGGCCCGGACGGCGGGTGTGCTCGGGTCCGCGGCCCTCATGCAGGGCGGTCAGTTCGCCTCGATCACCGGCACGGGTGACATCTCGTCAGGCTTCGACGACCTCGACATCCAGGGTGGTCTGCTCGGCAACGAGCCCGGCGAGATGGCAGGCGGCTTCGGCTTCGGCCGGTCGGGCTTCGGTCCGGGCGGCGGCGGCACCGGCTGGGGCACCATCGGCACCGGTCGCTACGGCACCATCGGTCACGGCTCGGGCACCGGCTCGGGTTACGGCAGCGGCTCGGGCCGCGGTGGTATGCGCGGCCGTCAGTCGTCGGTCCCGCAGGTCCGTATCGGGCAGCCGACCGCCAATGGCGATCTCGACAAGGCGATCATCCGCCGCTACATCAAGCGCAACATCTCGAAGATCACCTACTGCTACGAGAAGCAGCTGCTGGCGCGCCCGGGCCTCGAGGGCACCGTCAACACGCAGTTCTTCATCAGCAACACCGGCACGGTGGTCGACTCGCGCGCCAGTGGCGTCGACGGGGAGGTCGCCAACTGCGTCGCCGCGGTGATCAAGGCCATCGAGTTCCCGAAGCCCAAGGGCGGCGGCGGCGTGCAGGTGAACTATCCCTTCAACTTCCGCCCCACCGGCGGTTAGCCGCGGCGGGCAGCGGCTGCGGGCCTCATCTGCGTCGTTGCCGACTCGGCACGGCCAGACGGCCCTTCGACTCGGCGCTTCGCGCCTCGCTCAGGGATAGCGGGGCATCCACTGCCCGGCGCCTCGCAGCTGAGGCTCCTCGCTCGCTGCCCGCTCGCCGCTAACGGTCGATCTTGAGAACCGGCGCTTCGGCGCCGGTTTTGGTTTTCGGGAGCTGTTGAACTTGAGGAGTTGGCAGGAACCGATTTACGGTCAGGCCGCCGAGGCGGTCTTCATCGCCAGGCCGCAAGGGAGGCACTGATGGCTCGCACATTCATGCCACGCATCGTCTCGATGGTTTCCACGCTGGCGTTGCTCACGCTGCTCACGGGTTGTCCCGACGAGGCACGCAACGAATCGATCAAGCGCGCCAACGCTGGCTTCAAGGCGCAGGGCGCCAAGCAGTACGAGACGGCGGCCAACGAGTTCAAGGAGGCCGTGCGGGTCGACAAGGACAACCACAGCGCCTGGTACGGGCTCGGTGGCGCCCACATCGGCAAGCGTGCCTACGAGCCGGCCGCCGAGGCGCTCGAGAATGCGGTCCGGCTCAAGCCGAGCGACGCGATGTACCAGATGTGGCTGGGGGTCTCGCTCTACGAGGCCACCGTCGACAAGGCCCGCACCGACCAGGCCAACGACCTCAAGAAGAAGAAGGAGGACGTCAAGCCCGACCTCCGCACGCTCAACTTCGACACCGCGCTCCAGCACCTCGAGGCCGCGGTGAAGCTCAACCCCGAACTCTACCGCGCGCATTACTACATGGCGCGCATCTACCGCGATGGCGACAAGCCGCAGCAGGCGGCGGAGTCGTTCACCAAGTCGATCCAGTCGTGGCCGCGCTTCCAGCCACCGTACGTCGCGCTCGGCGAGATGTACCGCCGCTGGGACTACCCGGATCAGGCGATCCAGGTGCTGTCGCAGGGCGTCGAGCACGTGATGGAGCAGGAGGAGAAGAGCCAGTTGCTGTACGTGCTCGGCATGGCGTACTTCGACAAGCTCGACGACAAGCAGGCGATCGAGTCGTTCACGAAGGCGATCGACATGCGCAAGGACAACCACGACGCGAAGTTCCAGCGCGGGCTGGCGCACTTCCGCAAGGGCGACCTCAAGGAAGCGGACAAGGATCTGTCCGAGTACTCGAAGGCGGCCGGTCCCTCGGCCGCGGACAACAAGAGCATCGCGCAGAAGGTTCGTTTCCAGATCGCGGCCAAGCAGGGCGGCTGATCGATCGCGACCCGAGTCCGGGCCGCCCGGGTGCGCACGCGGGATCTTGACCGGTCCCGCGTGCGTCGTTTTCGGGGGAACATCAGACTTTGGGTCTCGCGGAAGCTTGCGTGATTCCGAATAATTCCAGTGCAGATGCGTCCGAGGGAGACAATCTGCACGTCCCGTGAATTTCGAGGTCACAGGGGTGGAAGTTTTTCCTGCTATTGCAGGAGGATACATCGCAGATGGATACGCGCACGCTGTTGAGGGAGCGCCTGCGCCAAGCGCGCGATTGGTCCGCGGCGATCGACGAGCTCGAGAAGGAGCTGGAGCAATCTGGTGGCAAACCAGACCAGTCTGAAAGGCTCTACGAGCTCGCGCAAT
Source organism: Kofleriaceae bacterium (assembly GCA_046597055.1). Lineage (GTDB taxonomy): Bacteria > Myxococcota_A > Polyangia > Haliangiales > Haliangiaceae > UBA2376. The sequence goes on along the minus strand of JBKJLC010000103.1, from coordinate 70,473 downwards.
TGACCGAGGAGGTGATCCCGGAGCGCGAACGCGCCCTCGGGCTCTACCAGCGCGCGTGGAAGCTGCATCCGGACAACCTCAAGGCGCTGTCGCGCGCTCGCGAGGTCTATGGCGAGATGGGTCGCCACGAGATGGTGGCCAAGCTCGGCGAGATGGAGCTCAAGAGCCCGGCTGCGTCGGCGGACCTCGCCGGTATCGTCGGCGAAGCGTTCCTCGACAGCGGTCAGCGCGAGAAGGCCGAAGCGGTCCTCGAGCGCGCGCTCGAGCGGACGCCCGATTCCACGCGCGTGCAGGACGCGCTGGCCGCGCTCAACTACGATCCCGAGCTGTGGGCCGAGCAGGTCGATCGCCTCGCGGGCGACGCCGACAAGTTCGACACCGCGATGGGCGCGCGCATGCTGCTGCGGGCCGCCCGCATCCTGCGGCTCGAGGCGCCCGACGACGCGCGCCTCGAGGATCTGCTGCGCCGGCTGTTCGAGAAGGATCTCGACGAGCCGTCGGCCAACGTGATGTACGAGGCGCTGCTGGCCGGCCAGCAGCGCTGGGACGAGCTCGAGAGCCACTACGAGCGCCGCGCGCAGGTCGCGACCGAGCCGGCCGCGCGCGCCGATCGCTATCGCGCCTACGCGCTGGTGTGGCTGCAGCGGTTCAAGGACCGCGATCGCGGCGCCCGCTTCGCGACCAGGGCGCTGTCGGCCGCGGCCCAGAACGGCAAGTCGCCGATGCGCTCGGTGGTCGCCACCTACGCGCTGCTCCAGCAAGTCCATGGCGAGAAGGGCGAGTGGCTGCCGATCGTCGAGCTCGCCGATGGCGTGATCGATCATCTCCAGGGCGAGGAGCGCCTCTACGTCGCGCTGAACGCCGGCGAGGTGGCGTGGAAGCAGCTCGCCGATGTCGAGCGTGCGCGCCGCTACTTCCAGATGGCGGCCTCGATCGAGCCGACCGCCCCGTCGGTCGTGGAGTTCAGCGAGCAGCACGGGCTGCAGGCAGTGCAGACGCTGGCCGAGCCGCTGCCGGCGCCGGTCGCCGCGCCGGCGCCGGCTTCCAAGCCGGCACCCACGCTGATCGTCGACGACGTCCCGTCGGGCCCGGTCGCCGTGACGCCGCCGCCGCCCGCGCCGGTGGCGGTCGCGCCCGCGCCGGTCGCGGCGCCCGTGGTCGCGGCCCCTGCGCCGGCCGCTGCCGACCCGGCCCGCGCGCGTCGCACGTCGACCGCGGCGCCGCCGGCGGCGCCGCGCGCGGAGGATGTCCCGGCCGATCTCGAGGCCGCGATGACCCACGCGCGGGCGGCCGAGGGCAGCCCCGACAAGGGCGTCGGCGCATGGAAGGCGACGATCGCCGCGCACCCGACCCAGCTCGCGCCGCGGCGCGAGCTCGCCCGCGTGCTCCGTGGCAACGCGGCGTGGCAGCAGCTGGCCGACGCGCTGAAGGACGAGGAGGCCAAGGCGGCCCAGTCCCCGGCCGACAAGGCGCTCGCGTTCCGCGAGCTCGCCGACGCGTACGCCAAGCTCAACAACGAGAACCAGGTGACCGCGGCGCTGACGGCCTCGCTCGCCCAGCAGCCGGCGGGCGACGTCTACGACCAGCTCGCGGCGATCTACGAAGGCAAGAAGCGCTGGCCGGATCTGGTCAAGGTCCTGACCGATCGCGCCGAGCGGTTCGCGCAGGGCGACGACAAGGCCGCGGTTTATCTGTCGATCGCCAACCTGTACCTCGAGCGGTTCTCGAACCAGGCCGAGGCGATCAAGGCGTTCGAGAAGGTCCTCGAGCTCGATCCGCAGAACCATCAGGCCGTCGATCACCTCCTGCAGGTCTACGAGAAGCGTCGTGACTGGGAGAAGTTGATCAAGCTCCGCGAGAACGAGATCGACCGGGCGCCGGCCAGCAAGAAGGCCGAGCTGACGATCGAGGTCGCCCGGATGGCGGCGACGAAGGTCAAGAAGCCCGAGATCTGCACGTACTGGTGGGAGAAGGTCATCGACGTCGAGCCGGGCCACGAGGAGGCCCTGAGCGAGCTGTCGAAGCTGTACGAGCGCAACAAGGAGTGGAGCAAGCTGGCCGAGGTCGCGGCGCGTCAGGCCGATATTGCCAGCGACGACAAGGTCCGCGCCGACGCGCTCCAGCGCCTCGGCCTGCTCTACACCGAGAAGCTCGAGGACACCGGCAAGGCGATCGATGCGTGGCAGCGCTTGCTCGCGGTGGACGAGCAGAACCGCCGGGCCCAGGACGCGCTCAAGAAGCTCTACGTCCAGGACGCGCGCTGGGACGATCTGGAGGCGTTCTACGCCACCCGCGGCAAGCTCGAGGAGTACGTGCGCGTGCTCGAGCGCGAGGTCGAGGCCGGCCCCGAGCCGCACCGGCTGACCCTGGCCGGCAAGATCGCGCTGCTCTACCGCGACGAGCTGCAGAAGCCCGACCGGGCGATGCGCGCGTTCGAGAAGGTGCTCCAGCTCGACGAGCACAACCTCGCCGCGGCCGAGGCGTTGATCCCGCTGTACGAGGCCGGCCGCGATCCCAAGAAGCTGGTCGGCGTGCTCGAGATCCAGCTCGACGCGACGCCGCCCGACGACCGCATCCTGCGCCAGGAGCGGATGAAGAAGCTCGCCGAGTACAACGAGGAGAAGCTGCGCGACAAGGGCGCGGCGTTCGGCTGGTGGCTCAAAGCCCACGCCGAGGATCACGACGCCGAGTGGATCCGCGTCGAGCTCGAGCGGCTCGCGAAGGAGACCGGCGCCTGGCAGGAGCTGGTCGACGCGTACGGCGCGTCGGTCCCGTCATTGTCATCCGGGGCCTCCGGCCCCGGTGGCAAAGATCCGCGCGACGCACTTCCCCTGATGTCGGTCATGGCGACCGCGCTCGAGAAGGAGCTCGGTCAGCACGACCGCGCGCTCGAGCTCAACCGCCGCGTCATCGACATCGACCCTTCCAACCAGGAAGCCCTCGACGCGCTCGAGCGGCTGTACCTGGGCAAGGGCCAGTTCCAGGCGCTGCTCGACATCTACCAGAAGAAGCTCGAGCTGACCTCCGACGTCGACGAGCGGGTCGAGATCCAGGCCAAGATCGGGCAGCTCTACGAGGACGAGGTCAAGGACGACGAGCGCGCGATCGGCGCCTACCTCGGGATCCTCGACGCGGTCGGCGACGAGCCCACCGCGCTGGCGGCCCTCGATCGAGTCTACCTGCGCAACGGCAAGTGGTCGGAGCTCTCCGACATCCTCGGCCGCCAGCTGACGATCGTCGGCCCCGAGGACGACAAGGCGCGCCACCTCGAGCTCAAGTTCCGCCTCGGCGGCGTGCGCGAGCAGCACCTGAGCGACGTGCCGGGCGCGATCGAGGTCTATCGCGACATCCTCGACCTCGATCCCAGCCACGCCGGCTCGCGCATGCGGCTCGAGGTCCGCCTCGGCGACGCCACCCACAAGCTGGCCGCGGCCGCGATCCTCGAGCCGATCTACGAGCAGCTCGGCGAGTGGAAGCACCTGGTCGACGTCCACGAGATCCAGGTCGCGGCGGCGTCGGGCAACGGCGACTCGCTGCGGCGGGTCGCGCTGCTCATGCGCATCGGTGAGCTCGAGCGGACCAAGCTCGCGGACAGCGAGCGGGCGTTCGGCGCGTACGCGCGCGCGTTCAAGGAAGACCCGGGCGTCGAGGGCGCCAAGCGGGAGCTCGAGGACCTGGCCAGCCTCCTCGAGGACGGCTGGCCGCGCCTGACCGGGCTGTTCGAGGGGGCGCTCGGCCGCCCCGAGCTCGACCCGACGCTGGCCCACGAGCTGGCGATCAAGGTCGCGCGCTCGTACGAGGAGCGGCTCGGCAAGAGCGCGCAGGCGGTGACCTTCTTCCGCCGCGCCCTCGAGATCGAGCCCGACGACCTCGACGCGCTCGGCGCGCTCGAGGTGATCTTCGGCCGAGACGAGCAGTACCAGGATCTGCTCGAGGTCTACCGGCGCCGCGCCGAGATCGCCGATGCCCCGGCCGAGCGGCTCGACTTCTTGTTCCGCATCGCGCGGATCCACGAGGAGATGCTGGCCCAGCCGGCCGAGGCGATCCGCGCCTACAACGAGGTGCTGAGCCAGGATGCCGACAACCTGTCGGCGCTGCGCGCGCTCGACCGTCTGTACGTGGGCGGCCAGCAGTGGCAGGACCTCGGCGACAACCTCACCCGTCAGCTGGTGCTGTGCGAGGACGACGGCGAGCGCGTGCTGCTCCTGGTCCGCCTGGCCCAGCTGCGCGAGACCCACCTGCGCGAGGTCGCGCAGGCGATCGAGACCTACCGCCAGGTCCTCGAGCTCGACGCCAAGAACAGCGCCGCGACCGGTGCGCTCGAGCGCCTGCTCAAGGACCCCGAGCACCGCGATCACGAGCTGACCATCGCGACGATCCTCGAGCCGATCTACAAGGGCGCAGGCGACTGGTCCAAGCAGATCGGCGTCTACGAGATCATGGTGCGGCACGCGTTCGACCCGGTCCGCAAGATCGAGCTGCTGCATGGCATCGCCGAGCTGTACGAGGTCGGCGGCGACGATCTGGCCGCCGCGTTCGACGTGCACGCGCGCGCGCTGCGCGAGGATCCGCGCAACGAGATCACCCAGACCCGTCTCGAGCACCTGGCCCGGGTCCAGGCGCGCTGGGGCGAGCTGGTCGGCCTCTACGACCAGGTCGCGGCCGACACCCAGGAAGAGGATCTCAAGGTCGCGCTCCTGTTCAAGGAGGCCCAGATCTACGAGCACGAGGTCGGCGACGACAAGGCCGCGGTCAAGACCTACGAGCGCGTGCTCGCGGCCTCGCCCGGGTCGGTCGATGCCGCCTCGGCGATGCAGTCGATCCACGAGCGTAACGGCGACTGGCCGGCGCTGGTCGCGATCCTCGAGCGCAAGAGCGACATCCTGCTCGACCTGGCCGAGCGCAAGCGGCTGCTGTACCGGGCCGCGCAGATCGAGGAGGAGGTCCTGTCGGACCTCGATGCCGCGGTCGCGACCTTCCGCCACGTGCTCCAGATCGACGACGTCGATCTGCCCGCGCTCGACTCGCTCGAGCGCCTGTACCTGCGCCTCGAGCGGTGGGAGCCGCTCAAGGACGTCTACGCCAAGAAGGCCGATCTCGCCGAGGAGCCCGAGGCCAAGAAGGACGCCCTCAAGGTCCTGGGCCAGGTCTACGACCGCGAGCTCAAGGACGTCGGCAAGGCGATCGAGACCTACCAGGCGATCCTCGACCTCGATCCTGACGACATCGACGGGATCGAGTCGCTCGACCGGCTCTACGGCCAGGGCGAGCGCTGGTACGACCTGCTCGCCAACCTGGAGCGCCAGGTCGAGCTGTCGGAAGAGCCGGCCCAGGTCGTCGCGCTCAAGTACCGCATCGGCCAGCTGTGGCAGCTGCGGCTCGGCGATCAGACCCGCGCGATCGAGACCTATCGCGAGGCGCTCGGGATGGAGCCCTCGCACACCGAGACCCTGGCGGCCCTCGACGGGCTGATCCGTCGCAAGGACGGCGAGCCGATGCTGGCCGCCCGCGTGCTCGAGCCGATCTACGAGGCGACCGCCGAGTTCGCCAAGCTGGTCGAGGTGCTCGAGGTCATCATCGCGCACACCGAAGATCCGCTGTCGCGGGTCGAGTTGCTCCACCGCATGACCGCGCTGCACGAGCAGCGGCTCGACAATCCGGGCGCGGCGTTCCAGTCGCTGGCGCGCGCGCTGCGCGACGATCCCGGTAACGAGCTGACCCTGGGCCACCTCGAGCGGCTGGCCGATGTCACCACCAAGTGGAGCGATCTGGCCGGCCTCTACTCGCAGGAGTCCGAGAAGTCGCTCGACGTTCCGCGTCAGGTCGACCTGCTGTCGCGGCTCGCCCGCGTCAACGAGCAGGAGCTCGGCGAGGTCGATCGCGCGATCGCGACCTACCGGCGCATCCTCGAGGTCGAGTTCGACAACAAGGCCGCGGTGCTGGCCCTCGACCGGCTGTACACGGCCACGTCGCGCTGGCGCGACCTGTCCGACGTGCTGCGGCGCGAGATCCAGCTGGCCGAGGCCGACGACGAGGTCGTCGCGCTGCAGTTCCGGCTCGGGCAGACCCTCGAGCAGCCGCTCGACGACAAGAAGGGCGCGATCGAGGTCTTCCGCGAGATCTTGACCACGACGCCGAGCCACCAGCCGACGCTGGCCGCCCTCGAGATGCTGTTCCTCGACGGGCATCACCAGCTCGAGATCGGCAGCATCCTCGAGCCGCTGTACGAGGCGGCCGGGGAGTTCGAGAAGCTGCACCGCATCCACGAGGTCCAGCTCGGCAAGCTGACCGTCCCGGGCGACCGGGCCGCGATGCACGCGCGCCTGGCCGAGCTGGCCGAGACCCGGCTCTACGATCTCCAGCGCGCCTCGGCGTGGTGGGGCCAGGCCGTGGTCGAGGATCCGCGCAGCGACCGCGCGATCGAGGAGGCCGAGCGCCTCGCCAAGGAGACCGCCGGCTGGGACGAGCTGGTCGCGGTCTACACCCGGGCGCTCGAGCGCCACTCGGACCGCGAGGTCCGGCGTCAGACCCTGCTCCGGCTCGCCCGCGTCCACGAGCACGAGCTGCGCGATGCGCACCACGCGGTCGAGACCCACCTGCGGGTGCTCGAGATCGAGCCCAAGGACCCCGACGCGCTGGCCGCCCTCGATCGGCTGTACCTGGGCGCCGGCATGTACGACGAGCTGGTCGAGGTGCTGCACCGCCGCATCGAGATCACGCTCGATCCCGACGAGCAGATCGAGCTGCAGTTCCGGCGAGGCGCGATCTTCGCCGATGCGCTCGGCGATCTCGACGCCGCGCTGGCCTGCTACGCCGCGGTCCTCGACCAGGAGAGCCGCAACCGCCGCGCGCTCGAGGCCCAGGAGGGCATCTACTTCCGTCGCGACGACTGGAAGCACCTGTTCGCCACCTACGAGAAGCTGATCGACGTCGCCGACGGCGACATCGAGCTGGCCGACACCTACGCCCGGATGGCGCGGATCGCGTCGGAGGCGCTGAACGACGAAGAGCGCGCGGTCGATCTGTGGGGCCGCGTCCTCGACATCCGCGGCGAGGATCCGCTGGCGCTGTCGGCGGTCGGCGAGCTGCACACCCGCCGCGAGCGCTGGGAGGACCTGGTCGAGGTCATCGAGCGTCAGGTCGCGGTCGCCGGCGACGAGAAGCAGCAGATCGCGCTCTACAAGCACCTCGGCCGGGTCTGGGCCGAGAAGCTTGGGCGCGAGCGCTCGGCGCTCGACGCCTGGCTGCTGGCCGACCGCCTCGATCCCGAGGACCTCGAGATCCTTCGGGCGCTGTCGGACCTGTACCGCGCGACCCAGAGCTGGGACGAGCTGACCCAGACGATCCGCCGGATCATCGAGGTCGGCCAGGAACAGAACAAGATCGATGAGGACAAGGTCATCGAGCTGTACGCCGAGCTCGGCCGGCTCGAGGGCGACGTCCTCGGCCGCGTCGACGAGGCGGTGCAGGCGTGGCGCTCGGTGCTCGCGATCGACGCCGGCGACTTCCGCGCGCTGGCCGCCCTCGAGGGGCTGTTCACGCGCGAGGCACGTTGGGAAGAGGCGATCGAGGTCCTCGAGAAGCGGGCCCTGGTCCTGGACCACCCGACCGAGCGGATCGAGACGCTGCTCCAGGCCGCCGCGACCTGGGAGGAGAAGGTCGAGAACTTCGAGCGCGCCGCCGAGGTCTACGAGCGCGTCCGCGCCGCCGACGCCACCAACCCGACCGCCTCGGAGCGGCTCGAGGTGATCTACCGCAGCCAGTACAAGTGGGAGCAGCTGACCGAGATCCTGCTCGAGCGGGCCGGCCTGCGCGACGACGTCAGCGAGCAGATCACGCTGCTCGGCCAGGTCGCCAAGATCTACGAGAACGAGCTCGGCGACCAGGACAACGCGTACGTCGTCCTCGAGGAGGCGTTCAAGCGCGACTTCTCGAACGAGAGCACCTCCAAGGAGCTCGAGCGGCTTGCGACGGCCACCAACCGGTGGCAGGAGCTGCTCGGCGAGTACAGCGAGCAGGTCCGCGAGCTGGAGACCAGCAACCGCGGGCAGGCCGCGGACCTGTGGGTCAAGATCGGTCGCTGGTACGGCGAGCACCTCGCCCACATCGAGTACGCGATCCACTCGGTGCAGCAGTCGCTGCGCATCGACCCGGCCCACGTCGGCGCGCTGGCCGCGCTGTCCGAGCTGCAGCGCAAGCGCGGCTCGTGGGGCGAGCTGGTCGAGACCTTGTCGCGTCAGGCCGCGTCCGAGCAGGACCCGACCCGGCGCGCCGACGTCTTCCTGAATCTCGGCGAGCTACTCGAGAACCAGGTGATGGACCAGGGCCAGGCGATCAACGCCTACCAGCAGGCGCTGGCGAACCACGGCACCTCGGTGCCGGTGCTCACCGCGCTCGACCGGCTCTACCAGTTCCACCAGATGTGGGAGCCGCTGATCGACGTCCGGACCCGGCGGGCGGCCCTCGAGACCGACGAGCGCGACGTCATCCGGCTCAAGCTCGAGATCGGTCAGATCTGGGACCTGCGGCTGTACGACGCCGGCCAGGCGATCTCGTCCTACCAGGGCGTCCTCGAGCTCGATCCCAACAACCTGCCGGCGCTGCGCGCGCTCGAGCAGCTGTACGAGAAGACCGGCCAGTCGGAGCGCTACCTCGAGGTCCTCGAGGCGCAGCTCGACGCGTCGCCGACCGAGGCCGAGCGGGTGTCGCTGTACGAGCGCATGGCGTCGGCCTGGGAGGAGCGGTTCGGCAAGCTCGACCGCGCCGCCGAGGCGCTCGAGAAGATCGTCGCGCTCGATCCGCGCAACTACTCGGCGTATCGCGAGCTGGCGCGCATCTACCACCAGGCCGGCCGCTGGGAGGCCCTGGTCGAGACCTACCGCAACCACATCAACAACACGACCGAGGTCGCCACCCGGGTCGACCTCTACGTCGCGATGGGCGCGGTCTACGAGTCGCAGCTGCAGGACTTCGACCGTGCGGTCGAGGCCTACACCGACGTCACCTCGTTCGACGCCGACGAGCCGCGGGCGCTCGACGCCCTCGGCCGCCTGTACGAGCGGATCCAGGAGTGGGACCGGGCGATCGACGTCATGTCGCAGCTGGTCACGCTGATCGATGACCCGCGCAAGCAGGTCGACCTGTACTGCCGGATCGGTCGCATCGAGTACGGTCAGCTCGGCGACGCCCCCAACGCCGAGAACAACTTCCTCCGCGGCCTCGCGATCGACCCCGGTCACGTCGCCACGATGGAGGCGCTGACCAAGCTCTACTCGGATCGTGGTGACTGGCTGAAGGCGGCCCAGATGATGGTGCGCGCCGAGCAGCACACCGCGGTGGTGCTCGACAAGGTGCGGCTGCTCCACGACGCGGCCCGCATCTACGCCGACCGGCTGCGCGAGCCGGAGGCCGCGAAGCAGCTGTTCGCCGCCGTGATCGCGCTCGATCCCGAGCACGTCGACGCCGGCCGTCCGCTGGCCGAGCTGTACTTCCAGGGCCGCGAGTGGGCGCCGCTCGCGCCCGTGATCGAGATGCTGGTCCGCAAGGTCGCCCAGACCCGCCCGGATCCGCGCGACCTCAACGAGCTGTACTACCGCGCCGCGCGCACCGCCGACGAGCTCGGCGACTTCGACCGCTCGCTGCGGCACTACGAGGCCGCGTACAACATCGACTCGACCTACCTGCCGACCCTGATCGGCCGGGCCGACCTGCTGTTCAAGATGCAGGAGTGGGACGCGGCCGGGAAGATCTACCAGACCATCCTGGTCCAGCACCGGGACAGCCAGGCCGAGACCGAGGTCGTCCGGATCTACTACCGGCTGGGCATGGTTCGGCAGAACCTGGGGGAGCGCAAGAAGGCGCTCAACATGTTCGAGAAGGCGCTGGAGATCGATCCGACCCATCGCCAGACCCTCGAGGCGGTGGTCGCGCTCCAGACCCAGCAGAACGACTGGGAGGCCGTGGTCCACGCCAAGCGTGGCCTGATGGCGACCGCGAGCGACCCCGACCGGGTCGAGCTGCTCGATCAGATCGGCAGCATCTATCACGAGAAGCTGCAGAACTCGCAGAAGTCGATCGCCGCGTATCTCGAGGCCATCGAGGTCACGCCCGACGACCACCAGCTGCTCCAGAAGGTGCTCGACCTCTACACCGAGACCAAGCAGTGGCGGAAGGTGGTCGAGACCATCCAGCGGTTCACGGCGCTGGAGACCGACCCGATCCGACGCGGCGCCTACTACCTCGCGGCCGGCACCATCAGCCGCGACGAGCTGAAGGCGAGCGACGAGGCGATCGACTTCTTCAACCAGGCGCTCGACAGCTTCTTCGCGGTGCCGGAGAAGCTGTCCAAGCAGCTCCTGCCGCGCGCGCTCAAGCCGTTCGAAGCGATCGACAAGGTCCTCACCACGAAGAAGGACTGGAAGGCGCAGGAGCGCGCCTACCGGCAGATGATCAAGCGGCTGCCGCCGTCGACCGGCCCGGGCGGCGAGGGCGACAACTTCCACTCGCTGCGGGTGGGGCTGCTCCACGCCCTCGGCGAGATCTACCGGTCACGCCTCGGGCACTTCCAGAGCGCGATCGGCGCCTTCGAGGTCGCGCAGGAGCTCGACCCGGCCAACAAGGAGCGCTCGGAGATCATGGCCGAGCTGTACGTCCGGGCCGGCGCCGAGTACGCCGACAAGGCGATCGCCGTGCACATGAAGATGCTGCGCGAGGAGCCGTTCAAGTACGACTCGTACAAGGCGCTCTACAGCATCTACAAGGACGCGCACCAGTACGACAAGACCTGGTGCATGTGCGCGACGCTGGCCTTCCTCAAGAAGGCCGAGCCCGACCAGCTCCAGTTCTACGAGCAGTACAAGCCGCGCGGGCTGGTCAAGGCGAAGAGCGTCATGACCAACGAGTCGTGGGCGAAGCTGATCCACCCCGACGAGAACCGCTACATCTCGGCGATCTTCGGCGCGGTGTGGACCGGGGTCGCCGCGATGAAGGCGTACCCGCACAAGGAGCTGGGCATCAAGCGCAAGGACAAGCGCCAGCTCGCCACCGACCAGCTGATGTTCTCGAAGCTGTTCTATTACGTCGCGCAGGTGCTCGGGGTGCCGCTGCCCGAGGTCTTCCTGATCGAGGACAACAAGCCCGCCGACATCCAGCTCGCGAACTTCATCGAGAAGGGTGACCTGTGCCCGGCGTTCGTGGTGCGACCGCACCTCCTGCAGGGCAAGACCGAGCGGGAGATCGCGTTCCTGTCGGCGCGCCGGCTGTCGTTCATGCGGCCGGAGTACTTCCTGAAGCTGTTGCTGCAGACCAACACCGAGCTCAAGGTCGCGCTGCTGAGCGCGATCTCGCTGGTCCGGCGGGACTTCCCGATCCCGCAGGACATTGCGTCGCTGGTCACGGGCCAGTACGCACCCGAGATGCTCAAACGGCTGCAGCCGGCCGCGCACGAGCAGCTGGGCGCCGTCGTCCAGCGGTTCGTGCAGGCCGCGCCCCAGGTCGATCTCGCCCGGTGGGGCCACTCGGTCGATGCGACCTCGCACCGCGCCGGGTTCGTCGTCTGCGGCGATCTCGAGGTCGCGTCGCGGATGGTGTCGGCCGAGGCCGTCACGGTCGGTGGGCCGCAGGTGAAGGACAAGATCAAGGAGCTGGTCCTCTACTCCATCTCCGAGGAGTACTTCGCGGTGCGCCAGCAGATGGGCATCACGATCGGCTGAGCACGATGTTCCGGTGGCCCTGAGCCAGGGCTCGCGCCGCGAGCCAGCGGTCGAGGGGTACGAGAGCAGGGCGTCGAGCGCCGACGCTCTGCTCTTTGCGCGTCTGCCCTCGGGATTGATCACAAGTCTTCATGTGATCGGAAGCGCTCACCTGTCCCGGTGGCCCTTCGACACGGCGCCTGCGGCGCCGGCTCAGGGCCACCGGGAAAGGCAACGCTCTCGGTCACCTGGCGAGTTGTGATCAATGCCGAGGCGGGCCCTTCGACGCCGGGCTCGCAACGAGCCCTTCGCTCAGGGACACCGGAAAGATGTGCGGGATCCTGAGGTCTGCCCTTCGACACGGCGCCCTCGGCGCCGGCTCAGGGCCACCGGAACGACGAGCGCTTCGATCCCCTCGGGGACATCGACGGCATCACGCGCTGGCTCAGGCCTTGGGTGGGCGCAGGCCTCGCGTGGGCGCGGGCGGGCTCAGGCCTCGCGTGGGCGCGGGCGGGCTCAGGCCTTGGTCGGCCCGGCCCACTCGGACATCGACGGCATCACGCGCTGGCGTAGGCCGTTGACCTTGAACACGCGCAGCTCCTCGGCCTTGCCCTTGACCTTGACCGGCGGCAGCGCGGTCGCATCGACTCGGTCGGCGACGTAGCGGTAGGTGTGCTCGGAGATGATGACCTCGCCCGGGCTGGCCAGGTTGACCAGGCGCGACGCGACGTTCATCGCGTCGCCGATCGCGGTGTACTGGAGGGCGCGGGTCGAGCCGATGGCGCCGGTGATGACGTTGCCGGTGTTGATGCCAATGCCGATCCGGATCGGCGGCTGCTTCTCGGCGGCGCGGGTCCGGTTGAACTCCTCGAGGTCGTTCAACATCAGCAGCGCGCACGACACCGCCTTGAACGGGCCGTCCTCGATCGGGATCGGGGCGCCGAACAGGCCGATGATCTCGTCGCCGACGAACTTGTCGAGCGTGCCCTGGAACTTGAAGAGCACGTCGACCATCACCTCGAAGTACTCGTTGAGCGTGTTGACGACCTCTTCGGGCGGGCGGCCGTCGGACATCGTGGTGAAGCCACGGATATCGGAGAACAGCATCGTGATCTCGTTGACGCGTCCGCCCTTCTCGATGACGAGCTCGCCCTTGACGACCTGCTCGACGACCGAGGGCGGGATGAGGCGCGAGATCTGGGCGCGGGTCTGCGCTTCCTTCTCGATCCGGCTGGCCAGTCGCGCGTTCTGGATCGCGATCGCGGCCTGGGCCGCCATGCCGGTGCAGATCTGCAGGTCCTTCTCGGTGAACGCGTTGGACGTGAACAACGAGTCCAGGTGCATCAGGCCGAGCAGGTCGGGGCCGTGGACCAGCGGCAGGGTCATGGTCGACCGGATGCCCTGCATGATGATCGAGTGGGCGCCCGAGAAGCGGGAGTCCATGGTGGCATCCGACGACAGCACCGCCGCGCGGTTGTTGACGACCTCGCCCATCACCGTGCGCGACAGGACGATGTTGGTGTCGCCCTTGCCGTTGCGGGTCTTGACGTAGCGCGGGATCAGCTCGCCCTTGTCGTCCGATAGCAGGATCGCGCCGCGATCGGCGCCGACCAGCTCGAAGGCCTTGTCGAGGATCTTGGGGAGGAGCTTCTCGAGGTCGAGCTCGGTGCCGACCGCGCGCGCCAGCTCGTGGCCGATGCGCAGGCGCTCGTAGTCGCGGCGCAGGACCTTCTCGTCCGTGAGCTGACGCTCCGGCAGGAAGTCGCCGGTCTGCGCCTGGATGCGCTGCCGGATGTGACTCTCGGTCAGGCCGGGAGCGATCGTCACCCGGTGGAGGGGCTCTTGCTGGCTGGGCCGGTCGACGAAGACGATGCGGGTCGATCCCATCGTCACTTCTTCGCCGTCGGTCAGGTAGTGCTCGCCGACCCGCTCGCCGCGGATGAAGGAGCCGTTGAGCGAGCGCAGATCACGGAACAGGTAGCGCCCATCTCCGGACCGCTGCACCTGCGCGTGTTCCTTGGAGATGATCCGATCCAGGATCTGGATCGTGTTGTCGGGGTGGCGGCCGAGGGTGTTGAAGGCCCCCAGCTCGAACTCCTGGCGTTCATCCCCTGAGATGACGATCAGCTTGGCCATGCGAATCCCGAGCGCTTTCGATGCTATGTCGGTTGGGGCCGCCGAGTAAAGACGCGGCTGGCCTGGCGACTGGTTCCGGCCGCCGCAGAGCCGACTTCACCGCCGCTCGAGATCGACTCGATGCGCGGAAGCTCCACAAAAACCGGCCCGGCCCCTTGATCCTTTTGGGCCCCGCTATATACTCCCAACCCTTCGCGAAAGTGGCGGAATTGGTAGACGCGCTGGATTCAGGTTCCAGTGGGTAACTCCGTGGGGGTTCGAGTCCCCCCTTTCGCACGGGCTAGACCACCGAAAGGTGGTCTTTCTATTTTCGGCGCCGCGGTCGTCACTCTGATCGAATCGACCGCGGCGCCTCCGAGTTGAGCCCCCGAGCGGCGATGCCGTGCTGGGGCTCGCGGTGGCCGCTCGCTGCGCTGCGCCGCGCGGCGCGGTCGGGCAGGGCGCCCCAGCACGAGAGCGAACAACACGATCGTGCGCCAGGTCACGCAGGTCGGACTGCGGTCGCGCATCGCCCACGCCAACACGCGTGGCCCGCGGGTCCGACGCTGACGATGGGTGGTCACCGTTGGTAACAGGTCGACACCTGCAGAGTCCGGAAGTATAACGATCGCAAGCGGTTGCGATATGGTCGGGCCACTGGCACAGGCCTCGCGGCGGCCAGCGATCGCAGCGCCGACGATCTCCTCGGCCAGCCCGTTCGAGTACGAGTTGGCGGTGTCGAGATGGTGGCGCCAGCCTGCGAGGCAGATGTCGATCAGTCGTCGGGCCTCGGCGACGTCGGTGGTGCCCCAGGCGCGGAAGACCTCGTCGCCGCCGCCGAAGGTTGCGGTGCCGAACGTGACGACCGGTACGCGGAGGCCGGCGCCGAGGAGCTTGCGATGTTCCACGCGCGGGCGGTAGCGCGGCCGCCCGGAGCGACTCGTCGATCAGGACGAGGAAGTGTTGGAAGGTGCGCGCTGGAGCTGCATCGGCAGGGCCAGCGACACCGTCGCGCCCGCCGGGCTGCTCTCGGCCCAGATGTCACCGCCGTGGGCCTCGACGATCGCCTTGGCGATCGCGAGGCCGAGGCCGGTGCCGTCATAGGACGCGCGCGGGCTGCGCCAGAACCGCTCGAACAGCCGCGGCAGCTCGTTGACGTCGATCCCGGGCCCGTTGTCGGCGATCGCGATCACGACCTGCTCGTCGCGGACGAACCCCGACACGACGATGCGCCCAGTCCGCGGCGGAACCACTTTGCACGCGTTGCTCAGCACGTTGCCGATGGCCTGCAAGAACCGCCCGGGATCGCACCGGATCATCGGGAGCTCGGCGACCTGGACGTCGATCGTGATCCCGAGGTCGCCATCGTTTGCGCCCGAGCTCTCGACCGCCTCGTCGAGCAGCGCGCGCGGATCCACCCGCTGCAGATCGAGCCGGAGCGTGCCCGCGTCGATGCTGCCGAGATCGGTCAGGTCGTTGACCAGCCGGGTCATGCGCTGGGCCGCGCGGTCGATCACGTCGACCCGCTTGCGGACCAGGGCATCGAGGCCCTCGGCGCTCATCAGGCGCGCCGCCGCCATGACCACCGCGCTCAGCGGGCCGCGCAGATCGTGCGACACCACCCGGAGGACCTGGTCGCGACTGTCGACCGCGTAGCGCTCCATCTCGACCGCCACCGTCGTCATCGACTCGTCGAGGGCGGCGTGGATCAGCACCGCGTGCTCGCGGTCGATGCCGTCACGTTCGCCGCAGAGCTCGATCAGCACGGTGCGAAACCACGACAGCTCGCGCAGCGCCTGCGCGAGGGTGTAGCCCTGGCGCTGGCGGTGGTGGGCGTGGCCGATCGCCGGCGCGCTGTGACCGAGGGCGCGCCCACGGACGACCGGCTTGCCGCCGGTCTCGCAGTGGTTCTCGACGCACGTGATCAGTGCGTCGAGCAGGCCGGGCAGGTGGTCGCGGAGCTGCGGCTCGCTGAGGGTGCGCGCCGGCTCGACCTCGGCGTCGGCCCGGACCCGGCGCTCCCACCGGGTCAGCAGCGTCTCGCGATGCGCGCGCAGGTACGCAACGAGCCGTTGTCCCCGCAGCGCTTCGGCCGACACGGGTTACCCTACCGCCAGTCGTGGCCCGACGCCAGACGCCGTGTGGGCTGCACCTCTTCAGGTGTCGAAGCGGGTGGCGGCTCGGTCGGCGAGCAGCTCGGCCGCGCGGCGAGCCAGGTCGGACGCCTGGCCGTCGTGGTAGACGGCGTGCACGCCGAGCGACTGGCCGGGGATGACCTCGAGGGTGCGGACGCGGCCGCTGGCGAGCGCCTCGCGGGCCAGGCTGTGAGGCACGAACGCCACGAACGGTCCGCTCGCGACCGCCTCGAGCATGAGCCCGGCATCGTCGGTCTCGGCCGCCGTGATCGGGCGCAGCTCGCGCGTGGACAGAAAGTCGTCGACCTCCCAGCGCAGCGCCGAGCTCACCCGGTAGTGGATGACCCGCACGTTGGTCCAGGCCTCGTCGGGCACCACGGTGGGACCCGCCACCGCGAGCAGTCGCGACTGATAGATCCGCTCGACCACCAGCCCGCGGCGGGCGGCCGTGGGTGGCTCGCTCTCGCCGAGCACCAGGTCGAGCTCGTTGCCGCGCAGGTCTCGGACGAGGTCGTCGAAGCTGGCCGAGTGGATCGTCGGGACACAGCCGTCGAGCTCGAGCACCGGCAGCAGGAACCCGGCAGCGAGCGTCCGCGAGACCGCGGTGCTGATGCCGATGCGGAGCGCCACGATCGGCGGCGAGCGCGCCCCGGCGAGGGCCGCGACCAGGCTGTCGGCGGTGCGGAACATCGCGGTGGTGTGCTCGTACGCGAGCCGGCCGAGCGTGGTCAGGCGCAGCGTGGCGGGGCCCCGCTCGAACAGCGCCACGCCCACCGTGCGCTCGAGCTGACGGATCTGCTCGCTGACGGTCGGCTGGGTGACTCCCAGCCGCTGTGCCGCCGCCGCAAACGAGCCCTCCTCGGCCGTCACGTGGAAGTAGTAGACGTGGTTGTAGTTCAGCACGGCGGCACGGTACCTCCCTGCGGCCCCTGCGGCCATCGGCGCGAGACCGCGCACGTGACCATGATGGCGACGTCGCCGCCGGGCTCGTGGACCTGGGCGTGGCTCAGCCCGGGCTGGGCCCGGCAAGCGACCAGCAGATCGGCGCGGGTCGCGAGCGGGACGTCCCGCAACATCACCACCTGCTCACGGCGGCGGACGCTACGTGAGCCCGGGCGTGGTCGCAGCAGAGGTCAGCATCGGTTTGTCCAGGGGGCCGGGCCAGGTGTCTTTGGTTGTTCGTCATGCCGGCGGGTGACCGCCGGCGAGACGGCGCACACGTAGGCGGTATAGTGCGCCGCCGCATGTCACCTCGTTCGACCGCCAAGCGTCCCAAGCCGATCGGCGAGACGTTGCAGTTCATGCAGCGCATGTGGGAGGTCGTCCACGCGCTCGACGTGCGCTCGAAGCGGATGGAGCGCACGATCGGCGTGACCGGCCCCCAGCGACTGGTGCTGCGCATCGTCGGCCAGTCGCCGAGCAAGGTCGCCAGTGAGATCGCCGCGACGCTCGGGATCCACCCCAGTACGCTGACTGGCATTCTCGCGCGGCTCGAGGATCGCGGCGCGCTCGTGCGCGAGGTCGACGCCGAGGATCGCCGCCGCGCGCGCTTCAAGCTCACCGCGTTCGGTCGCAAGATCGACGGCTTGCGGCGCGGCACGGTGGAGGCAGCGGTGAAGCGGTCGATGGCGCGCGCCGGCGACGAGGTCGTGGCCCAGACGACGCGGCTGCTCGCGATCCTGGTCGAAGAGCTCGAGCGCGACGACTGACCTGCCCCGCTCGCCGGCCTCTCGAAGCGCGCAATGCCCCCGCATGGCCCGGACGATCGGGCGCGGGGCGCGGCTGCGTGCGCGTCGGGTCCGCGCGAAGCGACCGGAGCTGCGGTGCGCGGGCCCGCCACACCGTGCAGGCGGCCGCGCGTTCGGGGCGGGCACGGCGGGGCGCGGTCGGCATGCGACTTGCCTGAGAATACCGCGGAGGCGACCGTGTACCCTAAGATCCTCGTCATCGATGACCGACCGGACGACGCTGAGATCGTCCGCGCATTGCTCCACGGACAAGGCTACGCAGTGGACGTGGTGCACGGCAGCGAGGCGGTGCTCGTCCAGCTCGAGCGAGATGAGTACGCCGCCATCCTGACTGATGCGCGTCTGAATGGGCTGTCGGGTCTCGACCTGTGCTCCCGGATCGCGACCTCATACCCCGATGTACCGGTGGTCGTGATGGCGGGCGGCAACCTGCTCGATGGTCCGATCTCCGCCATCCGGGCCGGCGCGTACGACTTCGTGGTGAAGCCGGTGGTCGAGGCCGAGCTCAGCGCGACCGTGGAGCGAGCGGTCCACCACGGCGAACAATGTCGGGCGGCGCTGCGCGTGTTGCGCGGCGCGGATCCGTCGCGGCCGATCCCCGGCATCGTCGGCACCAGCCCGTCGATGCAGGGGTTGACCGTGCTGATCCGCCGGATCGCCGAGGGCGACGCCACCGTGCTGATCCGGGGCGAGAGCGGGACCGGCAAGGACCTGGTCGCGCGCGCGATCCACTCGTCGAGCCCGCGCGCCGATCAGCCGTTCGTCGGCGTGAACTGCGCCGCGATCCCCGCCAACCTGCTGGAGAGCGAGCTGTTCGGCCATGTGCGCGGTGCCTTCACCAGCGCGCACCGCGATCGTCCGGGGCTGTTCAGCCGTGCCGGCGCCGGCACCCTGTTCCTCGACGAGATCGGCGAGATGCCGCTCGCGGTCCAGAGCAAGCTGCTCCGGGTCCTGCAGGAGCGGGTCGCGCGCGCGGTCGGCGACGACGAAGAGCGGCCGTTCGAGGCCCGGCTGGTGTGCGCCACCAACCGAGATCTCGAGGCCGAGGTCCACGCGGGACACTTCCGTCAGGATCTCTTCTACCGCGTCAACGTCGTCGCGATCGACGTGCCGCCCCTGCGGGCCCGCAGCGACGACATCCTCGCGCTGGCCGAGCACTTCCTGCAGGCGCTCGCCACCCGCGCGGGCAAGGCTGTCAGCGGGCTGTCGCCCGACGCCGCCCGCCGGTTGCTCGACTATGACTGGCCCGGGAACGTGCGGGAGCTGGAGAACTGCATCGAGCGCGCGCTCGCCCTCGCCCGGGGGCCGCTCCTCGGCGCCGAGGACCTTCCGGAGCGCATCCGCCAGCACGTTCCGCAGCGGATCGCCGGACCCGCCGACACCACCGCGCCCCTGACCACGCTCGCCGAGATGGAAGATCGCTACATCCGGCAGGTGCTGATCGCGGCGTCCGGCAACAAGACCCTGGCCGCGCGCATTCTGGGGATCAGTCGTCGTTCGCTGTACCGGCGGCTGGCGGAGGTGAGCGGCCACGACGCCGTGGTGTCCTGACCGCGCGTCCGGCGGGTATCTGCGAGCTCGGGAGCGCTCCGCCCGATGATCGCGGGCCGCGCCGTGCATACGGTGGACGCCGACCTGGCACGGGCGGAACATCTCAGTTGTCGTGCGGCCACGACGGCATTTTGCGCTGTGGTTGCGCGAGCCTGACCGCCGGCTCGGCGCCGCGCTCCTCTGGCGCGTTCACCGGCGTGACGCTATTCGGCGCCGGGTTCGCCCGGGTACGCACACCGTGCGCGGCCGCACGTGCGCCACCAGCGCGCGGTCGCTGGCATCGCGACTGCAAGAGTCCCGGACATGCCTGCGACCTCACGCCAGCGCCCGCCGGTCGCGCGCTCACTGACTCAGTACCAGGCGATGCGCGACTTCTCGCGCACGTCGGAGCCGAGCGGAGCGCCGCAGCCGCGGACTGACGGTCTCCCGGGCTTCGTCGTGCAGAAACACGCGGCCCGCTCGCTCCACTACGACTTTCGGCTCGAGCTCGATGGCGTGTTGCTCAGCTGGTCAGTGCCGCGAGGGCCGAGCCTGGCGCCGGGCGACCGACGGCTCGCGGTGCGCACCGAGGACCATCCGATCGATTACGCGGACTTCGAGGGCGTGATTCCGGCCGGCGAGTATGGGGGCGGCGCCGTCGTCGTGTGGGATCGCGGCAGCTGGACCGCAGATGGCGACCCGCGCGACGGCCTGCGCCGCGGACGGCTGACGTTCGCGCTCGCCGGCGAAAAGCTGCGCGGGCGCTGGCACCTCGTGCGCACTCGGGCCGAGGGCAAGGCCGAGCACTGGCTGCTGTTCAAGGGACGTGACGAGGCGGCCAGTCACGACACCGACATCATCGCGGCGCGGCCCGAGAGCGTGATCACCGGCCGCACCGTCGAGGAGGTCGCGCAGACGGCCGATCGGGTGTGGCATTCGAACCGGGCCGCCCGCACGCCGGCCAAGCGCACCGCGAAGCCGCGGGCGCGCGCAGCGGCGACCGCGAAGGCGCCGCTGGCGGCATCGAGCCCATCGGCGGCGGCAGAGTCGGCGAAGTCCGCGTCCTCCGATCAGCTCACGGCGTTGGTGCGCGGCCTGCCGCTGCCGTTTCCGCTCACCAACCTCGACAAGGTCCTCTACCCCGACCAGGGCCTCACCAAGGCCGCGCTGGTCGCGTACCTCGCGGTGGTCGCCGACAAGCTGCTGGCCCACGTCGCCGGCCGGCCGCTCACGCTGGTGCGCTGTCCCAACGGCGTCGGCAAGGAGTGCTGGTACCAGAAGCACGCAGGCAAGGGCGTGCCGGCTTCGGTCGGTCAGATCGAGATTCCCGAGGACGACGGCGTCGGCCCGTACATGCGCGTCGACGATCTGGCCGGCCTGGTCGCGCTCGCGCAGCTGGGCTCGCTCGAGATCCATGCGTGGGGCTGTCGCGCCGACAAGCTCGAGCGACCCGACCGCCTCGTGATGGACCTCGATCCGGATCCCGCTCTGCCGTGGGCCCGCGTGGTCGAGGCCGCGCTCGAGCTGCGCGCGCGGCTCCAGGAGCTCGGGCTCGAGACCTTCGTCACCACCACCGGGGGCAAGGGCGTGCACGTGGTCGCGCCGCTCGCGCGCCGCACCGGCTGGGACGAGCACAAGGCGTTTGCCAAGGCGATCGCGGACCGCATGACCGCCGATGCGCCCGATCGGTTCACCGCCAACCCGCTCAAGGCCCGCCGGGCTGGCCGGATCTTCGTCGACTATCTGCGCAACGCGCGCGGCGCCACGTTCATCACGCCCTACTCGCCGCGGCGCCGGTCGGGCGCGCCGGTGGCGACGCCGATCGATTGGGCCGAGTTGCCCGCCGTGGTCCCGGCCGCGCTGACGGTGACGACGGTGCCGGCGCGCCTCGACGCCCGCGGCGGCGATCCGTGGGCCGACATCGGCGCCGCGCGCCAGGCGATCACCGCCGCGGCTTGGCGGAAGCTCGGCGGCCGTCCCGCTTGACCCGAGCTGCGGCCGCGCCGCGTGCGTCCGACCCTCACCCAGCAACCCGCGCAGAGGCCCCGATGCCCGATCCCAGACAATCCAGCCAGCAGCATGGCGACGACCGCGCCAAGGACTCGGACCGCAACGACGGCGAGCTCGAGGCACGTCAGCCGCGGCCGCTCGACGAGGCCGAAGCGGTCGAGGCGGAGCGGCGCCCGACGTCGAAGGACGGCTACCAGCCCGACGTCGTCCACCGCGCCGAGGCTGACGACGAGCAAGGGCCGTCGCCGGGCTCGCCGTTTCCCGAGCCGACCGACTGAAGAGGTGTAAAGGCTTTGCTCGACACCTCGTGAGGCCGCGACGGCGGGTTGTGAGTCGCCCGGTCAGGCCCGGATGCGCGGCAGCCGGATGCGAAACAGCGCGCCGCCACCCGGCCGATCCTCGACCGACGCGAAGCCGCCGTGGGCCAGCGCGGTCAGCTCGACCAGGTACAGGCCCAGGCCGTTGCCGCGACGGACGTGGCCGGTCGCGCCCTCGGCCGACGCGTACTTGGCGAAGACGTCGCGTTTCTGCGCGTCGGGGATGCCGGGGCCGCGATCGCCGACCGCGATCTCGACCGCCTCGCCGTCGCTGTCGACCACCACCGACACCGTCGTGCGCGGCCGGGTGAAGCGGAGCGCGTTGGCGAGCAGGTTCTCGACCGCACGGCGGACCAGCCCGGCGTCGACCGCGGCGACCACGTCGTCGCCGGTGAGCTCGATGGCCAGGCCGCGCGCGCGGGCATCGCCGTCGAGCATGCCGACCGCCAGCGCGGCGACCGCGTGCATCGACGTCGGCTGGCGATCGAGCTCGAGCGCCTGCTGCTCGATCAGGCGGACCTTGAGCATGTCCTCGATCGCGTGACGCAGGTGGCGCGACGCGGTCATCGCGCCCTCGAGCAGATCGCGCTGGTCGCCCTCGATCGCGTCGTTCTTGAGCACCCACAGCAGGCCGTCGAGCCCGGCCAGCGGATTACGCAGATCGTGGACCACCAGCGCGGCCAGATCGTCCTTGAGCCGATCGAGCTCGCGCATCTCGCCGAGCTGGCGGCGGATGCGACCGTCTTGATCGCGCAGGCGCAGGAACGCGCGGGTCCGCAGCAACAGCTCGCGGCGATCGAACGGCTTGGGCAGGAAGTCGTCGGCGCCCGCCTCGAAGCCGAGCACCCGGCTGTCCTGATCGGACAGCGCGGTCAGCAGCAGGACCGGCAGGTACGGCTCGGCGTGGCGCCGCTTGATCTCGCGGCAGGTGTCGAAGCCGTTCATCCCCGGCATCATCACGTCGAGCAGGACCAGGTCGATCGGCTCGCGGCCGAGGAGGTCCAGCGCGTCCTCGCCCGACGCCGCCTCGATCACGTCGTGGTCCGGCCCGAGCACGCCAACCAGCAGCGCCCGGTTCCGTGGCTCGTCGTCCACCACCAGGACCCGCGCCCGGATCTCGCCAGCTGCTTCCACCGCCCGAGCTTCGAGGGGATCATGCCCGCATGCAAGCCGGACTCGACGAGCATGGGGGTCACCCTCGTCGGGTGACTCGGGCTGTGGCCGCGGTGGCGGCGCCAGCCGCGGCGATCAGTAGGTCGGGGACAGCGCGGTGACCGCGACGTCGCGCAGGCGCGGGTCGACATCGGGCGCGATCGCGAGCAGCTCCGGCGCCGACGGATCGGCGACCACGGCGATCAAGGCCGCCTCGGCCAGGGCACCGGCGGCGATCGCGGGGACCACCACCGCGTGCCAGCCGCCATCGAACAGCGCGCGCTCGACCAGGTACGCGCGGGTGCGGGCGTCGTCGAGATCGTCGCCGCCGACCGTGATCACGGCGCCGACGTGGCCGCTGCGGGCGGCGCGCTCGTCGGGGCTGACCAGCGAGCGGGCCCGCGCGGCATCGTCGGTGATCGCGCGGGCGATCATGCCGGCCGCGACCGTGTCGTGGGTCAGGCCGTCGATCAGGATGAACGCGCCGGTCGCCCGGTTGACCGGGTAGGGATCGACGAACAGCGGGGTGTGGCAGCGCAGGGTCACCCGCCCGATCTCGTTGAGCGCCAGCCGCGGCGCCGGCTGGGGCGCCAGCGTCTCCGGCGAGATCACGCCGCCGACGCTCGCGATGTCGCAGCGGACCATCCGGGTCGTGTGCTTGAGCAGGTAGGTCCGGGCCGGATCCATCGGCGTCTCGGCCATCCACACCAGGGTGGCGTCGATCTCGCGGGCGACCGCGGGCGGGTGCGCGCCGTCGGCGTGGATCAGCATGTCGCCGCGGCTGAGATCGATCTCGTCCGCCAGCCGGACGGTCACGCTCATCGGCGCGAACGCCTCGGTCAGCGGACCGTCGTAGGTGTCGATCGCAATGACCCGGCTGCGCCGCCCGGACGGCAGCGCGACCACCTCGTCGCCGACCGCGACCACGCCGGCGGCGAGCTGGCCGGCGAACCCCCGGTAGTCGAGGTCGGGCCGGATCACGTACTGGACCGGAAACCGCATGTCGCCGAGGTTGCGGTCGCCGCCGATCGGGACCTGCTCGAGGTGCTCGAGCAGGGTCGGCCCCTGGTACCAGGGCGCACCGTCGCCGCGGTGCACGATCTGGTCGCCGCGCAGCGCCGACACCGGCAGGCAGCGCACGTCGGGGATCCCGAGCCGGGTGCCGAACGTGGCCAGCTCGCCGGCGATCCGGGTGAACACCGCCGGGTCCCAGCCGACCAGGTCCATCTTGTTCACGCACGCGACCAGGTGCGGGATGCCGAGCAGGGCGGCGATGTAGGCGTGGCGGCGGGTCTGGGCCAGCACGCCGTGGCGCGCGTCGATCAGGATCACGGCGACGTCGGCGGTCGAGGCCCCGGTCGCCATGTTGCGCGTGTACTGCACGTGCCCGGGAGTGTCGGCGATGATGAACTTGCGCCGGGTGGTCGAGAAGTAGCGGTAGGCGACGTCGATCGTGATGCCCTGCTCGCGCTCGGCGCGCAGGCCGTCGGTCAGGAGCGACAGATCGAGCACGCCCGCCGAGTCGGCGCCGCGGGTGGCGCCCTTGGCCGAGGCCCGGCGCACCGCCTCCAGCTGGTCCTCGTAGATGCCGTGGCTGTCGTGGAGTAGCCGGCCGATCAGCGTGGACTTGCCGTCGTCGACCGAGCCGATGACCACCAGGCGAAGCAGATCCTTCTGCTCGTGCTGCCGGAGGTAGGCGACGACGTCAGTGCGGATCAGGGCGGAATCGAGATCGAACATCGGGGATCGCCTGTCGCTAGGGGCTAGAAGTAACCCTCGCGCTTCTTCAGCTCCATCGACCCTTCTTCGTCGTGGTCGATGAGCCGGCCCTGGCGCTCGCTGTGGGTCGCGAGCAGCATCTCCCGGATGATCTCGGGCAGGGTGGTCGCGGTCGAGCGCACGGCGCCCGACAGGGGGTAGCAGCCGAGGGTGCGGAACCGCACGGTCTCGAGCTTCGGCGTCTCGCCAGGGGCGAGCCGCAGGCGGTCGTCATCGACCATGATCAAGGTGCCGTCGCGCTCGACCACCGGCCGCGGCGCCGCCAGGTACAGCGGCACGATCGGGATGTTCTCGAGCCAGATGTACTGCCAGACGTCGAGCTCGGTCCAGTTCGACAGGGGGAAGGCGCGGATGGTCTCGCCCTTCTTGACCTTGCCGTTGTAGAGGTTCCACAGCTCGGGGCGCTGGTTCTTGGGATCCCACTGGCCGTGGCGATCGCGGAACGAGTAGATGCGCTCCTTGGCGCGCGAGCGCTCCTCGTCGCGCCGGGCGCCGCCGAACGCGGCGTCGTAGCCGCCCTCGCGCAGCGCCTCGAGCAGCGCGTGCGTCTTCATGATCTGCGTGTACTTGTTGCTGCCGTGATCGAACGGGTTGATGCCGTCGGCCAGCCCGCGCAGGTTGCGGTGGACCCGCAGATCGAGCTTCTGGTCGCGACAGAACTGGTCGCGGAACGCGTACATCGCCTGGAACTTCCAGGTGGTGTCGATGTGGAGCAGCGGGAACGGCAGCGGGCCGGGCGCGAACGCCTTCTGGGCCAGCCGCACCATCACCGAGCTGTCCTTGCCGATCGAGTACAGCATCACCGGCCGGTCGAACTCGGCGGCGACCTCGCGCAGGACGTGGATGCTCTCGGCCTCCAGCTGGCGCAGGTGGGTCAGGCGGCGGCCGTCGAGGGCGCGCGGGGCCTGGGCCGACGCGGCACCGACCCCAGCAGCGGGCGCGAGACCTGGGTCGGGCGAGAGAACAGCAGAGGCGACGTCTGCCATGACGGACAATCCTCTACTACAGAGGATGGGGTGTCAAGGATGAAGGAAATTTATCCGTGATGACGGATGGGGTCAGGCCGGGCGTCCGGCCGGGGCCACCGCGTCGATCGCGAGCACCCCGAGGTCGTCGGCGGCATGGCCGGCCGCGATCAGCTGGTCGGCCCGGGCCGCGATCGCAGCCAGCACGGCCAGGGGCGCGTCGCCGACGGCCGCGAGCATGAGCCCGAGATCCTTGCGGGCCATGCCGAGCTCGAAGCTGGCGGCGAAATCGGCGCCGGCCATGCGCTTGCCGCGGACGTCGATCGAGCCGCCTGGCTTGAGGCGGGCGAGCAGGGCATGGGTGTCGTCGGCGCTGATCTCGAGGGCGCGGCCCAGCGTGAAGGTGTCGGCCAGGCCGGCCGCGATCGTGATCAGCATCGCGTTGCCGAGCAGCTTGAGCCCGGCCGCGCGGCGCAGATCGTCGCCGACGTACCAGACGTCGCCGGTCATGGTGGCGAGCGTGGCCTGGACGGCGGCGAAGACCGCGCTCGGGCCGGCGCACAGCATGATGCCCTTGCCGTCGCGGGCGGCGGCCGGCGACATGAACACCGGCGCGTGCA
The DNA here is from genome assembly GCA_046597055.1 of Kofleriaceae bacterium. Taxonomy (GTDB): domain Bacteria; phylum Myxococcota_A; class Polyangia; order Haliangiales; family Haliangiaceae; genus UBA2376. The sequence continues at coordinate 44,412 of JBKJLC010000103.1, read as the reverse complement.
GGAAGCCGCGCCCGGCCGCGGCCAGGCGCGCGCCCCGGGCCACCGCGCCGGCGGCCGAGGTGGTGGTGTGATCGACGACGATCGCGGCTGGCGACGCGCCGGGCAGCGCGGCGGCGAGGACCTCGTCGACCGCCGGGTCGTCGCGCAGGCACAGGTGGATCAGCTCGGCGTCGGCGACCGCCGCGGCCGGACTGGCGGCGACCACGGCCCCGGCCCCGGCCAGGGCGGTGGTCTTGCCGGGAGTGCGGTTCCAGACCGTGACCGACCCGGTGGTGGCCAGCAGGTGGCGGACGAAGCCGGAGCCGAGCAGGCCGGTGCCAAGAAACGCGGTGCGCATGGACGCGGACCATAGCGCAGGGTGATCGCCGCCGAGGCGCGGTAGAACCGGGGGGTGACCAGCGCGCGCCTGATCGAGACCATCCGCAGCGCCATCATCGGGGACGATCAAGCGATCGATGGCCCGTATGGCTCCCGCCGCGTCACCTACGCCGACTACACGGCGTCGGGGCGGTCGCTCACCTTCATCGAGGACTTCATCCGCGCGCAGGTGATGCCGCTCTACGCCAACACCCACACCGAAACCTCGGGCACCGGCCGGCAGACCACCTGCTTCCGCGAGGAGGCCCGCCAGGTCATCAAGCAGGCGGTCGGCGGCGGTCCCGACGACGTCGTCATCTTCTGCGGCTCGGGCGCGACCGGCGCCATCAACAAGCTGGTCGACGTGATGCAGCTCCGGCTGCCGGCCGACCTCGACGCCCGTCACGGCCTGTCCGCGCACATCCCCGCCGATCAGCGGCCGGTGGTGTTCATCGGCCCGTACGAGCACCACTCCAACGAGCTGCCGTGGCGCGAGTCGATCGCCGACGTGGTGACCATCGGCGAGGATCCCGACGGCCGCATCGATCTCGAACGGCTCGAGGCCGAGCTGGTCCGGTACGCGGCGCGGCCGCTCAAGATCGGCAGCTTCTCGGCCGCCTCGAACGTCACCGGCATCGGCACCAACACCCGGGCGGTGGCCGCGGTGCTCCACCGCCACGGCGCGCTGTCGTTCTGGGACTTCGCCGCGGCCGGGCCGTACGTGAAGATCGAGATGAACATGCGCGACGACGGGCCCGACGGCGACATGGTCTACAAGGACGCGGTCTTCCTGTCGCCGCACAAGTTCATCGGCGGGCCCGGCACCCCGGGCGTGCTGGTCGCCAAGCGCCACCTGTTCCGCAACTCGGTGCCGACCGTGCCCGGCGGCGGCACCGTCGCCTACGTGAACCCGGAGGAGCACCGCTACCTGGCCGACCCCGAGCACCGCGAAGAGGGCGGGACCCCGGCGATCATCGAGTCGATCCGGGCCGGGCTGGTGTTCCAGCTCAAGGAGGCGGTCGGCTGGCAGACCATCCGCGATCGCGAGCACGACTTCATCCAGCGCGCGATCGCGTCGTGGTCGCAGAGCCCGCACATCGGCATCCTCGGCAACCGCGACGCCTGGCGGCTGTCGATCGTGTCGTTCGTCGTGCACCACCGCGGCCAGTACCTGCACCACAACTTCCTGGTCGCGCTGCTGAACGATCTGTTCGGCATCCAGGCCCGCGGCGGCTGCTCGTGCGCCGGGCCCTACGGCCACCGCCTGCTCGGGATCGATCTCGCCACCAGCAAGGAGTTCGAGCGCGAGATCGTGCGCGGCTGCGAGGGCATCAAGCCGGGCTGGGTCCGGGTCAACTTCAACTACTTCCTGTCGGAGACCCAGTTCCAGTTCCTGCTCGACGCGATCCACCTGGTCGCCGAGCACGGCTGGCGGCTCTTGCCCGACTACCGGTTCCACCCCGATACCGGCCTGTGGCACCACCGGCGCGGGCGCCCCGAGGCGAGCCTGCACCTGACCGACGTCACCTACCGGTCGGGCGTGATGGAGTACCGGTCGCGCCACGCGACCGAGCCCGAGAGCGTGCTGCCGGCGTACCTCGACGACGCGCGCCGCATCCTGGCCGAGCGCGCGGCCGCGGCGGCCCGCGGCGACGAGGCCGAGCCCATGCGATGCGCGGCCGGCTGTGACCTGGCGCCGAGCGACGACTTCGAGGCGCTGCGCTGGTTCCCGCTGCCGGCCGAGATCCGGGCCGAGCTCGCCGGCGCCACCGCGCCCGAGCGGCACCACCGCGGCCTGCGCCCCGAATAGGCGGGGGCCCGGCGGGCGGACGGCCATCGGGACCGATCAGCGCAGGCGATGGACGCCAGCGCTGCGGCCGGGACGGCTCTTGGCGGTCGGCACACAGTCGTCGGCGGCGCAGCCGTGCGGGGTGGTCGGCTCGATCAGGCTGGCCCGCTTCAGGCTGATGTGCGCGTGGTGATGGTGAAAGCGGAACCAGCCGAGGTTCATGTCGGTCGTCTCGTAGGCGAGCGCGAGGTTGTTGCACGCGGCCCCCTCGAGCCAGCCGGTCGAGCACAGCTGGCTGATGGCCGACATCAGGAGCGGGCCGGCCTGGCCATCGACGCCGATCACGCGGGTGCGGGTGCTCTCGAAGATCGCGCCGAGGAACAGCGCGGTCCGCCAGACGTCGAGCTTGTCGGGCGCGGCGACGCAGTGATTCTGGTCGACGCCACCGCTGACGAACGCGCAGATCGGACGCAGCTGGTTGTTGGCGGTGCCGGTCTGGTAGTAGGCGAGGTCGATGTCGTAGCCGCTGACGTGGGTGTTGGCCGGGTGACCGGGCTGACCGATCGACGTGCCCGGGATCGCGCCGTTGGCCTCACTCATGTCGCCCAGCCCGAGCGCGCCACCGTTGCCGCCCGACCACGCCGCCGTCTTGCAGGCGACCTTCGAGGTCGCGTACGCGACCAGCATCTGCAGATCGCGGCGCAGGAAGCTCCGGTACTGGTTGCCGGCGGTCTCGCCGTTGATCGGATAGTCGTCCCACGCGGCGCTGGTGCGCGGGCTGAACGAGACCAGCTGGCCGCAGGTCGCTCCGGTGCAGTCGCGCGCCGGCAAGCCGGGGCAGGCCGGGCCGGGTCCGGCGCCGGGGCCGCCGCTCATCTGCTCGACGCACGTGCCACCGACGCACATCTCGCCGGTCGGGCACGAGGTCGGCGTGCAGCTGCACGCCGCGCCGCAGGCCGGATCGCAGTCCCCGCCCTCGGCCGGCGCACACGACTGGTCGCTGTCGCAGGTGCCGCTGCAGGTGTGGCTGGCGCAGTCGGGCCAGCACAGCGGGCCGACCTCGTCGGTGTCCGACAGGTTCCAGCACCGCGATCCGGCCGGGCAGCCCTGGGTCGATCCACCGGACGGGCAGGCGCCGGCCGCGCGGGTCATGCACACGCCGTAGATGCAGACCCCGGCGTTGGCGCCCTCGGACGCGCAGTCTGCGTCGCACGAGCACGCGCCGCCGGGGGTCGACGGGGTCGGGGCCCGGCCGTCGGGCGAGGTCGCGGCATCGGCGCTCGAGCTGAGGGGCGCATCGAACCCCACGACGGCGCCGTCGTCGCCGCCGTTGTCAGCGCCGGTGCCCGGCGTGAACTCGCAGGCGGCCATCGCGACGGTCGCGATGAGAAGTAACAGACAGGTCCTGGCGTGCATCGACGTCCCCTCGCGCAGTGTGGGGAGCACGCGTACACCGCGTCAGCCGGCCGCGTCAACAAGTCCTGCGAGCGCGGCTCAGCGGGGCTTCAGAATCAGAACCGGCCGCTGCTGAGCGGGAGCAGCACGGCGGGGGCCCCGGGCTCGGCGTCGTTCGACGCGAACAGCCGGTCGTGGCCGCGCCACACCAGGTAGCCGAGCCCGGCCGAGGCCGCCGCGAACCCGAGCCGCAACGGCAGCCGCCTCCACTCGGTGTCGAGGCCCATCAACCGGCTCGCCTTGACGAGGTCGTTGTGGCGGCTGAACGCCAGCGTGTCCTTGGCGAAGTCGACCCAGAAACCGGTCGCGAGCACGGTCACGACCAGCTGACCGTAGGGGCCGGCCGGGTACGCGCTCGACTCGTACCAGCCCAGGTAACCGCCGAGCAGCACCAGATCGGTGAGCTTGGGCGCGAGGAAGAAAATGAGGCGATCGCGCTTGCTGACGAGGCCGCGGACCCGGGTGAGGCCCATCTGGAACGCGCCGGTCCTCGGGTCGCGACCGGGCCAGGGCCGGAACGCGGTGGTGTCGGCGCCCAGCAGCTCGGCCGCGACCGCGTGGGTGCCTTCGTGGGTGACGACGCCGACCCCGTAGGTCGGCACGATCATCGCGACGCCGAGCAGCACCAGGTCGCGGTCGGACGGCTCGGCCTGCGCCGGGGTGGCCGCGAGCATCGTCAGCAGCGCCGCCGCGGCCGCGACGCGGCCGGTGATCACGGCGGGGCCAGGCCGTGCAGGTACGCGATCGCGGCCCGGGCGTCGCCGACCAGGCACTCGTTGACGTTCTTGCCGTTCCACTTGCCGACCTTGCCCTTGCGCAGGAGCGCCCGCTCGAGCGCCGGGATCGCGCGGGCGTCGCCGAGCGCGCGCAGCTTGGTGACCGCCTCCTTGCGTTGCGCGCACACCTCGCCCTGCTCGAGGTCGAGCAGGTAGCTCTTCAACCAGTCGACCTCGGCCCCGAGGCCGAGCTTCTCGGCGAGCGCGGCGGCCGGCTTGCGCAGGGTGCGCTCGGGACCCGACGCGAGCTCGATGATGCGCTGGTGCGCGCTGCGGTCGCCGGCCTTGCCCGCGAGCAGGCCGAGCGCCGCGGTGACCGCGTCGACGTCGGTGTCGCCGGCGATCACGCGCAGGTTCGCCCGCAGCTGCTCGTCGCGGCCGCGGCTGCCGTCCAGCTCGAGCGCGCGCTGGTAGGCGGCGATCGCCTCGGTGTTCTTGCGCTGCGCCGCGTAGGCGTGACCGAGGACCAGCTGCGACTCGGGGTCGCTGGCCAGCTCCTTCCGGGCGGCCTCGAGCGTCTTGATCGCGCCGACCGGGTTGCCGCGCTCGAGCAGCGCCGCCGCCTTGCCGGCCAGCGTGGTCGGGTCGAGCCGGGGCGCCGCTGGTCGGCTTGGCTCGCGCAGGAGCAGCGCGATCAGGATGCCGAGCGCCGCCGCGCCGACCAGCGCGACCGCCGCGATCACCGTGCGCGACCGGCCGGCCGACCGCCGTCGCGTCGGATTGCCCAGCAGGATCGGCCGCGACGCGCCGGCCGCCCGCGGGGCCAGCGCCGACGAGGTCGGCGACGCGAACTGGACCGGGCCGGTGCCGAGCCGGCCCAGGCCCGGGGCGGTCGGGGCCCGGGGGGCGCGCGCGGTGTTATCGCCGAGCATGTCGAGGATCTCGTCGACCGCGGAGATGTACTCGCCGGCGGTGGGCCAGCGGTCGTCGCGCCGCTTGGCCAGCCCGCGCAGGATCAGCTCCTCGATCGCGGGCGCGATCGCGACGCCGGTCTTCACCCGCGCCAGCATCTCGTTCATGTCCGGCGGCGGCCGGGTCGTGTGCATCGACAAGATCTCGAGCTTGTCGTCGGCCCAGAACGGCGGCCGCCCGCACAGCATCTCGTAGGCCATCACGGTCGCGCCGTAGAGGTCGGAGCGGCCATCGAGCGGGTTGCCGAGCGCCTGCTCGGGCGACATGTACACCGGGGTGCCGAACGCGACGCCAGCCTGGGTCAGGCGCACGCCGTCGTCGACCTCGCCGCCGTTGATCATCTTGGCGATCCCGAAGTCGAGGATCTTGGCGAACTCGGGGTCGTTGTCGGTGGCGACCAGGTAGACGTTCTCCGGCTTGACGTCGCGATGGACGATGCCAGCGCCGTGGGCATGGCCGAGACCGGCGAGCACGTGGCGCAGGATGCGGAGCGCACGCTCGGGCGCCAGCGGGGCCTCGGCGTCGAGCACGTCGCCCAGCGACCGGCCGTCGAGCAGCTCCATGACCAGGAACAGCGTGCCGTCCTCGAGCCGCCCGAAGTCGGACACGCCGACACAGTTGGGGTGGTCGATCAGGCCGATCGCGATCGCCTCGCGCTCGAAGCGCGACCGCAGCTCGGGGAGCGCGGCCAGGGTCGGGTGCAGGAGCTTGACCGCCAGCGTCCGGCGGATCGCCACGTGCTCGGCCCGGTACACCACCCCCATGCCGCCCTTGCCGAGCAGGCGATCGAGCCGGTAGCGACCATCGATGATGGTGCCCAGGCGCGCCTCGTCCTCGCCGGGAGCGGAGGTCGGCAGCGGCGACCTGGGCTCGGTCTGGGCCATGACCCCTCGTTTCTATCGCGAACGGGGCCCGGGCGCTCGCTTCGTCGACCGCGGCGCGCGGGAAGTGTGCGGTCGTGACCAGGGCCCGCCCGAATGGACCCGGTCGGGATCATCCCGGTTGAACGGTGTCGGTGGATCGTCCACCCGCGGTATCATCCGCCTCGATGGTGTCGGGCCCCACATTCGCGAGCGCCGATCCCCTCGACGGCGTGGCCGCGGCGCTGGGGAGTGCGGGGGTCGCGGTGTGGCGCTGGGATCCGGTGCGGGCGACCGGCCTCGTGACCGGGGCCGAGCTCTCGCATCCGACCGGGGTCACCCTCGGCGCCGAGGCGTTCCTGGCATGCATCGAGCCCGGCGACCGCAGCGCGCTGCTCATGGCGCTGACCGACGGCGCCGACGGCCGGCCGATCGACCTGCGGTTCCGGCTGTGCACCGGCGCGGCCCCGCGGTGGATGCGCGTCCGCGGCGGGCGGGACCCGAGCGGGTCGGTGGTGGCGGTGTGCACCGACGTCACCGACGAGGTCGCGGGCCGCGCGCTCGAGCAGCGCCGGCGCCGCAGCACGCTCTGCCAGCACGAGGCCCTGCAGCGTGTGGTGCGTCGGATCGTCGAGGGCAGCGCGGTCGAGGACGTGCTCGCGAGCGTCTGCAAGGACCTCGGCGAGACCTTCGAGATCGACCGGGTCAGCGTCTGGCTCCTCGACGCTGACGGCGGGCTGCTGCGCTGCATGACCCTGGCCGAGCGCGCCGGCGGCACGATGGCGTCAGCGCTGACCCTGGCGGCCTCGGCCACCTCGCTCTACCTCGAGACGCTGCGCCAGGACGGCACCGTCGCCGCCGCGGACGTCGGCGCGCACCCGGCCATCGCCGAGCACGCCGCGTACTTCGAGGTCCACGGCATCACGTCGGTGCTGCACGCGGCCTGCCGCCGCGACGGACGCCTGCTCGGCGTCCTCTGCCACGAGCAGCGCGGTGCCCGCGCCTGGACCAGCGACGAGCGCGGGTTCGCCGGCTCGGTCGGTGATGCGCTGGCGCTGGCGCTCGCCATCCACGACCGGACCGACGGCGAGGCCATGCGCGCCGAGCTCGAGCAGACGCTGCGTCAGGCCGAGAAGATGGAGTCGCTCGGGCTCCTGGCCGGCGGCGTCGCCCACGACCTCAACAACCTGCTGACGCCGATCCTGATGGGCTCCGACATGGTCAAGTCGGCGCTCGGCCGCGACTCGGCGCATGCCGATCTGATCCAGTCGATCGTCTCGGCGGCGATCGACGCCCGCGAGCTGGTCGGGCAGCTGCTCGCCTTCTCGCGCAAGCAGGTCCTGCAGCTCCGCGAGCTGGACCTGGCCGAGGAGGTCAACCGCGCGCTCAAGCTGCTGCGGCACGCCCTGCCGGCACACCTCGAGATCGAGCTGTGCCTGGCGCCGGGCCTGGTGGTGCGCGCCGACACCACCCAGCTCCAGCAGGTGCTGTTCAACCTGGCGATCAACGCCCGCGATGCGATGCCGGTCGGCGGCGTGCTCCGCTTCTCGACTTTCCCGGTCGAGGTCGCCGACGCCCCGATGGTGGGCATCGCGGTCGAGGACACCGGCACCGGCATCGATGCCGAGAGCCTGCCCCACATCTTCGAGCCGTTCTTCACGACCAAGGGTCCCGGGCGCGGCACCGGCCTCGGCCTGTCGACCGTGTACGGCATCGTCGAGCAGCACGGCGGCTCGGTCCAGGTCGACACCGTGTTCGGACGGGGCACCCGCTTCGAGATCCGCCTACCGGTCGCGGTCACGCAGGTCGTGCGCGCCAGCCGCCCCAGGCGGCCGTCGACCAGCCCCGGCAACCGCACGATCCTGGTGGTCGAGGACGAGCCCGCGGTCCGGCGCCTGGTGGTGCGCCTCCTGTCGCGCGAGGGCTACCAGATCCTCGACGCCGGCTCCCCGGCCGAGGCGCTCGACATGATCGCCGCGCATGCCGGGGAGGTCCACCTCCTCCTCACCGACGTGGTCATGCCGGGCATGAACGGCCGCCGCCTCTACGAGACGGTCATCACCACCCGCCCGGACACCCGGGTCGTCTACATGTCGGGCTACGATCGCGACGTCCTGGCCCCCCAGGGCCTTCTCTCCGACGACGTGCGGCTGCTGCCCAAGCCCTTCACCGCGGCGGATCTCCTCCGCAACATCCGGGACGCCCTGACCACCACCGTCACCTGACCCGCGAAAATCGTCGGGACCCGCTTGCCTGGCGCCAGTCGGCCGTATAGCTTTCGCCTCCCAACGCCCAGGTAGCTCAGTTGGTAGAGCAGCGGACTGAAAATCCGCGTGTCGGCGGTTCAACTCCGTCTCTGGGCACGACAACTTGCGACGACGCTTGGCTGCGTCGGGTCCTCTGGACTCTCCGGTCTAACCGAAGCTCCGGTTCTGCTGCCGGTAGAAGCGTCGGCAGCAGGTGCGGGCTTGATGGTCCCGCGCATGGCCGCAACGTCGGTGCCGGAGCCCATGGGTCGGGGCCGGCCCGGCTATCGGGGCCGACTGGGCCGCCGCGCCCCGGCCGGGGAAGGCGATCGCCGCGCCGTCCTCGGCCGCACCGCCGATGTGCGGCGCCTCGGCGAGCGGGCCGTCGCGATCGCTGCGGCCTCGCGGGGTGGGTCTTGACCTCGCGCAGGCCGCGGTCGTTCCGCGGGCCCGCACCACAAGGCACCACAAGGGTGGTGCGAGGGCGGCACGATGTTCACGCTCCGGCTACCGCTCACCTGATCAGCCGCGGCGCCGGCCCGGTGGTCACCTATTCGCTGGCCTCGGCGTTGGCGGCGGTGGTCGCCTCGCGGCTCATGACCAGGGCTTCCTTGGCCAGGCGCAGCACCAGGGGGCCGAGGACGAGGCCGGACGCGCCGACCAGGGCGAGGCCCCCGAACATGCTGACCATGATGAGGTACGAGGGCAGGTCGAGCTGGCCCCAGCGCGCCAACATGGGACGGACGATGTTGTCGATGGAGCCGATGACGGCGACGCCGACGACGACGAGGACGATGGCGGCGTCGGTGCGGCCGGTGAGCGCGAGGCCGATGGCGACCGGCCCCCACACGAGGGCGGTGCCGATCGAAGGGATCACCGAGGCCATGAGGGTGAGGATGCCGAGGACGTAGGGCTCGGGAACCCCGATCACGACGAAGGCGATGGTGGCGACGATGGCCTGGGCGAGGCCCGAGCCGCCGACGCCGATGAACAGGCCATGGCCGGTCTCGGTGAAGGAGTTGGCGAGGCGGCGCAGCACCAGCGAGTCGATGGGCAGGTGAAGCTCGGCCCATCGGTAGGCCAGCGCGCCGTCAGCGAGGATGACGTAGGTGCCGCTGACGAAGATGAAGAGCCCGAGCGCGACCTCGGCGGCGACCTTGAACACCACGCTGATCACCGACCACGCCCGCATGCCGTGCGACATCACCAGATCCACCGGATTGGTTTCGCCGCCGGCGCCCTGAGCGCCGCCGCTGGGCGAGCTGGTGACGAGTTGCTCGAACATCGTGCTCACCTCCTTGGTCGAGGCGAGCCGTCGGGCCATGTCGGTGGCATCGAAGATCAGAGTGACCAAGACCAGACCGACCGGGATCAGCATGATGGCGAGCAGCGCCGCGGTGAGCAGGGCGGCGGCGCGTTGCCGGCCGCCGGTGAGGCGAGACAACGGACGGATGACACGGCGGCCGATCTGCGCGACCCACACCGCCAGCACCAGCCAGACCCAGTACGGCAGCAGCACCAGGAAGCCGGCGCCGATCAGCACCAGGACGAACGCACGGGGGATGTTGGGTGGCGGCGTCGTCGGAGCGGTCATCTCGACCACTCTAGCCCGCGCGGTTCACTCGGTTAGTGTGCGCTCGACATTGCTGGTGGCCCGCCACGCCCCACTGGACGCCCGGTCAGGCGGCGGCGGCCGGCGCGACCTCGCCGAGGCGGCGCAGGATCACGCTACCCACCGAGTACCCTGCGCCGAACGATGCGATCACCCCGACCGCACCGGGAGGGAGATCCTCGCTGTGCTGGTGGAAGGCGATGATCGAGCCGGCCGAGCTGGTGTTCGCGTATTCGTCGAGGACCACCGGGGCTTCGGCCGCGGTCGCGTCGCGGTCGAGCAGGCGCCGGACGATCAGCTGGTTCATGGCCAGGTTGGCCTGGTGCAACCAGAAGCGCTGGACGTCCGAGGCGGCCAGCCCGACCGCGGTCAGGTGGCTGCGGATATGGTCGGCCACCATCGGACAGACGTCCTTGAAGACCTTGCGCCCCTCCTGCATGAAGAGCTTGTCGCGCTTGCCGACGCCGGTCTCGTCGCAGTGGTTGAGGAAGCCGAAGTTGTTGCGGATGTTGTTCGAGAAGACGGTGGCGAGCCGGCTGCCGAGGATCTCGAAGCACACCTTCGAGGTCGCCGTGGCGGCGCGCTCCACGACCACCGCCGACGCGACGTCCCCGAAGATGAAGTGGCAGTCGCGATCACGGAAGTCGAGGTGCGCCGAGCAGATCTCGGGGCTCACCACGAGCACGGCGCGGGCGGTGCCCGCACGGACCGCGTTCATCGCCTGCTCGATGCCGAACGTGGCCGACGAGCACGCCACGTTCATGTCGAACGCATAGCCCCGGATCCCGAGCGCCGCCTGCACCTCGATCGCCACCGCGGGATAGGCCCGCTGCAGGTTCGAGCACGCGACGATCACCGCGTCGATGTCGGCCGGCGTCTTGCTGGCGGCGGTCAGGGCCTGACGGCACGCCGCGACCGCCAGCTCGGCCTGCACTGACAGCTGGTCGTTGCTGCGCTCCGGGATGTGGGGCCGCATCCGGGTCGGATCGAGCAGCCCCGCCTTGTCGACGACATGGCGGTTCTGGATGCCCGACGCCTTGACGATGAACTCGGACGAGGACGGCGACAGGGCGGGGCGCTCACCCGCGGCGATCGCGGCCGCGTGCAGCGCGTTGTAGCGCTCGACGTAGCGGTTGAACGCGACCACCAGCTCGTCGTTGCTGATGACCTCGGGTGGGACCTGGAGCCCGCTTCCACTGATGACGATGGGAGTCACGGTCGCGGAACATACCCGACGTCGATCGCGTGCGGTTCGATCGCAGCGCCTCATGCGCCACGGGCGACGGCGCCCACGCGAGCCATTGAGGGCCGGTCAACCGCAGGCAGCCAGTCCGGAGATGCCAGGCACCCGGCGGCAAGGGTGGCGCGTGCCCGAGGCCTTGCTTGACCGGGCGAGCGGGCCGGGCCTAGCATCGCAGATGCTCTCGCGACTTTGGATGGTAGCTGCCGTCGGATGCGGAACCGTGGCCCCACCGACGCTCGATGCGTCGACGGAGACGGACGGCGCCGGGATCGACGGGCCCGAGGTCGATGCCCCGCCGCTGCCGCTGGACGCGGCGGAGGTCTCGCATCGCATCTTCATCTCGACCGCGAGCTTCACCGGGAACCTCGGCGGGCTCGCCGGCGGTGACCAGAAGTGCCAGGCCGCCGCGGAGGCGCGGGGCTTCACGGGGCAGTGGCGCGCACACCTGTCGACCGGCGCGATCCACGCGCGCGACCGGCTGCCGGCGATCGGACGCTTCGTGCGGGTCACCGGCGCGGTGATCGCGAACAGCCGCGAGGCGCTCGTGGCGGGGACCCTGATCGCCCCGATCCTCCTCGACGAGGCGGGCAACGATCTCACGCCCAACCGGGCCTGGACGGGGAGCGCCCCGAACGGGACCGTGATCGCCGGCAGCACGTGCAACGACTGGACCCTCGGGACGACCACGACGGTGGCGGGCATGATCGGCGACGCGACCGCGCTGGATGGCGTGTGGCAGAGCCTCCAGAACAGCGGCTGCGGTGGGACCCAGCGCCTGTTCTGCATCGAGCAGTAGGCCGCGCTCGCCGGTCGCGCGGTGGCCCGGGTGACCTCGGTCGCCCGCGACGAGCGCACCGGGCGGTGGGTGCGATAGGCTCCGACGCATGTTCCGCCGTTGAAGCCACCCCTACCCCGGCGTGCCCGTGCGGTCGGCCGGGGGCAGCGAAGCGCCGGCACGCCGGGGGCGGTCACGCATTGGCGCGCTGCCCGGAGTCCTCACTCGGCGCCTCGCGAGGGCGCGTTCTGCAGCGGCACGGTGATCTCGCGGCGCACCGTGCTGACCGCGGGCCACTGCCTCGGCGGCGTGCGCAACATCTTCCTCGGCCCGCAGATCAACGGCGGCGCGGCCACGAAGGTCGCGGTCGTGCAGGAGATCCGGCACCCGATGTACCGCGACCTGCCCAACGACAACGCCACGTTCGATCTCGGCATCCTGAAGCTCGGGGACGATGTCGACCCGACTGATGGCGGCTGTGGCTGTGGCTGTGGCACCGGCGCGACCCGCGATGGCGGCGCGGCCCTCCCGCTGGCGGTGATCGCGCTCGGCGTGATGGCCCGTGGGCGCCGCCGGCGCGCTCGCAGGTCGTGAGCCGCGGTGACCGCGGCACGCTGTCCGACGTCCCGCCGTGGGTCGTGCCTAGAACCGACCGAAGGCGGCGAGCCCGGCGCCGCTGTCGCTCACGGTCGGAGCGAACGAGACCGCGCGCTCGGCCGGAGCCGACTTGCCGCCGCGAATCAGCACGTAGGTCCCGTGCAAGAGGACGGCGCTGGCGGCGACGACCTGGACCGTGGCGACGTGCTGGTAGTTGTTGCCGTCGTCCAGGACCAGCGCGGCCGCGCCGACGTACTGGATCAGCCCGAGTCCGACCTCGGCCGCGCCGTACGCGCGGTTGGGGCGCGCGTCCCGCCCCGCGTAGTGGGCGTCGAGACCCAGGATCGCGAGGTCGGCGGCGATGGATAGCGCGCTGAGCGGGTGAACCTGGGCACTGCATGGCTCGCTGTGGCAAGCCAGCGCGGCGCGCGAGCCCGTGATGGTCACCAGCGCGGCGGCGAGGAGGGAGGCGGCGACGATGGGAGTCGAGGGCATGGGTTTGGCAGTTGCAGCCGGCGGACCAGCGTGCAAGTCCGTGAACCTCGCGTGGTACCTGGTGGCCCTTCGACGCTCGTGGCGCGGCCCCGGCGCTTTTTCACCAGGGTCGGCGGACGCAACCGCGGGGCGCTTCCCGCGCTGGTGACGATGGTGTATTCGCTCGGACCATGCGCTCGGTCACGGCGATCCTGATGGCAATGTTCGGGCTGGCGGGCTGTGGTGAGGCGCCGGAGGACGAGCCCCCGGTCGACGCCGCCCCGGCCCGGCGGCTGCAGTTCATGACGACCGTGGGCGCGGACGGGCGGTCGGACGAGGTGGCGTTCGAGATCCCGCCGATGACGCGCTCGATGACGGTGGTCGTGACCGGGGCCAGCGACGCCCTCTACGCGATCGGCGCCCTGCGCGGGCCCGACGGGATCGACCGGGTCGGGCTCCCGGCCGGCGCGCCGGGGCCGGCGATGCGGGCCTCGTACGACGACGAGCAGATCGGCCACATGCCGGGTGAGCTGTACCAGAGCATCCGGCTTGGCACGTTCACGCACGTCTATCCATACCGGCCGGGGCAGGACGCGACCACCGGCGCCTGGTCGCTGCGGGTGGCCAGCGATCGGCCGGGACCGGTGACGGTGACGGTCCTGCTGCCGGCCGACGATGGCGGGCGCACGCTGCACCTGAACGTGGTCGTGGTCTCGGACACGATCGCGATCGCGTCGCCGCCGAGCTTCCTCGACGAGGTGCAGGGCTTGCTCGGGCCCGCCGGCCTCACGGTCGTGGTCGATCAGGTCCTGACGATCCCGGGGACGGCACTCGAGCACATCACCGAGGGTAGCGAGCCGCAGGAGGCGCCGCAGAGCCTGTCGGCGATGCTGCCGGCGCTCACCGAGGGCCGCCTCTCCGGCGACGCGCTCGATCTGTTCGTGGTCGAGAGCCTGCCGACCGGGGTGGCCGGCCTCAGCCTCGGCACTCCGGGGCCGTCGCTGCGCGGCAGCTACTACTTCGGCGTGCTGGTGCGGCCGGCCGACACCGACAGCCAGACTGGCCGGGTGGTCGCGCACGAGCTCTGTCACTTCCTCGCGCTCCAGCACGTCGAGAACGTGGGCGTATCGGGCGCGCGCTACCCGGATCCGCTCGACGACACGCTGCCGGGCGCGAGCAACCTCATGACCCGCGGGACCACCCTGACCGCCGATCAAGCCTTTGCCCTGTCGCGCAGCGCGCTGCTGACCCTGCCGTAGGCCGGCCGTTGGGCGACCGGCAGGTCACAGCGTGGGCTGGTAGCGAGCGAGGTTCGCGGGGCTGGCGAAGTAGTGAAGCTTGCCGGCGGCATCGCGGCCGATCACGGCGACCGACTTGTCGACCTCCTCGCCGGTGACCGGGTCCTTGGCCGTGCGGGTCTGGGCTTCGTTGGCGAGGCGCGCCTTGCACATCTCGCAACAGCCATAATAGGTCTTGCCGCCCACCTCAACCGGGATCTGGGCGGTGCCCATGAACTGATCGGTCACCATGCAGACCTTGGTCACGTCCTCGACCCGGGTGAGCGCGGACGTCGCCGCCACTGACGGAGCCGCGGCGGTCGACGGGGCGGGCGCCGGCGGCGCCACCACCGTGGCCTGGGATGGCGTCCCGGTGGTCCTGGCGCCGCTGCCGGAGTCGCAGCCCATGAGCGTGGCGCTACCGAGGACGAGGGTCGCAAGCGTACGGGCGAACATGCGCGTGAACATAGCAACCCTCGGACCCGGGCGCTCGTGTCGCGTTCCGCCGCCCGCCGCCTTGGGGGTCGCTGGCCCGGACGGTAGCCGCGCCCCCGCGCAGAACGCGCGGCCGGCGCGCAAGGCTTGCCGACAGCGCTCCGCCGCAACTACGCGCGGCGCGGGAGCCGCCTCGATGGATCGAGGTGCCGTCGTGGGCGTCGTGGGCAGCTGCCAGAATCTCGTAGCCAGATAGGCATTCTTCCCGCGCGAGGTCACCCCGCGGCGACGGACGTCAGCGGCGTGCACGGGGATCGCCCGAAATCGTCCGCGGAGGCCGTGAGTGATGACGCCCGCAGGACCACGCCATTGGCCCGAAGATTGCGCGGTAAGCCCCAGATATTCGCAAGGTTTCGCCCAGGATCGAACGCTCGGTTACAGTCCTGAACTGACCAGCTCCGTTCACGCACTCTTATCTCGCACATACAGGTGCCGGCATGGAGTCACGCGTGAGACCTGGCGCTGCAGGTGCGTGAATTCATACGTGGCCTGGTGGATCTTCAACGCCTAACTTCCGCCGCAATGAAACTGGCAGTAACCATTGCGGCCATCTCCCTCGCGCTCGCGCTCGGTGCGTGCACCGATCTGCAAGACGGCAACGACGCCGACGAGTCGAGCCTCGGGGAAACCAGCAGTGAGCTGATCACCACCGCGGACGGCCCGATGGTCTCGTTCGAGCCGGGGGAGTCGACCGAGGACTTCGCCAACCCCGAGCGTGGCTACTACATCGGCTACAACCTGCTCGGCGGGAGCGACGCGACGCCGATCCGGGCCGCCGGCTACACGCTGGCCATCTCGATCGTGAACCTCGAGGGCTACCGCGATCGGTCGCTCGACGACGCGCTCCTCACCACCCTGCGCGCGGGCTTCGCGCGGGCGCGCGCGGCCGGTATCAAGCTGGTGCTCCGGTTCGCGTACAACGCCTCGTTCGCCGCGGACGCCACGAAGTCGCGCATGCTCGCGCACATCAACCAGCTGGCGCCGGTGCTGCGCGAGAACGCCGACGTGATCGCGGTGATGCAGGCCGGCTTCATCGGCGCGTGGGGCGAGTGGCACGGCTCGACCAACGGGCTCGACAACCCCACCGCGCGCGGCGAGGTCCTGGCCGCGCTGCTGACGGCGCTGCCGTCGACGCGCAGCGTGCAGGTGCGGACCCCGATGTACAAGGCGGCGTACCGGACCGGCGCGATCTCGGCGACCGAGGCCTACTCGGGCTCGTCACGCTCGCGCATCGGCCACCACAACGACTGCTTCCTCGCCAGCCCCAGCGACCTCGGCACCTACGCGTCGCCGGTGACCACCTGGACCTCGTACGTCGCGCAGGACACCCTGTACGCGCCGATGGGCGGCGAGACCTGCCAGATCTACGCGCCGAAGACCAGCTGCGCTGCGGCGGTCGCCGAGATGCAGAACCTTCACTATTCGTATCTCAACCGGCAGTACAAGGCGTCGGTCATCTCGAGCTGGGTCAACGAAGGCTGTGACGCCACCATCCGTCGGAACCTGGGCTACCGCTTCGTGCTCCGCCGGGTCGCCCACAGCGCGGCGGTCGCCCCGGGTGGTGTGCTCACCGTCGAGGTCGACCTGCGCAACCGCGGCTTCGCGGTGCCGTTCAACGCGCGACCGGTCGAGGTCGTGCTGACCCGGGGCACGATCCGCCACGTCGCGCGCATCGGGCTCGATGCCCGCCGGCTCCCGGCCGGCCTGAAGACCACCGTGACCGCGCGCCTGCGGGTGCCGGCCAGCCTGGCCGCGGGCACGTACACGCTGGCGCTGCGCATGCCGGACGCGTCGTCGAGCATCGCCAAGGATCCGCGCTACGCCATCCGGTTCGCCAACACCGGCGGGTGGGACCCGGCGACCGGTGACAACGTCCTCACGCGCTCGCTCGTGGTCGACGCGTCGGCCGGTGGCGACCGCGACAGCAGCGCGACCCGCTTCGTCGAGCTCGACTGAACCGAGCCGGAGGCGAGCCGGCCCTGGTCGGCACGGATCGGGCGCGAACCAGGCCCAGCGAGCTGGCCCGGGTACGTCGGATCGCCTGCGATATTCACCAGGTACCTGCCGCGAGCGAGCGGAGGCGCGCATTGACATCGCGGACTCCCGGGCGTATCAGCGAAGCCTGCGATCGCGTGCCATGCGCTCTGTTTCAATTCACGTGGCATCTGCTCCGAGCGACGACGGCGCACGGCCGGTCCTGGTCGCGACCCCGACGCGCGAGGTCACGCGCATGCAGGTGCTGCGCGAAGCGACGCAGGACGTGCACACCCGCATCGAACGGGTGTTGCCGCTGCTCGAGCCTGGACTCACACGTGCTCGCTACACGCGCGTGGTCGAAGCGTTCTATGGCTTCTACGCGCCGCTCGAGCCCGCGCTCGCACGCGCGGCCGCCGCGGAGGGCGCGGCGCTCGCGCTCGACCTGCGGGCCAAGCTCCCGCTCCTCGCGACCGACCTGCGCGCGCTCGGGGTGACGTCGGCCCAGATCGAGGCGCTGCCGCGCTGCCGCGACCTGCCCGTGCTCGACAGCGCATCGCACGCGCTCGGCATCCTCTATGTCATCGAGGGGTCGACGCTCGGTGGTCAGATCATTCGTAAGCACCTGCGCGACCGGCTCGAGCTCGATGCCGCCAGCGGCGCCGCCTTTTTCACGGGGTATGGCGCGACCACCGGGGCGATGTGGACGCGCTTCGTCGACCACGTCAACCACTCGACGACCCTCGAGACGGACGCCGCCGTACGCGCTGCGGTTCATACCTTCGAGACCTTGACGGAGTGGCTGGAAGCCCGCTCGGGCCCCGCGTGACGGTGCCCGACGTCAGCACCTGCGACGTCGAGCCGATCCACATCCCGGGGGCCATCCAGCCGCACGGCGTGCTCGTCGCGCTCGCCCCGGAGACGCTCGAGATCCTCCAGGTCAGCGCCAATTCGGCCGACTTCTTCGGCGTCGCGCCCGGGGCCGTCCTCCATCGCCCGCTGGCCGCGCTCCTCGGGCCGGCGGCGGAGGCTGCGCTGGCCGGGGTCAGCCTCGCGAGCTCGACCGCCGGTGAGCCCTTCGCGCTCGCGGTCGAGGGAGCTCGCTTCGACGCGCGCGCGCACCGGCATCAAGGCCTCGCGATCCTCGAGCTGGAGCGGCACGACGAGCACGCAGCTTCCAGCGATGCGGCGCTCCGGACCGCCCTGGCGCACCTGCAGCGTTCGAACAGCGTGGTCGAGCTCTGCAAGATCGCGGTCGACGCGGTGAGCGCGCTCACCGGCTTCGACCGGATTCTCCTCTATCGATTCGATGACGAGGGGCATGGCGACGTGATCGAGGAGACCCTCGCCGAGGGCGTCGACTCGTACCGGGGCTATCGCTTCCCGGCCAGTGACATCCCGCGCCAGGCGCGCGCGATGTATCTGCAGAACTGGCTCCGGCTGATCCCGGACTCGAGCTACCAGGCGGTCGCGCTGGTCCCGGCGCAGCGCCCCGATACCGGCGGTGCGCTGGATCTGTCGTTTGCGACCTTGCGCAGCGTGTCGCCGCTCCACCTCGAGTATCTGCGGAACATGGGCGTCGGCGCTTCGATGAGCGTCTCGCTGGTGCACGCGGAGACGTTGTGGGGACTGATCGCCTGTCATCATCGCGCGCCGCGCCACCTCAGCCTCGCCGCCCGGGCGGCCTGCGAGGTGATCGGTCGCGTCGTGTCGCTGCAGCTGGCCGCGCAAGCGCAGCTCGAGTCGCGCGCACGCCGGGATGCCCTCCGCGGGACCGAGGCCGGGCTCGCGGAGGTGATCCGTGACGCAGCCACGGACGTGGCGACCGCGCTCCTGCAGCGCGGGGACCTCCTGCTGCAGCTCGTGGGTGCGACCGGCGCGGCGGTGTGCACGGGGCATGGCATCCACACCGTCGGCGGCACGCCGGATCCGGCGCAGCTGGCGGCGATCGTGGACTGGCTGACCACGCAAGGGTCGAGCGGCATCCTGCACACGGACTCGCTCAGTCTGCGTCACGGGCCGGCCGCCGACTACGCCGATCGCGCCAGCGGACTCCTCGCGATGACGTTGCCCGGCACCCCTCCCTCGCACGTGTGCTGGTTTCGCCCCGAGGTGGTCAGGACCGTGACCTGGGCCGGCGATCCAACGAAGCCGGTCGAGTCGGGCGGACGCCTGCATCCCCGCCACTCGTTCGACGCCTGGCGGGAGGTCGTGCGAGCGCGTGCCCATCCCTGGTCGCGCGTCGAGATCGAGGCAGCCGGAGATCTCCGGCGCCACGCGATCGAAGCCGACCTGGTCAAGCAGATCGCGCGTGCGGCGCAGGCGATCACGCTGCGCGACGAGATGGTCGCCGTGCTCTCGCACGATCTGAAGAATCCGCTCCAGGTCCTTCGCCTCTCGATCGCCTCGCTCGCGCCCCGGATCACGGCCGACCCCGACGCCGTCGCGACCCTCTCGCGGATCCAGCGGTCGGTCTCGCGCATGGATGGCCTGATTCACGATCTCCTCGATCTGGCCAAGATCGAGGCCGGGGGGTTCGAGGTGACCCAGACGCCGGTCTCCGTGAGCTCGCTGATCTCCGAGGTCATGGCGATGTTGACCCCCATCGCGCAAGCCAAGTCGGTTGTCCTGGCCTGGGTCGGGGATGGCGACGCCCGGGTGGTCGCCGACCCAGCCCGCATGTCCCAGGTGTTCTCGAACCTGGTCGGCAACGCGATCAAGTTCACGCCCGCTGGCGGCAGCGTCACGCTCGACGCGACCCGCACGGCGGGATGGGTGCGGTTCGCGGTCCGCGATACCGGACCCGGTATCGTCGCCAGTGAGCTGGCGAACATCTTCGACCGTTACTGGCAGGCGCGTCGGGTCCAGAGCGCGGGTGCCGGGCTGGGCCTGTACATCGCGAAGGGGATCGTCGAGGCGCACGGCGGACGGATCTGGGCCGAGAGCGAGCCGGCCGCCGGCGCGACGTTCTTCTTCACGCTGCCGCTAGACTGACGGCCGAGCCATGTGTCGCAACATCAAGACGCTCTTCAACTTTGCGCCGCCGGCCACCGACGACGAGGTCCGGGCCGCGTCGCTGCAGTTCATTCGCAAGCTGAGCGGCTACACGATTCCGTCCAGGGCCAACGAGGCCGCGTTCAGCCAGGCGGTCGAGGACGTGTTCGTCGTCGCCCGCGCGCTGGTCGACTCGCTGGTCACGCCGGCGCCGCCGCGCAACCGCGAGGACGAGGCGAGCAAGGCCAAGGCGCGCTCGATCGAACGCTTCGGGCGCTGACCGGCCGCGGTCACGGCGCGGATGGCGACGGCGCGGATGGCGCGGGTGCGCGCGGCACGGTCCACGCGACCGGTACCGCGATCGTGACCCGGCGGGTGCCAGCGCCCGCGACCACGACCGGGGTGCACTGCATCGGCAGGGTGCCGGCCTCGTCCATCATGGTCATCGCCTGGCTGGCGTCGGCGACCGGGAACGGCACCGCGCAGGCGGTGTAGGTGCCGGCCGCGACCGACTCGATCGTGACCGGCGGCCCCATCGCGGCGCGCAGGTAGAGCGCGATCGTCGTGCCGGCGGCCAGCTCCGGCGGCATCCAGCTGCCGTCGCGGAGCTGCTCGAGGTTGGGCGCGGTGACCGCGGCCTGGACCATCACGACCTGCGCGATCGCGACCGGCGTGGCGGCCTCGGTCACGACCATGATCTCGACCTTGCCCGCGCCGGGGGCCAGATCGATCGTCAGCTCGGCGCGCGCGCCGGCGGTGACCTCGACCTTGCGCATGAACATGTCCTTCGGGCGCCCGCCGCCGCCGCCGATCATCGGGAAGACGACGTAGCTCCCGGCGGTGAGGGCATCGAAGGCGAACGTGCCGTCGGCCGCGGTGACCACGAAGAAGTTGGCGCCGGGGCTGCCGGCCGGATTCGCGATCACGACCGTGTCGGCGACCGGCGCGCCGTGGCGGGTGACGGTGCCGGCGACCGCCCCTGACGGCGCCAGGATCAGGTCGAGCACGACGCTGTCGGGGCCGCGCGGCACGCTGACGCTCGGCGAGCGACCGGCGCCGTCCTTGCCGGCGACCACGGTGAGCGGGCGCGGGCCGAAGCCGCTGATGACGAACCGGCCGTCGTCGTCGGTCTCGGTGGCGCGGGCGCCCGGGCTCTCGCTCTCGATGTAGAGCTCGGCGCCGCCGCCGGTCAGCAGCGGGCCGGCGGCGACCCGGGCGCCCTTGACCGGGCGGCCGCGGCCGTCGAGCACGCGACCGCTGATCGAGCGACCGGCGACCACCGTGATGGTGCCGAGGTCGGTCGGCTTGCCCTCCTCCACCTTCACCGCGCGCACCGTGGTCGGCACGAAGCCGGCGCCGGCGATCACGACGTGGTGACTGCCGGCGACCACGTCGACCGCGAAGCTGCCGTCGGAGCGCGCGGACGGGGTGGCGCGGCCACCGTCGAGCGCGATCGTGAGCGCGAGGGGGGCGCGGCCGTCGGCGAACGCGACCTTGCCGGTCACCTGGCCGTCGGCCGGCAAGACCAGCCGCAGCGCCGGGTCGCCGGGCCGGGCGGTGGTGGTCGCGCCCTGTCGGAGCGCATCGGCGCGCGCGCCGGGGCGGGCGGCGCGGACCTGGTACCCGGCGACCGGCAGGCCGACGAAGCGAAAGCGGCCGTCGGGATCGGTGACCGCATGCGGGACGCCGCGCACCGACCACACCGCCTCGTCGGCCACGCCCCCGGTCGCGACCGGCTCGGCGGTCACCGCGGCGTCGCCGATGGGCTGGCCGGTCCGATCGACCACGATCCCCTCGATCGCGCCGGTGACGTCGAGGACCAGCGCGAGCTCGCGCTCGGCGGTCGCGGCCAGATCGACCGCGACGATCGCCGAGGTCCCGCTGGTGTGCGCGGCGACCACGTCGACCGGGCGACGCGGCAGCCCGCCCAGCGCGAACCGGCCGGCGGCGTCGCTGAAGGCGTGCCGGCGCGGACGCCAGAGCACGTGGCCGTCGGTGACCACGCGGATGTCGGCGCCGGCGATCGGCGCGCCGGCGGCGTCGGTCACGATCCCGGTCACCCGACCGCCCCCGGCAAGCACCAGCTCCACGCCGGTGCGCGGGTGCACGCCGTCGACGACCAGCGGCGACGACGCCGCCGGCGCGTGCACGCCATCGCTGGCGGTGAGCCGGTGGGTACCGGCAGCGAGCGCCGCGACCTCGAACCGGCCGGCGGCGTCGGTGACCACGCCGTCGCGCCGGGGATCGACGACGGGGAACGGCTCGGACGCCGAGGTCGCGACCACGCGGGCGCCGGCGATCGGCGCGCCGGCGTCGTCGACCACCCGGCCGCGGACCGCGGCGCCGCGGGCCAGCGCGAACGCGAACCGCGCCGGCACCGCCGGGTCGCCGGCGATCGACACCATCGTCGCGGCGGGCGCGAAGCCGGCCGCGCGGACGACCAGCGCGCCCCAGGTCGGACCGACCCCGCGCAGGGTCGCGACGCCATCGCCGCCGGTGGTGCCCGACCAGGTCAGGGTGCCGCGCAGCTCGACCTCGGCGCCGGCCATCGGCTGGTCACCGTGCGCCTCGCGGACCGCGACCTCGACAGTGCCGCCGGCGCGGAGCCGGAGCACGACCGGCTCGGCGCCCGCGGCCAGGCGGAGCCGCACCGGCCCCGCGTACTGGTCGCCGGCGCTGGCCTCGAGCCGGTAGGCGCGCGCGACCAGGCCGTCGAACACGAACGAGCCGTCGCTCTCGGCCTCGACCACCCGCGCGGGCTCCGCGTCGATCGCGACCCGGGCCCCGCCCACCCCGCGCTCGCTGGCGTCGAGCACCATGCCCTCGAGCCGCAGCTCGCCGCGGGGATCGTCGTCGCGCGCGGGCGGGGCCGGCTCCGCGGTCGCGCCGGTTGCGGGCACCGCGGTGGTCGGGACCACGGGCCGCGCCGGGCCCGCCACCGTGGGCGCCGAGGGCGGGGCCGGGCGGCTGCCCCACAGACCGAGCAGGTAGCTCACGACGATGCCCAGGGTGAGAACGACGGTTGCGATCGCGGCGTGCTTGACGGACTTCACGTGAACAGAACGCGGCCGACCGCCCAGCGTGACAGCCGGCCATGAAGCCCAGTTCCGGCAACGTCGCGCCCGGGTCGCCGCGCGCTTGCGCCGGTGGGCACCGTCGGGCAGCGTGGCGCGGCATGCACCCGATGATCCGCCTGTGGCGCTACGCCCGTGCCTACCGCAACCGGATCCGGCTGGCGGTCGTCTACACGGTCCTCAACAAGCTGTTCGACGTGCTGCCCGAGGTGCTGATCGGCATCGCGGTCGACGTGGTGGTGCGGCGCGAGGCGTCGTGGCTCGGTCAGTTCGGCGTCACCGATGCGATGGCGCAGCTCTACATCCTGGCCGCGCTCACCGCGCTCATCTGGATCAGCGAGAGCTTCTTCGAGTACCTGTACGAGGTCGCGTGGCGGGAGCTCGCCCAGTCGATCCAGCACGACCTGCGCATGGACGTGTACCGCCACGTGCAGACGCTGCACACCAGCTTCCTCGAGGATCGCCAGGCCGGCGCGGTGTTGTCGGTGATGAACGACGACATCAACCAGCTCGAGCGCTTCGTCAACAGCGGCGTCGCTCAGATCATCCAGACCATCGCCAGCACGCTGCTGTGCGGCCTGGCGTTCGTGATCCTGGCGCCGGGCACCGCGGTGTTCGCGCTGCTGCCGATCCCCGTGATCCTGTTCGGCGCGTACTGGTTCCAGGGCCGCCTGGAGCGGCGCTACCTGCGGGTGCGCGAGCAGGCCGCCCACCTCAACGGCATGCTCAGCAACAACCTCGCGGGCCTGGCCACGATCCGCGCGTTCGGGCGCGAGGACCACGAGGCCGCCCGGGTCCGCGCCGAGAGCGATGGCTACCGCCAGGCCAACGGCGCCGCGATCCGCCTGGCCAGCGCGGTCACGCCGGTGATCCGCATGGCGATCATGCTCGGCTTCATCGCGACCCTGCTGGTCGGTGGCCGGCTGGTGCTGCAGGGCGATCTCGAGGTCGGGGCCTACTCGGTGTTCGTGTTCCTCACCCAGCGGCTGCTGTGGCCGCTGACCCGGCTCGCCGAGGTCACCGACATGTACAACCGGTCGACCGCCGCGATCCGGCGCGCGCTCGGCCTGCTCGACACCGAGGTCGAGCACACGCTCGGCACCGAGCCGGTCGGCGCCCACGCCCGCGGCGACGTGGTCTTCGACGACGTCCGCTTCGCCTACGCGACCTCGGGCGAGGTGCTGCGCGGGGTGTCGTTCGTCGCGCGCGCCGGCCAGACCACCGCGCTGGTCGGCAGCACCGGCTCGGGCAAGAGCACGGTGATGAAGCTCCTGCTGAAGTTCCACGAGCCGACCGCCGGCGCCATCCGCCTCGACGGCCGACCGCTCGCCGCGCTCGCCGACGATCAGGTGCGCGCCGCGATGGGCTACGTCGGGCAGGACGTGTTCTTGATCGACGCGTCGATCGCCGAGAACATCCGCTACGGCGACCTCGCCGCCACCGCCGCCCAGCTCGAGGCGGCCGCGATCGCGGCCGAGGCCCACGACTTCATCCGGGCGCTGCCGGACGGCTACGACACCCGGGTCGGCGAGCGTGGCCAGAAGCTGTCGGGCGGCCAGCGCCAGCGGCTCGCGATCGCGCGCACGCTGGTCCGCGATCCGGCCGTCCTCATCCTCGACGAGGCGACCAGCGCGGTCGACAACGAGACCGAGGCGGCGATCGCGCGCTCGCTCGCGACCATCACCCGCGACCGCACGACCCTGATCGTCGCCCACCGGCTGTCGACGATCCGCCACGCCCACGTCATCCACGTGCTCGATCAGGGCCAGGTGGTCGAGCGCGGCTCGCACGACGAGCTGGTCGCCCAGGGCGGCATCTACGCCGGGCTCTGGCGCCTGCAGACCGGGGGGTAGCCGCGGACGACGCGCGAGGTGCGCCGGCCGGATGAGATGGCTCGACACCGCGCGCGCCGGTAGGGCACTATGCCCGCGAACGCAGGAGGGAACATGCTGTCAAGGTCGAGCCTCGTGGTCCGTGGTCGTGGTTTCGTGGCGGCGGTGGTGCTCTCGCTCTCCCTCGTCGCCTGCGGCGGTGGCGGCACCGGCGGCACCGGCGACGATGATGGCGACGATGTCGCCAGCGTCGATGCCGCGGTGATCCCCGACGGCTGGGCCTCGCTGATGGAGGGCGACTGGACCCTCCAGCCCGGGCAGGAGGGCTACTTCTGCGTCTACACGACGGTGCCGCGCGACGTCTACGTGAAGGCGTTCCGTCCGATCATCCCGCTCGGCACCCACCACACGGTCCTGACGCTCTACACGGGCGCCAGCCCGGCCGATGGCACGGTGCCGTGCGGGGTCGGGACCAACGGCCAGAGCATGATCTACGGCTCGGGCGTCGGCTCACCGGACTTCGAGTTCCCCGCCGGCGTCGGGCTCCATCTGGTCGCCGGCCAGCGGCTGTTGCTGAACCTCCACCTCTACAACTCGACGGACAGCGTGATGACCGGTCGGTCGGGCACGCTGTTCCAGGAGGCCGCCGCCTCCGAGATCCAGCACGAGGCCGAGCTGGTCCTGGCGGGACCGACCGTGAACCTGGCGGTCCCGAGCGGGACCAGCACGCAGTCGGGCAGCTGCCGTGTCAGCAGCTTCACCGACCAGCCGATCCAGGTGTTCGCGTTGTCGCAGCACATGCACAAGCTCGGTCGCCACATGCGGTCGGTGGTCACCCGCGGCGGCGAGGAGATCATGCTGCAGGACATCGACTACAACTTCGAGCGCCAGACGTTCCAGTACGCCAGTCCGATGATCGAGCTCCGGCCCGGCGACGTCATCACCACCCACTGCACCTACGAGAACACGCCGGCCACCAACCCGCCGACCGGCTCACCGGTCGGCTTCGGTGATTCGTCCGACGACGAGATGTGCTTCACCGACCTCTTCTATTACCCGGCGCAGGGCGCAAACTTCATCTGCGCGTTCTGACGACGCGGACGAGCGCTCCCGCGGAGTCGGGGTAGACCTCGTGCACGGGCGGCGGTCGCTTCGACCCCCGCATCCCGACGAGGAGGCAACGATGCTCGCGAAGCGTGTGAAGCAAGTGCTGGTGATGGCTGGCGTGGTGGCCGGCGGTGTCGCGGTCTGGCGGGGCGTGCAGCGCTGGCGGCTCCGCCAGCTCGAGCAAGCCAGCGACCCGGCCGCGCAGGCGACCGGCCTGGCCTCGATGGTCGGGGTGTCTCCGGTCGATCCCCAGCCGATGACGCAGATCGCCGGCGAGGGCATCGATCTCGACGCGGTCCCGGCCCCGTCGCGGCGGCTCGACGACGTGATCGGCGAGCCCGCTCGCGCGATGAGCTACCCGAAGCCCGACTGATCGAGCGCGGCTCGGCCGCAGCCCGGCTCAGGTTGGGCCCGGTTGCGATCCGATCACGTCGGTGAGGAACCGCTCGAGCGTGCGCAGGAACTGGCGTGGTGCTTCGACGAACGGCGTGTGGCCGGTGGCGAACAGCGCGAGCTGGGCGCCCGGGATGACCTTGGCCGCGGTGCGACCCCCGCGGACCGGCACCACCGGGTCGAGCCAGCCCCAGCACACCAGCGTGGGGCACCGGATCGCCGCGGCGGCCCGGCGCAGGTCGTTGGCCGGGTCCGGGAAGCTGCGCCACACGGCCGCGGTGAGCTCGGCGTAGTCGGGGCGGGCGAGGGCGGCGTCGACCCGCGCGAACACCCGGGCGGTGTCGGGGTTACGGCGTAGCGTCTGCGCGCGGGCGAGGTAGCCCTCGACCGCGCGGGTGACCGCGGTGCGGCCCTTGACCACGCAGAAGGCACGCTGGACCGGGCCAAACGGGATGAAGCCGAGCGCGTCGACCAGCACCAGCGCGCGCACGCGGGCCGGCGCGTCGATCGCGAGCCGCGTCGCGGCGAAGCCACCGAGCGAGTGGCCGAGCACGATGGCGGGCTCGTCACCGAGCGCGGCGACCACCTCGCCGAGGGCCCCGGCCAGGGAGGCGGCGGTCGCGTCGCGTGGGGAGGTCGCGGCCGGCGACGCACCGGTCGACGGCCAGTCGAGCGTCGCCACCCGGAAGCGGCGCTGCAGCGCCGGGAGCATGGGGTCGAAGTCGGCCCCCGCGCGCCCCGCCGCCGGTACCAGGACCAGCAAGGGCCCGTCACCGCGGAGGGTCACAGCGACCCGTCCCGCGCGCGTGTGGATCTCGGTGTCGCTCATGGGCGACCGGTCTATCACCGTCACCGGATCCGCCGCGCGGCGATCGACCGCCGGGCGCGCGTGAACGCGACTCTTGCGCTGAACGTCGCTTGGACGTGACGAGGCTGCGGTCGGGATTCGGTCAGTCCTCGAGCACGAACGTGATCTTCATGCTCACGCGGTACTCGCTGATCTGGCCGTCGACGACCGTGACCTTCTGGTCCTGGATCCACGCGCCCTTGACGTTCTTCAGCGTCTTGTTGGCACGGGCGATCCCCACGGCGATCGCGTCCTCGAAGCTCTTGGTGGACTCGGCGGTGATCTCGGTGACTCGGGCAACGCTCATCGGTTTCTCCTGAAAGACGGTGGAACACGCCACGGTAGCGGCGCGTGCCACGCTGAGCCAGCGTCGGCGGCGACTCCCGGCCGCGGGCCTGACGTCCGCTCGCGGTGAGCGCCGGCGCTCGTCGCGCGCGCGGCCTGGTGCGCGGTGACGCCGG
Organism: Kofleriaceae bacterium; assembly: GCA_046597055.1. GTDB lineage: Bacteria > Myxococcota_A > Polyangia > Haliangiales > Haliangiaceae > UBA2376. The sequence continues at coordinate 16,862 of JBKJLC010000103.1, read as the reverse complement.
CGCGGTGAAGCCGGGTCGGTGCCCGGTCGCCGCGCCCCGCTGCGCATCAAGCCGGTTGCGCAACGTGCGTGCGCAATTGGCGTGCGCATCAAGCGCAACCCGGATACAGTGGAATGTATTAGCCTGAAATCATTGAGTCATTGGTGTTGCGCAATCGGCGCGCAGATTGCTCGTTGCCGCCGCACGTGCAGTCCTTCCCCGAGTCCGCTCCGCCCATGACCCGCACCCCGTCGCCCACCAACGTCTTCGAGGCCACCACCACGACCACGCCGGCGCCGAGCCCGGTCGACCTGGGCCGCCTCTCGCTGATCGTCATCTCGGACGCCGGCGCGACCGTGTTCGAGTTGCCCAGCCGAGGCGTCGTCACGATCGGCCGCGGCGAGCGCTGCGACGTGCGCATCGATCACCCGTCGGTGTCGCGGACGCACCTGCGGCTCCACCTCGGCAACACGCTCGAGATCGAGGACGTGTCGAGTCGCAACGGCACCCGCGCCGGCGTGCGGGTGGTCGGCCCCGGTCAGCGCCTGCACGTGGCGATCGGCGAGGCGGTGACGATCGGCGAGGTCACCCTGTTGGTTCAGGACCGCGGCCTGGTCGTGCGCCAGCGCCGGATGTGGGGCCACGACTACTTCGAGAACCGCACCGAGGAGGAGTGTCAGCGGTGCGAGCCGGCCGGCAGCTCGTTCGCGCTGGTCCACGTCCACGTGGTCCCGCCGATCGACGACGCCCGCGCCTGCGAGGTGTTCGGCGAGGTGCTGCGCGCCGCCGACGTCCTCGGGCACTACGGGCCTGGCGAGTTCGAGGTGCTGGCCCCGGGCGCCGACCGTGCCGAGGCCGACCTGCGCGCCAGTCGCATCGAGGCCAGCCTGGCGGCGCTGGGCGCCGCGGCCCGGACCGGCGTCGCGGTGTTCCCGGCCGACGGCGGCAGCCACCACGCGCTGGCCGCGCGCGCGCTGGCCCAGCTGCGCGGGCTCGACAGCGCCAGCGGCGAGCGCCGGGTCGTGGTGGCGTCGCGGCGCATGCGCGAGCTGCACAACCTGATCGGTCGGATCGCGCCGTCCGACATCTCGGTCCTGCTGCTGGGCGAGACCGGTGTCGGCAAGGAGGTGATGGCGGAGACCATCCACCGCCGCTCGCGGCGCGCCGACGGACCGTTCCTGCGGCTCAACTGTGCGGCGCTGTCGGAGACCCTGCTCGAGAGTGAGCTGTTTGGCCACGAGCGCGGCGCGTTCACCGGCGCCACCGGGGCCAAGCCGGGCCTGCTCGAGACCGCGGCCGGCGGCACCGTGCTGCTCGACGAGGTCGGCGAGTTGCCGCTGTCGGTGCAGGTGAAGTTGCTGCGGGTGTTCGAGGAGCGCGCGGTGATGCGGGTCGGCGCGCTGGCGCCGATCGCGATCGACGTCCGCTTCGTGGCCGCGACCAATCGCGACCTGGGGCAGGCGATCGCGCGCGGCACCTTCCGCGAGGACCTCTACTACCGGCTGGCCGGGATCACGGTGACGGTGCCGCCCCTGCGCGATCGGCTCGACGAGATCGAGCCGCTGGCGCGCCGGTTCATCGACCTGTTCTGCCGCCGCAACCAGCTGGCGCCGGGCCCGCACCTGTCGTCGAGCGCGGCCGACTGGCTCCGGACCCACAGCTGGCCCGGGAATCTGCGTGAGCTGCGCAACCTGATCGAGCGCGCCGTGCTGCTCGGCCGGGGACCGCTGATCCTGCCCGAGCACCTCCCGCTCGATCCGCCGTCGGGGTCGACGGTGATTGCCACTCCCGCGGCCACGCCCGAGCGGCCAGTCCCGATCACCCCGCCCGCGGATCACGGCGACGAGCGCGCGCGCGTGATCGCCGCGCTCGACGCCTGCGCCGGCAATCAGACCCGCGCCGCGGCCATGCTCGGCATCTCGCGCCGCACGCTGGTCTACCGTCTCGATCTCTACGGGTTGGCGCGCCCCCGCAAGCCCACCACTACCCGTCAGTGATGGGGTAGCGGCGTCGTCGGTGCGGGGTGATCAGCCGCCTTCGCGCTCGACGACAGATGTGCGCTGGCCCGCGGCTGGCGCGCATGGCAAGTGCATCTCGATGTGCGCGCGAGAGTCAGCAGTGTTGCAATTGTCAGTGATATTGATCTCACGTTGTTGATCGACGACAACGGGAGACGATGGCATTTGTCGATCCACTGCCTGCACCTCGACCCACGGTCGGCTTGCAGGCGGGAACCTTGCTCGGCCGCTACGAAGTCGTTCGCCTGCTGTCGGTCGGCGGCATGGCGGAGATCTACCTGGCGCGCAGCGCCGGCATCCACGGCTTCGAGAAGCTGGTCGTCATCAAGCGCATGCTGCCGCACTTCGCGGTGCAGGCGTCGTACGTGCAGATGTTCCTGGCCGAGGCGCGGCTGGCCGCGATGCTCGATCACACGAACATCGTCCAGGTCCACGACATCGGCGAAGAGACCGGCAACTACTACTACGCGATGGAGTACATGCGCGGAGGCGACCTCCGCGACCTGATGCGGATCGAGTCGCGCGCCGGCCGGGCCATGCCGCTGTCGTGCGCGGTCGCGATCGGGCTGGGGATGACTGCCGGGCTCGAGCACGCCCACAGCCTGTGCGACGCCGCCGGCCAGCCGATCGGCATCGTCCATCGGGACGTGTCGCTGTCGAACGTGCTCGTCTCGTTCGACGGTGCCGTGAAGGTGACCGACTTCGGCGTTGCCAAGATCTCGACCAACGAGCACCGGACCCGGACTGGCACGCTCAAGGGCAAGATTGGCTACATGTCGCCGGAGCAGTGCCGGGGCGCCGCGCTGGATCGGCGCAGTGACATCTTCTCGATCGGGATCATTCTTTACGAGCTCACCACCGGTAAGCGGCTGTTCGCCGGGGCCGGCACCGAGCTGGTCGTGCTGCAGAAGATCGTCGGGGAAGACGCGGCGCCGCCGTCGAAGCTGCGGCCCGGCTACTCGCCGGCGCTCGAGGCGATCGTCATGCGCGCGCTGCAGCGCGACCGGCGCCTGCGCTACCAGACCGCGCGCGACATGCAGCGCGACCTCGAGGCGCTCGCGCGCTCCGAGCAGCTGTCGACCTCGCCGATCGAGGTCGGCGAGTACGTCGCCGCGCTGCTGAAGCCGGCCGACGGCCGCACCGCCCCGACCGAGATGGCGTGGGCCGAGGCCGACGACGACGACGAGCTGCTCGAGAGCGTCGAGATCGAGTCCGAAGGCGCGCCGGTCGCCGCGGTGAGTCCCGACCACGCGGCGCCGCGCTCGACCGCGTCGGTGCCCGATCTGCGGGGCTCGGTCCGACGCCGGGCGCTGGCGGCGGTGGCGGTGGCCGCGATGGGGGCGGCGGCGGCGGTCGCGGTGGCGCTGTGGCCGGGGGCGAGCGCGACGCGGGCACCGGGGCGAGCCAGTGTCGTCGGGGTCCCGCCTGCGCCCGCCGCGGTGCCCGACCGTGCCGCCGAGGCCGGGGCGCCGCCGACCTGGTCGGCGCCAGCGATCGCCGTGGGTCGGGGCGCGGCCAGTCCGGCGCCCGCGCTGCCGGCGGGGGCGGCCCCGGCGGTCGCGGCCCGGGACGGCCACGCCGGTGTCCGTGACCGGCGGGTCGAGGACACCCGCCGGGTCGCGCACGCCGCGGGCCGGGCGCCGGCGCGCGAGCGCGATGTCCGCCGGCTGGCGTCGAGCGCCGACCCCAAACCCGCGTCCTGGTCGAACGAAGACGCAATGCCGCCGACGCCGGCGGTGGTGGTGCCGATCGACGCTGCGCCGCCGCCGCCGATCGACGCCAGCCCGCCGATCGATGCGCCGAACGCACGGCCGGTCGCGCCGCCGCCACTCGCGCCGGTGGTGCCACGACGCGCGCCGACCGGCTCGCTCGACGCGGCCGCGGGGCTGGCGAGCGTGGAGGTCCAGGGTCCGCTCCAGGACTCCGAGATCCGCCGGGGCGTCGAGCGGGTCCTGCCGGCGTTCCGCCAGTGCTACCAGCAGGCGGCGCGCGCCGCGCAGCGCACCCCGACCGGTCAGGTCCGGATCGGGTTCGAGATCGACGCGACCCGCACGGCGCGCGCCGTGCGCGTCGGTGGTGAGCCGCTGCCCGGCGTCGGGGCGTGCATGCGGGCCGCGGCCGGCCGCATCCGCACCCGGCTGGCCCCCGACGTCGGCAATGCCCAGGTCACGGTCGTGATCACCTTCGCCCCGACCTGACCGTGGCCGGCCGCGGACGCTTCTCGCTGCCCTGGAGATCACGTCCGACCGGGGTCGGCATGATCGTGAGTGACGCTCCCTCGCCCGGCGCCAGGCGATCTCGCGCCGCGGCGCGCCAACCGGAAGGATCTTCGTGACGACACGACCCACGCATCATCGGGCCGCCCGGCTGGCGGCCATCGCGAGCGCGGCTGGCCTGCTCGGGGCCGCCGCGATCGCGTTCGCCGATGGCAGCCAGCGCAACTTCGCCGGCTCGGTCCAGCTCAACTACATGGCGGTGCCGACCGAGACGGTCGCCCGCGATCAGGCGCTCGACGGGGCGACCGTCGAGCTGTCGCTCAAGCTGGCGATGGATTTCGGCGACCACGTGTCGTCGAACATCAAGGTGTGCGTCGCGTGCCACGGGATGGAGGTCGGCATGGCCTTCTTCGACCTGCGGGCGTCGGACCAGCTGAACCTGCGGGTCGGTCGCTTCACGCCCGCCTTCGGCGAGTTCCCGCTGCGCCACGATCCAGCCAACCACCGGACCAGCGACAAGCCGCTGCCGTACGACATGGGCCGCATGCTCCGCATCAAGGAGTGGAACATGAGCGTGCTGCCGGCGCCGTGGGTCGACAACGGCGTCGAGCTCAACGGCACCCACTTCTTCGGCGAGGCGGTGCAGGTCGACTACGCGGCCTACCTGGTCGGCGGGCCGCGCGCGGCGGCCGACGCCTTCGACTTCGACTACCGGCAGTCGCGCACCGCCGAGAACTACTACGTCGACAACAACTCGCGCCCGACCGTCGGCGCCCACATGGCGTGGAGCCTGATCGACAAGGACGCGACCCTGGTGGTCGGCGGCTCGGGCATGGCCGGCACCTACGACCCCGAGAACGAGCTCGGCTTCGTGCTGCTGGGCGCCCAGCTCAGCCTGCAGTTCCGGCGGGCGTTCCTGCGCGCCGAGTACCTGGTGCGCCGCACCGAGATGTCGCTCGGCGCCGACCCGGCCAGTCGCTTTCGCTATGGACCCGGCATGACCGGCTTCGACCCCTACTTCGTGAAGGAGGGCTTCTACACCGAGCTCGAGGTGCCGATGGGGCGCTTCGACGTGGTCGCCCGCTGGGACGGCATGCGGCGGCGCGGCAACGTCATCAACACCAGCACGATGCGCGCCGACAGCGCGGTGCTGCGCTACACGGCCGGCGCCAGCTACGCCGTGCGCGAGGCGCTGCGGCTCAAGCTCAGCGGCGAGTTCTACGACTTCAGCGACTACGACGACGAGGCGGTGGTGCACCTGGGCATCGCCGGCCCGTTCTGAAAGGTGCACGCGTGATGGCTCATCCCCTGTTGTCTCGGCTCGCGCCGGTGGCGCTCTCGGTGCTGACCGTCAGCGGCTGCCTGCTCGAGCCGCTGATCGAGGACACCCCCGGCGCCAGCGTTCACGTGCTCCCACCCGACGCCGAGGTGCCGGGCGTCGACGAGGATCCCGAGCTGGTCCACCAGATCACGGTCAACGATGGCCTCGACGACCGCACGCTGATGGAGGCCGGCGGCGTGATCGCCCGGCTCACCGGGTGGGCCGGCGGCGTCCAGGTCCGCTACTGGTCGTTCGGGAAATCGCCCAAGGTCGCCGCCGCCGCGTACGTCCTGGTCGACGCCGCCGGGGCCCGGATCGATCATCCGTGGCTGTTCGACGCGGTGCCGGGCGACACCGGCTACAGCCCGATCCGCCGGCTCCATCACGTGGTCGTCACCCACCAGTACCGCGGCGAGCGCCTGGTGACGCCGCGCGCGCTCGCCGACGCGGTCGACCTCGGCCTGGTGCTGGCGCCCGAGTCAGTCGGCACGTGGGTCGACGCCCCGGTGGTGCCGCCCGGCGTGACCCTCGACGTCGGGGTCGGGCTGGCCCCGGCCCAGCCGATCGAGGTGTACTCGCGCGGCATGCGGGTGCACGCGTTCGTGTTCGGCGGCGAGCGTGGCGTGCAGCCGCTGCGCAGCGGCGCGGTGCCGGTCGGCCAGCTGTCGCAGCTGCGCGAGGGCGCCAACGTCGCGCTGCTGCCGGCGCCGATCTTCCAGTACGCGCCGCCGGCGGCGCCGCCGCCGCCGATGATGGCCAACTACACGCCGCTGGCCACCGTGATCGAGGTGCAGCTCGCACCCGGCGTGATCGCCGCCGACACCGTGCGCGCCGACACCGATCTGTTCAGTCGCGCGACGACCGGCGCGATCCGGGCCACCACCGCATCGGTCGCTTCGTTCGTCGTCACCACGACCGTGCTGAACTGGCCGCAGCAGTTCCAGGAGGGCCTGCCATGACCCGCATCGCGACGCTGGTCGCCGCGGTCGCGCTGGCCGCGACCGGCTGCGACCTCGATTACCTGCCCGACGTCGGCGAGCCCCTCGCCGGCAGCTGCGAAGGCGCCGACAGCATCCCCGCACTCGACGTCTCGTTCGCCCGCGACGTCCGCCCGATGTTCGACCGGGCCCGCGCCATGGCCGGCTGCAGCTGTCACACCCCGACCAACGGCTCGCCCAGCGGCATCGAGCTCGGCGGCTTCGACATGGGCTCCATCCACTCCATCATGCGAGGCGGCCGCTCGTCGGGGCCGCGCATCGTGACGCCGGGTGATCCGTGCAGCAGCGTGCTGATGCACAAGATCGGCGACACGCCGCCCTTCGGCGCTCGCATGCCGCTCGACGGCCCGCCGTACCTGACCGCCGAGGAGATCCAGCTGGTCCACGACTGGATCGCCGAGGGCGCGCAGGACAACTGATTTTGGATCGCCTGTGGGCTCACGGGCTTCGGTGCGCGGCCGCGCGCGGCCGTGGGGTCACTTCGCGCAGCCGGGGATCGACGTGCGCCGCCGGGTCGGGCCGGCCGCGGTGAGCAGCTCGGCGTCGACCGTGACGTTGTCGGTGCGCAGGCCGGCCGGGCCGCCGAGCCGGCGCGCCCCGGCCGGCAGCTTGCCGTCCCAGACGACCGCGTCATCGACCCGCGCGACCAGCCGGTCGCCGGTGATCCGGGCCTCGAGGGTGTGGCTGGCGCCGCTGGTCAGCGCCGGCAGCCGGGTCGCGCGACGCGGCTTGACCTTGGTATAGCCCCGGGTGCCGCACTCGTCGTCAGTGTGGTCGCCCGGGTTGCGCTTGACCGAGACCTCGAGCCCGGGCGTGGGATGGATTCGCCACATCACGTAGACGACGTTGCAGCCATCCTCGGCGCGCAGCTTGAGGCCGAGCTGGCGCCGGAGCTGGCCCGACGCGAGCGCCGCGTCGGCCTCGCTGGCACCGCGATACGTGAAGCGCAGCGCGGCGGCATCGCCGTGCGAGTCGGGCGCGACCATGCGCACCGTCGGATCGCTGATGTGGACCGCGGCGCCCGCGCGCGGCAGCTCGCCGCGGGTCGCGCACAGGTCGGTCGCCTTGGTCGGCGCCAGCACGCCGGCCGGCGCGTGCCCGGCCTTCGCCCCCCGATCGGCGTGGCCGGGGGTGCAGCCGGCGCCGGCGGCGAGCGCCCCGAACCCGGCGATCATCGTCGTCGTCATCGCCACCCGGTAGGTCATGGTGCCTCCTCGCCCAGGATCTCGCGCAGGCTGGCGACGTGCGCCACCAGGTACGCGTGCTCGGCGTTCGCCTTCACCCACTCGAACCACAGCGTCTGGCGCAGGCGGCGGCCGCTCTCGCCACCCATCGTGCGCAGCGCCGCCAGCTGGCGATCGAGATCGCCGACGATCACGCCGGTCTGGTCCGCGCGCTCGCGCTGGATCGCGAGCACCTCGCGGACCCGCGACAGCGTCAGCTCGAGCGCGCCGCCGCCGCCCTGGGCCATGCGACGACGTCCGGCCGCCGAGCGGGCGTTGCCCGAGCCCTGCAGCAGCGCGCCGAGGTTGACCCCGAACGAGACCACCGCGAAGTAGGGCGACTCGTCGTCGCCATCCAAGAACTTGTCGTAGCCGGCCCGCACGCTCAGGTCGAACGCCTTGGTGCGGCGCAGCCGACCCTCGTGGCGTTCGAGCTCGGCGTCGGCGGCGTGGTAGCTGGCGAGCGCGCCGGTCATCGCGCCGCTCGGCGGCGGCGGCATCGCCGACAGCTCGCGCCGGGTGGCGGCGGCCAGGCCGCGCAGCTCGTCGACCCGCAGCCGGGTCGCGACCACGTCGGGTGCCGAGGCCCGGCGGCTGGCCAGGTCGGCGTCGGCCTCGTCGAGGAGCCGGGTCGCCTCGGCGAGCGCGGCGTCGAGCACGCCAGCGCGCGCGGTGAGCGCGCGGTAGGTCGTGCTGGCGGTCACCTGCGAGAGCGCCTGGTGACGGCGGCAGTCGGCGCGGGCCCGTCCGCGGGTGAGCACGCCCTCGTAGGCACCGATCAGCGCGTAGCGGACCCCGACGGTGAGCCGCAGGTCGCTGGCGGTCGAGCCGGGCGCCGCCGCGACCAGCGGCTGGTCGGCGTAGCCGAAGCTCCCGAACACCGCCGGTGCCAGCAGCAGCGCGCTCTCGGCGGCGGCGGCGCCTTCGACGTGCGCGCAGTAGCCGTCGTCAGTGGCCGGCGCAGCCGGTTGGGCCAGCGCCGCGGACGGGAGCAGGGCGGCCGCGAGGGTGGCGGCGAGGAGCGTGGGGGTGCGCATGATCAGAAGAGTAGCGGACGGCCGCCGACGAAGAGGACGTCGTCCTCGCCCGCGCTCGAATCGGACAGGTCCAGCTCGACCATCTTGCCGCGCAGCATCTTCTCGCGGTGCGGGTGCTTGAAGTTCACCTCGCCCGGCATGATCTCGACGACCTTGCCGACCTTGCCGCAGAAGATCATCTCGAGCGCGCAGCCGTAGACCGGGGAGCCGACGCTGACCTCGTCGAGGTTGCCGTACGGCACGAACGCGACGTGGGCCTTGGCGTGGACCGCGCGCAGCCACGGCGAGCCCTGCAGCGACTCGAGGATGGCGTCCTGGCGCGCCAGGCTGGCCCGCAACGCCTCGCGGCTCTCGATCGCCTTGGTGGTCTCGAGCCGCGACATCTCGTACTCCTGCTTGATCTTGAGCACGTCGTAGCTGAGCGCGGCGGTGCCGCCCTTCTGGGTCACGATCGCGTCGAGCGCGGTGGCCTCGGCGTCGAGATCGGCCGCGCGGGTCTCGTACTCGGCCTCGCGCTCGGCCAGCGACAGGTTGGAGCTGGTGATCTGCGCGAGCTGGAACTTGCCCGACAGCATGTCGCTACGATCGATCAGCCCGGCCGCGTACTCCTCGGTCATCTTGCGGCGCGACGCGCTGGCGAACGCGTGGTTGGCGCCCTGGACCCGGCTGCGCGCGCCGGCGTAGTCCTTCGCGAGCTTGCGGACCCGGTTGAGCGCGGCCTTGCGGCCGGTGAGGTCGGCCCGGATCGCCAGCGCGAACTCGCCCTGGTAGGCCTGCTGCACGGCGATGTAGCGGTCGGCGTGGTTGAGATCGGCGACGATGCGATCGCGGACGTTGGCGGCCTCGGCGGCCTGCGACTCGAGCGCGAGCACCTTCTCGTCGGTCGGCGACACCACCATCGGCTGGACCCAACTGTCGCTCACGAAGTAGAAGGCGCTGGTCGCGATGTAGCCGACCAGGATGAAGACGATGAGGGAGAGGATGCCGAAGCCGAGCGCGCGGTAGGCCGAGACGATCAGCTTCGCCCGGCGCTGGCTCATGCTCTCCTTGGGCGCGCCCAGGCCGAGCTGCTCGAACACCGCCCACTGGTTGGCGTTCTGGACCGGGTCCGGCTTGGCGCCGAACAGGCGATCGAGCACCGGCCAACGGAACTGCGCCTCCGGTCGATGGATGGGCGCCGCGATGAACAGCGGCGGCGCGGCCAGCGGCGGGTCGGCGGCGCCTGGCTCGTGGGCCGGCGCGGGCAGCGGCGCCTGCGCCGGGGGCGGCGGCAGCGGCAGGGGCTCGGCCAGCGCGGCGCTGGCCGCCGCGCCGGTCCCACCGCGCGCGCCGCCGCCGTAGCTGGGCGCGCGCGTCGCGCGGGCCGGGGCCGGGCTGGTGCGGGCCCAACCGGCGTTGAGCGTCGACGGCGGGATCGCCGCGGCGCCCGCGCGCGGCGTGAACGCCAGCACCTGGCCGGTGGTCCCACGCGACGGCGGCGGCGACGCCGACAACCGCGGGGACGGCGCGCGTGGTGCCGGCGACCTCACCGCCGGCGGGGCCGGGGTGGGCGTGGGCGGGCGACCGTCGGTGCTGCCCCCGGCCGACCGCGGCGGGGTCGCGGTCGGCAGCGGGGGGAGGGCGCGCGCCGGACCACGCGGGATGGCGCGCAGCGAGGGAGGGGCGCCGGTACCGGGCTTGCGATCGGGCATGAAGGTGCTCGCGGGGACAGAGGAAGAACGACGGGTCTCGGCCGACAGTGCAAGCAGAGGGCCTTTGCCAGGGCTCGCCATGTCCGCGTGATCGCGCACGACCTTCGTTCGACCTGAGTAGTGAGGGCTCCAGGTGTGGGATCCGTGCCCCCATGAACGTCACCTCGCGCCGCGCGCAACCATCGATCGACAATCGTCCTTCATATTGAAGCGACACGGCATCGCGCTTGCTTTGGTTCGCACCACCGCCGCGATGACCGTCTTTCCCATCTACCTCTTCATCCTGATCGTGTTCCTGAACCGCTACGTGTTCGGGCTCTACCTCGCGCTGGTGAAGGGACGGCGCTTCGACGAGACGGTGACCGGCTACGAGCCAACCGTCACCGTGGTGGTCCCGCTCTACAACGAGGGCAAGTCGATCTACGACACGATCGTCAGCCTGGTGAAGCTCGAGTATCCAATCGACAAGCTCTCGATCACCGTGGTCGACGACTGCTCGACCGACGACAGCTACGAGTGGGCCTGCAAGGCCGCGCTCGAGTACAAGAACGTCCGCGTCCTGCGCAACCCGTTCAACATGGGCAAGCGCAAGGGCATCAACCACGCGGTGCGCGAGGCGACCTCCGAGATCATCGTCTCGGTCGACTCCGACGTCATCATCCATCCCCGCGCGCTGCGCGAGCTGATCGCGCGCTTCACCGGGCCTGAGGTCGCCGCGGTCGGTGGTCGCGTCCACGTGTCGAACCCCAACGACAACTGGCTGTCGAAGCTGCAGACCATCAAGTACTACTTCGGCCAGGAGCACCTGAAGAACCTGGAGCGCTCGCTGCGCTCGGTGATGTGCCTGTCGGGCTGCCTGACCGCCTACCGCCGCCACGTCCTCATCCAGCTCGAGCCGATCCTCGAGGACCGCAACATCCTCGGCGTGCCGATCAAGTACGGCGAGGACCGGTTCCTGACCCGCCAGATCGTGAAGGCCGGCTACCGCACGGTCATGACGATGGACGCGATGTGCTTCACCAAGGCCCCGACCACCCTGCGCGGCTACTTCAACCAGCAGCTGCGGTGGAAGCGCTCGAACATCGTCGACTTCATCGGCGGCATCGGCCACGCCTGGAAGCTCCACCCGGTGCTGTGCCTGCAGTACCTGTCGATGCTCGCGCTGCTGCTCCTCTACCCGTTCGTCATCGCCTATCACGTCCTCGCCGGCGAGTTCTTCGGCCTGGCGACCTTCCACATCGCGGTGATCGCCGCGTTCGGGCTCATCTACTACCTGGCGCCGTCCACCCGCGCGCTGCCGCCCTGGCTGCGGGTCCATCCCATCGCGTTCCTGCCGATGGCGGTGCTGATGCCGGTCGCGTACCTGCTGCTGACCCCACTGGGCCTGTTCACCCTCGACACCTCGAGCTGGGAGACCCGCGGCCACGTGGCCGGGGCCGCGCCCGGGCCGGGAGCCCCCCGATGATCGTCGCCGCCCACCAGCCGTCGTACCTGCCGTGGCTCGGCTATCTCGACAAGATGGCGAAGGCCGACGTGTTCGTCGTCATGGACGACCTCCAGTACGAGGCGCAGAACTTCCAGAACCGCAACCGGGTCAAGCTCAACGACCGCGCCGGCTGGCTCACCGTCCCGCTCGAGCGCGGCGGCCAGCTCGACCGCATCTGCGACAAGCGGATCCAGAACCACGTCAATCCCCGCGAGCACTGGCAGCGGCGTCACTGGACCGCGATCAAGATCCACTACGGCAAGTCGCCGCACTTCGCGCGCTACGCCGACGAGCTCGAGGACCTCTACACGCGGCCATGGACCCGGCTGGTCGAACTCGACCTCCACGTCCTCGAGATGGCGCGGCGCTGGTTCGGGATCACCCGACCGATCCTGACCTCGTCGTCGCTCGAGCTCACCGGCCAGAAGACCGAGCGCATCATCGACCTGTGCCGCAAGGTCGGCGCCAAGGTCTATCTGTCGGGCCGCGGCGGCTCGACGACCTACCTCGACGTCGAGGCGCTGCGCCGCGCCGGCATCGCGGTGGCGTGGCAACAGTTCGCGCATCCGACCTACCCCCAGCGCTATCCCCAGCTGGGCTTCGTCCCCTACCTCGCCTTCCTCGATCTGCTCCTCAACTGCGGTCCGGCGAGCCGCGATGTCTTCTGCACGGAGGTCGCCCTGTGAACCGCATCTTCGATCCCGACGAGCGTGGTCGCGTCCTGGCATTCGGGGCCCATCCCGACGATCTCGAGGTCGGCGCCGGCGGGCTGCTGGCCCGGCTGGCGATGGAGGGCGCCGACGTGACGATGGCGTGCGTGTCGGTGCCCAACCGCAGCGAAGAACGCCTGGCCGAGGCCCAGGAGGGCGCGCGCATCCTGGGCGCGGCTCGCTCGTTCGTGCTGTTCGAGGAGCGGACCTGCCGGGTCGAGGACATCGCGATGCACGAGCTGGTGCGGCGCTTCGACCAGCTGGTCGGCGACATTCGCCCCAACCTCGTCATCACCCACTCGACCCACGACCTGCACTGGGACCACGGCCTGGTCAACCGCGCGACGGTGTCGGCGCTGCGCCGCACGCCCTGCGATCTGCTCGCCTACCTGTCGAGCCCCGAGATGAACGCGCAGTCGCGCACGATCGGCCAGTGCTTCGCCGACATCTCATCGACGATCGACACCAAGATCGCCGCGATCTCGGCCCACCGCTCGCAGCTGGCGCGCCTCGACCTGGAGTCGAGCCGCGACCTGGCCCGGGCCGCGGGGCGCATGAGCGGCTACGCCTACGCCGAGGCGTACGAAGTGCTGCGCGTGAGGATCTGACCGAGCGCCCCCGCACGTCACCTGCGCTGGGCACGCGACGCGCGTTGCACACGCCGAGACGCCGGGCGCCGACTCGCGGCTCCCGGCGTCTCGTACTCGCGCATGCGCGCGAGTGGGTTCAGGGAACGATGGTGGAGCACTCGGCCGCGCAGCCGAACGTCGCGGACGCGCACGAGCGGTCGTCGATGCAGTTCTCGCAGGCGTCGACCTTATCCGCATAGTTGGCGACATTGTCAGCGTTGGACTCGCACCGGCTGGCGCAGGCCGAGACGTCATAGTTGGCGTCGAAGCAGTCCTTGTAGCGGTTGCAGATCTGGTTGCAGTCGATGGCCTCATCGACCTCACTGCAGCCGACCAGGCCAACGCCGATCGAGAGGGAGAGAACGAGGCTCGAAACGAGCGAGAAGATAGTGGTGCGAAGCGTCATGTACTTTTCCATGTGCACCGGACGTGCCGGCGCGCAACCGCCGAGAATGTCACTGAGTCCCGTTACTTCTTGCGGCGTTTCCGCTCGACGAGCGACTGCGCACGGGCGATTCCGGTCAGACCGAATCAGTGACTGGCTCTCACGGCGCCAGGGTCACAGGTCGGTCGGCGTTCCGACCGCCATCGCGATGACCTTCGCGCCGACCCGCTTCTTCTTCAGCGCCGCCTTGAGCTGATCGACGGTGCCGGCGAGCGCCGGGAAGGTCCCGTAGTGCATGGGGACCAGGTTGCGTGGCCTCACCAGCCGGGCGGCCTCGGCGGCGCCGGCCGGGCCCATCGTGAAGTGACCTCCGATGCACGCCAGCATGTGCGTGACCTTGTAGTCCTTGCCGACCAGCGCCATGTCGCCGAACACGTCAGTGTCGCCCGTGTGATAGAGGACCGGCCCGCCGCGAACCGCGATCACGAAGCCGCCGGGCGCGCCGCCTTCACGCATCGCGACGTCGTCCTTCGACACCGCCGAGCTGTGCACCGCCGGCACGAAGCGCACCGTCACCTCGCCATCGAGCAGCGTGAGCTCGCCGCCGAAGTTGCCCTGGGTCTCCATGCTCATCTGGTCCTTGGGATAGCCGAGCTCGGCGACGATCGACCGGCCCAGATCGAACGTCGTGACCAGGCGCGCCTTGGTCTTCTTGGCGATCGCCACCGCATCACCGATGTGGTCAGCGTGACCGTGCGTGATCAGGATCAGATCGGCCTGCGCGAGCTTGGCCAGGTCGTCCTTGCCGTTCGGGTTGAGGGGGTTGGTGATCCACGGGTCGACGAGGATCACCTTGCCGGCCGGGGTGTCGATGCGGAACGCCGCGTGGCCGTACCAGGTCAACCGGGTGCGGGCCGGGGTGGGCGCGCGCTTGCGAGCCTCGGGCGCGGGCTTGACCGCGGCGGGCGGTGCCGCGGCGGGCGATGGTGCAGCCGGCTGGGCCGCGGCCGGTGCGGCGAAGGTGGCGGCGACGCCGAGGGCGATGACGGACGCGAACGAGGCAATGCGTTTCATGGATCCTCCCGGGGTTGCTTGGCACGGGTGCGGACCGTCGCCAACCCGCGGGGCCACCGATGTCGCGCGCGCCATGATCGGCGCGCCACGGGCAGGCCGGGGCGCGTCGCGCGACCGCGGGCGGTGGTATCACCGGCGCTCGTGAGCAAGCTCCTCCGCGCGAAGCGCACCGTCTCGGCGCCGGTCAAGCGGTCGGCACACCCTCCGGCGCCGCCGGGCTCCGCGCCGCACGCGGCGGTCCGCACCCACGGGCTCGACGTCCCGTTCGCGATGCGCGCCGTCGCGACCGCCGCGGGCGCGCGCTGGGATGCCGGCCACGGCGTGTTCCTGTACGAGGGCGACGTGCTGCCGGCGGCGCTGGCGCCGTTCCGGGCCCTGCCGTACTCGTGGGAGCTCCACGTGCAGCGCGAGCTCGACGGGGCGGCGGTCAGGTCACCGTCGACGCCGACCGGTACGGTCGTGCTCCGGCCGCACCAGGAGGCCGCGGTCACGGCGATCCTGGGGGCCAGGACCGCGGGACGCCCCGGCTTCCTCCTCGCCGACGACGTCGGCCTCGGCAAGACCATCACCGCCTGGGCGTCGATCTTGCGCCTGCCCGAGGCGCGCAGCGTGCTGGTGGTGTGCCCGCTCGCGGTGGTCGCGCACTGGCGGCGCACGATCGAGGCGATGGGCGACGGCGGCAAGGACGTGGTCATCCTCAACTACGAGCGGCTCGGCAAGCTGTTCGAGGTGAGCGACGCGGCCCGCAAGAAGATCCGCAGCAAGAAGGGGCTGGCCCGCGCCGGCACCGCCCCCGAGCTCGACGTGGTCGTGCTCGACGAGAGCCACCGCTGCAAGAACCCGACGGCGGCGCGGTCCAAGCTGGCCGCCAAGCTGGTCGACCGCGCCGGCTTCTGCCTGTGGCTGTCGGCGACCGCCGGCCAGAACCCGCTCGAGTTGTCGTACCTGGCGCCCCTGCTGGCCAGCACCACCGGGGCGCGCGCGCGCGATCTGAAGGACTTCGAGCAGTGGTGCCTCGACCAGGGGCTCGGCGTGACCCGCGGCGGCTACGGCAAGTGGGAGTGGCGTGGCGACCGCCGAGACTGCGAACAGGTGCGCGCCATGCTGTTCGAGCCGGCCCAGGGCCAGGGCGCCGCCGGGATCCGGCGCCGGCCCGAGGACATCGCCGGCTGGCCCGCGATCAACCGCATCCTCACGCCGATCGAGCTCGACCGACCGGCGCGCGCGCTCTACGAGCAGGCTTGGACCGAGTTCCGCCGCGAGGTCGAGCTGGCGCCGCGCGGTCGTGATCCGAAGTCGGGGCTGGCCGCGTCGCTGCGCCTGCGCCAGAAGAGCTCGTTCATCCGCGCAGCCGGGACCGTCGAGCTGACCCGCGAGCTGCTCGACAACGGCCACCAGGTCGCGATCTCGGTCGGGTTCCTCGAGACCCTGACCTCGCTGCGCGAGAGCTTCGAGAGCGGCGTGGGCGCGGTGCGCTGCGCCTCGGTCCACGGCGGCATCCCGACCGGGGCCCGCGAGGAGGAGCGCCTGCGCTTCCAGCGCGGCGACGCCCGCGTGGTGTTGTTCACGGTCGAGGAGGGCATCTCGCTCCACCAGG
The DNA here is from genome assembly GCA_046597055.1 of Kofleriaceae bacterium. Lineage (GTDB taxonomy): Bacteria > Myxococcota_A > Polyangia > Haliangiales > Haliangiaceae > UBA2376. Next base: position 498 of record JBKJLC010000103.1, on the reverse strand, counting down.
GCGAGCACAACGACGTGCCGCGCTCCGAGGTGATCCACGACCTGCGGTGGTCGGCGATTCAGATGGCGCAGATCGAGGGTCGCTGTCACCGCGACGGCCGCTTCGCCCAGGTCTACTGGGCCTACGCCGACGGCACGGTCGAGGAGCAGATCGCGCGGGTGGTCGCCCGGCGCATCCAGTCGATGAAGGAGATGATCGGCGACGACGTCGAGACCCTCCGAGAGATCGAACGCCTCCTCGACGACGCCCGCGCCGACTTGGACTAACGTCCCCGGCCATGTACTTCGAGATCACCCGCCAGATGAAGAAGCAACTCGGCCAGCTCGACACCTGGCTCGAGAAGGCCGACGCGTTCGCCAAGGAGAAGAAATTCGACCCGAGCGTCTTCCTCGGGCTCCGCCTCTCTCCCGACCAGTTCGCGTTCGCGCGCCAGGTTCAGTCCGCGTGCGACACGGCGAAGCTCGCTACCTCGCGCCTCACCGGCAAGGAAGCGCCTGC
>JBKJLC010000292.1:0-49810 GCA_046597055.1 Kofleriaceae bacterium | reverse complement strand
CCCGGTGTCGGCGCTCATCCACGCGGCGACCATGGTCACCGCGGGCGTCTACATGATCGCCCGCTGCTCGTTCCTCTACGCGCACTCGACCACCGCGCTGGCCGTGGTCGCGATCGTGGGCGCGCTGACCGCGGTGGTGGCGGCGTTCATGGCGTTCGCCCAGACCGACCTCAAGAAGGTCCTGGCCTACTCCACCGTCAGCCAGCTCGGCTTCATGTTCGTCGGGGTCGGCACCGGCAACTGGACCGCCGCGATCTTCCACCTGATGACCCACGCGTTCTTCAAGGCCGGCCTGTTCCTCGGCGCCGGCAGCGTGATGCACGGGATGGACGGCTCGGGCGACATCCGCATCATGGGCGGGCTCAAGAAGTACATGCCGGTCACCCGGCTGTGCTTCCTGGTCTACTGCCTCGCGATCGCGGGCTTCCCGCTGTTCGCCGGGTTCTTCTCCAAGGACGCGATCCTCGCCGGGGCCTGGGCCGCGCGCCACGACGGCTGGCCGAGCTTCCTCGGCCCCATGCTCTACGTCGTGCTGATCGTCGCCGCGCTCGGCACCGCCTTTTACATGTGGCGGCTGTACTTCCTCGTCTTCGAGGGCGAGTACCGCGGCAAGGAGCTGGTCGCCCACCCCCACGAGTCGCCGAAGAGCATGACCGGCCCGCTGGTCGTGCTGGCGGTCATGTCGGTGCTGTCCGGCTTCATCGGCCTGCCCCACGTGTTCGGCCCGCTGGTCAACAAGTACACGACCTTCCTGCCGACCTGGCTGTCGCACTCGCTGGCGCCGATGTTCGGCCACGGCGCCGAGCCGTCGGTGCTGCCGCACATCGTGGCCTGGAAGGAGTGGCTGCTCATGGGGGTCGCCACCGGCGCCGGGCTCCTCGGCATCGCGCTGGCGGCGCTGCTCTACCGCAAGGGTCCGTCAGCGTGGGTCGCGCGCCAGACCGCGGACGGGACCGGCCAGGCCGTGTACGAGGCCTCGAAGAACAAGCTCTGGGTCGACGAGCTCTACGAGATGATCATCGTCAACCCGTTCCGGATGCTGGCCCGCGGCCTGTTCGAGGTGGTCGACCGCTTCATGATCGACACCGTCGTCGTCAATGGCACCGGCTTCGCGATGACGACCTTCAGCCGCATGTCGCGCTGGGTGCAGAACGGCCAGGTCCAGCGCTACCTGGTCGGCATCGTGCTCGGCGCCGCCGCGATCTTCCTGTGGACCTCGCGGGCCGACCGCCCGTCGTTCCGCTGGCGGACGGTGGCAGCCGGCGTCGAGTTCACCGCCGACCCCGGCCACGGCGTCCGGCAGGCCGCCGCGATCCGCTGGGACTTCGACGGCGATGGCCAGCCTGATCCCGGCGTCGACGGCCCGGTGGTGGTCAAGCGCCCCGGCGAGGTCGCCAGCCGCGTCACCGTGTTCATCTCCGACCCGGTGTGGGGCAAGAAGAGCAAGAACGGCGAGCCCACCGAGTGGCGCAAGGTCACCCGGGAGGTCGCGCTCGCACCGATCTCCGAACCCGGCGTTCCCGCCGCCGTGGGGCCCGCGCCCACGGTCCCCGCTCGCCAAGGAGGTCCCCGGTGACCGGCGCGTTCGTCCTCCCCGTGATCCTGGGGCTGCCGATGCTCGGCGCCCTGTTCGCCATGTGTACCCCCCGCGGCGAGGAGAGCCTCCAGCGCGGCATCGGCCTCTTCTTCTCGAGCGCGACCTTCCTGGTCTCGCTGCTGTGCCTGACCTACTTCGACCTGAACAAGGCCAGCTACCAGCTGGTCACCGACGTGCCGTGGATCCCCGGGCTCGGCGCGCACTTCAAGCTCGGCATCGACGGCCTGTCGCTGTGGCTGGTGCTGCTGACCACCTTCCTGACCCCGCTGACGCTGCTCGCGTCCACCCGCACGATCGGCAAGCACGTCCGCGAGTTCGTCGCCGCCATGCTGATCCTCGAGGTCGGCATGCTGGGCGCGTTCATCTCGCTCGACGCCTTCCTGTTCTACGTGATGTGGGAGGTGATGCTGATCCCGATGTACCTGCTGATCGGCATCTGGGGCGGTCAGCGCCGCCTGTACGCGTCGATCAAGTTCGTGCTGTACACGATGGTCGGCTCGCTGCTCATGCTGGTCGCGATCTTCTACGTGTACGTCACGTACGCCGAGGTCACCGGGGTCTACACCACCGACCTCGAGCAGCTGACCACCATGGTCTTGCCGCACAAGGCGCAGGTCTGGTGCTTCGCCGCCTTTGCGCTGGCGTTCGCGATCAAGATCCCGCTGTTCCCGCTGCACACCTGGTTGCCCGACGCCCACGTCGAAGCGCCGACCCCTGGCTCGGTGATCCTCGCCGGCGTGATGCTCAAGCTCGGCATCTTCGGCTTCATCCGCTGGGCGATGCCGCTGTTCCCGTACGGCGCGGCCGAGCTGGCGCCGTACATCGCGGTGCTCGCGGTGATCGGCATCATCTACGGCGCGCTGGTCGCGTTCGCGCAGGACGACATCAAGAAGCTGGTCGCGTACTCGTCGGTGTCGCACCTCGGGTTCTGCGCGCTCGGCCTGTTCTCGCTGACCGCGGTCGGCGTCGAGGGCTCGATCTACGCGATGCTGTCGCACGGGCTCACCACCGGCGGCCTGTTCCTCGGCATCGGCGTGCTCTACGAGCAGCGCCACACCCGCCGGCTCGCCGAGTACGGCGGGCTGTGGAAGCAGATGCCGGTGTTCTCGGCGCTGTACCTCATCATCGTGATGGGCTCGGCCGGGCTGCCCGGCCTGTCCGGGTTCATCGGCGAGTTCCTGGCCCTGTTCGGGACCTTCAACGCCGCCGACACCTTCCCGGCCGGCTGGCCTTCGTACCTGCCGGCGCCGCGCCTGCTCGGTGCGCTGGCGACCACCGGCGTCATCCTCGGCGCCGTCTACCTGCTGTTCATGTTCCAGAAGGTCTTCTTCGGCCCGCTCGACCAGAGCAAGAACGGCGCGCTGCGCGACCTGTCGGGTCGCGAGCTGGCCGTGTTCATCCCGCTCGTCATCCTGATCTTCGTCATGGGCGTCCTGCCCCGGCCGTTCCTCAAGCGGATGGAGCCGGCGACCCACGCGTTCATCGACGAGTACCACTGCGAGCTGGCCGAGGCGGTCACCGAGCCGTCGCTGCGCTCGGACGACTTCGCGATCTGCGTGAGCAAGCGCCAGGGGGCACGCCGGCCGACGACCGCCGTCCGGGCCGGAGGTGAGCCGTGAACTTCCAGACTGGTGATCTTCTCTACGCCGCGCCGTTCCTCGTCCTGGCGGTGAGCGGCATCCTCTTGGTGCTGGCCGAGGCGTTCTTCGCCGGCCGCGATCGCACGACCTTGGCCGGGCTGACCGTCGCCGGCGCCCTGGCGGCGACGGTGACCTCGGTCGCGCTGTACCGGCACCTCGGTCCCAGCGAGAGCCGGCTCCTGTTCAACGAGATGCTGGTCGCGGATCGTACTGGCTACGTGCTGTGCGCGCTGTTCGGCGTGATCACCGCGTTCGGCGCGATGGTCGCCCCGGCCCACCAGCGCGCCCACGGCTGGATCAACGGCGAATACTACGGGATCCTGCTGCTGTCGGCGTCGGGCATGGCCATCCTCGCGATGGCCGCCAACCTGACCACCATCTTCCTCGGCATCGAGACGATGTCGATCGGCGTCTACGTCATGACCGCGCTGCGGCGCCGGTCGCGCCGCGGCAACGAAGCGGCGATGAAGTACTTCCTGATGGGCGCGTTCGCGACCGGCTTCCTGCTGTACGGCATGGCGCTGGTCTACGGCGCGGTCGGCACCACCAGCCTGGTCCAGATCCAGGGCCATCTGCAGAGCGGCAACCTCGCGCTGCTCACCGTCGGCATCTTCTTCATGATCGCCGCGTTCGGCTTCAAGATCGCGGCCGTGCCGTTCCACATGTGGGCCCCCGATGCCTACGAAGGCGCGCCCACGCCGGTGACCGCGTTCATGGCGACCGCGGTCAAGGCGGCCGCGGTGGCGGCGATGATGCGCCTGTTCGGCCAGTACCTCGGCGGCGACCAGCTGCCCTACGGCATCGTCGGCTGGGCCTCGCCGATGGTCGTGATCGCCGCGCTGACCATCACGGTCGGCAACATCGCTGCGATCCGCCAGGACAACATCAAGCGGATGCTCGCGTACTCGTCGATCTCGCACGCCGGCATCCTGCTGGTCGGGCTGTGCGCGATGGGCCTGGGCTCGACCACCGGCCAGAGCGCGCTCGTCTACTACCTGATCGCCTACTCGCTGACGACCATGGGGGCGTTCGCGGTGGTCAGCTTCGTCGGCTCGCGCGACAACGAGCGCGTCACCATCGACGACTGGGCCGGGCTGGCGTCGCGTCATCCCGGCGCCGCGCTGGCGATGACGGTGTGCCTGCTGTCGCTCGGCGGCCTGCCGCCGACCGGCGGCTTCTTCGCGAAGTTCTACGTCTTCAAGAGCGCCATGGAGGCCCAGGACCAGCAGCTCCTGTGGCTGACCGTGATCGGCGTCGTCAACTCGGCGATCAGCATCTTCTACTACCTGCGCCTGATGACCGCGATGTACTTCAAGGACTCGCCGGGTCCGCTCACGCCGACCCGGTCGCCGGGGCTCACGTTCGTGATGGCGGCGTGCCCGCTCCTCGTCATCGAGATGGGGCTCTTCCCGGGCTGGTGGCTCAACCTGATCTCATGACCCGCGCGGACCGCGGACGGGACCCGCCGGGGCAGCGCCGCGGGGCCGAGCGGGGCGACGGGCGCTGATGGCGCGGCGAACCGACCAGTCTGCGCGCCTGCGAGCGCTGACGTCCGTCATCGAGGCGCAGCACGAGGTGATGGCGCTCGGCCATGACCCCGAGAGGGTGATGCCGGTGATCGCGCACCGGGCCCAGGTCATGACCGACGCCGACAGCGGCGTCGTCGAGCTGGTCGACGGCGACGAGATGGTGTATCGGGCCGTGGCCGGTGGCGCGACCGGCCTGGTCGGCCTGCGGCTCGCGATCGCGACCAGCCTGTCGGGGCTGTGCGTCCGCACCGGCGAGATCCTGCGGTGCGAGGACACCGACACCGACGATCGGGTCGATCGCGAGGCCTGTCGCAGGGTCGGCGCGCGCTCGATGATCGTGGTGCCGCTCCGGCACGACCGGGTCGCGGTCGGCGTGCTCAAGGTGACCTCGGCACGGCCGGGCGCGTTCACCGATACCCACGTCGACGCGCTCGAGCTGGTCGCCGGCTTCGTCTCGGCGGCGCTGGTCCATGCCGCCGACAAGCTCGCCTTGCAGGCCTCCGAGGAGCGGTTCCGACTGACCTTCGACATGGCGCCGATCGGGATGGCGCTGGTCGGGCTCACCGGTCACTGGCTCCGCGTCAACCGCGCGATGTGCGACGTGGTCGGATACACGCCAGAGGAGCTGATCGCGCTGACCTTCCAGGACCTCACCCATCCCGACGACCTGGCGATCGATCTGGCGCTGGTCGAGCAGCTGCTGCGCGGCGAGATCCCGCGCTACTCGCTGGCCAAGCGCTACTTCCACAAGGCGGGGCAGGTCGTGCACGTCATGCTGCACGTCTCGCTGGTCCGGGATGGCGCGGGTCAGCCGCTCCACTTCGTGTCGCAGGTCGAGGACGTGACCGAGCGCAAGGCGATCGAGGCGCGGCTGCAGCTCGGCGATCGGATGGCGTCGATCGGGACGCTCGCCGCCGGGGTCGCTCACGAGATCAACAATCCGCTCGCGTACATCATGTCGAACCTCGACATGATCGTCGGCGAGCTCGGCGAGCTCGGTGGGCTGCCCGGCGGCGCGCCCGCAGGCCGACTCAAGGACCTCGCGGAGCTGGCGAGCGAGGCCCGCACCGGGGCCGAGCGGGTCCGCAAGATCGTGCGCGGGCTGAAGGCGTTCTCGCGGACCGACCAGGAGCAGATCGGCCCGCACGACGTCCGCGTGATTCTCGAGACCGCGATCAACATGAGCTTCAACGAGATCCGGCACCGGGCCCGGCTGGTGAAGGAGCTCGGCGCGGTCCCGGTGGTGGAGGTCGATGAGGCGCGCCTGGGCCAGGTCTTCATCAACCTCCTGGTCAACGCCGCCCAGGCCCTGCCGGAGGGCCACGCCGATCGCAACGAGATCCGCGTCACGACCCTGACCGCGGCCGACGGGCGGGCGGTGATCGAGGTGCAGGACACCGGCCCGGGCATCGCCCCCGAGGTGATGGGGCGAATCTTCGATCCGTTCTTCACGACCAAGCCGGTCGGGGTCGGCACCGGCCTGGGGTTGTCGGTGTGCCACGGCATCGTCGGCGACCTCGGCGGTGAGATCACGGTCGAGAGCCGGCTGGGCCACGGCAGCACGTTCCGGGTGACGCTGCCGGCGGCGCTGGTGCCCCCCGCGGCGAACCCATCCTCGCCCGCGGCGCCCCGGCGGCGGGTCGACGGCCGCGCCCGGGTGCTCGTCATCGATGACGACCCGGTGGTCGGCACCAGCCTCGCCCGCGTGCTGAAGGCCCACGACGTGACGGTGGTGCGGGGCGGCGCCGACGCGCTGGCCTGGCTGGCGCGCACGCCTGACGTCGACGTGATCCTCTGCGATCTGATGATGCCGGTGATGAGCGGCATGGAGGTCCACGCCGAGCTGGCGCGGACCTTCCCGCCGCTGACCGAGCGGATGGTCTTCATGACCGGCGGTGCCTTCACCGCGGCGGCCGGCCGGTTCCTCGATGAGGTGCCGAACGAGCGGGTCGACAAGCCGTTCGACCTGCGCAGCCTGCGCCTGCTGGTCGAGCGGTTCATGCGCCATCGCGCCTGACGGCGCGCCGTCGGGTCCGACCGCGCGGGGCGGCGGCGGCAAGGCCCGACCGGTTCCCCGATCGGATGCCTGATGCTACCGTCGCGGTCCTCGTGGGAGACCGTCGCACCAGCGTTGGATCGGTGACGGGCACGCCCGTCGAGGCACGGCCATGACGAGCGAGCTCGACGCGCTCGAGCGGCTCGCGGCGCGCGCCGGGGTCAACCGGCGTTACCAGAGCTGGCGCGGTCACGCGGTCGAGGCCCCGGTCGATGCCCTGGTCGCGGTGCTCCGCGCGGTCGGCGCGAACCTGACCGGCCCGCGCGATGCCGCCGCCGCCGAGGCCGCCTGGGAGCTCGCGTGGTGGAACGCCGGCGCGCCACCGGTCGTGGTCGGGTGGGACGACCAGGCGGCCCGGCTGCCGCTGCGGGTCCCGGCCCAGGTCGACGGAGACTGGGAGGTCGAGGTGCTGCTCGAGTCGGGCCGGCGCGAGCGCGGCGCCGGTCGGCTGTACGATCTGCCCGCGCACGGCCACGCCTGGCCCGGCGGCGAGGTGTGGTGCCAGCGTGACGTGACCTTGCCGGGCGCCGGGGCGCTCGGCTACCACACGGTGCGCTGGCGGGTCGGCGCCCGCTCAGGCGAGACCACCGTGATCGCGGCGCCGGCGCGGGCGTTCGCCGGTCCCGGCGAGGTCGCGCGGCGCTGGGGCGTGTTCGCGCCGACCTACGCGCTGCGCAGCGCGCGCGCCGGGGGGACTGGCGATCTCGCCGAGCTGGGGCGGCTCGCCGATCTGGTCGGCGCCCGCGGCGGCCACTACGTCGCGACGCTGCCGATCCTGGCCCAGTTCCTCGACCAGCCGTTCCAGCCGAGCCCGTACTCGCCGGCGTCACGGCTGGCCTGGAACGAGCTCTACCTCGACCTCGATGCGGCGCCGGGCCTCGACCACGCGCCGGTCGCGCGCGGGCTCATGGGGTCGGCGGCGGTCGCGACCGAGCGCGCCGCGCTGGCGGCGATGCCGCACTGCGATTACCGGCGTCAGTACGCGTGGCGGCGGCTGGTGATCGACGCGCTGAGCGCGGCGGCGTGGGCCACCCCGACGTTGCGCGTGGAGCTCGAGCGTTTTGCCGGCCACCCTGATGTCGCCGACTACGCGGTCTTCCGCGCGGTCGGCGAGGCGACCCGGACCTCGTGGCCGCGCTGGGACCCGCGCTGGCGCGACGCGCCGGCCGCCGACGTCGCGGCGGTGACCGCGCTCGACGGCGATGGCTACCATCCCGCGGCGGCCCGGGCCCACGTCTACGCGCAGTGGGCGATGGCGCGCCAGCTCGGCGCCCTGCGCGCCGGCGGGGTCGGGCTCTACCTCGATCTCCCGGTTGGCGTCAGCAGCGACGCCTACGACGTGTGGCGGCACCGCGACGACTTCGTGCTGGGCGCGTCGACCGGGGCACCGCCCGACGGCCTGTTCCTCGGCGGTCAGGACTGGGGCCTGCCGCCGCTCCACCCCGAGCTGGCGCGCGCCGGCGGCTGGCGCTACCTGCGCCGCGTGATCGCCCATCACATGAGCGCCGCGACCATGCTGCGCATCGATCACGTCATGGGCTTGCACCGGCTGTACTGGGTGCCGGCTGGCGGCCGCGCCACCGACGGTGTCTACGTGCGCTACCCGGCCGAGGAGCTGTACGCGATCTTCTGCCTGGAGTCGCAGCGCCATCGCTGCGCGGTGGTCGGCGAGGATCTCGGCACCGTGCCCGACGACGTGCGCCCGGCGATGCGGCGCCACGCGATCGCCGGCCTGTTCGTCGGCGAGTTCGCCATGCCCGGCCAGGTCGGCGCGGCGATGGAGGTGCCGTCGAGCGAGCAGGTCGCCAGCCTCGACACCCACGACACCCCGACCTTCGCCGGCTTCTGGCACGGCGCCGACATCGACGACCGGGTCGCGCTGGGGCTGATCACGCCGGCCCAGGCGGTCGACGAGCGCACGGCGCGGGCCGCGACCCGGGTCGCCCTGCTCGCCGCTGCCGGTTGGCCCGCGGTCGACGACCCCAGCGACGCGGCGTGCCTGGCCGCGCTGACCGCGTGTACGCGCGCGCTGGCGGCCAGCCCCGCCCACGTCGTGCTGGTGACCGGCGAGGATCTGTGGCTCGAGCCAGCGCCGCAGAACGTGCCGGGGACCTCGCACGAGCGCCCCAACTGGCACCGGCCGTGGTCACGGACGCTCGCCCAGCTCGAGCAGGACCCGGCCGCGCTCGCGCTCCTCGACGACGTCGCCCGCCTGCGCGCCGACCCCTGACCGGCGCCGTCAGGCGTCGGGCGGGTCGAGCCCGACGAAGCGCAGGTCGCCCTGCATCTGGTCGGCCCAGCGGCGCAGGTCGGCGAGCGACTGGCTGGTCGCCAGGAGGTCGGAGTGGTAGCTGGCGATCACCAGCGCGTGCGGCATGTCGGGGCCGACGAAGCTCTCGCTGAAGATCCGCGCGTCGGCGCCGGCGACGTGCCCGTTGTTGTCGAACGCGAGCACGACCGGGCGGGTGAGGCCGAGCCGAGCCAGGATCGTGCGCAGCGCGCCGAAGGCGCGGCGGCGGAGCTCGTCCGGCCCGAGCACGCTGGTTTGCGGGAGCACCGGCACCTGCAGCGCGGGCACCCGGCGCAGGGCCGGGAACATACGCGCCAGCGGGGCCGCATCGGCCAGCAGCGCCGCCGCCCCCGCTTTTGGCAGCGCCATGAAGTACGAGCTGAGCTGATCGAGCGCCTGGTCGATGCTCGACAGCGGGATCTGCTCGCGCGGATCGTCGGCACCGGCCAGGGTCAGCGCGTCGTGCTCGACCCGCGCCTCGTCGAGGAACGCGTCGAGCAGGGCGGTCTTGCCGCTGCCCGCGTCGCCGTGCACGACCGCCAGCACGAAGTGGTCGCGGCTGGCCGCGAGCGCCTGGCGCAGCGCGTCCATCGCCGCCGGCGCCGCCGGCGCGGGAGGTGCGTGCACCCGGCTCAGGGTCGTGATCGTCGCCAGTGACTCGGTCTGGCCCAGCGCGGCGAGGACCGCCGGTCCGTCGGGCCGGCGGGTCGGATCGCGATGGAGCAGGCGGGCACATAGCGCCGCGAGATCGCGCGGGACACCCGGCGCCACCACCGAGGGCGGGGTCGCGTCTTCGCGCTGCTTGCGCAGGAGCACGTCGTGGGTCGCGCCGCGGAACGGGCGGACGCCGGTCAGCGCCTCGTACAACATGACGCCGACCGCGTACCAGTCGCTGGCCGGGGTCAGCGGGACGTCGGCGGCCTGCTCGGGTGACATGTACGCGAGCGTGCCGACCGCGCTGTGCTCGTGGGTGTGCTCGACCGAGCCCGGCTCGACGATCAGCCCGAAGTCGAGGATCACCAGCCGGCCGCTCGGCTCGCACAGCACGTTCGACGGCTTCAGATCGCGGTGGAGCTTGCCGAGCCCGTGCAGCGCGGTGAGGCCGTCGGCGAGCTGGTACAGCGCGTCGCGGAGCCGGGCGGTGTCGAGCACGCCGGGCGGCTCCGGGCCGTCGCCCGGCGTGCGCACCCATTGATCGAAGGGCACGCCCTCGACCAGCTCCATCGTGTACATCCACTCGCTGCCGACCACGTACAGCTCGTGCAGTGTGGCCAGGTGGGGATGGGCCAGCCCGGCCAGCGCGCGGAACTCGCGCTTGAAGCGATAGAGATCGGGCCCGCCGACCCGGCGCAGCATCTTGAGGGCCACCTCGATGCCGCGCTCGCGATCGAAGACGCGATAGACCGCGCCCCCGCCGCCGATGCCCAGCTCGCCGCGGAGCTCGAAGCGCTCGTTTTCCACGGCGTCCGGAACCATCGGCGCATCGTACTCCGCCCCTTGGCGCACCCCATGCAGTGGACGGGCGGTATGGCCCGCTTTGGTGTGATCTTCGATGTCGATGGCACCCTGGTCGATAGTAACGACGCCCACGCCCGCGCCTGGGTGCAAGCGTTCGCCGAGCAGAACATCTTGATCCCATTCGGACGCGTCCGTCCGCTGATCGGGATGGGCGGGGACAAGCTCATCACCGAGATCACCGGCTGGACCAGCGACGACGAGCGCGCCCTCGCGCTCGGGGACCGGCGTGCCGAGCTGTTCGCCGAGCGTCAGCTTCCCACTGTGCGCCCGCTCCCCGGTGCCCGTGACCTGGTCGAGCGGCTGCGCGCGCTGGGCGCAGCGGTGGGAATCGCCACCTCGGCGCGCCGCGACGAGCTGGCCGGGCTCCTGGCCGTGCTCGGTGCGCCCTGGCTCGCGCAGCTCGCCACCACGTCCGACGATGCCGAGCGGTCCAAGCCCGATCCCGACATCGTCACCGCTGCCATGACGCGCCTCGACCTCCCGCCCGAGCAGATGGTGATGGTGGGCGACACCGAGTACGACGTCGAGGCCGCCACGCGCGCTGGCATCTGGACGATCGCCGTCCGCTCCGGGGGCCAGCCCGATCGGGTCCTCGCCGGCGCCCTCGCCATCTACGACGGTCCCCAGGACCTCCTCGAACACCTGGACGCGTCGCCGATCGCCGTCGCGGCGTGAGCGTCAGAGGGTGTTAGGGGGCGCGTCGAGATCGATCCAGCGCACGTCGCCGCCCTGGTCGTCGGCCCACCGGCGCAGCGCGGCGAGCGCGCGGCCGCCCTGGTCGGGCTCGCTGCGGTGGCTGAGCACGAACATCGCGCGCGGCATGGCCTCCGTCACGGTGAACAGCCGGCTGTACGTGGCGGCGCCGTCGACGGTAGTGTGCTCGGCGCCATCCACGCACATGGCCAGCGGCCGCTCTCCCGCGAGGTGATCGATCACCGAGCGAAAGCTCACCAGCGCGCGCTCGAGCACGCGCGCCGGATCCGGAGGCGTCGCGCTCGGCAGGGCCGGGGCCCGCAACGCCGGCACCCGGCGCAGGGTCGGGAACACCCGCGCCACCGGGGTCGCCAGCGGCGCGACCGCCGCCATCGCCTCGGGCGGCAGCGCCAGCAGGACCCCGCCCAGCTGGTCGATGAGCTGGTCGAGGGCCGGGAACATGGACTGCTCGCGGCCGTCGCTGCGCGCGTAGAGGATGCAGGCGTGCTGCCGGAGCTCGGCCTCCTCGGCGAACTGCTCGAGCAGCGCCGACTTGCCAGCGCCGGCCCGACCGAGCACCGCCACCGCGACGAAGTGCTCGCGGCTGTCCTCCAGCGCCTGGAGCAGCGCGGCCAGCGCGGCCGGGTCTGCCGGCCGCGCCGCCGGACGCACCGCCAGCGCCACCGACGCGGACGAGGGGGTGGCGCCGAGCGCCGCCAGCACCTCGGCGCCGACCGGGCGTCGGAGCGGATCGCGGGCGAGCAGCGCGCCGCACAGCTGCTCGAGATCAGCGGGCACCCCGCTCGCGATCACCGACGGCAGCGGCGGGTCCTCGAGCTGCTTGCGCAGGAGCACGTCGTGGGCGGCGCCGCGGAACGGCCGGATCCCGGTGAGCGCCTCGTACAGCATGACCCCGACCGCGTACCAGTCGCTGGCGGCGGTCAGCGCCACGGCGGCGGCCTGCTCGGGCGACATGTACGCGACCGTCCCGATCGGCCGCCCGTCGTGGGTCCGGTCGGCGCGCACCGCGTCGATCACCAGGCCGAAGTCCAGGATCACGACGCGCCCGGCCCGATCGCAGAGGACGTTGCTCGGCTTGAGATCGCGGTGGATCTTGTGGACCGAGTGCAGCGCGGTCAGCCCGTCGGCGAGCTGGATCAGCCCGGCCCGCAGCCGGCCCAGGTCGACCGCGGCGCCGGGGCCGCTGCGCCGCACCAGCGTGGTGGTGCCCGCGAGCTCGTCGGCGTCGATCGCCGCCACCGACCCGCCCGGCCGGACCCACCGATCGAACGGGTCCCCATCGACCAGCTCCATCGTGTACATCCACTCCTCGCCGACCGCGTAGAGCTCGTGCAGGGTCGCGAGGTTGGGGTGGGCCAGGCCGGCCAGCGCGCGAAACTCGCGCTTGAACCGGTAGAGGTCAGCGCCGCCGAAGCGACGCAGGACCTTGAGCGCGACCTCGTGACCGCGGCGGCGATCGAGCACGCGGTAGACGGTGCCCGACGAGCCGGCGCCGAGCTCACCACGGAGCTCGAAGCGGTCGTCCTCCTGCGTCGCCCCCATCGGGGGGCATCCTACTCGGTTACCGCGCGACCCGTCGGAGCGTGAGCTCCTGCTCGAAGTCCCGGCCGGTCAGCCGCATCGACCCGGCCTGGCCGGCCATCGCGAAGTCGACGCGGTCACCGTTCCGCACTTCGCTGGTGTAGAGCAGCTGGAGCTGACCCTGCGCGGTCGCGAAGGTGCCGCCGAGCAGCGCCATCTTCACCATGCACGGCAGCGGCGCGAACATGCAGGAGGGCTGCATCATCGCCGCGAAGGTGCCGTCGGGGTTGAACGTGTAGTTGTAGCGGGTGCCGTCCTCGGCAGTGTGGCGCCAGTCGCCGGTGACCCCGAGCTTGTCGACCGCGCGCTGGTAGAAGTTGGTGACGGCGCGAGCGCTGGCCGAGCCGGCCGGGCCGGTGACCAGGTAGCGATCGCCCGCGATGATCAGGCCGTTGACCGGCAGCTCGGCCAGGGCGGCGTCGACCTGCTCGTCGGTGGCACCCGAGACGTCCCAGCTCAGCTCGGCGATCGCCATCGTGGTCGTCGAGTTGAGCTTGGCCTCGCGGTAGGTCAGGCACGGCGCGGCCAGGCAGCGCTGGTCGATCTCGAGGATCTTGGCGAACGGACCCGAGGCCTCGTTGGGACCCTGGCCCAGCCAGGCCTCGGTGACCCGCAGCTCGGCGAACGCCTCGCGGGTGGTGAAGCGCCTCCGGCCGATCGACGCGCGCACCAGCAGCTGGCGGGTGCCGAGCGCGGACTTCACCTCGGCGAGCGCCGCGTGGCCGAGCCCGGTGTGCTTCCAGTCGGCGCGGGCGGCATAGCAGCGCTCGGCGTGGCTGCCGTCGATGCAGGTCGTGACGCCCGCGTTGACCAGGCTATAGAAGACCCCGCCACACGCCGGCGCGGCGCAGCGACGGTGGTCGGGCTCGACCTGGTAGAAGGTCGAGGTCCCGTCGAGATCGGTCCGGGCGTCGCTGGTGGCGGCGCGGGCCAGCTCGCTGACGTCGTCGCCGAGCAGCTCGTCGTCGACGGGCGTGTCGAGGCAGGCCGTGGTGAAAGAACAGGAGAGCGCGAGAGCGAAGAAGATAGAGGATTTCATGGAAGGCTCGAAGGCTGCTCGGCCCCTGAGCATGGTCCATGCCACCCGCAGACACCAAGGTTCGCGCGGAGTTGGCGGCGGACGGGTGGGAAGCCGCACACGCCACTTGCCGGCCAGCCCAGCCGCCTGTGCCCGAACGGCGCAGCGCGGTCCGGAGAACGCCTCTCGATGTATTCAAAAGCGCTCGCTTCTTCGATGGGCGCAGCGCTACGACGCGCGCGGCACGGCACACGCCCCGTCGGGCGCGCACCGGCCGGTGAGCCTCAGTCGGTTCTTCGCGAAGACCCGGTAGCCCAGCGTCAGCAAGTGCGAGAGGCCAGGCACGCGGGTCACCGCGACCAGCCAGCCGAAGCCGACCGCGGCGTACAGGCGCCGGAACACCTCGACGCCCTCGATCCAGGTGCCGTCGGCGAGCCGCCCGCGGATGCGCTCCATCAGGGCCGGATAGGTGGTGCCGAGGGCGGCGGCGTCGAAGTCGGCCGCCGCGATGTTGGTGAACTCGATGCGCGCCTTGCGGTCGAGGCGTCCGAGCATGCGTATCTCGCGCATGCACAGCGGACAGTCACCGTCGTAGAACACCTCGACCGTCTTGCCGTCTGGGAGCACACCGTTCATGACCCTGAGATGTCGGCGCCCCCAGTCCGGTTACGACGGGGGCAGCAGCACGGTGTCGATCACGTGGATCACGCCGTTGGTCGCCTTGATGTCGGCCTTGATCACGGTCGCGTCGTTGATCTTGACGCCCGCGCTGGCGTCGATCGCGACCGCGCTGCCCTGGACCGTGGTGGCCGACTTCATCCCGGCGACGGCGCTCGAGCTCACGTCGCCGGCGACCACGTGATAGGTGAGGACCGCGGTCAGCTTGGCCTTGTCGGCGAGCAGCGCCTCGAGCGTGCCCGGCGGCAGCTTGGCGAACGCCTCGTCGGTCGGGGCGAACACCGTGAACGGGCCCGGGCCCTCGAGGGTCGCGACCAGGCCGGCGGCCTCGACCGCGGTGACCAGGGTCTTGAAGGAGCCAGCCGCGACCGCGGTCTGAATGATGTTGGCGGTGGGCTCGGCGGCCGCGGGCTCGGTGGATGCCATGCCCGGCTCGGTGGCGGCCGGTGCGCTCGAGCCGCATGCCGCGAGGGCGAGGCCGAGCAGGATGGGGAGGCGCGTCAGACAGGTTCGGTTCATGGCGCCTTCGAGGCCGGTCGCGGCGCCGAGGTTACATTGTCAGCGGCCGGAGACGATGTCGGCCACGATCGCGGCGAGCTCGGTCATCGTCTCGACCCGCCGGATGCCCGGCTGCGCGTCGGCAACGGACGCGCTCTCGCGTCCCCCCACCACCGCGATCACCGACGGCGGTAGCGAGGTGAGCCAGCGCCCGAGCTGGCGAGCTTGCACCGGCTCGAGCGCGGCGCTCACGCTCAGCCAGACCAGCCGTGGCGCGTGGCGGATGACCGCGTGGTGGAGCGCGCTGGTCGGCGTGTCGGGGCCGAGGTTGACCGCGCGCATGCCGCCGGCGGCGATCACGGTGGCCGCGCTCAGCGACGGCAGCAGGTATGGATCGTCCTCGGGCGCCGCGCCGATCGCGACCGGCGCCTCGCCGCTCGGGTCGAACGAGGTCCGCAGGTGCATGAGCGCGTACAGGCAGGTGTCGGTGGCCCGGTGCTCGACGAAGATGCCCTCGCTGTCGTGCTGCCACAGCTGGCCGATGCGGTGCATCGCCTCGCGGATCGGCCCGTCGCACAGCGCGGCGACCGAGTCACCCGCCAGGTAGCGCGCCAGCAGCCAGCCGCGCGCGGCCACCGCGTCGCCGGCGAGCAGCGCCTCGAGCAGGGCATCACCACTGGCGACCCGGGCCTGCGCGACCGCGACCTCGGGCATGCCCAGGAGCTCGGGCCGGGCCAGCGGCGCACCGGTCTCGCGGATGAACCGGACCGCCTCGGGCAGCGCGATCCGGCGGTGACCTCCCTCGGTGCGTGCCGCCGCGATCTTGCCCGCGTCCACCCACCGCTTGAGCGACGACTCGCTCACACCGAGCGCCTCGGCGAGCTCTTTGGGGGACAGCAGACGCATAGGACGAGGAGACGCCTTCGAAGTCAGCCAGGTTACAAATAGGAGGCGGGGTACCTGGGGCCCGGTCGAAGACACGGCAACATACCCATAAAGTTTCAACCGGTTGTGTAGTTCGAACGTTTTTCGCTAGCGCTGACCGTTTTGCGGCGTATGGTGGACGTTATGAACGACTTGGATGTTAATTCGTCCACGCAGCGGCTGGTAACCCGTCGCGATGCTGTCGGCGGGGCGCGTTCGCCGCGGGTCATCGACCTGCCGCGCATCGCCCGAGCGGTGCGCGAGATCCTGATCGCGATCGGCGAGGACCCGGATCGCGAGGGCCTTGCCGACACCCCGGCGCGGGTGGCGCGCTCGTACCGCGACCTCACCGCCGGGCTCGGCGAGGACCCCGGCGAGCACCTCCGCACCATCTTCCACGAGGGTGGCGACGAGCTGGTGGTGGTGCGCGGCATCGAGATGCACAGCATGTGCGAGCACCACATGCTGCCGTTCTCCGGCGTGGCGCACGTCGGGTATCTCCCGGCCGAGGGCCGCGTGGTCGGGTTGTCGAAGATCGCGCGCGCGGTCGAGACCTTCGCCCGCCGGCTGCAGGTCCAGGAGCGTCTGACCCGGCAGCTCGCCGACGCGATGATGACGCACCTCGAGCCGCGCGCGGTCTCGGTGGTGATCGAGTCCGAGCACATGTGCATGAAGATGCGGGGCGTCGCCAAGCAGGGCGCCACCATGACCACGGTCGCGCACCGCGGCGTGTTCGCGACCGATGCCGCGGCCCGCGCCGAGGTCATGGCCCTGCTGCGCGCGCCGGGAGGTCGGTGACATGACGACCCTCACCGAGACCGCGCGGCCCCGTGACGAGATGAAGTTCGGCCGCGACGAGCGCAACTTCGTGTACTCGGTCGCCCGCCGCATCGTCCACAGCGCCGAGGCCGCCGACGACGTCGCCCAGGACGCGATGCTGCTGGCCTACCGCCACCGCGACTCGTTCCGCGGCGACGCGCGCTACCGGACCTGGCTCTACCGGATCGCGGCGACCACCGCGCTCGATCATCTCCGACGTGGCAAGCGCTCGCGCGAGCACCTGGCGCCGACCGCCGACGAGGTCGATCGCGAGGTGCCCGACCCGGCCCGCTCGCCCGAGACGATGGTCGCCGATCGCGAGCTCGCGCTCGCGGCCCAGCGCGTGCTCGACCAGCTGGCGCCGAAGTATCGCGAGGTGATGATGTTGCGCGCCGAGCTGAGCGAGGCCGAGACCGCGAGCCGCCTCGGCATCACCGTCGCGAACGTGAAGATCCGCGCGCACCGGGCGCGGCAGCAGCTGCGGCTGGCCCGGACCCCGGACGCGGAGGATGCCGTGCTCGCCGGCGACGACGCGCTCGGCGCCCAGCTCACGCCGCAGCGGGCAGCGCGCGCTGGCGGCCGAGGTGAGTGCCGAACCGCGCCATGACCCAGCGGTGCACGAGGGCCTGGGTGACTCGGTACAGCCACCACGGCAGCCGCGGCACGAACTCGTGGATCGCGGTGAGCAGGTGCTCGCCGTCGGGCGTGACCCGCAGCTCGAGTCGACCGCGCTTGCTGGCGCGGGTGAGCGCGCCGCCGGTCACGTAGAACAGCTGTCGGTCCGACGCGCTGCGCTCGGCCGCGAACGTCAGCACCAGCAGCGGCCGCCGCGATCCCTTCAGGTAGAACGAGCAGGTCCGCTGGTTGTCGACGTCGACCCGCAGGAACGGCCAGGCGCCACGCGGCAGCCAGCGCATGTACTCGTGGGCAGCCCACTCGGCGTCGCGGCCGCCTGGCAGCTCGATCCGCTGCACCGAGCGCACGCCGGTCGGGGTCACCCGCGGCGCCGCCTTGTAGACCACCGGCAGCGCGGTGCCGGGCGTGGCCGCGGCCGCGCCCAGCGAGATCGCCGCCGCGTCGCGGAACTTCATGCCGGGCAGGTCGGCCGCGGCCTGCAGCCGACGATCGCGGCACACCATGTCGTGCTGCAGGCTGTCGATCAGCGGCGCGACCAGCGCGCGCGGCGCGCCGGTGATGAGCGACACCCACAGCCGCGACAGCCGCGGCGTGAACAGCGGGAACCGGTAGACGCGCCGCGGGGTGCCGAGCAGCGCGCCCACCGTGAGCAGCATGTCGCGGTAGCTCAGGATATCGGGCCCGCCGATATCGTAGGTCTGGTGGTAACACTCGACCCGACCGACCACGTGGTCGATGAGCGCGGTGACCGTGCCCAGGTCGATCGGCTGGCAGCTGTGATCGCACCAGCGCGGCGTGATCATCGCCGGCAGCCGGCGCACCAGCCGCACCAGCATCTCGAACGACGAGCCGCCCGGGCCGATCACGATGCCGGCGCGCAAGGTCGTCACCGGCACGCCGTGCGAGCCGAGCGCGGCCTCGACCTCGAGCCGGCTGGCCAGGTGGCTCGACAGCGGCTCGGTGTCGGGAATGAGCCCGCCGAGGTACACGATCTGCTCGACCCCGGCCGCCTTGGCCGCGCGCCCGAAGTTGTCGGCGCAGATGAGATCGAGGTCGGCGAAGTTGCCCTGGACCAGCCGCGCCGACGGCAGCATCGAGTGGACCAGGTACACCGCAAACCGCGCGCCCTTCAGGGCGGCCTGCACGTCGGAGAGCGAGAACAGGTCACACGTGACCAGCCGGGACCACGCCCCCGCCGCCTCGCGGCGGCCGCGGGTGAGCCCGACCACCTCGAGCGGGTCCTGGGTGCGACCGGCCAGCCGCTGCGCCAGCGCGTTCCCCACGAAGCCGGTTGCCCCGGCAATCACGATCGTGCTCACGCCGCCTTGGACGCTCATCAAGGTCCGCAGGTTACGCCCTCCCCGGCCCCCGCAGCAGGTTTCACGTGCTGGTCACGAGTCGTCGTAGACGCCCGCCTCGCCGCGCTTCTCGAACCGCTTGCGCTCGTTGTGGTCGAGGACCGACTTGCGCAGGCGGATCGAGAGCGGGGTGACCTCGACCAGCTCGTCGTTGTTGATGAACTCGAGCGCCATCTCGAGCGTGATCTGGCGCGGCGGCGCCAGGATCAGCTTCTCGTCGGCGCCGGCCGACCGGATGTTGGTCAGCTTCTTGGTCTTGTTCGGGTTCACCACCAGGTCGTTGTCGCGCTGGTGGAGGCCGATGATCATGCCCGGGTACACGGACACGCTGGCACCGACGAACATGATGCCGCGCTCTTGCAGGGTGTACAGCGCGTAGGCGTTGGTCTCGCCGACCTCGCTCGCGATCAGCACGCCGTTGATCCGGCTGCGCACCGCGCCGGCCCACACGCCGTAGTCGGCGAGCTGGGTGTAGAGCACGCCGGTGCCGCGGGTGTCGGTCATGAACTGCGACCGGTAGCCGATGAGGCCACGCGACGGGATCCGGTACTCGAGGCGGACCCGGCCCGGGCCGCTCGGCCGCATCTCGCGCATCTGGCCGAGGCGGCGACCGAGCTCCTCGATCACGGCGCCCTGGTACTTGTCCTCGAGGTCGATGACCGCGTCCTCGTACGGCTCGAGCAGCTCGCCCTTGTCGCCGGTCTTGGTGATGACCTGCGGCTGCGACACGCACATCTCGTAGCCCTCGCGCCGCATCGTCTCGATCAGCACCGACAGGTGCAGCTCGCCGCGGCCCGAGACCTTGAACACCGACGCCTCGTCGGTGTCCTCGACCCGCAGCGCCACGTTGCTCTTGATCTCGCGGTACAGGCGGTCGCGGATGTTGCGCGACGTGACGTACTTGCCTTCCTTGCCGGCGAAGGTGCCGTCGTTGACCCGGAAGTTCATGCTGATCGTCGGCGGGTCGATCTTGAGCAGCGGCATGATCGTCGGGCTCTGGATCGACGTGATCGTCTCGCCGACGTTGAGCTCGTTCATGCCGGTGAACGCGACGATGTCGCCGGTCTTGGCCTCGGCCAGCTCGAACCGCTTGAGGCCCTGGAAGCCCAGCACCTTCTGGACCCGGAACTCCTCCTTGGCGCCGTCGCGGTGGGCCAGCAGCAGGCGGTCACCGACCCGGCTGGTCCCGGACCGCATGCGGCCGATCGCGACGTAGCCGAGGAAGTCGTCGTAGTCGAGGGTCGCGACCTGCATGCACATCGGCGCGGCCGGATCGCCGTCGGGCGGCGGCACCTGCTCGAGGATCAGATCGAGCAGCGGCGCCAGATCGACCCGGGGGTCGGCCAGGTTGCGGATCGCGAAGCCTTCGCGGCCCGACGCGTAGATCACCGGGAAGTCGAGCTGGTGATCGCTGGCGCCCAGCGCGTCGAACAGGTCGAACACCGGGTCCATGACCTTCTCGGGCTCGACGCCGGCGCGGTCGATCTTGTTGATGACGACGATCGGGCGCAGGCCCATCTCGAACGCCTTCGAGGTGACGAACCGCGTCTGCGGCATCGGGCCCTCGTAGGCGTCGACCACCAGCAGCACCGAGTCGACCATGCCGAGCACGCGCTCGACCTCGCCGCCGAAGTCGGCGTGGCCGGGGGTGTCGACCAGGTTGATGCGCACCCCCTTCCAGCTGACCGAGGTGCACTTCGAGAGGATCGTGATGCCGCGCTCGCGCTCGAGGTCGTTCGAGTCCATCGCGCACTCGGCGACGACCTCTCCCTTGCGGAAGGTGCCGGCCTGGCGGAGGAGTCCGTCGACCAAGGTGGTCTTGCCGTGGTCGACGTGGGCGATGATGGCGACGTTGCGGAACAGGGTCTGAGGCGGCATGGCTTTGTTGGTTACTTCGCTGGCACGGGGGCAGAGGTGAGGCGCTCGCACGCAAAGAGCGCGCGCACCTCGACGGGAAGCGTGGGGACGGCGGCGAGGACCGCCGCCAGCGGGAGATCGGTGGTGCCGTCGACGGCGGCGCCCGGGCGGGCGTCGCGATCGAGCACGCGGAAGCCGGTGGCCTCGGCCTCGAGCCGGCCGATCGGGGTGCGGCCAGCATCGAGGATGCCGGCGCCGCGATCGTCGGTGCGAACGAAGCGGGCGAGGGGGACGCCGACCGGGTCGATCACCGACAACCGGCCCGACTCGTCGACCACCCGGGCCAGCAGCCCGGCGGCGCCGTGCAACTCGCGGCCGGTCGGGCCCGGGACGATCCGCCAGCTACCGGCGGTGGTCTCGGTCCCGGCCACGGTCGCGGTCAGCGCGGGCGGGTCGATCGTGCAGCCACCGCGCGTGCGCTCGACGCGCACGACCACCGCGCCCGCGCGGTCGCGCAGCTCGACCCCGACGGGGGTCGCCTCGGCTGGGCTGGACTGGCAGCCGACGAGGGTCACGAGGAGCAAGGCGCGCATCAACGGCGGCTCAGTATCACGTTTATTCCGCCGCGTCTGCCCTGGCATTGAGACGCCTGGGAAACGCTCGCACCGCGGTGCGCACCGTGATATGCGCGGGCCAGCATGGGGCGGATATGGCTCGTGATCTTCGTCGCATGCGCGATCGGCACCGGCGTGGCCTGCGGCTCGGGGGCCCCTGGCGCTGCCGATCAGAAGCTGCCGGAGGACGCCGCTCCCGCGGAGGTCGTGGTCGCGGTACCGGTCCGACCGCTCGGCACGACCCGCCTCGAGGGCTTCGCGTGGCGGCGCGGTCCCGGCCGCGAGGCGTTCGACCGGGCGCTGGCCGCCGAGCAGCGCGGCGATCTCGAGCTCATCGCGCGCGCGTGCAGCGCGGCGGTGGCGGCCGATCCCGGTCACCTCGAGGCCGCGTGGATGCTCGCGGTGGTGCGGGCGCGGCAGGGCCAGCTCGATCAGGTGCTGGCCCCGCTCGCGGTCGCCGGGGCCGGCGACTGGGCCAAGTGGGGCGAGCGCTCGCTCGAGCTGCCGGTCTTCGCGGCGTTCCGCGCCACGCCGGCCGGCACCGGGTGGGTCCGCGCCGGCGAGGGCCATCGCGCCGCGCTGGCGGCGGCGGTCGCGAGCGCCGTGATCGTGGTCGCGCGGTCGGCGCCGGCCCGGCGCCCACGACCGGACGGAGACACCACCGTCGATCACAGGGCCGAGCTCTATGCGGTCGCTGGCGGACGATGGATCCGGCTCACCCGCACCGGGGGCGCGGTGGTCGGGGCGCTGCCCGCGCCGGGCCGCCCGCTCCTCGCCTACGCCGCCTACCGGGAGGTCGCGCGCCCGCGCGGCGGCGGCCCTTCGATCCGCGAGCTGCGGGTGGGCGCGGTCGATCTGGCGACCGGCAAGACTGGCCGCGAGGTCACCGTGCGCGATGTGCAGGAGGCCACGCTGGCCTGGCTCGATCGCGGCGCCGAGCCGACGTTGATCGTCCGGGTGCTGCCTGCGCGCGGAACCGCCCGGCAGGCGCCGCGGGCCCGGACCTACGCGGTCGACTGGCGCCAGGGCACCCGGCGCGCGACCGACGACCGCCCGCGCGGCGACCTGCTGCGAGTCAAGCCGCTCGAGGTCGCGCGGCGCCGGCTGCCGGTCGCCGGCATCACCGCGGACTGGGACGATGCCGGCACCGCGAGCGCGTTCCGCATCGATCGCAGCAAGAAGGTGGTGACGCCGGGCCCGGGTTTGGTCGACGGCCACAGCGTGGCCTGGTCGCCGGACGGCACCCGGCTCGCGTTCGCGACGGTCGCGGACGAGCCGTGCGGGGCCGACGCCGCGCGCACGATCACCGTGCACGTCACCGAGGTCGCGACCGGCCGCACCCGCGCGGTCGCGACCAGCGAATCGGTGCCGTCGCCGGCCTGGCAAGGCAGCGACCGGCTGGCGCTGGTCGACGGCGATGCGGTGCGCGTGCTCGAGGTGGCCAGCGGCAAGGAGGTCGCGCGCATCGCGGGTGGGGGCGGCGTCGCCACGGCGGTGCTCGGCGAGACCCGCGCCTGCGCCGGCGCCGCGCCTCCGTTCGCCGCGGCCGAGCCCGGCGAGGCGCCGCCGGCCGACGATCTCGAGCTGGAGCTGGTCGATGACGCGGTCGACGCCGCCGAACCGGCCTCGCCGGACGGCGGGCCCTGACCCCGGCCTGCGAGAAGCACGGTGCCCGCGCCCGCCTGGCGTGCTCCCCGACCGCGCCGCTCGCACGGTGGTGCATGAATGCCACGGTCGGGCGGGCGGAATCGCTCGGATTGTGCCGCCACCAGGCGCGGCATGAGAATCGCTACTGCCGAGGGAATGCTTCGTCGTCGCGTCGCCGTCCCCCGTCGCTGGTCGCTCGCCATGGTGCTCCTCGCCGCCTGCGGAGGGGGCGGGCTGGGCGGCGGTGACGATGACCAGCCCGACGAGGTCTGTGTGCCGACCGGCACGGAGGTCCACGGCGACCGCGTCGACAACGACTGCGACGGGGTCATCGACGAGCTCTACGTGTGCGCCGACGGCAGCCAGCCGTTCACGACCATCGCGGCGGCGATCGAGGCGGCGCCCGATGGCGGCGGCATCGAGGTGTGCGCGGGCACGTACCCCGAGGCGCTCGCGGTGTCGGGCCGGTCGATCCGCATCAACGGTGCCGGCGCCGGTGCCACCATCATCGACGCGGGGGGGCGGGTCGGCCTGTCGGTCAGCGGCGGCGACGTCACGATCGCCGGCCTCACGATCCGCGGCGGTGGCAACCCGTCCGAGGGCGGTGGCATCCGCTGCGTCGACGCAGCGCTGACCGTGCTCGACAGCGCGCTGCGCGCCAACCGCGCCGAGCGTGGCGGCGGTGGCCTGTTCGCCGCCCGCTGCGAGGTCGAGATCGAGCGGACCCACTTCGAGGCCAATGAGGGCGTGCTCCAGGGTGGCGGTGCGCTCCTGGTCGAGAGCACCGGCTCGATCACCGGCAGCAAGTTCGTCGGCAACTCGGCCGATGACGGCGGCGCGGTGGCGCTGCTCGAAGGCCGGGTCGACCTCCGCACCAGCGAGCTCACCAGCAACCACGCCCGGGTCCACGGCGGCGCGCTCTACCAGCGCAGCGACAGCGCGCTCGACGACACCCTGGTCAACGACAACACCTCGGCTTGGACCGGCGGCGGCATCTACGTCTGGAAGCACGCGCCCACGATGAGCCGCAACAACATCAGCCACAACGACGCCGAGTGGGAGGGTGGTGGCCTCTACCTGCACCAGACCACCGGCGTCCTCACCGAGAACCAGATCGTCGCGAACACCAGCTTCGACGACGGCGGCGGCCTGCGCATCTTCGAGTGTGCGGCGCGCCTCGAGCGCAACGTCATCGCCGACAACCACGCGGTCG
This sequence comes from Kofleriaceae bacterium, assembly GCA_046597055.1. Lineage (GTDB taxonomy): Bacteria > Myxococcota_A > Polyangia > Haliangiales > Haliangiaceae > UBA2376. The sequence continues at coordinate 25,623 of JBKJLC010000292.1, read as the reverse complement.
ACGGTGACGGCGGCGGCTTCAAGAGCTCGCACGTGGCCGGCGAGTACATCGACAACATCATCACCGGCAACATCGCGCTCGGCGCCGGCGGTGGCATCGAGCTCGACAACGACGCGAGCGTGGTGCGCGGCGGCGAGATCTCGCGCAACCGCGCCAGCATCGGCGGCGGCATCCACGCCATGCTGTGGCCCTGGAATGGCGGGCTGATCGACGGCGTCCAGCTGGCGGGCAACCACGCCTGGCGCGGCGGCGGCATGTACCTCGAGAACAACTACCAGCCGGTCACGGTCCGGCGGGTCGTGCTGACCGGCAACACCGCGCACCAGGGCGCCGGCGTCTACACCCGCGGGACGCCGCTGCGGATGTCGAACTCGCTCCTCATCGGCAACCACGCGGCCGACGTGGGCGGCGGCTTCTACGTCGACCCCAGCGCCAGCTATCCGTGGACCCTCGCGTGTCCGTGCCCGCCGATCGACCCGGTGGCCGAGGTCGACTTCATGGTCGTGCACGGCAACGTGGCGGACGCCGGCGCGGCCGTGTGGATCGGGGCGCCCAACCTGTCGTTCCAGAGCTCGATCTTCACCGGCCACACCGGGACCGCGGTCGTGGCAGCGCCCGCCGCGACGCCGATCTGGCGCTTCAACGACGCCTTCCCGGCCACCTTCGCGGGCATGGCGGATCCGACCGGCGGCAACGGCAACCTCGCGACCGACCCCGCGTACCTGGACCCGGGAGTCAGCAACTTCCGCCTGCAGGCGACCAGCGTGGGCGTGAACGCGGGCCACCCGCAGCTGACTGACCGCGATGGCAGCCGGGCCGACATGGGCCTCTACGGAGGCCCCGAGGCCCCGAACTGACCGGTACCGCCGGTCGGTAGCCCTTGCGGCGCGCGCGACGGGGCGGTACCTATGGGCCGCTCTCCGCCGGAGACGTCGAGGTGATCGCTGGTGACCCGGGTGGCAACACCCTGGGCCACGGGAGGAAAGTCCGAGCTTCACAGGGCAGGGTGCTGGCTAACGGCCAGTCGAGGCGACTCGCAGGAAAGTGCCACAGAAAACAGACCGCCGCGTCGCGAGGCGCGGTAAGGGTGAAACGGTGCGGTAAGAGCGCACCGCCCGTCTGGTGACAGACGGGGCACGGTAAACCCCACCCGAAGCAAGACCAGACAGGGGTCGCGTGGCCCGCGCAATGACTCCGGGTTGGTCGCTGGAGCCTGGTGGCAACGCCAGGCCTAGATGAATGATCGCCACCGGCGCAAGCCGGGACAGAACTCGGCTTACTGACGTCTCCGGCGAAGGGCACTATTTTTTGAGCGCGTCGATCTGACGCGCGAGCGCGCGCAGCTGCTGCTGGGCCTCGGTCCGCAGCGGCGGCTTGCGGATCGCGTCGAGGTACGGAATGGCCGCGTAGCGACGGCGCAGGTCGGCCGTCGCGTCGAGCCCGTGCGCCTTGACCGCGGCCTCGAGCCGGCGCCCGACCTGTTCGTACAGCGCACGAAACGTGGCGGTCGTGAGCTCGTCCGCGGGCGCGACCGCGCTGCCGCTACTGCTGCCGCTGCCGCTGCCGCTGCCGCTGCCGCTGCCGCTGCTGCCGCTGCTGCTGCCGCTGCCGCTGCCGCTGCCGCCCGCGACCCCCGCATCGATCCCCCGCCGCCCGGTCACCACCACTGGCGTCGCCACTCGCCCGGCCGCATCGCGCCCGCTGCCCCCCGACCGCGCATCCGCCGCGACCCCCGCATCCACGACCGCCGCCTGCTCGATCACCGCCGGCGCATCCTCCCCACCGGCATCGACCGCGCTCGCCACGACCACGGCGACCGCGGCATCCGCGCGCGCGGCCGACGGCGGGTCGCCACCCCGTCCAGCGATGACGAACACCAGCCCGACGCCGCCGAGCACGAGCGCGACCAGCACCAGCGCGACCGCCATCCGGCGCCGCCGCTGGGCATTCGCGCCCACCTCATCGGCGTCGACCCGCTCGGTCGGGACGTACTCGTAGGTCGGATTGAAGCGGGTGGCCTCGGCCGGGAGCGCGGGTTGCGGCGACGTCCGGATGACGACGGCGGGGTCGCTGGTGGCGCCGCCGCGCGCCGCCGCGGCCTCGGGCGCCACCTCGTCGTCCATCGCCACCAGCTCGACCTCGGCCGGCGCCGGCAGCGCGTCCGGGATGCAGACCGCGGCGGCCTCGCGATCGCCGCGCAGGAGCATGCGCGCGATCTCCGCGACCTGCTGGGTCCGCTCGGGCCGGTCGGCCGGCTGCTTGCGGGTCAGCCAGCGGACCAGCGCCTCGAGCAGCGGATCGATCGGCTGGCCGGCGCGCTGGGCGATCGTCGGCAGCTCGCGGCCGAGGTTCTGGCGGGCGACCTCGATCGGCGAGCCGTCGAACGGCAGGACGCCGGCGAGCATCTCGAACAGCATCAGCCCGAGCGCGAACAGATCGACGCGGTAGTCGATCGCCTCGTCGGTCGCCTGCTCGGGCGCCATGTAGTACGGGGTGCCGAGCACCACGCCCTCGGTGGTGAGTCGGTTGCTGGTGCGATCGCTCTGGACGATCGCGAGCCCGAAATCGACGATGCGCACGTGATCGCCGCCGTCGGACGCGGTGCTCAGGATGACGTTGTCGGGCTTGAGGTCGCGGTGGATGAGGCCGCGATCGTGGGCGTGGGCCAGGCCGTCGGCGAGCTGGGCGAGGATCGCCAGCGTCCGCCGGGTCGGCAGCGGCCCCTCGGCGACCAGATCGCACAGCGGCATGCCCTCGGCGAGATCCATCGCCAGGTAGAACAGCCCCTCGGGCGTCTCGCCCACGTCGACCACGCCGATCACGTTGGGATGCGACAGCCGGCTGGCCGCCTCGGCCTCGTTGGCGAACCGAGCCCGGACCTTGCGGTCGTAGCCGAGCTCGCCGAACGGGACCTTGACCGCGAACTTGCGCGACATCCGCACGTGGCGCGCGCGATAGACCCGGCCGATGCCCCCGTCGCCGATCACTGCCTCGATCTGGTAGCGGTCCGCGAGCACGGTCCCGACCAGCGGATCCTCGTCGCCCTCCTGCAGGCGCGCGCCATCGTGCGGGCAGCGCTGGAAGCCGCCGCGGAACACGGCGCGACAGCTCGGGCACGACGAGAAGTGTTCGCTGACCACGACGCGCGGTGGGTTCGACGACCTAGAATCCGCCAACGAACCCCACGACCGCGCCCCCGGTCGTGGGCGTGACGGTCAGCGCGGACGAGGTCGCGGTGTCGTCCGCGCGCGCCGAGCGCAAATAGAGGATCACCGCGGCCGTGAGCCCGGCCGCGGCGCCGGCGAACAGCCCGTCGGCGACCAGCGCGCGCGTGCGGATCGACGACTTCTCGTCGTCGCTGCAGTTGACCCCGAGCGGCTCGCACCGACCGTAGCTCGCGCGCGTCGAGAACCCGACGCCGATGCCGGCGCCGAGCGCGGCGACCCCGAGGCCGCCCGCGATCCAGGTCCCGCGGGTGAAGCGCCGGCTCGGTCCCGGCGTGGTCACCTCGACCGGCTGCGCCACCGACAGCGGTCGCTTGCGCGCGCGTGGCAACAGGCGGAGCGCGGCGTCGCCGAACACCTCGCCGGCGCGGGCGTCGGCCGGCAGCAAGATCCGCGGCCGCGCCGACACCTCGGCGGTGGCGACGTCGACCCACGACGCGTCGATCTGGATGTCGTCGCCGACCTGGACCACGGCGATCACCAGCAGCTGCGCGACCTCGAGCCGCGCCGCGACGTCGGCGATGCAGGTCGGCGTGGCCAGGCAGTCCTCGGGCAGGCCGCCGGCCGGCAGGCGGCGCTCGACGTCGCCGCCGCCGAACGCGTCGACCTCGAGCTCCCGATTGAGCGCATCGGCGAGCGCCGCCGACAGCGCCTCGACCCGGGCCGGCTCGACGTTGACCGCGAGCTCGATCACCACCGCCACCCGCGGCTCGTGGGTCGCGGGCGCGGCCGCCGGGGCGGTCGGCGCCGGCTGCGCCTGCGCGGCGCCGGTCACGCCGAGGAGCAGGCTCGCGAGCACGGCGCGTGAGGTCATCACGCGTCCTCGAACGCGGCCGCGAGCCGGTACCCGACGCCGTGCTTGGACTCGATCAGATCGTCGCTCCCGGCCTGCTGCAGCTTGCGTCGGACCCGCCGCACCAGCTCGCGCACGTTCTCGCTGTCGGCCTCGTACGAGCGGAAGTCGAGCTGCTCGGCGACCTTGGGCCACGGCACGTAGGCGTGATCGAGGTCCTGGACCTCGCGCCGCGCCTCGGCGAGCACCTGGAGCAGGCGGAACTCGAGCTTGCCGAGATCGACCGCGGTGCCGTTGACGCGGACCACGCCGCCCTCGACCCGCTGCGACAGCTCGACCCGCTGACCGCTGCTGGCCCGCAGGGCTGCGGTGAAGATCAGCTGCTCGCGCCGGCTCGGCGCGGTCCGGCCCGGGCCCTCGGGTCGCTCGGTGCGCGGCAGCGATCGATCGACGAAGTAGAACGCGACCTCGCCGAACCGGACCCGGAGGCCGGTGGTGAGCGGCACGGCGGTCGTCGTGCGGGTCCCATCGACCAGCGTGCCGTTGCGGCTGTCCTGGTCGGTGACCTGCCACGTCCCGTCGGCGACCCGCTCGATCACGGCGTGGACCAGCGAGACCGATGGATGCAGGATCGTGAGGTCGCAGTCCGCGAGCGATCGTCCGACCACGGTCCGCGCCGCCAGCGCCCAGGCGCCGCCCCACGGGTCCACCAGCGAGGCGAGCCCGTCGGCGCGCCGGCTCGCCAGCTGTTCGCTGGTCAGCCCGAGCGGGACGATCGCCTTCCGATGCGCGTCGCACAGATGACCGTGCGCGGCAGGGAAGGTGCAGAGGACGCACCGGGCCATCGGGTCGATCGTGCCTCCATCGGCGATTCCACGCCAGCGGCCAGCGGAAAAGTTGCGTACGCCGGCGCGCGTCGGTGGATGTCCCACCACCGCGCTGCTGTCGGCGACCGAGCGTGGGCCGCCGACCGAGCGGGGCCGACCGAGCGGGTATGATGGCCGTGATGGGCCTTCGCCAGTTCGGCTGTCTTCCGCTCGCGCTGCTGACGGGCTGCTCGATCCTCTACAACCCCGACAACCTGCCCCGGATCGATGCTGCCGAGCCGCCGGTCGACGCCGCGACCGACTCCGACCCATCGCGCCTGACCGTGACCGGCTTCGACGTGGGGACGTCGGCCGCCACGATCGCCGAGGGCAGCGGCGCCGCCAATGGTCGGCCTACGATCGTGCTGCTGGCCGGCACCAGCATCGTCGGGGGCGCGGCCGGCGCGGTGGTGACCGCCGGGTTCCTCGACGCACCCGCCGGCGGCGCGGGACCGACCGTGGTCGGCTTCGACGCCTACAGCGATGGCACCGGCGGCGCGGTCGCCGTGCGCATCCCGGTCCTCCCCGACCTCGCTGCGGGTCAGGCTCGCATGATGCGCATCACCCTCACCCAGGGCGCCGCCACCGGCTCGGTGGATATCCCGATCGACGGGCTCGCCGAGCTGCGTCTGACCGCGGCCGCGGCGGCGACGGTCGATGCCACGCCCGAGCGCTACTCGCAGATCGAGATCGTGGGGGACGTCCACTACGCGCCGGATCAGGCCGACCCGGTGATCCTGCGCGCGACCGGCGGCATCACCTTCATCAACAGCCGCCTCGATGTCGACGCGGCCGGGCGGCTGCCGGGTCCGCATGGCTGCGCCGGCGGGCTCGCGGCCTCGGGCGGTACCTGCAGCCCGGGCGGCGGCGGCGCCGGCTCGAACGTGCAGGTGATTGCCGACGGCTCGGGCGGCGGTGGCGGTGGCTTCGGCGCGGCGGCGCCGGGCGGCGCCGGCGGCGAGGGCGGTGCCGGCGGCATGATCACCGGCAACGACATGCTGGTCCCGGTGGTCTCCCCGGCCAACGTCGGCGGCAACCGCGGCAACGGCGGCGGCGGTGGTGGTCCCGGCCAGGTGGTCGTGCCCATCGCAGGGGGGCAAGGGGGTGGGGGCGGCGGCGTGCTCGTCCTCGAGGCCGGCGGCGACATCACGGTGACCGGCGCGGGCGGCCTGCTGCGTGCGGCGGGCGCGCCCGGCAGCGAGGGCGCAGGTGCGTCGGGCGGTGGCGGCGGTGGCGGCTCCGGTGGTGCGCTCCTGGTCCGCAGCGGCGGCGCGATCACTGCAACCGGCGTCTGGCTGGCGGCGCCCGGTGGCAACCCAGGCCCGGGCAACCTGATGGGCGCCGCCGGGCAGGTCGGCCGCATCCGCATCGACGCGGCCGCCGGTGAGCAAGCCGCCATCGCCGCGATGGCGACCACGCCCGCGCCGGTCCGCGGCCCCGCGTGGGACGTCGCGACGCCGACGATCGCGGCGACCGCCGCCGTGACGCTGCGCCTGCGGGCTCAGCCCGGCCGCACCTTCGGCATCAGCGTCAACGATCAGGCGGTCAGCGACGCCACCACCGGCGGCACCGGCATCGCGATGGTGCCGCTCACGCTCCGGCGCGGGCGCAACCCGGTGTGCGCAGCGTGGGCCCGCAACCAGGACGCGACCAACCTCGACCGACCCGAGGCGCGCACCTGCATCGACATCGCGTACGTCGGCCCGTAGCATCGCGGGATGGCCCTACGACTCGGCGGCCTCGCCGATCTCGACCCGCTCGCGGTGCCGCTGCCGCCCGGCACCGAGGTCGTCACGCGCGTCGATCGCGCGGTCGGCGAGCGCACGGTCGGGCAGGGCGCCGTCGGCCGGGTGGTCGCCAGCGAGGGCGACCAGGTCGAGGTCGAGGTGGTCGGCGTCGGCCGGGTCCGCTTCCTGCGCACCGAGCTCACCCCGCGCAAGCTCGGGCTGATCCGCTACGCCCAGCGTCGCCAGGACGCGTGGACCGAGCTGGCGCCGACCGTCGTCGTCGACGCGGTGGTCGGCTCGCGCGCGTGGGGCCTCGACCACGCCGGCAGCGACGAGGATCGCCGCGGCGTCTTCGTCCTGCCCTTCCCGTGGCAGACCGGGTTGGTCGAGCCGCCGCTCGATCTCGGCTCGGGCGACAGCGCGCGCGCCTACTGGGAGGTTGGCAAGGCGGTGCGCCAGGCGCTGCGCGCCGATCCCAACACGCTCGAGATGCTGTTCGCCGCCACCGACGACGCGGTCACCGATCCGATGGGCCGGGTGCTGCTCGACGTCCGCGAGGCGTTCGTCTCGCAGGAGATCTACGGCAGCTTCGGTCGCTACGCCCTGTCGCAGCTCGAGCGCCTCGAGCACAACCAGCGCCTCGCCGATCACCGCGCGCTGATCCTGGAGTGGCTGCGCGCCGATCCGACCCTCACCCTCGACGCGGTCGCGACCCGGCTGACCGACGCCGCCGCGGTGCCGGGCCCCACGCCGGCCGACGCGCGCGGCCGCGCCCGCGACTACGTCAAGCAGCTTTATCGCTCGCTCTACGATCAGGGCCTGCTCGCCTCGGCCGAGTGGATCGCGCTGGTCGCCTTCGCGCGCGACACCGCCCACGAGTTCGAGCCACCGCGCGATCTGCGCCCCAAGAACGCCTACAACCTGATCCGCCTGCTCGACCTCGCGACCCGCTGGCTGCGCGGCGAGCCCCCGGTGCTGCGGGTGTCGGGCGAGCTGCGCGCGACCTTGCTCTCGATCAAGGCCGGCGAGCTGCCGATGGCCGAGGTGATCGCGATGGCGCACACCATGACCCCGGCCCTCGAGCAGGCGCGCGCGCACAGCCCGCTGCCACGCCAGGCCGACCTCGAGCGGGTCGAGGCCGCGCTGCGCACGATCCGCCACGAGGCGGCGCGCCGCTGGTTCGCCGGCGCGCCGGGCCCGTGGGGCGCCGAGGCGCCGGCGCCCGCGATCGCGCGGTTCACCTGACCTTGCCGGAGCTCGACCATGACGATCCCGCCTCGCTTCGACGTCCTCACCGATCACCAGACCGCGGTCGCGCGCAGGTACCTCGCCGCCCGCGCCGCCGAGCGCCATCACCTCGTCGTCTACCTGTCGGGCGCGCACGCGTACGGCTTCCCGTCGCCCGACAGCGACCTCGATCTCAAGTGCGTGCACATCGCCCCGACCGGATCGCTGGTCGGGCTGACCCGCAGCGACGGCGGCGCCGAGCAGATGATCGTGGTCGACGGCGTCGAGCTCGACTACGGCTCCAACGAGCTCGCCGACGTCCTGCGCAGCGTGCTCAAGGGCAACGGCAACTACCTCGAGCGCATCCTGGGCGAGCTGGTGCTCGACGCCGATCAGCCGCGGTTGACCTCGCTGCGCCCGCTGGTGCGCGCGGTGCTGTCGCGCGCGGTCGCCCGCCACTACGGCGGCTTCGCGATCGCGCAGCGCAAGGCGGCGATCGAGAAGCCGACCGCCAAGAAGGTCCTCTACGTCCTGCGCACCGCGCGGACCGGGCTCCACCTGCTGCGCACCGGCGAGCTCGTCACCGATCTCACCAAGCTGGCACCGACCTACGGGCCCGAGGTGGCCGAGCTGATCGAGCGCAAGCGCACCGCCGAGCGGGCCGCGCTCACCAGCGAGGAGCTGACCCGCTGGTTGGGTGAGCTCGACCGCGCGCTGGCCGAGCTCGATGCCGCGATCGCCACCTCGCCGCTTCCGGCTGAGCCCCCCTCGGCGGCGGTGGCGGAGCTCGACGCCTGGCTCCGCGAGGTGCGGCGCGCGACCTGGTGATGCGAGAAGCGCGGATCCGCCGGGTCCGCAGAGGAGACTCCGCGCACGGTGTAGGTGCCAGAGCGCGACAGTCCCCGTCGGTAAGTTGACGGTGGTCCGACAGGTCCACCACCCGCAACCGGTCGGAACGTAAAGGTCGAACCGGGTGGCACGGCGGATGCTCTATCCCCGGCCATGAGCCCCCGCAAGCGTCGACTGCTCTTCGCCAGCCTGAGCGGCCTCGTGGCCACGGGCGTCGATGTCAGCGTCCTCGCCACCCTGGCCGAGCGTGGCTCGCCGATCGCGGTCGCCGCGTTCCTTGGCTCGGCCGCCGGCGCGCTGTTCTGCTTCGTCATCAACAAGTACATCGCGTTCCGGGACCACCGGCCGCTGAGTGTCCGCCAGCTCAGCACGTTCGCGATGGTGTCGGGCACGACCGCCATGCTCATGGCGGGCGCGATGTTCCTGGTCTGCGACCTCGGCCAGGTGCCGTACCTGATCGGCAAGGTGCTGTGCGCCTTCGCGGTGTTCCTCGTGTGGAGCTACCCGGCCCAGCGCCGCCTGGTGTTCGTCGCCTCGCACTGACCGACCGTCCACCTTCGTCTCGCACGGTCCCGCGCCTCGCAGGGACCGTCGCCGCGCACCGACCCTTCCGGCTCGCACGGATCGTCACTGCATGACTCGGCGCCTCGTCGCGCCAGGAGTTCCTCATGTCCACCCACGCCCGCACCCGCCACCTCTCGCTCGTCACCGCCGTCGACATCTCGATCATCGTGCCCGCCTACAACGAAGCGCTGCGGATCACGCCGACCCTCGAGCGCCTCGCGGCCTTCCTCGGCGCGCAGCCGACCCGCTGGGAGATCGTGGTGGTCGATGACGGCTCGTCGGATGACACCGTCGCCCTGTGCCGCCGGCTCGCGGCGCGGCTGCCCAACCTCCGCGTGATCGCCACCTCACCCAACCGCGGCAAGGGCCATGCGGTCCGGGTCGGAATGCTCGACGCGCGCGGCGAGATCCGCGTCATGTGCGACGCTGACGGCTCGATGCCGGCCAGCGAGCTGCCCCGGCTGCTCGCGCCGATCGCGCGGGGCACCTGCGCCGTCGCGATCGGCTCGCGCTACGCGGCCGGCGCGGCGCCGGTCAGCCAGCCGGCGTGGCGCCGGATCTGGAGTCGCCTGTGCAATCGCGTCATCCAGAAGACGCTCGTCCCCGGCGTCCGCGACACCCAGTGCGGCTTCAAGGCGTTCACGGCCGAGGCCGCGCACGACCTGTTCGCGCGCGCCACCATCGATGGCTGGGCCTTCGACCTCGAGGTGCTCGCGCTCGCCAAGCGGCTCGGTCACGAGGTGGTCGAGGTCGGCGTCGAGTGGACCGACGACCAGCGGTCGCGGGTCAACCCGCTCAAGGACCTGTGGAAGGTCATCCGCGAGGCGATCACGATCAAGCGCAACCTGCGCCGCGGCACCTACGGCCTGCTGCCGGCCGTGCGCTGAGCCGCGCGGCGCTGCTCCATCTTCGTCGGGTCCGGTCGGCGTAGGCGTCGTCCGGGCCCGAGCGCGTGTCAGAGGCTGCGCTCGGCTCAGCCCTCGGTGGGCGCGGCCGGGGCCTCCGCCGGCGGCTCCATCATCTCCTTGCGGTAGATGATGCGCCCACAGCGCGGGCACATCTCGAGCGTCTCCATGCGCGCGAGGATGTTGTTGAGCTGCGGCGGGATCCGCATCTGGCAGCCCTGGCAGGTGCCCGCGACCACCGCCGACACCGCGAACCCGCGGCGCGTGTACAGCGTGTCGTAGGTCTTGAGCCAGCTGCGATCGATCTTCTCGCGGAGCTCGGCCCGACCGGCCGAGGCCTCGTCGATCTTGCGCCCGAGGTCTTCGATCTTGTTGGCGACCTCGGCCTCCTCGGACGCCATCTGGGCCCGGAGCTGCCCGACCGCGCCGTCGCGCTCGGCGATCACCGAGCTGCCCGACGAGATGCCCTCGACGACCTTCTTCAGCTCGGCCTCGCGATCGGTGATCGACTTGCGCTTGTGGTCGACCTCGCGGCTGGCGGCGTTGTACTCCTTGCCGGTCTTCGAGCCCTGGAGCTTGCCCTTGGCCGAGCGCAGCGCTTCTTGCTCGCGGTCGAGCAGCTCGCGCTGTTGCTTCTGCCAGGTCTCGGTCTCGGTGAGCTTCGCGCGCTCGCCACCGAGCATGCCCTCGAGCTTGGCCAGGTCCTTGCGCAGGGGTTCGAGCCGGGTCGGCAGCGCGGCGCGCGCGGCCTCGAGCTCCTTGACGCGAGTGTCGATGATCTGCAGCTGCAGCAGGTACGTAAGCTGATCTTTCAAGGTACGTCCTCGGTTGTCATTCCGCGGGGAGAGCGGCGAGTGGGCCCACCTGGGCTTGAACCAGGGACCAGCCGGTTATGAGCCGGCCGCTCTGACCGACTGAGCTATGGGCCCATGTGGCAAAAGTTACAGCGGCGGGGACGTTAGCCCCACAGCCCGGCGACTGCAACCAGCCCGGTGGTAACGTCGTCCCGATGGCCCGATTCGCCCGCCTGTTCGTCGTCGCCGCCGCCCTGGCTGCCCTCACCGCCTGTTCGGGCTCGCGCAGCCAGGCGCCGCCGCCGGCCGTCGGTGCGTGGAACGCGCAGCCGCCGGCCGCGCAGGGGATGGACCCGCGGCTGGCGCACGGCCTTTGGAAGACGACCTTCGGGGCGGTGAAGATCGAGGACGAGTCGTCGGGCCGGCTGCATGGCGTGTGGACCTACCCGCGCGGTGCCGAGCAGGTGGTCGGGTACTTCGCCGGCACGCTCGACGGCAACGTGCTCCGGCTGACCTGGCGCGAGCCGGCGCAGCCCGCGCCCGGTGCGCCGCAGCTCGGCGGCGAGGGCTGGATCGTGTTCGAGCCAACCGGCGCCCGCTTCACCGGCCGCTGGTGGACCAGCACGCGCGACCGCCAGGGCGACTGGAACGGCTGGCGTGGGCCGGCCGCGGGTGCCTCGACCGAGGCCGCCGGCTTCGGGGGGGCCGGGGATGGCGGCGCGAGCCCGACCTATCCGCCGCCGCCGCCGCCCACGCGTTACTGACCGCGGCCGGGGCTCGCGCGGTGGAGACCGCGGCGCCACGTCACGGCGCCGCGGTGGCCCGTCAGGCCGCGCGCGCCGGCGCGAACGCCTTCCTGTCGGAACGCCTGGCCACCACGTGCCCCAAGCACGGCTCGTTCGAGCACCTGCGCGGCCGGCTCAGCCCCTCAGCGTTCGAGGCCGATGGCGCGCCGGACCCGCTGCAGCACCGGGCCGGCGATGGCGCGCGCGCGCCGGGCCCCATCGGCCAGGAGCGCGTCGACCGTGGGCCGGTCGGCCATCAACTCGTCGTAGCGGGCCCGCGGGCCCGCGACGTGGGCGTCGAGCATGCGGAACAGCTCGGCCTTGGCGTCGCCCCACCCCACGCCGGCCAGGTAGCGCCCGCGCAGGGCGTCGGTCTCCTCCGGCGTGGCGATCAGCTGGTACAGGCTGAAGATCGTCGACGTCGCCGGGTCCTTGGGCGCCTCCGGCGGCGACGAGTCAGTGACCATGCGCCCGATCGCCTTCTTCAGCTGCTTCGGCGGCGCGAACATCGGGATGGTGTTGTCGTAGCTCTTGCTCATCTTGCGCCCGTCGAGCCCGGGCACGGTCGCGACGTCGTCGTCCACCACCGCCGCCGGCAGCACCAGCAGGTCGGCCTTGTACGTGTGGTTGAGCCGCTGCGCGATGTCGCGCGCGATCTCGACGTGCTGCACCTGGTCCTTGCCCACCGGCACCAGGTGACTGTCGAACGCCAGGATGTCGGCGGCCATCAGCACCGGATACGTGTACAGGCCCATCGAGATGCCGGCGTCGACCTCGGCGTCGCCGGCCGTCTCGGCCTCGGCCACCCGCGCCTTGTACGCGTGCGCCTTGTTCATCCAGCCCTTCGGCGTGAAACACGCCAGGATCCAGGAGAGCTCGAAGATCTCCGGGACGTCCGACTGGCGGTAGAAGAGCGTGCGCGCCGGATCCAGCCCACAGGCCAGCCAGGTCGCCGCCACCTCGTGGACCAGGTGGTCCAGCTCCTTCCGGTCGTGGACCGACGTCAACGCGTGGTAGTCGGCGATGAAGAAGCAGGCCTCCAGCGCCGGGTCATGAGCCGCGCGGAGCGCGGGCCGGATGGCGCCGAGGTAGTTGCCGACGTGGGGCGTGCCGGTGGGCTTGATGCCGGTGAGGATCCGTCGCATGACGGGCCCAGGGTGCCTCAGCCGCCGGCCGCGCGCACCGCCGCCGGCGCCGCTTCGTCGCCGGGCCGGCGCAATCGATCAGCTCTCGACGAATGCCTTGAGGCGCTTCGACCGGCTCGGGTGTCGCAGCTTGCGCAGCGCCTTGGCCTCGATCTGACGGATGCGCTCGCGGGTGACCTCGAAGTCCTGGCCGACCTCTTCGAGCGTGTGGTCGCTCTTCTCGCCGATGCCGAACCGCATGCGGAGGACCTTCTCCTCGCGCGGGGTCAGGGTCGCCAGCACCTTGCGGGTCTGCTCGGCCAGGTTGACCGAGATGACCGACTCCGACGGCGAGGTGATGCTCTTGTCCTCGATGAAGTCGCCGAGGTGGGAGTCTTCCTCCTCACCGATCGGGGTCTCGAGCGAGATCGGCTCCTTCGCGATCTTGAGGACCTTGCGGACCTTGTCGAGCGGCAGCTCCATGCGCTCGGCGATCTCCTCGGGCGTGGGCTCGCGACCGAGCTCCTGCACGAGGTACCGGCTGGTGCGGACCAGCTTGTTGATCGTCTCGATCATGTGGACCGGGATGCGGATCGTGCGGGCCTGATCGGCGATCGCACGGGTGATCGCCTGCCGGATCCACCAGGTCGCGTAGGTCGAGAACTTGTACCCGCGCTTGTACTCGAACTTGTCGACCGCCTTCATCAGGCCGATGTTCCCCTCCTGGATGAGGTCGGGGAACTGCAGGCCGCGGTTCGGGTACTTCTTCGCGATCGACACCACCAGCCGGAGGTTGGCCTCGACCAGCTCGCTCTTGGCGCGCTCGGCCATCCGCTCGCCCTCGGACATGTCGCGGTAGGTGGAGCGCAGCTCGGGGGCGGTGGTCTTCGCCTCGGTCTCGAGCGTCGCGACCTTGCGGCCGGCGCTCTTGATCTGCTCCTCCATCTCCTCGAAGTCGGCGACGGTCAGCATCGCCTTCTTGCCGACCTGGCGCGCCTTGGCCGGCGACGCCTTCATCTCGCGCAGGGTCTTGCGCAGCTCGGTCGCGTTGAGGCCCGACTTGCGCTCGCACTCGCGGATCTCGGACTCGGCCTTGTCGAGCTTGAGGATCAGGTTCTTCAGCTGGGCGACGATCCGGTCGACCGTGGGCTTCGACAGCCGCAGGTCGCTCAGGTCCTCGAACATCTGGTCGCGGTTCTCCTTGAGGCCCTCGCGGATCTTCTTCTTCTTGGGCTCGGTGGCGCCGCGCTCGACCAGCTTCTCGATCAGCTTCTCGTTGTCGCGCTGCAGCTTGCGGATCTTGTCGATCACCTTGCAGACCCGCTCGCAGTGCCACTTCTCGTCGAACTCGGCCTCGTCCTCGTCGATGTCCTTGACGACATCCTTGACCCGGGTCTTGCCGCGGCGCAGGCGCTCGCCGGTCTCGAGCAGCTCCTCGACCGCGACCGACGAGTTGAGCACGGCCTGCAGCATGCGGCGCTCGCCGTCCTCGATCCGCTTGGCGATCTCGACCTCGCCCTCGCGAGTGAGCAGCGAGACCGAGCCCATCTTGCGCAGGTACATGCGCACCGGATCGGAGGTCCGGTTGTACGCGTACTCCTCGTCGGCCTCGGCGGCGGCGCCCTCTTCGGCGTCGCCATCCTTCTTCTCTTCGCTGAGGTCGATGCCCTTGCCGTCGCCGGCGAGCTCGGCCGCGTGGCGCTGGCCCCCGCCGTCGACGATCGCGATGCCGTGATCGCCGAGCGACGACAGCCAGCTGTCGATCTGCTCGGTCGACACGACGTCGTCCGGCATGTGGTCGTTGATCTCGTCGTAGGTGAGGAAGCCCTTCGACTTGCCCAGCTCGATCAGCTTCGACCGGACCCGGTCGTTCTCGGGCGCGGCGCCGTTCTTCTTGCTGCCCCGCCGGGTCTCGGCCTCCATCGCGGCGGCGTCGGCCTCCTTGGCGGCCGAGCGACGCGCGGCGGCGCTGGGCTCGAGGTCCTCTTCTTCGTCCTCGGGGCTGGCGGCGATCGGGCCGTCGAGGCGGTCCTCGTCGTCGAAGTCGGCGGGGGCGCGCTTGTCCTTGGCGCCGGCGCCCTTCTTGTCGGGCTTGCCGGCGGGCGCGTCGCCCTTGGCCTTCTTTTCGGTCCGTTCGGTCCGTTCCGCCTTGTCGGGCTTGTCGGCCTTGTCGGCTGCCTTGTCCTTTTCGGGCTTGTCCTTGCCCTCTTTCACGGACTTCGGTGCCGGGGGCGACTTCTGCTTCGACGATGCGGGCTTGGCCATGATCAATCGACCTGCTTCTTAAAGTTCATCACTTCGGGGGCGAGACGGCTGATGCGCTCGGTATCGCGGGTGCGGAGCGCATCGGCCAGCTGTCGTTCAAGGTCACGGAGACGGCGCTGTCGAGCCGCCGTACGCAACCCCGCGACCATCGCGCGGAGCTGCGTTTCGGGATTCGGGTCGGTGGCGTAACGTCCAGCGAGAACGACCTTGACGGCATTGGGAGGCAGACGGTCGGGAGCCAGCTCGACGAGCGAACCCCCTGCCAGTGCGGCGGAATACATGTCGCGAAGGCGCGCGTCCGTCAAGAGCGAATAAACCCCGTCTGCCTCGGCAGTTGTGAGTAGGGAAGGGTGGTCGCTCAGCAGCGCGATGACTTCGAGCTCGTGGTCGGACACCGGGCCGGTGTCGATCGGCGGGGGTCCGTCGGGCGCCGGCGCGGTCGCGCCGGGGCCGGCTGGATGTCCTACCTGGTGCCCACGGTCCGGTCGCGGGTCGTGGCGATCGTCATGACGGTTGCCGTTCGCGCTGCCCTGCGAACGCCCGCCACCCTGCGCACCCGATCCGGACGCGCCGCTGGCACGCTGGATTGCACGCTGGACGACCCCGACCTCCAGCTCCATCGCGGTCGCCAAAGCGCCCGCGATTACATCACGTTTCGTCGGGTTGGCAACTTTTGCGGCCAGCTTCGCCACCTCTTCGAGCGACTGGGATCGCGCGTCGGACGAGTCCTTGCCGGCCGACCAGACCTCGAGCGCGTAGTGCAACAGCCCATCGCGGGCGCGGTCGAACAGCGCGCCGATGTCCATGCCACTCCGGACCAGCGAGTCGGGGTCCTGGCCCTCGAGGCGGGCGCCATCCCCGCGGGGCCGCCACACGATCCGCACCGGCACCTCGGCCGTGATCAGCAGCTCGAGCGCCGATCTCGTGGCCGCCCGGCCGGCGCGATCTCCGTCATAAAAGAGGATCACCTCGGACGCGCACCGGCGCAGCAGGTCGACCTGCTCGGGGGTCAGCGCGGTGCCGAGGGGCGCGATCGTCTCGCCGAACCCGGCCTGGTGCAGCGAGATGACGTCGAAGTTGCCCTCGACCAGCACCGCGCGGTTCTTGGTGCGCATCTCGTCGCGGGCCTGGGCCAGGCCGAACAGCAGCCGCGACTTCTTGTAGACCGCGCTCTCCGGGCTGTTGATGTACTTGGCGCCGACCGGGGAGTCCGGGGGCGGCTCGCCGACCAGGCGGGCCGAGAACCCGGCGATCTCGCCGCCCGGCATCACCACCGGGCATACCAGCCGGTCGCGGAAGCGGTCGTAGTAGCCGCCGGCCCGCGGCTGGCGAGCGATCAGCCCGAGCCGGACCGCGACCTCCATGTCGGCGCGCCGCTCGCGCAAGAAGTCCGCGAGCGCGTGCCAGTCGCTCGGCGCGTAGCCGAGCTGGAACTTGTCGCGCACCGCGTCGCCCACGCCGCGCTCGGCGAGGTACGCGCGCCCGGGCGCACCGGCGGCGCCGGTCAGCACGTCGCGGAAGAACTGGGTCGCCAGCTTGTTGACCTCGAGCATCTGCGAGCGCTCGCCGCGCGCGCGCATCTGCTCGGGCGACACCTGGACCTCGGGGATCGCGATGCCGAGCTGCCCGGCCAGCGCCTCCGCCGCCTCGGCGAAGCTCTTGCCCTGGTACTCCATCAGGAAGGTGAACGCGTCGCCCTTCTTCTGACAGCCAAAGCAGTAATAGAAGCCCTTGTCGGGCGACACGTTGAACGAGGGCGACTTCTCGCCGTGGAACGGACACAGGCCCTTCCAGTTGCGGCCGGCGCGCTTGAGCTGCACGTGCTGACCGATCACGCCGACGATATCGGCGCGGGCGCGGATCTCGGCGATGACATCGTCGGGGATGAGGCCCATGGTCCCTCGTACGCTGGGCACGGCCACGCCGCGCCCTGGGCGACGACTAGCGCGACCTGCTGACCGGGCAGTGTGACCCGCGGCGGGGTCCCCTGCCAGCGAACCCGATCACGGGCGGCTGGGCTCGCTCGCGCCGCGCAGGGCGGCCGGGTCGACGGGCTGGGCCCGCTCCGGGCCGCGACCGCCGACGACCATCGCGTACACGAACGCCAGGCCGGTGAGACCGATCCAGAGGCCGAGCAGCGCCTGGATCCCGCGCGTCGTGCGCGCGGCCATGATCGGTCCGTGGTCTTCGTGACCGAGATCGTGGCGGTGCTTCTTGCGGGGACCCGTGTCGGCAGTCACGGGGCGGACCATGACGCGTCCCACCGCAAGCCGTCAAGCGCGCGTCTCACGAGCCTGGCTCAACCGGGGCGGGCCCGCCCTCGGCGGCGGGCTCAGCGCTGCGCGGCGCGCAGCAGGCGGGCGAACGCGGTGCTCGCGGCCTCGGCGAGGGTCATCACCATGGCCTCGGCCGGGCCCAGCGCGGTCCGGGTCTGCACGTAGAGCACGCAGATCACCTTGTCGACCACCATGATCGGCGCCACCAGCACGCGGTTGGGCCGGCGGGTGCCGAGCATGGCCCACATCCGCTCGTCGACGACCGACACGTTCGACGGCTCGACCTCGACCAGGCGCGCGCGGCCGGCGGCGTAGGTGTCGGCGATCAGCCCGGGTTGATCGAGCGGCACCGCCAGCGACTCGATCGCGATCGGGCCCTCCTCGCAGAAGCCCTTCCAGCCGATCGCGAGCGGCGGGCGGGCGACCAGGATCGCGACCGCATCCAGCGGCGCACCCGGCAGCTCACCGAGCGAGGTGACGATCAGCTCGCCGACGGTGTCGCGGGTCTCCGAGCGGCGGACGGTGCGCGCCAGCTCCTCGAGGCCGTTCGGGCGCGCCGGCAGCTCGCGGATCGCCCGGATCGCCGAGTCGCTGCTCGCCACCTGCCGAACCGCGATCCGCGCCAGCGTCTGGGTGCCGCTGGCCTCGCCGAGCGAGGGCACGAAGCTGCGGCGTTCGCGCTCCAGCGAGCGGTTGACGGGCGGCACCAGCGGCTGGTTCTGATAGTCGAGGCGGAGCGCCGGGTCGCTGCCCACGCTGACCTCGATCGGCTCGTCGGCGATGGCGGCCGCGGCCTGCTCGGCAGCCTGATCCACCATGGCCTGCCCGGCCGCCGCGACCCGCGCGGCCTCGATGGCGGCCTTGCGGGCGCCCGCCTCGGCGGCGACGGCCGCGGCCCGGGCCACCGCCGCGGCCGCTTTCGCCGTCGACGACGACCCCGACGGCGTCGACGCTTGCGGTCCGGTCGCGGGGCCGGGCGCCACCGCCGCGCCGGGCGGGGGCGGGATCGGCCGGGCCGACGGCGGCTCCGGCGGCCGCGCGTCGGCGGGCGGTCCTTCCGCGGGCGGGCTCTGCCTGACCAGCCCGCCGGCGCCGGTGGCGCCCTTCTGGAATCGCCAGCCGCCGATGTCGGTGTCGTCGACCGCGGCCGGGGGAACCGGCAGCTCGGTCTGGACCCGGCTCTTGACGCGCAAGAACCGGTTCGCACGCGGGATCTGGTAGGCGAGCTCGAGGTGGTAGTGGATGCGCAGCTCGGGCGCGACCGCCTGCACCACCTCGCTCGGCTCGACGTCGAGGTGGAAGGCGAGCTCGCCGCGCCCATGCTCGGGCAGTGGATCGCGCACCGCGACCGCGACCCGGCGCGAGTCGTGCGCGAGTCGGCCGATCGGCACCACCCGCCACTTGCCGGCCACGTCGGACGGCACCCGCTGCTGGATCACGGCGTCGCACCGGTCGAAGTGGCCGGCGAGGGCGGCCGGCATCCGGTGGCGCCGGGCCAGCGCCTTGGCCAGCCCGTCGAGGGTCAGGTGGCCGATCTCGACCAGGTTGGTGCCCAGCCGGCCGCCGTAGACGACCTGCGCGGACAGGGCTTCGTGGAGCTGGTCTTCACTGATCAGCCCCAGCTGCACCAAGATCTCGCCCAGTCGAGCCACCGCAGCTCGCGACGTTAGCAGGCCTCGGCCACGGACCGGTAGCTTTCGGGCTCATCCCGCTGGGGTGAGCGCCGAAAACCGCCGCACCCAGGCTCAGGGGCTGTGATTCTTTCGAATCTCAGGCGATCGTGACCTCCTTGTTGAGGTAGACGTCCTGGGTCGCGTGGAGGAGCTCGACGCCCTCCTTGAATGGGCGCTGGAACGCCTTGCGACCTGTGATGAGCCCCATGCCGCCGGCGCGCTTGTTGATGACCGCGGTCACCACGGCGTCGCGGAGATCGCTCTCGCCGCTGGCGCCGCCCGAGTTGATCAGCCCGACCCGGCCCATGTAGCAGTTCGCCACCTGGTACCGGCACAGGTCGATCGGGTTGTCGGTCGTGAGGTCCGAGTAGACCTTCTTGTGCGTCTTGCCGAAGCCCTTGAG
The DNA here is from genome assembly GCA_046597055.1 of Kofleriaceae bacterium. Lineage (GTDB taxonomy): Bacteria > Myxococcota_A > Polyangia > Haliangiales > Haliangiaceae > UBA2376. Next base: position 6,148 of record JBKJLC010000292.1, on the reverse strand, counting down.
CGAGGGGTCGTTGTAGCCACCGTTCCCCTCCGGCATCTTCTGCTTGATGATGTCGGCCTGGATCGTGACGCCGAGGTGGTTGGCCTGACCGGTGAGATCGGCCGAGACATTGTGATCGCCGCGCTCGGTCTTGAACGCGTTGCCGCGGACGTAGCACCACAGCACCGTGAACATGCCGAGCTCGTGGGCCTCGGCGAAGGCCTCGGCCAGCTCCGACAGCTGCCGGCGCGACTCGGGCGAGCCCCAGTACACGGTCGCGCCGATGCCGACCGCGCCCATGTCGAAGCACTGGCGGACGTTGCCGAACAGGGTCTGGTCGTACGTGTTCGGGTGCGACAGCAGCTCGTTGTGGTTGATCTTGACGATGAACGGGATCCGGTGCGCCCACCGACGCGCCACGATGCCGAGCACGCCGTAGGTCGACGCCACCGCGTTGCAGCCGCCCTCGACCGCGAGCTTCACGATGTTCTCGGGGTCGAACATCATCGGGTTCGGCGCGAACGAGGCGCCGGCCGAGTGCTCGATGCCCTGATCGACCGGAAGGATCGACACGTAGCCGGTGCCGCCGAGGCGGCCGCTGTCCAGCATTCGCTGCATGGAGCCAAGCACCCGCGGATTGCGGTCGCTCGCGCTGAACACGTCGTCGACATAGCGCGGGCCCGGCAGGGACAGCGTCTCCTTCGGGAACGTCTTCGACACGTGGTCGAGGAGCGGGGCGTTGTCTCCAAGCATTTCGCGAATTTGACGGATGTCACGAGGCATGATCTGTCCTCAGCAGGGTGTGCTTCTGGTCATACTCGTCGGCTCGGAGTCGAGCAAGCGATGCCCCCGGCGATCGCCGGGTGTGACCGGGCCCGCGCCGCCCGGCCGCGGCGCGGGGGCGCGCTTGCAACCTGCCACTGATTTCCGATACAAGCGGGGACGTCGAAGGGCGCTCCCGCGTGCCTTCGGACCTTATTCCGGGAGATCTCATGCGGCTCATTTCTTGTTCTGGCCTTGCTTCCGTGACCCTGCTTGCCGCCGCGTGTGGCGGTGATGACGGCGAGACCCCGCTCGACGCCGCGGCGGCGAGCAACCCAGGCTTCTCGGTGCCGACGATGGCCACCAAGGCCAACATGAAGGTCGGCGACGTGTGGAACGAGCTCGGCGACGCTGACTGGAGCTGCCTCGGCATGCCGTCGACCGATCAGCCGAGCACCACCGCGGTCACGCTGACCGGACGGATCAACGACTTCCAGTCCCGGATGGGCATCGAGGGCGCGACCACCGTCACCGCGTTTCCCGGGATCAACCTGGCCGGCAACTCCGGCACCGCGATGACCGACACCACGGCCAACCGCGGCAGCTACTCGATGACGCTCGCCCCGCTGCCGGCCGGGACCACCCGCTACGGCTTCAAGTTCGAGAACGCGGACTACGTGAAGACGTACCTGCTCAACCAGTACTTCAGCCCGGCGTCGCCCACCGCGATGCGCGACATGGCCGCGATCTCGGAGTCGACGGCGACCCTGCTGCCGTCGTTCGTCGGCGCCGCGCGCGACCCGCTCAAGGGCGTGCTCGCCGGCGCCATGCGCGACTGCCAGGGCCGCGAGGTCTCCAACGCGGTGGCGACGGTCAGCTCGGTCGCCGGCGCCTCGACCCATCTCACCGGCGCCCGGACCTTTTATTTCTCGGCGGCGGCGCAGAGCCTCCCGGTCCGCACCAACGTCCGGCCGATGATCAACCAGGACGGCCTGTTCGTGGTCCTCGACCTGCCGCCGCAGACCGCGCCCGCGTTCATCCAGGTCTGGGGCTTCCGGACCGCCGCCGAGGTGGCCTCCGGCCAGCTGACGCTGCTGTCGGAGCTCGCCGCGCCGGTCGAGGCCAACGCGGTGATCACCGCGTCGGTCGAAGTGAAGCGGCAGTAGCGAGCGCGGAGATCGCGCGCACGACACGCGATCTCCGACGTTCGATCACGCGCTGACCGAAGCGAAACGATGACGGGCCGCCCACGCGGCCCGTTTTCTTTTGTTATCGTCCGCGCGCCTTCCAGAGGGGATTCATGAGCACACGTTCGCGTCGTCGGGTTCTGACCATCGCTGCCTTCACGGCGCTCGCCGCCACCCAGCTGGTATCGATCGGGATGGCGCGAGCCGACCTGGTCGAGCTCAACTGGGCGACCGAGGGCTACTTCCGCACCCGCACGGTGCTGCTCACCAACCTGGCGCCGATGCCGCGCACGTCGGTCCCGTACGCGCCGACGCCGGGCGAGACGCTGGTGATCCCGGACATCCGCCGGACCAGCTACATCGTCAGCCGCCTGCGGCTGATGCCGTCGCTCGTCTACGGCAAGGTCGCGCGGCTCAACATGCAGATCGACGCGATGGACGACGTGCTGTGGGGCGACAACAATGCCCTGTCGACGGCGCCGCTGTTCGCCACCGACGGCTCGAACCAGAACTTCCTGGGCGGGCCGGTCACCGACTCGGTGCAGGTGCGCCGGGCCTGGATGCAGTTCACGGTACCGGTCGGCGTGATGCGGGTCGGCCGCATGCCCTCGCACTGGGGCATGGGCCTGCTCGCCAACGGCGGCGGCACCGGCTGGATGGACGCCGACTCGCCCAAGGGCGAGCCCGCGCGCATGGTCGCCGACAACTTCTTCGACGACGACTTCGGCGACAACCACTTCGGCTCGACCGCCGACCGCATCCTGTTCGCGACCCGGCCGATCACGATCTACCGGACGATCAAGAAGCTCGGCAAGGTCGAGCACCCGCTGGTGATCGGCTACGCGTTCGACAAGCTGAGCGAGTCGCCGCTCCTGCCGTACGAGCCGTTCGAGCGCCAGTTCCGGCCGTTCGGCCAGCAGGGCTTCATCTCGCGCGGTCGCAACGACGACGTCAACGAGCACGTCGCGCTGGCGGTGTGGAACGACCCCGACTGGGACAAGAAGTCGTTCCTCGACGAGCTGCGCTTCGGCGTCTACGGCGTCCTGCGCACCGCCAAGGAGGGCTCGACCGAGCCGTCGGCGCTGCCCGACCCGTCGGTCGACACCGGCTCCAAGGTCACCATCCTCGACGTGTGGTGGCGGATCCGTTATGGCAGCCTGTTCACCGAGGGCGAGGCCTACCGCATCGGCGGCCGCACGTTCGGCGGCGTGCCGTTCCCGACCCGCAACGCGAAGAAGACGGCGAACATCACCGCCGGCGTCGCGCGGTTCGCGTACCTGATGCCCAAGGTCGAGACGATGCTCGAGGTCGGCCACGCCTCGGGCGACGAGATGCTCGAGGACGACGACTTCAAGCAGCGCGCGATGCACCCCGACTTCAACGTCGGCCTGATCCTGTTCGAGGAGACGCTTCGCGAGCTGTCGGCGCGCACCTACGGTTATCCGCTCATCTCGCGCGAGAACCCGCAGGGCGCGCTCGGCCTGTTCTCGAACGGCGGCGTGATGAACGCCAACTACGTGTTCCCCAAGGTGCGCTGGAAGCCGACCAAGGTCGCCGGGCTCGAGATCATCGGCGGCGTGCTCGCGGCCTGGGTCGACTCGCCGGCCAACGGCATCGCCCTGTTCGCGAGCTGCGCCGCGGGCGGCGCCTGCAACGGCAGCAAGGACGCGACCTACCTCGGCACCGAGGTGGATCTTGCAGTCCGCGCCCGCTTCGCCGGCCAGATGCGCTTCACGCTCGAGACCGGCTACCTGCGCTTCGGACCCGCGCTGAAGAACCGGCTGTCCGAGGCCGACGGGTCGTTCACGCTCCAGTCGTCGATCGCGTTCGTGTGGTAGGTACCGCGGCAGCGTGACCGCCCGACCTGCCGCCGATCGACCCGGACGCGACGCCTTCGTCGCGTTCGTGGTGGTCGCGGTGCTGGTCGCCGGGCTGGTCCGGATCGACCTCGAGATCACGCTGATCGGGCACCTCGGCTCGGCGCTGGTCGCCGTGGTGTTCCTGTACGCGCCGGTGGTGATCGCGTGGCGGCGCCACGAGGATCTGCACGACTACGGCTTCCGCACCGATCCGGTGGTGAAGAGCGTGGTGATCGCGGGCATCGCGCTGCTGGTGATGCTGCCGGTCTTCCTCGGGCTCTACCTCACGTTCTACTCGGTCGTGTGCGACAGCAGCTGGCTGCGCGGGCTGGCGCCGCCGCAGACCTGCGCCGGCTGGGACGGCATCGACCTCGCGTGGCCGCCGCTGGGCGGCAAGTTTCTCGAGTTCTGCGCCGTGCAGCTCGTGGTGGTCGCGCTGCCCGAGGAGCTGTTCTTCCGCGGCTGCCTGCTCGAGCTCCTCGAGCGCCGGTTCCCGCCCCGGTACCGGATCGCCGGTGGTGGCCTCGGGCTCGCGCTCCTGCTGTCGGCGCTGGCGTTCGCGGTGGTCCACCTGCCCAAGAACGGTGATCCGCGGGCGCTCGCCACCTTTTTCCCCGGCCTCCTGTTCGGCTGGATGCGCTCGGCGACCGGCTCGATCGCGCCCGCGGTGGCGCTCCACGCCGCGTCCAACATCTGGGTGCGCTTCCTGGATCTGGTGTTCCTGCGATGACCACGCTCCGCCCCGCCGCCTTCTTCGACATGGACCACACGGTGCTCCGCTCGGACACCGGCACCAGCTGGATGCGCTTCCTGCGCCGCCGCGGCGAGCTGTCGCGCACCGGGCTGGCCCGGGCGGTCTGGTGGAGCCTGCTCTACAAGGCGGCGGTGCTCGATCTCGACTCGCTCGCGATCCGGCTGACCGCCGGGCTCGCCGGCGAGGACGAGGCGACCATGGTCGCCAAGTGCGTCGTCTGGTACGCGGCCGACGTCGCGCCGATGGTGAGCGCGGCCTCCCGCCACGCGATCGACGTCCACCGGCGCGCCGGCGATCTGGTGGTGCTGGCGACCGGCGCGACCCAGTACGCGGCGGAGGCGGTGGCCGCCGGGCTCGGCATCGAGCACACGCTGTGCTCGCGGCTCGAGGTGGTCGATGGCCGCTTCACCGGCCGGCTGGCCGCGATGTGCTTCGGCCCGCACAAGGTCACCGTCGCCGAGCAGTTCGCCGCCGCGCACGGCATCGACCTGGCGCGCTCGACGTTCTACTCCGACAGCTACAACGATCTGCCGATGCTGGCTCGGGTTGGCACCGCGGTCGCGGTGAACCCCGACGTGCGCCTGTGGCGGCACGCGCGCCGGCAGGGCTGGCGCATCGAGCAGTGGGGCTAGCGAGCGAAGCGAGCGATCAGCAATGATGCTGGGTGCACGGGGGGCACAGGTCGTGGGCGGGGTCTGGTTTCGTCAGGGTCCACCAGGGCAAGGCGCATCGAGCCGTGCGGCTGACCGACGCAGCGACCGCGCCGGTGGGCCGGCGGAGATGGTAGAACCGCGCCCATGATCGACGACGTCGCCGTTCGCGGTCTCGCTCGGCTGCCGCACGTCCAGCGCCTGATCCAGCTCGCGCTCGACGAGGACCTCGGCCGCGGCGACGTGACCACCGCCGCGACCATCGGCGGGGGCGAGACCAAGGCCGTCGCGCACATGAACGCGCGGGTGGGCCTGACCGTCGCCGGGCTCGACATCGCCGCGGCGGTGTTCAACATGGTCGATCCGCGGATCGTGGTGGAGTCGCACGTCACCGACGGCGACGTGGTCGAGCCGCGGGCGCGGCTGCTCACCGCGCGGGGACCCGCCGCCGAGATCCTGATGGCCGAGCGCACCGCGCTCAACTTCGTGCAGCGGCTATCCGGGGTCGCGACCCAGGCCCGCCGTCACGCCGACGCGGTCGCCGGCACCGGCGCCCGGGTGGTCGACACCCGCAAGACCACGCCCGGCTACCGCGTGCTCGAAAAGGCGGCCGTGGTCGCCGGCGGCTGCGGCAACCATCGGTTCGACCTCGGCTCGGGCGTGCTGATCAAGGACAACCACATCGTCGCCGCCGGCGGGGTGACCGCGGCGGTCGAGCGCGCGCGCGCGCGCGCGCCGCACCCGCTGCGCATCGAGTGCGAGGTCACCAACCTCGCCGAGCTCGCCGCCGCGCTGGCGGCCGGCGCCGAGATCGTGCTGCTCGACAACATGACACCGGCCCAGGTGAAGGAGGCCGCGGCGCGCGCCCACGAGCGCGGCGTGCTGGTCGAGGTCTCCGGCGGGATCACGCTGGCCACCATCCGCGCCTATGCCGAGGCCGGGGCCGATCTGATCTCG
>JBKJLC010000156.1:0-43294 GCA_046597055.1 Kofleriaceae bacterium | reverse complement strand
CCGGCCAGTCCTCGCGGCACAGGAGGTGCGCCATGTCGGCCCAGGTGTCGAGCCACAGCGCGTAGGCACCGACGATCGGCGGCGGCCGGTTGGCGAGCACCCAGCCGAGCCCGCGAGCGTCGGGCCGGAACCACAGCTGCACCGCCTGGGTCTGGGTGTGCGCGACCTGCTCGACCATCTTGGCGAACCGCGGCTGGGTCTTGATGACCTCGGTGGCGAGGTAGGGGAACGTGGCGATCGAGGTGCCGAGGATGACGAGGTCGAAGTCCTTGCCGTCCTCGAGCACCAGCGGCTCGCCGCGATCCTTCCAGGTCGTCCACCAGTCCTCGAGGTCGATGCCGCTGGCCGCGAGCTCGGCGCCCTCGACCAGCTGGTCGAAGCGCGGCTCGCTCGGCCAGCACGGCAGGCCCTTGACGTCGACCAGCGGCTGGTACGGCTCCTGCTTGACGTTGACCTGGCGACCGATGTGGACCCGCGCGACCCGGTTGCCGTCGGGCGACAGCTCGAGGTGATCGACCCGGTGGAAGTAGTGGAAGCGCACGCCGCGGCGGCGCAGCACCTCCTCGAACGGCGCGAAGATCACGTCGCCCATGCCGGCCTGCATCTCCCAGAACAGCGAGCCCTTGTAGCCGAGCATCATGCGCAGGAGCCCGTGCAGGCCGGTGCCGGCCGCGATCGACAGGGCCTCGTGGAAGGGCAGGGCGTAGGCGGCCGCGATCGGCGCCGACTCGGCGGTGAGCTCGCAGGCGCCGTGGCGCATGATCCAGGTCCGGAAGTCGACGTCGTCGATCTTGAACCAGTACGGGTCGGGGCCGATGAGATCGTCCTCGACCATGCCGGTGATGATCGCGGCGGCCAGGTCGATCATGATGAAGGCGCGCCGCGCCTCGGTGTTCTGCTGGAGCAGCGGCTCGACCCGCTTCCACACCCAGTCGCGCAGGCGACCGACCAGGCGGGCGACCGCGCCGTGGCGGCTGTCGGGGTGGGTCGCGGTGCCGATGTCCGAGGCCAGCCGCACCACCGCGTAGATGAGCTGGTTGTCGAGCTCGGTGAGGCCGGAGACGAACTGCACGGTCGACGCCAGCCGACCGACCAGATCCTGGGCCAGGTCGGCGACGTACGCGAGCACCCGGCGCTCGCCCGACTCGCCGGGGTGGAGCGTGGTGGTCTGGTAGAAGCAGGTGATCACCTCGTCGACGACCTGCTGGTCGACGAGCGGCAAGAGCCCGGCGGTCGCCATCCACTTGGCGATCCAGTCGATCAACATCTTCACGTAGTCCCAGCCGGGCGGCCACTGCTCGCCGACGCCGGGCACGCCGTCGTTGGTCGGGAACTCGACCGACCACGGCAGCCAGCGCTCATGCTGACGCTCCATGAAGACGACATGGCTGCGTTGCCGGAACGCCTGGTCCCATCGCGCGAGCGGCTCGTCCGGCCCGCGGCCGAGCTCGCCGTAGACCTTCTGCATGGTCCGGAACGCGTTGTCGTAGAAGCCGAGGAACACGTGGAGGCCGTGCTCCTCGATGCGCTGGTGCTGGTGTGGGTTGCGCCCGCTGGCCGCCTTACCTCCGAGCCGCCAGCCGAGCTGATACACGTCGATCTCCCACTCGTCCTTCCAGCCTGGATAGCTGGTGAGCCAGAACGCCGAGGTCATGGCCGACAGGCCCCCGCCGAGGATCGCGACACGCTTCTTCGCCATCGACCTTCGTGGTACCGCGCGATGCGCAACCGTCGCAACCTCTCGCCGCGCTATGCTGCGCGGATGATTGCCCGCTGGCTCGAGGTGCTCGCGACGGTGGCGACGGCCGCCGTGGGCACCGCGTGCATCGAGCCGACCGCGCTGGCGCCGCGCGGCGCCCGCGGCGACGCCCTGTGGTCGGAGTTCCTCGACGACGACGCGGTGCGCAGCGAGCTCGACTGGCTCCGCACCGAGAACGCCGACCTGTACCTCGCGATCCACGCCAAACGGATCGGCGACCCGGGCCTGGCCGCCGTGATCCGCGAGGCGGCCGCGGCCGACGTCGGCGTGCGCGCCTGGCTCCTGCTCGACGAGGACGACGGCTACTGGCCCAACGAGCACAACGTGCCGGCGACCCGCAAGGCCGCGCTGCGGCTGGCCGACTGGCGTGACGACGAGCGGCTCCCGCTCGACTGGATCGTGCTCGACCTCGAGATGCCGCTCGAGCGGTCGCGCGCGATCTCCGAGCTGCTCCGCGCGGGCGGTGCCCCGGCCGCGGTCGAGGCGATCAAGGCCGGCCGCGACCCGGCCGCGTTCGCGACCCACCGCGCCGAGCTGTCGACGCTGGTCGACGACCTGCGCGCCCGCCACTTCAAGGTCGCGGCGGTCACCTACCCGATGGTGCTCGACGACCTGGTCGACGGCGACGACGACATCCAGGACGGCCTCGACGCCCCGGTGTTCGGGCCGAAGTGGGACGAGGTCGCGTTCATGGTCTACCAGTCCCTTCTCCATGACCTGTCGGGCAGCTGGCACGGTCCCGACCTGATCTACTCGTACGCGACCAGCGCGCGCGAGGCGGTCGGCAGTCGCGCCGCGGTCGCGCTCGGCATCGTCGGCAGCGCCGGCATCGAGCCAGTCGCGATGCCGTATCCCGACGCCGCCACGCTGGTCGCCGATCGCGGCGCAGCGCGCGCGGCCGGCATCGACCTGGTCAGCGTGTACTCGCTCGACGGGCTGCGTCCGCTCGAGCCGGTCGCGCGGGATCCGTGGATGCTGCCGGGCAACGAGGTCAAGCCCGCGCAGGTCGACGCCGAAGGGCTGCGGTCGGTCGTGCGCGCGCTGCTGGACTGACGACGCGCGCGAACCTGATCCGGCGGCGGTCGCGCCGCGCCGCGATCAGTCGGTCGGGTACCAGCCGCCGCCCCAGCTGCGGCGGTCGAGGGCGGCGCGCAGGGTCGGCGCCAGGCGGCGGCCGTCGGCACACAGGATGGCGGTGAGCACGTGCGCGACGGTGCGCGCGCCCACGATCGCGGCGGTGATCGCGGGCGCGTCGATCGCGTCGCGCAGGGCGAGCTCCGCGACGGTGCGGTGCTCGAGGTCGTCGCCGCGGCGCATGGCCTCGATGATCGCCTTGCCGTCGGGGGTCGAGGTCGCGGCCGGCGAGGTGGTGGTGACCAGCGCGGCCAGCCGGGCCAGGTCGGTGACGATCGCGGCCAGGCGCTCGGGCGGCCAGCTCGAGCGCTCGTCGCGGGGGAGGAAACGCGCGCCCGGGCCGATCTCGCCGGTGAGGGCGCCGCCCGCGAGCGGCTCGCGCGCGAGCACGGCGACCCCGGCCGCGGTGGCCGCGGGCACGAGCTGCTCGTCAGCGCTGCGGTCGAACAGCGAGCGGCGGACCTGGACCGCGGCCACCCAGGGCTGGGCGCACGCGAGCACCGCGTCGTCGGGGGCCCCGTCGCGCGCGGCGACGCCCCAGGCCAGCACCTTGCCCTCGTACACCATGCGCTCGAGCGTGCCGACCAGCTCGGGGAAGGCGCGGTCGTCGATCCAGCTGTCGCGCCAGCCGTTGAGCAGGGCCAGCGGGATCGCGTCCAGGCGGAGGGCGCGCAGGCTGTCCTCGACGGCGCGCTGCACGTACGCCGGCGGCAGCACCACCGACAGCTTCGCGCCGGTCGGACGCAGGCTGATGATGAGCCCGGTCGACTGGGCCGCCGGTGGCGGCACCAGCGGCTCGATCAGGCTGGTGACGACGACGCGATCACGGGCGCGCAGCTCGCGGAGCGCCACCCCGACCAGCTGCTGCGAGTCGGCCCACGCCGGGGCGACGTCGATCAGCGTGCAGCCGGTGTCGATCGCCGCGGTGATCGCCCGCTCGCCCTCGGCGGCGCCACGCCGGGTGGCGAGCCCGCGGGTGCCCAGCCCGATCGCCGAGACCTGCCGGCCGGCGCGGGGGATGGGGCGGGTGTCCATGCGCGACACTCTACGCGACCCGGCCGGGATCGGTACGATGCCGCGGGCATGACCCGCCTGCTCGACGACCCGGCGTTCGCGGCCCACCACGCCGCGCTCGCGCGCATCGCGCTCGACCCGCGGCGTCACACCACGCCCGACCTACCGCGAGCGCGACGAGACCTGGCACAAGCGGGTGCACGTGTTCGCCGCGCGCGGGCTGGGGCCGCTGGACGAAGGCGCACGGCCCGACGGCACGCGCGAGCGACGCTGGCTCGGGCCCGACGAGCTCGCGACGGTGGCGCTGCGCGACGAGGACCTGCGCGCGATGCTGCGGGCCGCGCTGGCGTGACGCGCCTCGCGGACGGCGCGATGAACGTTGATCGCGGGCCCCAGCCACCGTGCCGAAAGGGTCGCCGAGGGCGCGCCGATCGCCGGCCCCCTGTCTTTCCAGCTAGCTGTGCGTCGTCGTGTTGTCCTCGTGATCGAGGACCTGCCGGACCTGGTCGACCGGCCTCCCGAGATCACCAGGCTTGCGCGACCGTGTGCCGCAACCGATGCGGCGACACGCGGTGCACCATGCCGGTGCGCGCCGCGACCTCGCGGACGCTCTGTCGCACGCGGCGCGTTGCTGCGACCCGTGCCGGCGGGGCAGGGTAGCGGTGGTCGAAATCTCCCGGGATGCTAATCAAACCGAGCGCTTGCTGCACGATCAAGAGCTTGCATCCTGGGTGACCCGACTGCCTCCGCCGTGATCTGGTGGCCCCGGGCAGGAGCATGGGCAGAGCGAGCGGCTGCGGGATCCTTCCCTCCGCCGCGCTGCCCGGCTCTGGCCGGACCGACGAGGCGGAGGGTTCTCGGAGCGCGATGCAGTGTACCGCGTTCCACGGTACGCTCGATTCGATGACCGCCGCCGTCAAAGCCCTGCTCGAACAGGCGATGCAGCTCAGCCCCGAGGAGCGCGCCGAAGTGGCGAATGCGTTGGATGGTATGAGCGCGGACGCCCCGGGCCTGTCGCCCGACGACCTCGCCGCGGCGTGGCGTCCCGAGCTGGACCGCCGACGCGAGGAGCTCGAGCGGGGTGAGGTTCAGACGGTCGACGCCCGCGAGGCCATCGCCGGGATCCGCGCGCGCCTGCGTAACGGCAAGTGAAGCGCGCCCGGTTCACGGCCGCCGCTGTCGTCGAGCTCGAAGACGCCGCGCGCCGCGTCGATCGCGCGCGCCCCGGCTGGGGCGACAAGCTCAACGACGAGGTGTTGGAGGCGATCGAGCACATCGAGGAGCACGTCGAGGGCTGGCAGACCTTCGACGAGCACGGGCCCGAGCGCCGGTTCGTGCTCGTTCGTTTCCCCTGCAGCGTGGTCTACGTCGTGACCGACAGGGAGATCCAGATAACCGCCGTCGTGTACGGCGGGCGCGAACCGGGCTACTGGCGCATGCGTCGGTAGATGCGATGCATCGAGTTGTAAGGGCGGGAGAGCGGCGAGGACGAACAAGGGGGGGCTCCGGGGTGAGCTCCGGGCGCATGAAGGAGCGACCGGCGATGGGGTTCGGGTCAGACACCTCCGGGCGGTCGATTGGTCGCAGGCATCGGTCACTATTTTCATGCGACGCGTGCGACCCGGGTGGCAACCAGCGGCACCGACGGGCGACGAACGTTCGTTGCGAGCCGGAGTCACGCGCCGGTGCGGGGAACCGACGGGGGCAACATGGATGCCTCGAGGCAACACGGACGTGAAGTGGCGGCGACCGCGCCTGCCAACTCGTGCAGACCCGCGGTGTCGGTGGGGCGCAGACGTTGCACTGCAGCGGGTGATGTCCTTCCAGCTCCGCAATCAGGGCAACCTCCGGCGCCTCGTCACCTGCTCGCTCGTTCTCCTCGCCACTGCCGCGTGCGGCGCGCCTGACGACGCCGACGTCGATCAGGAGCCGGTGCCGGTCGATGCCGGTGTCCCCGAACCGACCGACGAGCCCGACGACGGCCCGGGCGAGCCAGACGACACCGACGAGTCCGACGACACCGACGAGCCGGACGACCAGGACCAGGCGCGGACCTTCACGCTGACGGTCCCGTCGACCGGCGCCACGCTCGACCTGGTGGCGGACGGCTCGACCGTCCGGGTCCTCCGCGGGCCCGCGAAGCTGCGCCTGATCCGGACCGCGGTGACCCGGTCGACCAACCAGGGGCTCCTCGCCGGTACCACGCTGGCGCAGAAGTGCGCGAGCTTCGACGCCGAGCCGTTCACCCGCGGCTCGATCGCGCCGTTGGAGTACGGGTCGTTCACGTTCACGCTGGAGTACGGGCCCGCCAGCCCCGAGCTCCGCACCGCGGTGCGCGCCGAGCTCGAGCGCCGCGGCTGGCTGCCCGGCGGCGGCGGCGTGCAGATCCAGTGGGCGTGGGCCCCGGTGAGCGCCGCCTTTTCGTACGCCGCCGGCGCACGGTCGCCGACCATCCCGGCGACCACCGGCACGACCCCGCGCTCGGTCGCCGCGGTCGGCGAGGACGCCTTTCGCATAATGTTCGCCGTCCTCGCGCGTTCGCCCATCACCGCCGGTGGGTCGCTGTCGATCGGCTACGCCTGTGACCTGGTGAATCGCAAGGCAACCGTCACCGGCTCGGTCGCGACCACGCCGCCGATCGCGCTCGAGCTGGTGATCGATCCGCCGGCGCCGTGAGCGGCGGATGTGATGTGAGCGCGCCCGGGGCCGCGCGCTGCGCCGTGCAGGTCCGCCCGTCGTGGGCGACGCGTCTCGGTCGCGCACGGTCCGGTGTTCGAGGCCCGCACGGAGGACGAGCCGAGGCGGGGACGAGGTCCCAGGCGCGCTCGTAAGTTCCACGGCCGGGTGGTGCATGCGTCGGCGGGTTGGGGCAATGGCACCGGCGTGCGTCGCACCCGGGGACCCCGGATCGAGCAAGCGCCGGGACCTCGGCCCCGCCGACGGCGAGGCCGGCCGCGGGTTCCCAAGGCGACCGCAGCCGGTCGGTGTACGCTGGCGCCGATGCACGCGCGCGCGGTCGTCCTCGCCGCCATCGTGGCCGGCGCGCTCGGCGGCGGCTGCACGTTGGGCGACAACCAGCCGGTCGCGATCACGGTGCTGGTGCCGGTCGGCGATCCGGCGCTGACGGCGGCGGCGACGGAGATGATCGCGCTGATCGATCATCCGGGGCTGGCCGTGCGCGCGGTGGCCGACCCGGTGGCCGAGGTCGAGGGCGGTCGCGGCTTTCGCGTCGCGGTGCAGGCGGACCGGGCCTGCGTCGAGTGCTATCGCATCGACGACCTGCTCGGTGGCGACGCGGCGTGGGTCGTCAGCGGCGGTGGCCTGCTGGGCGCGCAGTACGGGCTGGCCCACGCGCTCGAGAACCTCGGCTTCCGGTTCCGCCATCCGGCCGCGACCCACGCGCCGGCGATCGCGCGCTTCGATCCGGCGGCGGCCGGCTCGCTGCACCGGATCTACCGGCCGGCGATCCGCGTGCGCGGCGTGCAGCTCGACACGGCGCGGCCGACCGAGGGGCACCACGCGCTGTGGACGCCGGGCGACGCCAACCTCGCGGACGCGCGCCGGATGATCGACTGGACGATCAAGAACCGCGGCAACTTCGTCGGCTGGGTCGCGCTCGAGGAGCTGCTCGACCCGGCGCGCCAGGCCGCGTGGCGCGCGCACACCGGCGCGATCGTCGCGGCCGCCCACGGCCGCGGGCTCCGGGTCGGGCTCACCGTGCAGCTCTATGGACTCCGCAATCCGCGGCGGGCGCTGGCGCTGTGGGACGGGCCGGCCAGCGGCGCGACGCTGGCGACGACGCTGGCGAGCCGGGTGCCGCTGGTCGCGGGCCTGGGCTTCGACGTGTACACGGTCGAGCTCGGCAATCGCGCCGGGATCGAGCCGGCCCAGCTGGTCGCCGATCTGGACGAGGCGGTGGCCGCGTTGCGGCAGGCCGCGCCCGCGGCCGAGCTCCACGCCGGCGTCGACGTCGGCGCGCCGGTCCGGATCAGCTATCTCGGCGCCGACCTGCTCGACGCGTTCCTGATCGCTTACGCCGGCGCCGCGCCGATCCCGGACGTCCACACCGCGATGTTCTACGACCTCGACGAGGACGCCGGCGGGGTCTATCGTCGCAACGACTTCGCCGAGCACCGCCGGTTCTTGCTCGAGCGCATCGGTGCTGGTCGCCCGGTCGTGTATGCGCCCGAGGCCTCGTCGGGTGGGGCGTTCGATCTCGGCGTGCCGCTGGCGCTGCCGCTCTACGTCCGCAATCGCTGGCAGGATCTCGCCGGGCTGGCCGTCGATCCGGGGGCAAGCGGCCGGGCGCTCGACGGTCACGTGGTGATCTCGCGCGGGTGGGAGTGGGGCTACTGGCTGCACGACTACGCCGCGCTGCGCGCGAGCTTCACGCTGCCGGGCGACCCCGCGACGCTGGTGCGCGATGCCTTCGGCGAGGACCTGGCGCCGGCGGTCGAGCTCGTGATCGCGTTGATCGAGCTCGAGCACCGGACCCTCCTCCTCAACCGGCTGATGCCGTACCTGGCCGGCCACGACGAGGTCGACCCCGAGGACCTCGATCTGGGGACGCCGCCCGACCGCATCACCGTCACCGAGCTGGCCGCGCTCGACGGGGTGGCGCGGGCGCGCTTCATCACCAACGTGCTCACGCCGCTCGATGACCTGGCCGCGCGCCTGGCCGAGCTCGACGCCCGCGCGGTGGCCCTGGCCCTGCCCGACAGCCGGTGGACGCGCGAGCTGCGCGACGGGCTCGCGATCACCGCGCTGCGGGCGCGGTTCGCGGTCACCGCGTACCAGGTCGCGCTCGAGCACATCGACGGCAACCCGGTCGGGGTCGTGGTGCGCCACCCCGCGCTGGTCGCGCTGCTGGCGCGGGCGCGCGCCGTGGTCGCGGGCCGCCACCGCGATCTGCACGAGCCGCATGCGGCGCGGCTCATCGAGCCCGGCGGCGGCGCGACGGCCTACCGCGGCGGCTCGCTCTTCGCGGCCGACCAGCTGTGCTACTGGGAGCGCGAGCTGCGCCAGCTCGAGCGGTTCGCCGGGCTGGGCACCGAGCGGGTTCCCGACTGCCTCTTCTGATAGATTCCTGCGGATGTCCCCCCCCACCGGCACCTCGGTCGGCCGCGGCGTGCCGCGGGTCGACGGCCTGGCCAAGGTCACCGGCGCCGCGCGCTATCTCGACGATCTCGAGCTGCCCGGCGCCTGGCACGGCCTCACCGTGCGCTCGACGATCGCCCACGGCACCTTCGATGGCCTGGAGCTCGACCCCGGCTTTGACTGGTCGCAGGTCAAGGTGGTCACCGCCGACGCGTTCGCCTGGGGCAAGGGCCACGATGCCGGCGGCTTTGGCTCGAACCACATCGCGCTGCTCGAGGACGATCAGCCGGCGCTGGTCCCGCCCGGCGGCCGCATCCGCCACGTCGCCGAGCCGCTGGCGCTGATCGCCGCGCCGACCCGCGCGCTGGCGCTGGCCGCGCGCGCCGCGATCCGGCCCCGCGAGTCGGCGCTGCCGTCGGTGCTGACGATCGACGCCGCGCTCAAGGCCGACGTCCGGCTGCGCGGGGTTGACAATGTCTTCAAGTCGTTCCTGATCCGCAAGGGCCACGCCGACGACGACGCGCTCGAGCGCGCGATGGCGTCGGCGGCCCAGATCATCGACCACACCTACGAGACCGGCGCCCAGGAGCAGATGTACATCGAGCCCCAGGCGATGGCGGCCTGGCGCGAGGGCGGGGTGGTGAAGGTCACCGGCTCGATGCAGTGCCCGTACTACGTGCACAAGGCGATGAAGTCGCTGCTCGGCTGCGACGCCGACGACGTCGTGGTCGCGCAGACCGTCACCGGCGGTGGGTTCGGCGGCAAGGAGGAGTATCCGTCGATGCTCGCCGCGCACTGCGTGCTGCTGACCTCGGCGCTGGGCCGGCCGGTCAAGATGGTCTACGACCGCGCCGAGGACATCGCGGCGACCACCAAGCGGCACCCGGCCCGGGTGCGCCACCGGCTCGGCCTGCGCAGCGACGGCTCGATCGCCGCGATGGACATCGACGTCATCATGGACGGTGGTGCCTACATCACGCTGTCGCCGGTGGTGCTGTCGCGCGGCGTGCTCCACGCGGCCGGGCCCTACCGCTGCGCGGTGGTGCGCGTGCGCGGCCGGGTGGTCGCGACCAACCACCCACCCCACGGTGCGTTCCGCGGCTTCGGCGCGCCCCAGACCACGTTCGCGTACGAGCGCCAGATCGACCAGGCCGCGCGGCTCACCGGGGTCGACCCCTGGGTCTACCGCGATCGCCACGCGCTGCGGCTGGGCGACACCACCGCGACCGGCCAGCTGCTCGACGCGTCGGTCGGCACCGACGACGTGATGATCGCGATCCGCGCCGCCGCCGGCGACCCACCGGTGCGCGAGGGCGTCAATCGCCATGGCGCGCCGGTCCGCCGCGGCCGCGGCTACGCCTTCTACTTCCACGGCGCCGGCTTCACCGGCTCCGGCGAGCAGCGGCTGGCCGGGCGCGCGGTGGTCGGCGCGCGCGCCGACGGTCGGTTCGAGGTCCGGGCCAGCTCGACCGACATCGGGCAGGGCGCCACCACGATCTTCGTCCAGCTCGCGGCCGCCGGGCTCGGGGTCGCCGGCGAGCAGATCGTAGTGATCGATCCGGCCACCGACGGCGTCCCCGACAGCGGGCCGACCGTCGCCAGCCGCACCTGCATGGTGGTCGGCGGCCTGGTCGAGCGCGCCGGACGTCAGCTGCGCGAGCGGATCACCGCGTGGGCCGCCGCGGCCGGCGTCACCGGCGAGCTGCCGGCGCTGGCGTCGGCGATGGTCGAGCGGCGGGTCCAGCTCGACGAGCGCGGCACCGTGTCCGAGACCGTGCAGTACGTGCCGCCGCCCGGCATCGAGTGGGACGACGCGACCTACACCGGCGCGGCCTATCCCTGCTACGGGTGGGCCGGGTGCCTGGTCGACCTCGAGGTCGATCTCGACACCCGCGAGGTCACGCTGCTGCGCTGCGTCCACGCGGTCGACGTCGGCAAGGCGATCAACCCGGTGATCGTCACCGGCCAGATCGAGGGCGGCACCGTGCAGGCGCTGGGCTGGGCGCTGCTCGAGAGCATTGTGTACAAGGACGGCCGCGTCGCCAACGCCAACATGACCAACTGCATCGTCCCGACCTTCGCCGACATCCCCGAGCTCGAGACGATCATCGTCGAGTGCCCGTACCCGTACGGGCCGTCGGGCGCCAAGGGGGTCGGCGAGATCCCGATGGACGGCCCGGCCGCGGCGGTCGCCAACGCCCTCGAGGATGCGCTGGGGGTGCCGTTCGATCGCATCCCGGTCCTGCCCGAGGACATCGCGCGCGCGCTGCGGACGCAACCGGGAGCCGGATCGTGACCGCCGAGGTCACGATCCGGCTGATCGTCAACGGCGCGCCGTCCGAGGTGAAGGCCTCGCCGTGGAAGCGCCTGCTCGATGCGCTGCGCGAGGACCTGCGCCTGACCGGCACCAAGGAGGGCTGCGGCGAGGGCGAGTGCGGCGCGTGCACCGTCCTGCTCGACGGCATCCCGGTCAACTCGTGCCTGGTCGCGGTCGGCCAGTGCGGCGGCCGGACCGTGACCACGGTCGAGGGCCTGGCGACCCGCGCCGACGGCGCGGCGATCTTGCACGCGGTCCAGCGCGAGCTGATCGCGCGCGGCGGCGCTCAGTGCGGCATCTGCACCCCGGGCATCGCGGTGTGCGCCGCCCACCTGATCGACGCCGGGCGCATCAGCCAGGGCCCGGCCGCTCGCGGCCAGGTCCGCGAGCTGCTGGCCGGCAACATCTGTCGCTGCACCGGCTACCAGCTCATCGTCGACGCGGTGGTCGCGGCCGCCGGCGAGCCGGGAGGCGCGGCGTGACCGGCTACGCCCGGCCCGCGACCCTCGACGAGGCGGTCGCGCTGCGGGCCGCCCATCCCGACTGGATGGTCCTCGCCGGGGGCACCGACCTCATGGTCGATGCCCCCCACAAGCCGGTGCCGGTCGGCATCGTCGACCTGTGGGCGTGCCCGGAGCTGCGCGGCATCGTCCGGGTTGCGGACAGCCTGCGGATCGGGGCCGGGACCCCGTGGCTCGACGTGGTCGACAGCGACCTGGTCGGCAAGCACGCGCCGATCCTGGTGGCAGCGGCGCGCGAGATCGGCGCGCTGCAGATCCAGGCGCGCGGGACCATCGGCGGCAACGTCGCCAACTCGTCCCCGGTCGGCGACAGCCTCCCGGTGCTGCTCGCGCTCGACGCGACGCTGGAGCTGGTGTCGGCCCGCGGCGTGCGCACGGTCGCGTACCGCGACTTCGCGACCGGCTACCGCACCACCGTACTGGCCGGCGACGAGCTGGTCGCGGCGATCGTGATCCCGGTGCCGGCAGCGGCGACCCGCCTGGCGTGGCGCAAGGTCGGGACCCGGCGCGCCCAGTCGATCTCCAAGGTGATGGCGGCCGCGGCGATCCACGTCGAGCGCGGCACGATCGCCTGGGCGCGCTTCGGGATCGGCGCGGTCGCCGATCGGCCGATCCGGGCCTACGCGGCCGAGGCCGCGGCCGCCGGTCGGGTGCCCGATGCGGCCACCGCCCAGGCGGTCGCCGATGCGCTGGCCGGCGAGATCCGACCGATCGACGATGTGCGGTCGACCGCAGAGTACCGGCTCGAGGTGGCGCAGCATCTGCTGATGCGCTTCATCAAGAACGCCGGAGCCCCGGCGTGACCGACGGCATGACCCACCGCAGGCCGGGGGCCGGGCGCGGTCGTCGGCTGATCGCGTCCTGCGCTGGCGCCCTGGCGCTGGCGGTCCTGGCGCTGACCTCGATCGGCGGTGCGTGCGGTCAGTCGCCGCCACCCATGTCCGAGACCTGCCAGGTCCCCGCCGGCTACCTGCCGCCGACGCTCGACGACCTCCAGATCGGGCAGGTCGGTTCCGACGGACGGTTCCGGGCCTTCACCCAGGGCGAGGTCGTCCCGCTGGTGTTCGGCGGGCAGGGCGCCCCGATGGTGGTCGCCAACCTGCGGGTGCGCGGCGCCGGGGTCGGGGCCTGCCTGGCGCAGCGCACGCTCATCGAGATTCCCGGCGGTGAGCTGATCACCAGCGAGGAAGCGGCGATGACCACCCGCCCCGACGGGACCGGTGCCTGGATCACCGGCGACCTGCTCCTGGTCTATTACAACGAGTCCGGCCGGCTGGTCCGGCTGCGCGCCGAGGTCGCCGGTCGCACCGCGACGGTCGAGATCTGGACCGACATGATCGGCGCGCCCGACGCCGGCATCGATGCCCCCGTCGACGCCCGCCCCGACGCACCCCCGCCGGTCGACGCGCCGCCCGCGCCGAGCGACGCGCCCGCCGGTCGGTAACCGCGGCGGCGCCATGCGCTTCCGGTCATAATCCCGCCGTGCCCGAGCGCGACCCACCCGACGACGATCCGGCGCCGTCCGACCCCGCCGACAGCGGGTCGGTCGAGGTCGCGCTGTCGAACCCGCGGTTGCCGGTGTCGCCGGGCGACTCGCTGGAGGTCCAGTTCTCGAGCACCCGCTTGCCCGCGGTGGCTGGCGATCTGGTCGGGTCCGACCGGCTGCCGGCGATGTCGGGCTCGATGGACGTCCAGTTCTCGCAGGCGCACCTCCCGGCGGTGAACGAGGACGGCACGCCGGTGGGCCCGGTGATCGAGCCCCTGGTCGAGCGGCGCAAGCGGCCGCGCACGATCTCGGAGCTGGCCGAGGACCTCGGCAACGCGGTCGTCCATGCCGGCGACGCCGTGGTCGACCGGGTGGTCCATGCCGGCGAGCGCGCCGGCGAGTCGCTGACCCATCTCCCGGTCGCGTCGGCGATCTTCCCCAAGACCCGCAGCGGCCGGGTGATGGCCCGCAGCGTGGTCGTCAGCTTCCTGCTGGTGTTCTCGTGGATCGCCGTGATCGTCGGGCTCCAGCTGCGCCGGCCGCGGCCGCCCGACTTCCGCCCGCTGGCGCAGGCCACGCTGATCGCGATCCGCGACGGCCAGGCGCGCGAGGTCTATCGCGACGCCTCGACACGGTTCCAGGAGGTCGTCCTCGAGGACATCTTCGTGGCCCAGATGGAGGACCTCAATCGGACGCTCGGCAAGTACAAGGAGGTCACCGCGGTCCTCGCGCTGGCGACCGGTCGCGGGCCCAGCGGCCGCACCGGGCGCCTCGACTTCAGCGCCGACTACGAAAATGGCTCGGCGCGCGGCAGCGTCAGCTTCCGCTGGGAGGACAACCGCTGGAAGGTGCTGGGCTTCGCGGTCGACGTCCCGCTGGCGGTCGCCGCCGCCGCCAGCACCGATGCGATGCGGGCCAGGCGGGTCCGCGGGCCCGAGGCCGAGCTCAAGCGCGCCGCCGAGGAGATCCTGATCCTGTCGGCCCAGGAGGACTACGCCGGGATCTGGAACCGGGCCGCCGTGGGCTTCCAGCAGTCGATCACCAAGGAGAACTTCCGCGAGACCGAGAGTGATCGCCGCAAGGTGCTCGGCCCGTTCCTGCGCATTCTCAACGTGACCTCGGCGACCCAGAACCCGAACGGCACCGGCGCCAGCATCCAGCTCCTCGTCGAGTTCGAAAAGGCGACCATCACCGGCGGCATCGACTTCACCAAGATCGACGACGTCTGGAAGATGACCCGCTACAAGCTGGTGCTGCCGCTGCCGCGCGTGCCGGCCTGGCCGCGCATGCAGGGCGCGGGCTGACTCGGCGCGTCGCGGTCGCTTTCATCGCCTTTCTCGCGCACACCGCTGGTCCAACCGATCGCGCCGGCGGGTCCTCGCGAGTGTTAGCGAGGTAATCGCGATCACATCTCACCCCTGCGCGGCGACGTCCGCGCCGCGTACAGCAACACTGCTTGTTATCCAGCGCTGCGCGAATCGTCTCGACCCGCTCGCCACGATGTTGTTAGGGTGCGCGCGACTTGAAGACGTCATCGTTCGCTTGTCCACCGCGGGAGTTCGTGGATCCAGCGCTACTGTCGGCACGCGTCGTCGCCATCAGTCCACTCGAGCGGCCCGATCCGGGGCTGGTCGCGGCGCTGTGCGACGGTGGCGCGCTGGGCGTCCTCGACCTTGGCCGCGATCGTGCGGTCGCGCGGCGCGCGCTCGCGGTGCTGGGTCGGCGCGTGCCCGGTGGGTTCGGCGTGCGCATCCCCGAGGGCGTCAGGTTCGCCCCGGGCGAGCTGCCCGCCGAGGTCACGGTCGTCGTGGTCACCGCCGGCGCCGACGTCGCCGGCTGGGCGCCGCGGCCGGTCCTGGTGCAGGTGACGTCGTTGCTCGAGGCCCAGGCCGCGGTCGCCGCGGGCGCGGCCGGGCTGATCGCGAAGGGCTCGGAGGCCGGCGGGCGGATCGGCGAGGAGACCGCGTTCGTGCTGCTCCAGCAGCTGGCCGATGCGGTCGCGCTGCCGGTCTGGGTGCAGGGCGGCATCGGCCTGCACACCGCGGCCGCGTGCCTCGCCGGCGGCGCCACCGGCGTGGTGCTCGACAGCCAGCTCGCGCTGGTCCGCGAGTCGTCGCTCGGCGCCGAGGTGCGCGGCGCGATCGGCGCGATGGACGGCAGCGAGACCACCGTGATCGCCGGCCACCGATTGTTCACCCGCCCTGATCTCGCGGTCGCGGGCCTCGCCGGCGCCAGCGCCGACGACGTGCGCGCGCGGCTCGGCGGCGACGATCTCGCGAGCTCGCTCCTGCCGGTTGGCCAGGACGGCAGCTTCGCGCGCATGCTGGCCCAGCGGTTCGTGACCGCCGGCCAGGTGGTCCGCGCGATCGACGACGCGATCGGGAGCCACCTCGCCGAGGCGGCCGCGCGGTCGCCGCTGGCCCCGGGCGCGCCGCTGGCCGCGGCCCACGGCATGCGGTACCCGATCGCGCAGGGCCCGATGTCGCGGGTCAGCGACCGGGCCCGGTTCGCCGAGGCGGTCGCCGATGCCGGTGGCTTGCCGTTCCTCGCGCTGACCCTGATGACCGGCGGCGAGGTGCGCGCGCTCCTGGTCGAGACCGCGGCGCTGCTCGGCGATCGGCCGTGGGGCGTGGGCATCCTCGGGTTCGTGCCCCAGGAGATCCGCGAGCAGCAGCTCGCCGTGCTGCGCGACATCCGGCCGCCGGTTGCGCTGATCGCCGGCGGCCGGCCGTCGCAGGCGGGCGCGCTCGATGCCCAGGGCACCGCGACCTACCTGCACGTGCCGTCGCCCGGCCTGCTCGACCTGTTCCTCCGCGACGGCGCCCGCCGGTTCGTGTTCGAGGGCCGCGAGTGTGGTGGCCACGTCGGGCCGCGCTCGAGCTTCGCGCTGTGGGAGGTGCAGATCGAGCGGCTGCTCGCCCACCCCGCGCCCGAGGAGCTGAGCGTGCTGTTCGCCGGCGGCATCCACGACGCGCGCTCGGCCGCCATGGTCGCCGCGATGGCCGCGCCGCTGGCCGCGCGCGGCGCGCGCATCGGCGTGCTGATGGGCACCGCCTACCTGTTCACCGACGAGGCGGTCGCCGCCGGCGCGATCCAGCCCGGCTTCCAGGCCGCCGCGATCGCGTGCGATCACACCGTGCTGCTCGAGACCGGGCCCGGCCACGCCACCCGCTGCGCCGACACCGCGTTCGCGGCCGCGTTCACCGACGAGAAGCGCCGGCTCGAGCAGGCCGGCACCCCGGCCCAGGAGGTGTGGGCCGCGCTCGAGCAGCTCAACCTCGGCCGCCTGCGGGTCGCGGCCAAGGGCCTGCGCCGCGACGGCGCGGCCCTGGTCGCGGTCGACGCCGCCGCCCAGCGGGACCAGGGCATGTACATGATCGGCCAGGTCGCGGCGTTGCGGCGCGCGACCTGCTCGATGGCCGAGCTCCATCGCGACGTCAGCGAGGGCGGCACCGCCGCGCTCGCCGCGGTGGCCGCGCGGCTGGCCGAGGTCGTGGTCGACGCCGAGGGGCCGGGCGCGAGCGCCGACATCGCGATCGTGGGCCTGGCCGCGATCTTCGCCGGCGCGCCCGACACCGACACGTTCTGGCGCAACATCGTCGCCGGCAAGAACGCGATCCGCGAGGTCCCGCCCGAGCGGTGGAGCGTCGAGACCTACTACGATCCGGCCGCGACCGGCGCCGGCGCCGGCCGCAAGACCCCGTGCAAGTGGGGCGGCTTCCTCGACGACATCGCGTTCGACCCGCTCGCGTACGGCATCCCGCCGCGCTCGCTCGAGGCGATCGAGCCGGTGCAGCTGCTCAGCCTGGAGATCGCCAGGCGCGCGCTGGCCGACGCCGGCTACGCCGAGCGCGCCTTCGACCGCGAGCGCACGTCGGTGATCTTCGGGGCCGAGGCCGGCACCGATCTGTCGAGCGCCTACGGCTTCCGCGCGATGTTCCCGCACTACGTGGGGCCGCTGCCGGCCGCGCTCGAGGCCACGCTGCCGGTCCTCACCGAGGACTCGTTCCCGGGCGTGCTCGCCAACGTGATCGCCGGCCGCATCGCCAACCGGCTCGACCTCGGCGGCGTCAACTACACCGTCGATGCCGCGTGCGCGGCGTCGCTGGCCGCGGTCGACCTCGCGGTCAAGGAGCTGGTCGGCGGCACCAGCGACATGGTGCTGTGCGGCGGCGCCGACCTGCACAACAGCATCAACGACTACCTGCTGTTCGCCAGCGTGCACGCGCTGTCGCCGACCGGGCAGTGCCACACCTTCGACGCCAACGCCGACGGCATCGTCCTCGGCGAGGGCGTCGGCTGCGTGGTGCTCAAGCGGCTGGCCGACGCCGAGCGCGACGGCGATCGGGTCTACGCGGTCATCAAGGGCGTGGCCGGCGGCAGCGACGGCAAGAGCCTCGGGCTGACCGCGCCGCGCAAGGACGGCCAGATCCGCGCGCTCGAGCGCGCCTACCGGCGAGCGGGGGTGTCGCCGGCCCAGGTCGGGTTGGTCGAGGCCCACGGCACCGGCACCGTGGTCGGCGATCGCACCGAGCTGGCGACCCTGACCGAGGTCTATGCCGGCGCGGGCGTGGCCGCCGGCGCGTGCGTGCTCGGCTCGGTGAAGTCGCAGATCGGTCACACCAAGTGCGCCGCCGGCATGGCCGGCCTCATCAAGGCCGCGCTCGCGGTGCACCACGGCGTCTTGCCGCCGACGCTCAACCTGCGCCAGCCCAACCCGTACTGGCGCAGCGACACCAGCCCGTTCGCGTTCCTCGCCGAGGCCCAGCCGTGGCCGGCCGCCGAGCGGGTGGCGGCGGTGAGCGCGTTCGGCTTCGGTGGCACCAACTTCCATCTGGTCCTGGCCTCGCATCGCGGCGGCGCGCCGGCCGCGACCGGCGCGACCTGGCCGGCCGAGCTGCTGCTGTTCCGCGGCGTCGACCCGGCGGCCGCGGTCGCGACCGTCGACCGGCTGCGCGCGCTGCTGGCGGCGCGACGTCCCGACGCGTCGGCGCTGCGCCTGCGCGATCTGGCCCGCTCGGTGTGCGCGGCCGGCCGCGGCCCGGTGCAGCTGGCGGTGGTCGCCGACGACGTCGCCGACCTGATCGGCAAGCTCGATCTCGCGCGCGAGCTGCGCGCCGATCGCCGCGGCGTGTACGTCGCCACCGTGGGCGACGACCGCGGCGCGGTCGCGTTCCTGTGCCCGGGCCAGGGCAGCCAGAAGCTCGGCATGCTGGCCGAGCTGTTCATCGCGTTCCCGCGGCTGCAGCGCCTGCTCGCGCTGGGCGAGCGCTGGGCCGGTCGCATGTTCCCGCCGGCCGCGTTCGGCGCGGGCGAGCGCGCGGCCCAGGCGGCGGCGCTCACCGATACCCGGGTCGCCCAGCCCGCGCTCGGCATCGCCGACCTCGCGGTCGCCGAGTTGCTGCAGTCGCTCGGCGTGTTCCCCGACATGACCGCCGGCCACAGCTACGGCGAGCTGGCGGCGCTGTGCATCGCCGGGGTGATCGACGAGCGCGACCTGCTGGCGCTGAGCGAGGCGCGCGGCGAGCTCATCCTGGCCGCGGCCGGCGCCGAGCCGGGCGCGATGCTGGCGGTCGCCGGCGAGGCCGCGCTGGTCGCCACGATCGCGGCGGCGTCCGATGGCGTGGTGGTCGCCAACCACAACTCGCCCGGCCAGACCGTGCTGTCGGGCTCGACCGTGGCGGTCGAGGCCGTGCAGGCCCAGCTGATCGCGCGCGGGCTGACCGCGCGCCGGCTGCCGGTGGCGTGTGCGTTCCATAGCCCGATCGTCGCCGGCGCCCAGCACACGCTCGGCGCCCGGCTGGCGCAGGTGCCGATCGCGGCCCCGACCGTGCCGGTGTACTCGAACACCACCGCGGGGGCGTACCCGCACGAGCCCGACGCCGTGCGCGCGCTGCTCGCCGCGCAGGTCGCGCGGCCGGTGCGGTTCGTCGAGGAGATCGAGGCGATGTACGCGGCGGGGGCCCGGGTCTTCGTCGAGACCGGGCCGGGCCAGGTGCTCACCAACCTGGTCGGCGCCATCCTCGGCGATCGGCCGCACCTGGCGGTCGCGTGCGATCACGGCGGCGACGCCGGGGTCCGGCCGCTCCTGCGCGCGCTCGGCGCGCTGGCGGTGCGCGGCATCGGCGTCGATGCCGGGGCGCTGTTCTGGGACCGCGACGCGGCGCTGGTCGAGCTCGAGCCGGCCCGGGTGGCGGCGCCGGCGAAGGTGTCGGTCGGGTGGCTCATCAACGGCCACACCGCGCGCCCGGTGGTGGCACCGCCGGCGCGTCCGCGGCTGGCACCGGCGCACGCGAGCAACGGGCACGGCGGGGGGATCTCGACCACCGGCAGGGGAGTACCGATGAACGGTCAGGTCATTCCGATCAATGGCGTCGGCAACGTGGTGGCCACCGCGCGGGTGGGCGCGACCAGCGAGCGCGACGCGGTGGTGCTCGAGTACCTGCGCGGCACCCGCGAGCTGATCGCCGCCCAGCGCGACATCATGCTCGGCTACCTCGGCCAGGCCGCGGCGCCGGCGGTCCGTTACGTCGACGCCCCGTCGATCACGGTCGGCCCGGCCCCGGCGATCGAGGTGGTCGCGGCGTCGGTGGTGACCGCCCCGGCGGCGTCGGTGATCATCGATCCGATGGAGCTGGTGCTCGCGATCGTCAGCGAGCGCACCGGCTATCCGGCCGAGACGCTCGGGCCCGATCTGGATCTCGAGGCCGACCTGAGCATCGATTCGATCAAGCGGATCGAGATCGTCGGCGAGCTGGCCGCGCGCCTCGGGCTGCAGGTCGACCAGGGCGGCGGCGACGGCGACGCGATGATCGAGGAGCTCGCGACTCGCAAGACCCTGCGCGCGATGGTCACGTGGCTGGCCGCGCGGCTCGAGGCGCTGCGGTCGCCGGCCGCGCCCGCGGCGACTCCGCCGGCGGTGGCGGCCTTGCCGGCCGCGCCGGTCGCGGTCAGCCCGGTCGCCGCGCTCACCCGCCACGTGCTCGACGTCGTCGAGGCCCCGCACCCCGGCGACGGCCGCAACCGCCTGGCCGGCCGACGCTTCACGCTGCACGACGACGGCCGCGGGATCGCGACCCGGCTCGCCGCGCTGCTGCACGCCGACGGCGCCACCACCCGGATCGTGACCGGTCCCGACCCGGTCACCGGCGACGCCGCGATCCCCGGCGATGGCTTCATCCATCTCGGCGCGCTCCGGCTCGAGGGGATCCGCGCGGTCGACGTCACCTTCGACGGCCCCACCGAGCCGACCGCCGCGATGCGCACGCTGTTCGAGCAGCTGCGCGCCCAGGTGCTCGGCGGGGCCCAGGTGGTGCTGGTCGCGACCGGCCACGGCGGCCACTTCGGCCGGCGCGGTGACCCCAGCGCGCTCACCGCGACCGGCGGCGCCGCCGGGATCGTGAAGACCCTCGCGGCCGAGTGGCCGACGGTCCGGGCCAAGGTCGTCGACCTCGATCCGCGCGACGACCTCGGGGTCCTCGCCGCGCACCTGCGCGCCGAGCTGCTGGCCGCCGATGATCTGGTCGAGGTCGGCTATCCGGCCGGCGTGCGCTCGACGCTGGCGGTGGTCGCCGCGGAGCACGACGGACCCGGCACCCCGATCGCGCTGGGCGCCGACTCGGTGGTCCTCTTGACCGGCGGTGCGCGTGGCATCACCGCGCAGGTCGCGCTCGAGCTCGCGCGCCGCTACCGGTGCAAGATCGAGCTGGTCGGACGGTCGCCGCTGCCGCCCGCGGTCGAGGCCGCCGACCTGGCGGCGGCCGCCGACGCGCCGGCGCTGCGCCGCCTGCTGATCGCGCGCGAGCCGGGCCGGCCCCCGGCCGCGATCGAGGCCACGTGCGCCCAGCTCCTGGCCGCGCGCGAGGTGCGCGCCAACCTGACCGCGATCCGCGCCGCCGGCGCCGAGGTCGCGTACCACCCGATCGACGTGCGCAGCCCGGCGTTCGCGCACCTGGTCGACGACATCTACGCGCGCCACGGTCGCCTCGACGGCGTGGTCCACGGCGCCGGCGTGCTGGAGGACAAGCTGATCCGCCACAAGACCGTCGAGTCGTTCGAGCGGGTCTTCGGCACCAAGCTCGACGGCGCGATGACCCTGGCCGACCGGCTGCGCGCCGACGTGCGGTTCGTGATCCTGTTCGGCAGCGTCGCCGGCGCGTTCGGTAACCGCGGGCAGGTCGACTACGCGGCCGCCAACGACGCGCTCGACCAGCTGGCGTGGTCGCTCGATCGCCGCCTGGGCGGCCGGGTGGTCTCGATCGACTGGGGCCCCTGGGCCGGCGCCGGCATGGTCTCGCCCGAGCTGGAGCGCGAGTACGCGCGCCGCGGCATCGGGCTGATCGAGCCCGCCGCCGGCATCGAGGCGCTGTTCGCCGAGCTGCGCGACGGCGCCGGTGACGCCCAGGTCATCCTGATGGCGGGCGACCCGGCGCGGTTCCGGCCCCGCACCGTCAGCGCGCTGCCGCCGGCCGAGCCGGCGCACCTGGCCCCGCCCCGCGTCGACGCGCTGGCGGCCCAAGGTGACTGAGGTCGCGATCGTCGGGATGGCGGCGGTCTACCCGGCCGCCCCCGACCTCGACACCTACTGGCGCAACCTCGAGGGCGGCGTCGACGCGATCAGCGACGTGCCCGCGCACCGGTGGGATCCGGTGTTCTTCGATCCGGCCGCCAGCGCCGCCGATCGCTTCTACTGCCGGCGCGGCGGCTTCGTCGACGACGGCGCGGTGTTCGATCCGGTCGCGTTCGGCGTCATGCCGATCGCGGCGGCCGGCGCCGAGCCCGATCAGCTGCTCGCGCTCCACGTCGCCGGCCGCGCCCTCGCCGACGCCGGCTATGGCAAGGGCCGCGCGCTGGCGGGCGACCGCGCCGGGGTGATCCTCGGCCGTGGCGGCTACCTCACGCCCGGCATGGCGCGGCTGTCGCAGCGGGTGCGCACGCCGCAGCAGCTGGTGACCACGCTGGCCGAGCTGGTGCCCGGGCTCGACGCGGCCACGCTCGAGCGGGTGCGGGTCGCGTTCGCCGCCAGCGCCGGCGACCTCGGCCCCGAGGCTGCGTTCGGCCTGGTCCCCAACCTGGCCGCGTCGCGCCTGGCCAGCCGGCTCGACCTGCGCGGCCCCGCGTACACCGTCGACGCCGCGTGCGCGAGCTCGCTGCTCGCGGTCGACCAGGGCTGCCGCGAGCTCGCCGACCAGCGCTGCGACGTCGTGATCGCCGGTGGCGTCCATGTCTGCCACGACGTCACGTTCTGGAGCGTCTTCACCCAGCTCGGCGCGCTCAGCCGGGCCGGGGCGATCCGCCCGTTCGACCGGCGCGCCGACGGCATCCTGATCGGCGAGGGCGCCGGCCTGCTGGTGCTCAAGCGGCTCGCCGACGCCGAGCGCGACGGCGACCGGATCTACGCCGTGATCCGCGGCACCGGCGTGACCAGCGATGGCCGCGACGCCAGCCCGATGAAGCCGCGGCTCGAGGGCCAGCTCGCGGTGCTGGCGCAGGCGTGGCGCGCGGCCGGCCGCGATCCGGCGGCGGTCGGCATGCTCGAAGCCCACGGCACCGGGACCCCGGCCGGCGACGAGGTCGAGCTCGACGCGCTGGGCCGCTTCTTCGGGTCGGCGGCGCCCGGCGAGGCGCGCGCCAACCTGGGCTCGGTGAAATCGATGATCGGCCACGCCATGCCGGCGGCCGGCGCGGCCGGGCTGATCAAGACCGCCCTCGCGCTGTTCCACGGCGTGCAGCCACCGACGCTCCACTGCGAGGAGCCCCGCGCCGAGCTCGCGCAGACCCGGTTTCGCACGCTCGCGACTGCCGAGCCGTGGGGCGAGCGGCCGCGGCTCGCCGGCGTCAGCGCGTTCGGCTTCGGCGGCATCAACGCCCACGTCGTCGTCGAGGCCCACGCCAGCGCGGGCGGGGCCGGGCGCCGCCGGGGCGGGCCGCCCGTCGCCGCTGCGCTCGGGGTGAACCGGCCGGTGGTGGCGCCGGCGCCGGTCCTCCTGCTCGCGGCCCGCTCGAGCGAAGAGCTGCGCGCCGCGCTCGCGACCGCCGCGGCGGGCGACCCGGCGACCGGCACCGGCCCGGTGCGCCTGGCCCTGTTCGATCCGACCCCCGAGCGCCGCGCGCTCGCGCGCACGGTGATCGATCGCGGCCGGCCCTGGCGGGGCAACCGCGACCTGTGGTTCTCGCCAGCCGGGCTCGCCGCCGAGGGTGGCCGCATCGCCTTCTTGTTCCCCGGCATCGAGGTCGGCTTCGCCCCGCAGATCGCCGACGTCGCCCGCCACTTCGACCTGCCGCTGGCGCCGGCGCTCGAGGCCGCGGTGGTCACCGACGGCACCTCGCGGGCGCTCGAGCGCCAGGGCCTGGGCGTGTTCGCGCTCGGGCGCCTGCTGTTCACGGTGCTGGCGCGGATGGGCGTGCACCCCGACGTGATGGCCGGCCACAGCATCGGCGAGTGGACCGCGATGGTCGCGAGCGAGATGGTGCCGCCCGGCACCATCGACACGTTCCTGGCCGGGCTGCCCGCCGGCAGCCTCGAGGTGCCCGACGTGGTGTTCGCCGCGGTCGGCTGCGGTGTCGAGGGCGCGCACGCCGGGATCGAGGGCCTCGACGAGATCGCGGTCTCGCACGACAACTGCCCGCACCAGAGCATCCTGTGCGGCCGGCGCGAGTCGATCCGGGTCGCGCTGGCGCGGCTGGCCGCGCGCGGCGTGCTGTGTCAGCAGCTGCCGTTCCGGTCGGGCTTTCACTCGCCGCTGCTGGCCGAGCACCTCGAGCCGCACCGCCGGCACCTCGGCGCGCTCGGGCTGCAGCACGGTCGGGTGCCGCTGTGGTCGGCGACCACCTGCGCGCCCTATCCCGAGGCGCCCGCCGAGATCCGCGCGCTCGCGGTCGCGCACCTGGTCCGGCCGGTGCGCTTCCGCGAGCTGATCGAGCGGCTCCACGACGACGGCGTGCGCGCGTTCGTGCAGCTCGGCGTCGGCAGCCTGGTCAACTTCGTCGGCGACACCCTGCGCGGTCGCGACCACGTCGCGATCGCCGCCAGCTCGGCGAAGGACGCCGGCGTGCTGCAGCTGACCCGGGTCGCGGCCGCGCTGTTCGTCGAGGGCTTCGACGCCCGCGCGGCGACCGCGCCGGCGCCGGTGGCCGTCGCGCGCTCGACCCAGCGGCTCGCGCTGGGTGCGCCGCTGGTGCGCCTGGGCGCGTCGATCGGGCCGCTCACGCTGCCGGGCGCGCCACCCGCATTCGCGCTGCCGCCGGGGATCGCGCCGTCGATCCCGAGCGGGCTCGCCGCGAGCCATCCGGTGGTCGCCGAGCTGCTCGCGACCCTGCACGAGGCGGCCAGCGCCGGCCAGGCCGTGGTCGACGCCTGGGCCCGGGCCGCGGCCGCGCCGCCGGCGTTCCCGCGCGAGCTGATCCTGCGCCGCGCGCTGTCGATCGAGGCCGAGCCGGCGCTGCTCGATCACTGCTTCTACCGCCAGCCCGCGGGCTGGCCGACCGTGTCGGATCGTTACCCGGTGGTCCCGATGACGATGATCATCGGCATGATGATCGACGCCGCCCGCACGCTGGTGCCGGCGCGGGTCGCGATCGCGCTCGAGGACGTGCGCGCCTATCGCTGGCTGGCGGTGGCCCCGGCCGTGACGGTCGAGCTGCGCTGTCGCGCCGACGGCGACGACCGGGTCGAGATCGAGATCCCCGGCTACGCGCGCGCGACCGTGCGGCTGGCGGCGACGTACCCGTCCGCGCCCGCGCCGACACTCGGGCCGCTCACCGCGCCGCGGCCGAGCCCGGTCACCGCGGTCGAGCTCTATCGCGATCGCTGGATGTTCCACGGCCCCGCCTACCAGGGCGTGGTCGCGGTGGGCCCGGTCGGCGACGACGGCGTCGACGGCGCGATCGAGGCGCTGCCGGCGCCGGGCGCGCTGCTCGATTGCGCCGGCCAGCTCATGGGCTGGTGGGTGATGCAGCGCGAGCCGCTCGACCGGCTCGCGATGCCGGTGCGGATCGCACAGATCGCGCTGTTCGGTGCCGAGCCGACCGCCGGGCGTCGGCTCGACTGCGCGGTGCGCATCCGCGACGTCCGCGCGCGCGAGGTCCACGCCGATCTCGAGCTGTCGGCCGGCGGCCAGGTGTGGGCCCGGATCACCGACTGGGAAGACCGGCGCTTCGACAGCGACGATCCGGTGTGGGCGATCCTGATGTATCCCGAGCGCAACGCCCTGGGCGTGGCCCACCCCGACGGCCCGGTGGTGGTGACCGAGCACTGGCAAGCGGCGGCCTCGCGCGAGCTGATGATGCGGCGCTACCTCGGGGAGCGCGAGCGCGCCGAGTTCGAGCAGCTCGATCCGCGGCGCCGGCGCGGCTGGTTGCTCGGCCGCATCGCGATCAAGGACGCGGTCCGCCAGTACCTGTGGGCCCGCGGCGCCGGGCCGCTGTTCCCGGCCGAGATCGGCGTGGCCAACCTGGCCAGCGGCCGGCCGGTGATCACCGGCCCCGGCACCGGCGAGCTGGTCGTGTCGCTCGCGCACAAGGACGACGTCGCGGTCGCGCTGGTCGCGCCCGCGGGCGGCCGCTGCGGCATCGACGTCGAGCGGATCGCGGCGCGCCCCGACAGCTTCGCCGCGGTCGCGTTCACCGAGGCCGAGCTGGCGCTGGGCGCCGATCGCCCGCGCGACGAGTGGATGGCGCGGCTGTGGACCGCCAAGGAGGCCCTGGCCAAGGCGCGCGCGCCGCTGACCGGGCCCGGCACCGGCACCGTGCTCGGCGCCCCGCGCCGGCTCGAGATCCAGCGGGCCGCCGGCGATCTCCTGATCGTCGACGGCGAGCCGGTCCACACCCGGCGCGACGGCGACCTGGTGATCGCCTGGACCCCGGGGCCGCCCCCGACGACGGTGACCGACGTAGCAAAGGATTCCCGATGACGGCAGTAGCTTTCAGCCCCGCGCAGCAGCCCGAGATCCTGGCCACGGTCGAGCGCCTCCTGGTCGAGGTCGTCGGCGACGAGCTCACGCTGCTCGGCCCGATCACGATGGCCACCTCGTTCAACGCCGACCTCGAGCTCGAGAGCATCGAGTTCGTCGCGCTGGCCGAGGTGCTGCAGCAGCACTACGGCAGCACCGTCGACTTCGTCGGCTGGATCTCGGCCAAGGAGCTCGACGAGATCATCGGCCTGACCGTCGGCCAGCTGGTGGAGCACATCGTCGCATGTCGGTCGTAGCGGCGAACGACCTCAGGTTCCACGTGCAGGAGCTCGGCGCGGGCCCGCCGGTGGTGATGCTGCACGGCCTGCTGATCGGCAGCCTCGCGTCCTGGTACTTCACGGCCGCGCCGGCGCTGGCCCAGCACCACCGGGTCCGGCTCTACGACCTGCGCGGCCACGGGCGCAGCGCGCGGGCCCGCACCGGCTACGACCTGCGCACCATGGCGTCGGATCTCGACGCGCTCACCCGCGATCTGGGCCGGTTCGATCTGGTCGGCCACAGCTGGGGCGCGCTGGTCGCGCTGCGGTTCGCGCTCGATCAGCCGGCGCGGGTCCGCCGGCTCGCGCTGGTCGAGGCGCCGCTGCCGCCGTCGCGCGCCGGCGAGATCGCCGCGTTCTTCGGCGACGCCGCGGCCCCGGCACCGGCCGAGCCGTCGGCCAGCCCCGGGCCCGACCTGCCGGCGCGGATCCTCGACGCGCTGCCCGCCTCGCTGCGCGACGCGGTCGCCAGCGGCCGCCGCCAGGCCCAGCGCCTGCTCGAGTCGCTACGACATCTCGTCTTCGAGACCTCGCTGCTCGCCGACCTCCACGCCGAGCCCGATCTCGCCGACGCCGAGCTGGCCACCCTGCGCCCGCCGCTCCTGTGCGTCTACGGCGACCGCTCGGTGTGCCGGCCCGCCGGCGAGCGGCTCGCGCGCACCGTGCCCGCCGCGCGCCTGGTGGTGCTGCCGGGCGGACACTATCTCCACCTCGACGCCCGCGCCGAGCTGACCGCCGCGCTCGCGGAGCATCTCCGTGAGTGACGTGGCCGCCAACGGCGTGCGGCTGCATGTCCAGCGCCTCGGCGCGGGCCCGCGCACGGTCGTGTTCGTGCATGGCCTGGTGATGGACAACCTGTCGAGCTTCTACTTCACGCTCGCCAACCCGGTCGCCGCCGCCGGCGCCGACGTCATCCTCTACGACCTGCGCGGCCACGGGCGCTCCGAGCGCCCGGCCGGCGGCTATGCGGTCGCCGATCTGGTCGCCGACCTCGCGGCGCTGCTCGACGCGTTGGCCGTGACCCGGCCGGTCCACCTGGTCGGCAACAGCGTCGGCGGCCTGATCGCGCTCGGCTTCGCCGCCGCCCATCCCGACCGGGTCGCCAGCCTCGCGCTGATCGACGCCCACGACGGCGCCGCCGGCTGGAGCGCGCAGATGTCCGCGACCCTCGGGCTGCAGGGCGCGGCCCGCGACCAGAAGATCGGCGAGACCTTCGCGGCCTGGCTCGGCCGCCACAGCGAGCGCAAGCGGACCCGGCTGGCGACCGCAGCCCAGGCTTTGGTCGAGGGCACCTCGCTGGTCGCCGACCTCGGCGATCCCGCGCGGTCGGCGCCGCTGACCGCGGCCGCGCTCGCGCAGATCCGGTGCCCGGTGCTCGCGCTCTACGGCGAGCGCTCCGACGTCCGCGATCGCGGCGAGGCGCTGGCCACCGCGCTGCCCGCGTGTACGCTGCACATCCTGCCGGGCTGCAGCCACTCGGTCCTGTGGGAGGCGACCGCCGACGTCCGCCAGCACATCGTCGACTGGGTCGCGGCCCGGGCGCCAGCGGGCGGGCCCTCCTGATGGCGCGCTTCCTGTTCGTGGTGCCGCCGCTCACCGGCCACGTCAACCCGACCATCTCGGTCGCGCGCGCGCTCGAGGAGCGCGGCCACCAGGTCGCGTGGGCCGCCCACGCCGGGACCGTGCAGCGGCTGCTGCCCGCCGGCGCGCGGCTGTTCCCGCTCAGCGAGCACGTCACCCCCGAGCTGGTCGCCGACGTCACCGATCGGGCCCGGGTGGTCCGCGGTGCCGCCGCGCTGAAGTTCCTGTGGGAAGACTTCCTGGCGCCGCTGGCGCGCTCGATGCGGCCCGGGGTCGAGGCCGCGGTCGCGGAGTTTGCGGCCGACGTGCTGGTCGTCGATCAGCAGGCGGTCGCGGGTGCGCTGGTCGCGCGCCGTCGCGGGCTGCCGTGGGCGACCCTGGCCACCACCTCGGCCGGCGTCACCGAGCCGCTGGCGGCGCTGCCCCAGGTCGCGCGCTGGATGGGCGAGCTGATCGCGGGCCTCGAGCGCGAGGCCGGGCTCGTGCCCGCCCCGCACGGCGAGCGCTCGCCGCACCTGCTGATCGCGTTCACCACCGAGGCGCTGGTCGGCCCGACCGATCGCTTCCCCGCCCACTACCGCTTCGTCGGCCCCTCGATCAGCGATCGACCCGAGCCGGCGCCGTTCCCGTGGGACGTGCTGCGCGCGCGCCCGCGGGTGCTGGTGTCGATGGGCACGGTCAACGCCGAGGCCAGCGGCCGCTTCTACGCGACCGCGGTGGCCGCGCTCGCCGATCAGCCGATGCAGGTGATCCTGGTCGCGCCGCCCGAGCTGGTGCCCGCGGTGCCGGCCAACGTGATCGTCCGCCGCACCGTGCCGCAGCTCGCGCTGCTCCCTCACGTCGATGCCGTGGTCTGTCACGGCGGCCACAACACCGTGTGCGAGGCGCTCGCCCACGGCCTGCCGCTGGTGATCGCGCCAATCAAGGACGATCAGCCGATCGTCGCCGACCTGGTGGTCGCCGCCGGCGCCGGCCTCCGCGTCAAGTTCGGCCGGGTCCAGCCCCCCGAGCTCACCGAGGCCGTCCGCCGCGTGCTGGTCGAGCCCGCCTTTCGTGCCGCCGCCGATCGCGTGCGCACGTCGTTCGCGAGTGCCGGTGGCGCTGCCGCCGCCGCTGTTGCCCTGGAGGCCCTGTCGTGATCTGGATCCTCGCGCTACTGATCGTCGTCCTCGTGCTCGACAGCGGGCGCATGCGCGGCCGCCTGGCCGGGCTGCCGCGCTTGCCCGCATCGGACCAGCCGGTGAGCCCCGAGCACCACTTCCTGACCGCGCCGGGCGTGACGCTCGACGAGGCGACCCGGCGCGCCGCCAGCGCGTGGGCCCGCGCCGAGGGCCTCGACGTCGTCGACCTGATCCCCGGCGATCTGCCGGCGATCCGCGCGATGAGCCTGGCCCAGATGGTCGATCCGGTCCGGCTCCGCCGCGAGCGCTTCGCCACCGGCGTCACCACCGGCCACGCGATGCTGGTGACCGACGAGGTCGCGGCGCGGGCCGGCCTGACCGAGCCGATCGCCGACGAGGTCGGGTTCGTCCACGCCGCTCGCCAGCTCAAGCGCTACGCCAGCTCGCGCTTCGGGATCGTGGTCGCGCCCGCAGAGACGGCGCGGTCGTTCCCGCTCGCTCGTCGTCGGGCGCTGATGCGCGCGGTGCTGGGCCCCTCGACGCCGGTCGCGCTCGCGCTGCAGCCGGCGTTCTGGATCCTGTTCGGCCTCGGCGTCTGGCTGCACCCGGTCCTGGGCGGCATCACGCTCGGGATCTGGCACCTGCAGCCGCTGCTCGCGCTGGCCGGCACGCCGGTCCGCTCGCGCGACCTCCTGGTCGCGACCGTGCTGCGCGCGCCGCTCGAGATCGTGACCCTGGTCGGCACCCTGCTCGGGCGCTGGCAGCCGCCGGGCGCGCCCGACCCGGTCGCGAGCCGCCGCCCCGAGTACCAGCGCCTGCTCGAGGGCGGCACCGGCCGCTTCTTCGACCAGCGCCGCGCGACCTGCCCGGTGTGCGACGCGACCACGCTCGCGGTCCATCACACCTCGCGCGATCTGCTCCAGCACAAGCCGGGCCGGTTCACGCTCGAGAAGTGCGACGGCTGCGGCCACATCTTCCAGAACCCGCGGCTGTCGTTCGCGGGCCTCGACTTCTACTACAAGGACTTCTACGACGGCCTCGGCGAGGCCGGCATGGAGTCGATCTTCGGCTACCAGCCGCGGTCGTACCTGGCCCGCGCGCGCATGGTCGCCGACGTCCAGGTGCCAGCGCGCTGGCTCGACGTCGGTGCCGGCCACGGCCACTTCTGCTGCGTGGCCAAGGACGCCTTGCCCGACACCCGCTTCGACGGCCTCGACATGAGCGAGAGCATCGAGGAGGCCCACAAGCGCGGCTGGATCAGCAACGCCTACCGCGGCCTGTTCCCCGAGCTCGCGCCGAGCCTGGCCGGCAGCTACGAGGCGGTCAGCATGAGCCACTACCTCGAGCACACGCTCGATCCGCGTCAGGAGCTGGCGGCCGCGCACGTCGCGCTGGCCCCGGCTGGCCACCTCATGATCGAGGTACCCGATCCCGAGTTCTTCCTCGGGCGCCTGCTCGGCCGATACTGGCTGCCGTGGTTCCAGCCCCAGCACCAGCACTTCCTCTCGGTCGGCAACCTCGAGCGCCTGCTCCGCGAGCAGGGCTTCGTGCCGGTCGAGTGGCATCGCGGCCCGGCCCACACCCCGGTCGACTTCCTGTCGGCGGTGTGGCTCGGCCTCGGCCGGCTGGCGCCGCCGACCAACGTGCCGTGGCGCTCGGGCGGCGCGGTCGCCCGCACCTGGCGGGTCGCGGTGTGGACGGTCGGCACGCCGTTCCTGGTCGCCGGCTGGCTCACCGATCAGCTCGGCGCGCCGCTGCTCCGCCGCAGCGCCC
Source organism: Kofleriaceae bacterium (assembly GCA_046597055.1). Classification (GTDB taxonomy): domain Bacteria; phylum Myxococcota_A; class Polyangia; order Haliangiales; family Haliangiaceae; genus UBA2376. Next base: position 12,263 of record JBKJLC010000156.1, on the reverse strand, counting down.
GGTCCAACACCTACCGCGTGCTCGCCCGGCGAGCCGAGACTGGCTCGGTCCCATCATGAACATCGCCCGCCCGTTCCGCTTCCTGGCGCTGGCCGCCCTGGTCGCGTGTGGCCCCGGCGCCGGGGGCGACGACGGCGATGACGACGGCGACGACGACAGCACCACGCCGCGGCTGATCGCGGGCGGCGGCGTCGCCAGCGCGGCGATCGACGGGACGCTCAACGTCCACGTGGTCGCCGCCGGGGGCGCCACGCCGGTGGTCGGTGCCAGCGTGCGGGTCGGTGCCGCCAGCGCGGCCACCCCGCTGACCGGCACGACCAGCGCGACCGGGCTGGTCGTCTTCACCGACCCGGCGCTGACCGGCCCGCAGACGGTGACCGTCACCGCGCCCGGCCACGCCGCCGCGACCTGGGTCGGCGTCGCCGGCACCAACGTCACCATCCCGCTCGACCCGCTGCCGCGCACGACCCCGAGCGCGCGCGTGAGCGGCACGATCGCCGGCTGGAACGACCTGCCCGCGCCGGCGTTCGGCCACTACACGCTGGCGGTCGTGCTCGCGACCTTCACCGACGACGTCGGCGCGCCCGAGAACAACCTGCCGCAGGCGATGAGCGGCACGACCCCGCTCAACACCTGCGTGCGCTCGTCGAGCGCCGCGAGCACCTGCGCCTGGGAGCTGGTCGCCCGGATCGGCCGCCAGCGCCACGTCGCCGTGATCGTGAACGGTGACTCCCGGCTGACGCCCAACGACACCGGCGACGACGTCTACACGCTGGTCGGCTACGCCGCCTCGGCCGGCGTGACGCTCACCGCCGGCCAGCAGGTCACCGGCGAGAGCCTGACCCTGGTCGCGGCCGGCGCGCGCTCCCAGTTCTCGGTCAGTTTCCCCCCCGCGCTCCCCGGCCTCGGCGACGTGGTCGCGATCCCGATGCTCGACCTCGGCGACGACGGCCGGGTGGTGTTCCCGCTGCCGACGGTCGCGCCCGGCCAGCTGTCGACGCAGGTCCTCACGCCGACCGGCGGGTTCGCCGGCAGCTATCGCGTGGTCGCGCTGGCCTCGGCCCCGGGCACCGCCGCCACCCCGTACAGCTCGGTGTTCATGGACGTGGTCGCGCTCGGCAGCGCGGTCGCGATCGACCCGTGGCTGCCGGCGCCCGCCGCCATCACCCGCACCGGCGGCCAGTACACGTTCACCGGCGCGACCGGCGCGGCGATCCACTACGCGAGCTTCAGCCGCGCCGACGGCACCACCGTGTGGACGCTGAGCCTGCTCGACGGCTCGACCGGGTTCGCGCTGCCGGCGCTGACCCCGGATCCGCTCGGGACCGGCGGCCTGACCCTGACCGTGTCAGCGGCCGACGTCACCGGGTTCGACCCGCGCGACTTCGAGGTGCGCGCGCTCGCCGGGTCGCTCCATCGCGCGTCGGGCGCGGCCGCCACCGTGCGATGAAGTTCCTGATCGAGCATACCTACGCCGGCATCGCGCCGGCCGCCTACGCCGCGCTCCACTTCGACGAGTCGTTCAGCATCGCGCTCGGCGATGCGCTCGGCCTGGGCCGCACGCTCCTGCGCCTCGACCGCGCCGGCACGCGCATCGTCCGCCACGTGCGCTGCACGCCCCGCCGCGACGCTGGCTCCGAGGCCGCCCAGGTCCTCGACGACAAGGCCGCGTTCGTCGAAGAGCTCGACTACGATCTCGCCGCCGGCCGGGGCACCTGGCGCACGATCCCCAGCGTGTTCGCCGATCGGGTCGTCAACCGCGGCACCCTCGAGCTGGCCGCCGCCCCCGGCGGCACCCGCCGCATCGTGCGCGGCGAGGTCACCGTCCGCCTGTTCGGCCTGGGCGGTCTGGTCGAGCGCAAGATCGTCGCCGAGATCGAGAAGAGCTACGCCGGCGCGGCCGCGTTCACCGCCGCCTGGCTGGCGCAGCCGAACCGCGCCTGACGGTTCGCGCCGGGCGCGCACGGGCGCGCCGAAGGAGACGCCACTCAGCCAGCGGCGGCGTGGTCACGTCCGACAGGTGGCGTCGCCCGGGTCGGCGGGTGGCGCGAACAGCTCGGACTGAGCGTCGTGGGCGCGGTTCCAATAGTGATAAGGCGCCAGGTGGACGTCATGGTCGGCGTCCTTGACCACGAAGAGCGTGGTCGCGGCGCGGACGGCGGCGGTCGCGCCGTCTTGATCCGGCGAGGCGACCAGCAGCTGGAGCCCGAGGTCGGTCGCGAGGCGCAGGAGCTGGTCGCGGCGCCCCCCGTCGATGCCATAGAAGGCCTCGTCGAACAGCAGCGGACGGACGGACGCGCCGGCGGCGTCGAACATGAGCTTGGCGAGCGCCAGGACGAGCAAGTAGTTGGGGACGCCTTGCTCGCCGCCCGAGCCGACCTGGCGCAGGCGGTGGGTGAGCTCGATGCCCTCGGTATCGGTGGTGCTCATGCGCAGCTTGAACTCGAACCAGCGGCGGTAGTCGAGCAGCGCCGGCACCTGGTCGTCGGCCGCGCGTAGCTCGTCGAGGCGTGCGTCGACCCAGGCGCGGAACTGGAGGCGGCTGTCCTCGTCGAGGATCGACAGGCGACGCACCAGCTCGATCAGCTCGATGCGGTCGGCCCGCGGGGTGACCTGGAACTGATACTCGGTGGGTCCGAAGCGCAGGCCGCGCATCACGCGGTTGATGCCCTTGATCGTGTCGTGCAGGTGATGGACCTGGCCTTGGAGGTGGCGGGCGAGCTCGCCCATGACCAGCGTGTCCATCAGCGTCCGCGTCCGCTCGTTGACCACCGAGCGCTGCTCGCCGATCGAGCGGTCGAGCTCGGCGAGCACGCCGGCGAGGGGCTGGCCGCGCCCGTCCTCGATGTGGTTCCGGGCCCGGTCGTAGAGGAACCCGAAGCGCGCGGCGTGGAGGAGAAAGCGAACGCCGCGCGAGCCGTCGCGCTCCAGCTCGTCGGCGGCCGCGTCGGCGGCCCGCTCCTCCTCGGCGATGCGCTGGCGGAGCGTGTCCGAGCTCCGGAAGCTATCGCCGCGCAAGGTCACCCGCACGTGGTGCGCGAGTCCGTCATCGTCACCGTCGAACGGATCGGCGCTGATCGCTACCAGGGCGGCGCGCAGACGGCGCGTCGCGTCGGCGAGCTGGGCCGCGAGATCGGCGCTCCTCGCCCGGGCGGCGGCGGCGCGCCCGGTGGCGGCGCGCACCTCGGCGGCGGCCTGCGCCGCCTGGTCGACGAGGTCGCGCCACGCCTGTCGGCTCTCGGCGGCGGCGCGGCGGAGCGTCGCGAGGCGCCGCTCGAGCTCGTCGAGATCGACGCCGTCGATCCGCGCCCGCAGCGCGCCGACCTCGGCCTGGAGCTCGGCGAGTCGGGTTGCACAGGTCGCCGCGCGGCGCTCGGCGCCCCGCCACGCCTCGGTCGCCAGCCCGGCCCGATGCAGGGCAGCGCTGGCCTCGTGCCACGCGCCCACCAGAGCGGCGCCACCGGCGGCGGCGATCGCGCGCCCCAGCCGCTGCGCTCGATCGACACCGTCACGCGCGAGGTCGACGGTGCGGCCGGCCTCGATCACGGCGCGGTCGGCATCGGCCAGGACCGCGCGCGCGGCGGCGAGCCGGGCAGCATGCGCACGCTGCCGGGCGACGGCGCCGAGCAGCCGCGGGGGCTCGTTCGCCACGCGATGGGCGAGGCCGCGGAGCATCACGTCGCGCGCGTCGGGCGGCGGCAGCGGCCCGAGGTCGGGAGGCTGGCTCAGCGCGGCTGCCAGCACGGTGGTCGCCGTGGTCGGTGAGCCGGCGAGCGCCGCGGCGCACCAGGCCGGCAGCGCCGCGGCGCTCGAGGCGGTCATCACGACGCGGACGCTCGGCGCCACCGCCGCGACGAGCTCCCGCGCGCGGCCACGCTCGTCGTCGGCGACCACCAGCGCACCGAGGACGTCGTCACCCGCCAGCGCTTCGATCGCCGCCAGCGTGGCCGGGTCGGCGTCCGGTGCCGGCTCGAGCAGCTCGTACAGCGGGCGGGCCGCGATCCCGGCAGCGGCCAGCGCCCGCCGCGCCGCGGCGTGGCCAAGTAGCAGCAGCCCGGTCTCGGACCCGGCCTCGAGCTCGGTCACCGCGTTGGCACATGCGGCCCGTCGCCCCTCGGCGGTGCCGCGGTCCACCTGCGCGTCGATCAGGGCGCGCTGCCTCCCGGCGAGCACCACCTCGGCGACCCCGGCGGCCCCGGCGACCTCAGGCAACGCGGCGACCTCGACGACGCCGGGCGGCGTCACTTGCTCGAGCGCGTCGCCGAGCTGCGCGACCACCTCGAGCTCGCCCGGCAGCTCACGGGCGGCGGCGACCGCGGCGCGCAGCTCGCTTGCCGACGTGCGCGCGTGCTCGGTCAGCGCGGCACGTCGGGTCGCGGCGACGCCGGCGGTCCGGTCGCACTCGCGCCGGCGCTCGGCGACGTCGTTGCCGGCGCGCTCGACCTCGATGGCGTGCTCGCGCTGCCGGACCTCGGCGGCGCGGACCGCGGTGAGGACGCTGGCGGCATCGGCGGACTCGGCGCGGCGCAGGCTCTCGTCGGCGCGCTCGCTGCGCAGCCGCGCCGCCTCGGCCTCCACGTCCAGCCGTCGGGCCTCGTGCGTCCAGGTCGCCGCCTCGGTCGTGGCGTGGGCGCCGGCCGCGGCGGCGTCGTCCTGCTCGCGCCGGCAGGCCAGCCAGCCGTAGCGGACGGCCGCCTCGCGCCCGGTCGCGACATCCCGCATGCGCTCGGCCAGGCTGCCGACGTAAGCCCGCTGGCCGTCGAGGTCGCGCAGCGCGAGGTCGAGGTCGTCGATCGCGCGCAACGTCTTCAGGATCTCGTCGAACACGGTGCCGTCGGGGGCCGGCAACAGGCGCTCGAACAGCGCGCCGAAGTCGCGGGCCCCACTCACGATCTCGCGATAGGCCTTCGCCATCCCCCAGAAGCGCACCGCTTCGTCGTATTGCGCCTCGGAGCCAAACAGGCGCCGGGCCAGCTCCTTGCGGTAGGCCGCGAGCGGCGCGAAGACCTGCGCGGCGCCGAGCTGGCGGCGCAGCGCGTCGCGATCGAGCGGCTGCTCGTGATCGTCGAGCAGCGCGACTTCTGCCAGCGGGCGCGCGACCAGGAAGCCCCACTTCACGACCCGCGCCTCCATCGTCGTGGCCTCGGCGCCGATGCCGAGGGTCACGCGCCGACCGCTCACCGGGTCGACCAGCTCGATCACCGCGTAGGCGATCGCCCCGGCCCGATTGCGGACGCCGCGCTCGGAGTCGTAGCGCAGCACGACCCCCTGCAGCGTGCGGCCATCCTCGCGCCGGCCGCCGATGCGGGCGGCCGCGTTGAGCTCCAGATCGGCGCCGGCCAGCACCAGGTGCACCGCGTCGAGCACCGTGGTCTTCCCCGAGCCGTTGTCGCCGAGCAGGAACAGGTGACCGCCGTCACGGACCTCGATGGTCTCATCGACGAAGTTGTGGAAGTTGATCAGGCGGATGGTGCGCAGCTGGTAGGTGGTCACGGTGCCGCTTCCTCGCGGGGCTCGGGCGCGGCGTCATCGGCGCCGAACGCCCGCGCCAGCGCGGCCGGCCCCAGCCGCCGGATGTCGTAGTGATGCAGGCCGGGCAGCGCCTCGTAGAGCACGCGGTCGCCGTCGTCGCCGGGGTGGCGCTCGCCATCACCGTCGCCGCGGACGATCGCACGCACGAAGCGATAGCGCTCCAGCGTCGGCCACAGGCCGCGCAGGAGCAGCCGGACCTCCTCGTCGGTGGGCGCCGCCGCGCCCAGTTCTTCGGCCAGACGCGTCCGCGCGAAGTCGAACAGCTCCCCGAACAGGAACCGCGGCGGCTCGGCGTCGTCACCCGCAAGGTTGTGCTGCTCGAGCAGGTGGCCGTGAAACTCGAGCAAGAGGAGGAACGCCAGGCAGTCGTCCCGGCGCGTCAGATCGAAGACGTCGTGCTGGCTTGGACGGAGCGCGCGGTTGTGCCAGCGCTCCTTGTAGACGCGCGCCGTGCGGCCGTCGACGTAGAGCTCCCAGCCGTAGAGCTCTTCGTAGAAGCGGGTGAACTCGGCCTTGTTGCGACGCAAGAACTGGAACAGATCGACGTCGTCGTCGCGATAGAAAAACGGCGTTTCCCCGAGCACGTTGAGCACCGCCGTGACGCGCGGACCGTTGAGCTTGTCGAAATAGATCCCCATCATTCCCTCCGGACGATCCAGCCGTCGGGCGCGGCCAGGCCGCACGCGTCGTCGCCGAGTACCGCTTCGCCATCGGCGGGTTCCAGCGTGAAGCCGACCTCGCGCAGCGCGCGTCCGCCGGCCAGGTGGGCGGCCCGGGCGACGTCGAGCATGCGGCGGGGCGCCTCGGGGCCATCCAGCCGCGCCGCCGACAGCCGCACGCGCGCGCGGCCAGCCGTCACCTCCGCGAGCCAGGCGCCGAGTGCCGCCTGCCGACGCGCGGTCAGCTCGCGGACCGCCTCGAGGTTGCCCCGCTTGCGCACCAGCGGGCGTGGGCCGGTGACCGTCGCCGTGCGCACGTGGCTGCGCGGCACCGGCGGCGCCGACGGCTGCCCGGCCGACGCCGGGCGCCGGTCCACGCGCACGTGCCCGGCCGCGACGAGCGTGCGCCCCAGCTCGGCCAGCCGTGGGTCGTGCGCCGGACGCGCCGCCACGGCCCGGATCGCCGCCCGCAGATCGGCGAGCCGCGCGCTGCGCCGCTCGAGCTCGCGCAGGTGCCGCTGCATCTTGACGACGACCGCGCGCGCCGACTCGTCGATCCGGGCGCACAGCCCGGCGAGCATGCCGGTGGCCGCGAAGAACATGGCCTGCGCCGCGATCCGTTCGCCCGGCGGCACCACCGGCGCGACGTGGAGCGCCCGCGGCGTCGCGGCGCGCTCCTCGGCGACCACCGCGCGGCACTCGTCGAGCGCGCCCAGGTAGCGCGGCGCCGCCAGCTCGTGCAGCCGCACCGCGATCTCGGTGCGCAGCTCCTCGATGCGCCGCACGTACACGGCGACGTAGCGCTCGAGCCACGCCAGGATCGTGCGCAGCGCGCCCAGGTCGTAGGGCCGCGACGCGAACCCGAGCATCTCGGCGCGGAACGCCAGCAGCTCGGTGCCGACCTCGTCGATCGCGTCGCCGGTCCCCTCGATCAGGTACAGCACGCGCCGGGCGGGATCGGCTCCGCGCGTGCCCTCCCGCCACTCGTCGAGCACGCGGCGGACCTCGCGCAGCTGACCGAGCACGTCGGCCAGCCGGTCACGGCTGTCACCGACCCGGCCGGCGAGCTTCGCCGCCAGCCGCGTCTCGAGCCACTCGAGCAGCGCCACGGCGTCGTCGGTGATGCGATAGCGGAAGCGTTCCCGCCGGTTATCGCGGTAGCTGCGCAGCTTGTGCGCTTCGGTGACCCGGTCGATCGCCCCCCAGTCGACCAGCTGTCCGACGTCCTGCCCGAACAACGCCGGGTCGTACGGCCCGAAGCCGGCGGCGGCTCCGGTGACCCGCGCCAGCACGTCCTCGTGCAGTGGCTCGAGCTCGTGGTCACGCCGGAACAGCAGCAGCCCGTAGAGGATGGTCAGGTACCACGGTGCGCGTTCCGCCGTGAGCGCCGCCGCGATGCGACCCGCGAGCCCGCGCGCCAGCACCGGCGCGCAGCCGTCGGCAAACGCGGCCGCCCGTGCCCCCGGCTCGGCGGCGATCAAACGTCGGGCCGCTGCGCTATCGTGCGCGTCGTGGAGCGGACCGCCATCGTCTCGGCCATCCAGGCCGCGGTTGCCGCCGCCCCCGGCACCCGCGCCGCGCTGAACGCCATCCTCGACCATTGCGAGCGCGCCGGCCGGTTGCCGCGCCGCCTCACCGTCGATGCCGACGCCGGCGTGGTGGCCGCCCTGCGCGCCGTCTTCTCCGCGCGGGCGGTCACGCCGATCGCGCCGGCGCGCGCCCGGCTCGATCTCGGCGTCGTCCCGGTCGTTGCGCTCGATGACCTCCTCTATGCGGCGCTGGACCGAGCCCGGCGCGACCCGCCCGCCGAGCGGGCGCGCCGCCGCGGCGACCTGTGCGCCGCGCTGGCCGCGATTCCGGCCCCGGCGCGCGCGGTCGCGCGCGGCTTCCTCGTCGCCGAACAGGCCGCTGCTGCCAGTGCGACCGGCGACACCTGGGCCCTCGCCGAGAGCGATGGGGTCGCCCGCGCCACCGCCGTGATCACCGACGTCGCCCGGGCGCTCGATGCGATTCTCGACCTCCGCACGCCCATCCGCATCGCCAACTTCGCCGCCCGCGTGCTCGGCGACAGCAAGGCCCTCCTGCCCGGCAGCGAGCGCGCCCGCCGCCTCGCCGCCGCGCTCCTGCTCCACGATGCCCGGACCCAGGCCGACGTCGCCGCCCGCCACCCGGCTTCCCCTGCCGCCGCCGCCGCCTACGCCCTCGAGGCCCGCGGCCTCCTCCGCGACGACGCCGGTATCCTCGTCCACACCTTCGGTCCCCTCGTCTACCGCCGCGGCACCGAGTCCCCGTTCGACCACGTCGCCCGCCATGCCGCGCTCGGCGACCCGACCCCGCTCTCGGCGGCCCAGCTCCGCGACGCCACGCTGGTCGACCTGCCCGCCCGGCGCATCACCATCTTTGAAAACCAGGCGCCGTTCCTCGACTACGTCGAGCGCGCCGATCCCCGGACCGAGCTCGTCGTGTGCGCCCGTGGCCAGGCCAACTGGGCCGTCGTCATGCTCCTCCGCCTGTGCGCGCCCACCTGCCTGCCGATCCGCCACGCCGGCGATCTCGATCGCACCGGGATCCTTATCCTGCGTAGCCTGAGCCAGCGCGCCCACGTCGCCATCGAGCCGTGGCACATGGACGTCGCCAGCCACCGCCGTTTCGCCGCCGGCGGCCGCGCCATCGCCGCCGACGAGCGCGCCCGGATCGCCCGGCTCCTCGCGATCGACGATGCCGGCGCGCCGTGCCACGACCTCCTCGAAGAGCTGCACGCGACCGGCGTGTGGATCGAGCAGGAGGTCTTCTCGCACCTCCTGCTCGGGCCCGAGCCCGTTCGAGGATCGCCGACGCATTAGTGGTCCAACCTAACGGTCGGCTCTGATCGTCGGGCGGTGCGCAGACGGGAGTGGCAATGATCTGGCTGGACTTCAGGTCAGCTGGCGCAGTCGAACAGCACCTGACGGGTCGCCGCCGCCGGGTGGGGCAGGGCCCACGGCTGCGCCACCGCCGCCGAGTCGATCACGTCGACCCGGGCAAAGCCGGCCGCGCGCAGTTCCGCGCGCAGGTCGTCGCGGGTGCGGGCGTCGCGCTCGAAGCCGCGGCCGCCGGTGAAGCGCTTCATCGCGCCGGCCAGCACGCCGCCGATCACGCCCGGCGCCGGCTGCTCGCAGGCCGGGGTGAGATCGAAGATCAGGCGCACCGTGCCAGCGACCGCGGCCAAGGCGTGTACCCGCATCCACAGCCGGCGCTGCGCGTCGGCCGTCAGGTACACCAGCAGGCCCTCGGCGATCACGACCAGCGGCTCGCCCGGGGTCACGTAGGTGTCCAGCGGCGCGGTCTCGACGTCGGCGCCGATCAGCCGCAGGCCGGGCCGGGCCAGCACCGCGCGGCCGGCCTCGGTGCGCTCGAGCAGCGTCCGCTTGCGCGCGATCATCGGCGGCAGATCGACCTCGGTGTAGCGCAGCCCGGCGTCCTCGCTGAAGGCGGCGCCGCGCCGCGACAGCCCGGCCGCGACCTCGAGCACCTGGCGCGCGCCTGACTCGCGCAGCAGGTGATCGATCATGGCGTGGCGATGCAGCAGCTCCTCGCGCAGCGGGGTCTGACCGCGGCGGAACACGCTGGCCGCCGCGAGGGCGGCGTTGGTCGCGTCGAACACCCGCTTCGCGTCGACGGTTGCGAACAGCGGCGCGTACGACAGCCCGCCCCACGTCCACGTCTGCGACGTGTAGAGCGCGGTCACCGACAGGTCGCCCGACCGGTCGCTCACGCGCGCACCCGCCGGCGGCGGCCCAGCAGCGCCAGCGCCGCCAGCCCCACCAGGCTCCCGGCGCCGCCACCGGCCGAGCAGCCACCGTCGTCGGGCGCCTCCGGCACCCACGGCTCGCCCTGGTGCGGGGTCGGATCGCTCATCGGATCGCGCGGGCCGGTGGCAGCGCGGGTCGAGAACTGGAACGACCACGGCTGGTCGTAGGTGAGGCCATCGATCGTGCGCACGCCCGGCGCGACCGTGACGGTGAAGGTCTGGTCCGGGGCCCAGTCCTCCTCGGGCACCAGCCGGATCAGGTTGCCCACGGTGCCCGACCACGCCTGGATCCCCAGGTGGTAGGCCTTGCCCGTGGCATCGGTGATCGCGAGCTTGTCGTACAGCTCCTGCCCGTACACCCCGTGGCCGAAGTAGAGCTGCACCTGGGCGTCGATCCGCGTGCGATCGGTGGGATGACCGTCGGAGCCGGCGCTGGGATAGGTCGCGATGATCTGGTTCTGCACGCCCGACGCGTCGTGCAGGCGGTCCCAGATCACCTGCTGGTAGGCCGACACCACCTCGGCCTCGGTCGGCGGCGACCCCGGCTCGTGCTCGTCCATGATGTGGGCGGCGCCCCACGGGTACTGGGCGGTGTAGCGCTCGACCTCGGCCGGGTTGCGCCCGTTGATCGAGCCGTACGCGAGCACGAACGTGTGCATCGCGCCCTGCGCCTCGAGGAGCACCGAGGGTGCGACCGGGTGGCCGATGCCAGCCAGGACCCCGGCCGCCTCCTCGGCCGGGACCCACACCTCGCGGCCGCGGAAGTCGGCGCCGGTGGCGGCCACCAGCAGGACATCGGTGGCGGTATCGAAGTCCTCGAACAGGACGTCCGACCAACCCACCGCGTCGAAGCGACGCGCGGCCGCCATGTACGAGGAGTCGAACACCTGATCTTCCATGCCGTGCGACGCGACGCCCATCAGGAACCCGAGGTGCTTGCGCGCCTCGGGCCGGTCGTAGGGCGGCCCGAGCTCGGCGCGCATCCACGCGATGTACGCCGTGACGAACGGTTCCCAGTGGGTGAGCTCGCCATAGCCGTCGTTCACTGCGTACCCGCCGTCGGGAAAGATCGAGCCGTTGACCAGGTACGGCTCCATCGCCGGATCCGACAGGATGCGGCGCAGCTGGCCCTCCGGCAGCAGCTCGACCGCGCGCAGCGTGATCCACGAATGGATGTTGACGCCGTTGGCGTGGGCCGGACGCGCCGCGGCGGCGAGCGCCAGCACAGCAGCGGCGGAGAGCAGCGACGCAGCACGAACCATGGCGGCATGGTAGCGGAACCGATCGCCGCCCGACCACCGCTGATCGGCGAAGCCGCCAGGACCACCCGTCCGCCGCCGCAAGCCCAGGATGTGCGCCCGGGGACCGAGACCCGACCCGCGGTCGACGCGCCGCATAGTAGAGTCGGCGCCCGATGGACTCGGAAGTAGGCCCGGTGGCTCAGGGACCCGACGCCGAGCGCGGGCGCCTCGGCTGATGCGTCCGGCCGTCGTGCAGGCTGCGATCGTCCTGCTCGCCCACGTGGCCGCCGTCGGATGCGCCGAGACCAGCTCGAGCTGCGCGCTGGATCGGGCCTGCGACGTCTGCACGATGCGCGGCGAGTGCGCCTGGTGCTTCGAGACCGGGATGTGCCAGACCCCGGAAGCGCTGTGCTCCGGTGAGATCGCTTACCGGCTGGAGCAGTGCGAGGAAAGCCATGCCAGCGAGGCACTGGTGTCGACGCCGATCGATGCGAGCGACCTCGCCGCACCGCGATAGCGCACGTGCCCCCCGGAGCGCGCGCGAGCGGCCAGGCTTGCGCCGGGCCCACCGACCGCCTACCCTTGAGTCGACGTGCGCCGTCCTTTACTCATCCTGCTCCTCGTGGTGGCGATCGCGCCGACCAGCGCGATGGCGAGCGAGTGGTATCGCTGCCGGAGTACGGGCGCGGCGATGACGACGTGTTGCTGTCCTGCCGCCGCCGACGATCGGCGCGGACCCGCGGACGAGCCCGAGGCCAGCGCGGCATGCTGCTGTGATCTCGAGCAGGCTCGGACGACCGCCAGCGATCCGCGGCTGCGTGTCGATTCGACGTCGACGGAAGTGACGGCGCCGGCGCAGCCGGCCTCGATCATCCTGCCGCCCGCGCCGACCACCGTCCCGATGTTCGTGCTCGTGTCGCGCCTGGCGCTGCCACGGGGACCCCCGGTCTTCCTCCGGAACCGCACGCTGCTCATCTGAGCGTCCTCTCGACTGCGCGTCGAGTGTGAACCCTCGCGGCGCCACGGCGCCGCCGGAGTGAT
>JBKJLC010000116.1:0-9763 GCA_046597055.1 Kofleriaceae bacterium | reverse complement strand
GTGATGTCGGTCAGGCGCCGCGACGTCTTCTTGGGCCACGCGACCCAGAACCCGCCGGCCGGGTGCATGCGCGCCAGCAGGGCGTTCATCCGGTGCTCGAGATCGGCGACCTTGTCGACGAAGTAGACCATCACGTCGATCGGGGCCGGGCGCAGCTGGCGGAACACGCGGGCGCCCTCGGGGAGCTCGAGCCCGGGCTCGAAGCTCGCGGGGACGAGCCCGGTGACCACGACGGAGTGTCCCGCCTTGATCCCCAGCTTCTTCGCGAGCGGCGTGCCCGAGTACCCGGCCATGGAGACCATCATGCCCGGTCGGTCTGTCATCGCAATGCCCAGGATAGGGATGTTGCCGGCGCGCCTACAGGCCGTCGAAATCATCTGATCTCAGCACTTTGGATTCGCGCTGTGCCCGGTCTTAGCCTTACCCATCCCAGCGTACGTACGCTACCCCACCGCTGCCCCAGTCGCCGACGGGCGTGGTGCTACCGCTGGGGGCCCTTCGCATGACCACCGTCCTCGTGATCGTGAACGACGCCGCCCTCCAGGCCTCCTGGGGCGCCGCGGTGCGTTCCGCCGGATTCTCACTCCGCGAGGCGCCGGCCCTGATGCCGGCCATGAAGCTGCTCGCCCACGAGACGATCGACGGCCTGCTCATCGACGCACGCGCCGAGGCCGACCTCGCGCTGTTCGCCAGCGTGTCGGCGTTCCGGCCGATGCCGACCACGATGCTGGTGTCCGACCTGGTCACCCCGGTCGCGGCGCGGGTCCGGGCCGCCGCGATGCGGTCGTCGGGCCAGACCGCCGCGAACCTGGTGCAGCGGCTGGGCAGCCTGCTCGGCATCCGCGCGATCGCGTCGCCGACCAACCTGCCGATGCGGCTGGTCCCGGTCGCTGCCAAGTGGACGCTCCGCGGCCACGCCGAGGGCTCGCCCCACGATGGCAACACCAGCCCCGACGGCTGGGCTTTCGACGATTTTCACTGACCGGGCGGGCGGGGATCGGCGATCAGGCGGCGGCGCGCCGCGCCATGGACGCGACCGCCTCGACCCAGGTGGGCTCGGCGTTGAGGGACGGGATCAGCTCGAGCGCCTCGCCGCCCTGCGCCTTCCAGTCGGCGGCCGCGCGCATGCCGATCTCCTCGAGCGTCTCGAGGCAATCGGCGACGAAGGCCGGGCACATGACCGCGATCCGCTTGAGGCCACGGGCGGCGAGCGCCGGCAGCACCTCGTCGGTGTACGGCTTGATCCACGGCGTGCGGCCGAGCCGCGACTGGAAGCTCGTGCTCCAGGCACCGTCGGCGAGCCCGAGCCGGCCGGCCAGCGCGCGCGCGGTCGCGAACGACTGGGCCCGGTAACAATCGCGATTGGCGGCGACGATCGCGTCGCAGCATCCCGGGGATGCCAGGCAGTGCTTGCCGGTCGGGTCGCCGTTGATCATGTGGCGCTCGGGCAGGCCGTGGAACGAGAGCAACACGTGATCGGGCGCAAGGGCAGCGAGCCGCGGCCGGGCCACCGCGACGAACGACGCCAGGAAGCCGTCGTCGTCCCAGAACGCCGGCACGATCGTCAGCGGCGGCACCGTCAGCCGCGCGCCGCTCAGCCGGTACAGCTCCTCGAGCGCGCTCCCGGTCGACGACGACGCGTACTGCGGGAACAGCGGCACCGCGATCACGCGGCTGACCCCGGCCGCGATCAGCCGGTCGAGCGCCGACCCGATGGACGGGTTGCCGTAGCGCATGCCGAGCTCGACCTGCCAGTCGGCGCCCAGGCGCTCGCCGACCGCGCGGGTGAGGTCCTGCGAGTGATAGAGCAGCGGTGACCCGCGCTCGCGGTCCCAGATCTGCGCGTACGCGTGCGCGCTCTTCGACGGACGCGTCGGCAGAATGACCAGGTTCAACAGCAGCGCGCGCCCGATCGGATTGATGTCGAGGACGCGCGGATCACCGAGGAACTGGCGCAGATAGGTCCGCACCGCGCCCGCGGTCGGCGCCTCGGGGGTGCCGAGGTTGATGAGCAAGAGGCCGGTCGCCACGCGCTCCCCGTGTACCACGATGACCGCCGGGCGGCGCGATGGGGCCCGTCCCGATGGTATAGACGGGCCCCATGTCTGCCCTGGCCGACGTCTACGGCGACCTCCTGATCGTCCGCCCGCCGGTCCCCGCGACCTGCAACAAGGCCGGCGCCAACTACAAGAGCGAGGTCACCCACCTCGACTACTCGCCGCGCCGCGCCTACGACGAGTGGCTGTCGATCTGCGACGCCATCGTGGCCTGCGGCGGCGACGCCCTCTACCAGTTCGAAGCGGTCGACGACCGCTACCTCGGGCACCGCGCGCTCGAGGTCGACGGCGATGGCGATGTTCACCCCGCCGGATCGAGCGAGGTGCTGGGCAACCTCGCCACCATCGAGACCGGCCGGGTGTTCACCGCCAACGGGCCCTGGGTCACCGTCGAGCAGGGCGCCATGCGCGCCGTCATGCAGCACATGCTGGCCCACCGCACCGGCGAGGCGACCTACTACCGCGACCTGCTCGGCCACATCGCCGACGCTGCCGGGCTCACGCTGCAGGCGGTCGAGAACCCGCACCGGTGGGAGGGCATGGCCGACGTCGCCGTGGTCGGCGACAAGGCGATCCTCACCTACGCGGTGCCCGGTCACTACGACCAGGGGCTCACCCCCAAGAGCCCGCGCAGCTCGCTCGCCGGCGTGACGTTCGCGGCCGACCAGCTCGGGATCCCACCCGAGGAGCGGGTGCTGGCGGAGCTCGTCTATCCGCACTTCCACGGCGACACCGTGCACTTCGCCGCGCGGCCTGCGAGCGGGCCACCGGTGCTGGTCCACTACGCCGGCGGGCTGTGGGGCGGAGGCCACGACAACGTGGTGCGCGCGCTCGGCGCTCGGGTCGTCCCGATCGCGATGGCGGACGCGGTCCATCAGTACGCCGGGAACTCGCGGCAGGTGCGGCAAGGCCTGCTGGTTCCCGACGGTGTCAGCGCGAGCTACCTCGCCGCGATGGAGCGGCTTGGCCTGCAGATCCACCGGGTCCCGCTGTTCGAGCTGTTCGGAAAGGCCGGCGGCGGGCCCGCGTGCGCGACGCTCTATCTGCCACGGACGCTGGCAGTCCCGGAGCGGGCCCCGTTCCGCTACAGCGCCAGCATCGATCGGGCACGGGCGCGCCGCGAGTCAATTCCTGAGCAGCTTCGGGTCTCTCCCGAGTACTTCGCGGGCAAGAAGCGCGGCTGACTCATGAGCTGCTGTACGTTTCGGTGTTTTCTCGGTTTTTGGGGAACAGGGCGGTTGTACGCGAGCAGCCGGCCCATCTTGCCCTGGTGAGATCGGTGACGGAAGTTGCCCCAAGGGCTGGAAACTTGTCCTGTATGCCGATAAACACACACTATCTGCGCCCACCAGGGGACGGAACCGTCAGAGGCATCTTGTTGCCCTTGGGGGGGGCCCTGGAAGGACTCGCAACAAAAGGATCGAGACTCACATGAGATTGCCAAACTTGCGCCGCATGCTGAACGTGACTGCCCTTGGTGGCGCGGTCACTGCTGTCGCCTCACTCTCGGCCGCGCCCGCCCAGGCCAACGTCGAAGTCGGCGCGACTGCAGGTCTACATACCTTCAGCGTCAACAACGAGCTCGGCGTCGTCGACGACCCGGCCTCCACGTCGTTGCGCAACTCGGCCCTGTTCGGGGTGCGCCTGGGCTTCGGCTTCGGCGACATGCTCGGCCTCGAGCTCGAGGCCGGCGTCATCCCGACCGAGGAGCGAAACCTCGTCTATGACGTGTGGGTCGCGACGTACCGCGCGCACCTCATCGCGCAGTTCCGGGCCTCCGAGCCCAAGAACAAGCTGCTCCCGTTCATCCTCGCCGGCGGCGGCATCGCGCATGTCGTCTCGAGCGACAACCTCGACCGCATGGACAAGGACAAGGACGAGGTCCTCTACGTCGGCCTCGGCGCCAAGTACCGCGTGGAGAACGGCTGGGGCCTGCGCCTCGACGGCCGCTGGCTCGCGGTCCCGTCCTCCAAGAACGAGGGCGCGGCCTCGGACTTCGAGGTCCTGCTCTCCGTCTACAAGGAGTTCGGACGCGAGGAGGCCACCGAAGAGGAGGTCGTCGTCGAGCCGGTCAGCGACAATGATCCGGACAAGGACGGCATCGTTGGCGAGGCCGACCAGTGCCCCAACGATCCCGAGGACGCCGACGGCTTCCAGGACGAGGACGGCTGCCCGGACGCCGACAACGACGGCGACGGCATCGCCGACGCCACCGACCAGTGCCCGGCGGACGCCGAGGACGTCGACGGCTTCAAGGACGACGACGGCTGCCCCGATCCGGACAACGATGGTGACGGCATCGCCGACGCCACCGACCAGTGCAAGGACGAGGCGGAGGACGCCGACGGCTTCCAGGACGAGGACGGCTGCCCGGATCCGGACAACGACGGCGACGGCGTGGCCGATGCCAACGACCAGTGCCAGGACAAGCAGGAGACCAAGAACGGCTTCCAGGACAGCGACGGCTGCCCCGACGAGGTTCCGGCCGCGGTCCGCAAGTTCACGGGCGTGGTCAAGGGCATCAACTTCAAGACCAACTCGGCCGAGATCTTGAAGCCGTCGTTCAAGGTCCTCGACCGCGCGGTCAAGGTCCTCAACGACTTCCCGGACCTCCGCATGGAGATCCAGGGCCACACCGACGACGTCGGTGAGGACGCCGCCAACCTCGAGCTCTCGCACTCGCGCGCGGAGTCGGTGAAGGCGTACTTCGGGAGCAAGGGCGTCGCCGAGGACCGCATCCTCGCGACCGGCCTCGGTGAGACCATGCCGGTCACCGACCCGGCGGGCCTCAAGGGCGGCAAGCTCAAGGCCGCTCAGGCCAAGAACCGCCGCGTCGAGTTCAAGCTGGTCTCGGAGCTGACTGGCTCGGGTGGCACCCCGCCGACCCCGACCACCAACCCGACCACGCCACCGACCCCGACCCCGGCGAACCCGCAGCCGACCACGCCCTGATCAGGGCTGGTAGCGGGTCCCGCGCCCGCTGATTCCACGAAGGCCTGACGGCAACGTCGGGCCTTCGGCACTTTCGGCGTCGGCCGTGTGCCCGTGGCGCGTTCAGGGCGGGCGGATCGAGTAGAGTGCCCGCCATGTCGCTTGCCGCCGAGCTGCTCGCCGTCCTCGCCTGCCCGGAGTCGAAGGCGCCGCTGCTCTACTTCTCGGGCGGCGAGAGCGGGACCGACCCCGACGCCTCGTTCTTTCTGTGTCCGTCGTCGCGGCTGCGATATCGCATCGAAGGCGACGTGCCGGTGCTACTGGTCGACGAGGCGGACCGACTCGAGGGCAAAGAGGTCGAACGCCTGCTTACCCGCGCCAAACAGCTCGGGATCGCGGGGGCTTAGCGCCCTTTTTTTGGTTGACGCCGGCTGGCATACAGAGTAGATCGCTCGCTCCCCGAAGTCCGGGGGGCTTCACACCACCCTCCCTCGGAGACCGCGTGCTCAAGGCACTGTCGATTTTCACAGGCAACGCCAATCGGGCGCTGGCGGAAGAGGTGTGCAAGTTCGTCGAGATTCCGCTCGGGCGGGCCGACGTCACGCACTTCTCGGACGGCGAGATCTACGTCGAGATCGGTGAGAACGTTCGAGGCGTCAACTGCTTCGTCGTCCAGCCGACTTGCACGCCGGTCAACCAGTCGCTCATGGAGCTGCTGATCATGATCGACGCGCTCAAGCGCGCGTCGGCCGGCAGCATCGTCGCGATCATCCCGTACTTCGGCTACGCGCGGCAGGACCGCAAGTCGAAGCCACGGACCCCGATCACGGCGAAGCTGGTCGCGAACCTCATCACCGCCGCCGGCGCCGATCGCGCGCTGGCGATGGATCTCCACGCCGGGCAGATCCAGGGCTTCTTCGACATCCCGTTCGACCACCTGTTCGCGATGCCCGTGCTCATCGAGGAGCTGCGGGCGCTCGGCTATGGCGGCGACGACACCGTCATGATCTCGCCCGACGCCGGCGGCGTCGAGCGCACCCGCGCGTTCTCCAAGCGCCTCGGCTCGCCGCTCGCGATCATCGACAAGCGCCGCGCCGCGGCCAACGTGTCGCAGGTCATGAACATCGTCGGTGACGTGCGCGGCAAGCGCGCGGTCATCGTCGACGACATCATCGACACCGCCGGCACGCTGACCAACGCCGCCCAGGCGATCATGGACGCCGGCGCCGCCTCGGTCGCCGCCTGCTCCAGCCACGCCGTGTTCTCGGGCAAGGCGGTCCAGCGCATCATCGACTCCCCGCTCACCCACGTCGTCGTCACCAACACGATCCCCTTGTCCGAGCCCGGTCAGGCCTCGCCCAAGATCCGGGTCAAGTCGGTGGGACGGCTCCTGGGCGAGGCGATCAAGCGGATCCATCACGGGGACTCGATCAGCTCGCTTTTCATGTAGGTTCCGGGCGCCCGCCCGTTCAGGTCTGCAGGCCGCGCACCGCCCGTTCAACGTCAGAGGATTTCGCCATGCAAGTCGGACAGCTCACCGTCAATCTCCGCAACACCTCGGGCAAGGGCCCGGCTCGTAAGCTCCGCGCGCGCGGATTGGTTCCGGGCGTCTTCTACGGCGCGTCGACCGACGGCCCGATCGCGCCGTTCCAGATCACGGTCGACGTGAAGTCGCTCAAGGCGTCGCTCGACCCGGTCCGTCGCCAGAACACCGTCATCACGGTGACCGTGCTCGACGGCGACAAGCAGGTGCGGACCCTGGCGGCGCTCCTCAAGGAGTACCAGCTCGACCCGGTTCGCCGCGACGTCACCCACGTCGACCTGCTCGCGATCGACCCCAACAAGGAGGTCGTCGCGTCGGTGCCGCTCGAGTTCATCGGCAAGCCCAAGGGCTTCGTCGATGGCGGCGTGCTCCACACGGTCATGCGCTCGGTGCAGGTGAAGGCCAAGCCGTCCGACATCCCGGTGAAGCTCACCCTCGACGTGTCCGGCCTCGACATCGGCGACGTGCTTCACGTCAGCGACATCTCGCTGGCCGAGGGCGTGATCTCGGTCACCGGCGGTCGCGAAGCCGTCATCTCGCTGGTTCCGCCGGATCGCGACGAGCCGGTTGCAGCCGCCGCGGCGACTCCGGATGCAGCGGCGCCGGCCAAGGACGCCAAGGGCGCCCCGGCCAAGGGCGCCGGCAAGGGCGACGCCAAGGCTGCCAAGGGCGACGGCAAGGCCGCGCCGGCCAAGGCGGCTGCCAAGTCGCCCGCCAAGAAGTGACGCTCGCCGGCTGACCGGCGAGGACCGTCGCGATGTGGATGATCGTCGGGCTCGGGAATCCGGGCTCGAAGTACGCGCGAAACCGGCACAACGTCGGTTTCCGCGCGGTCGAGCTGCTGGCCTCGCGCCATGGCCTCGGCGAGCTGCGCTCGGGCGGCAAGCTCGGTGCCCACACCGCGAGCGGCGTCATCACGACGCCGCGCGGACGACAGAAGGTCGTCCTGCTGCAGCCGATGGAGTTCATGAACCTGTCGGGGTTCGCGGTGCAGCGGGCGATGAAGTTCTACGGGGTCGCGGTCGACGAGATCCTGGTGCTCCACGACGAGATCGACCTCGATCTCGGCGTGGTGCGGGTCAAGTCCGGCGGCGGCCACGGCGGCCACAACGGGCTGCGCTCGATGACCGACCAGCTGGGCGGGAGTGGCTTCGTCCGCGTCCGCATCGGCGTCGGCAAGCCCGGGCGTGAGCCAGGGACGTCGACCGGTGGCGCCGACGCCCGGGCCGGTGGCGGCGACAAGAACGTGGCGGGCTGGGTCCTCGGCGACTTCCCGGCCGTCCAGGCCGCCCTGGTCGAGGCCATCCTGGCCCGCGTCGCGGACGCTGCCGAGGCCGTGGTCGGGCTCGGCGTGCTGCCGGCGATGAACGAGCTCAACGGCAAGCCGCCGGTCACCTGACGTCGGGCGCGGCCTCGGCCGCCGGGAACCTGAAGCCCGGCCTTGCCGGCGGGCTCGGGGTTCTGGTATATGCCGCCGCTCACCCTCGCTCGTCCTCCGTGGACGGGCAACCCCGAGAGGAACCAGCACATGGCACGCATGCAGAGCCTCCGCGACGCGCCGGGCACGTCGCGCGAGTACGAGACCGTCTACATCCTGCGCCCGAACACCGCGAACGATGGCGTCGCCGAGGTCAACACCCGGGTCAAGAACGTCATCGAGAGCATGGGCGGCAAGGTCCTGAAGCTCGACAACTGGGGCAAGCGCCGCCTCGCTTACGAGGTCGCGAAGGAGCGCAAGGGGATCTACCTCTACTGGCGCTACCTCGCCTCGCCGGGCGTCGTCGAGGAAGCCGAGCGCAACCTGCGCATGCTCGACAACGTGATCCGGTACATGACCGTCAAGGTCGACGAGAACGTCGATCCCGAGGGGCGTCCGACCGAGCTCGACGACACCGCGTACGAGCGCGCTGCCGCCACCGCCGCCGACGAGGAGGACATCTTCCTGTCGCGCGCCGCCGACGAGCCGAACAACGACGACGACGACGAGGACGACTACAACTACGATCCCAACGCGCCGGCCAAGCCCAAGGCCGCGCCCGCCCCTGCCCCTGCCCCTGCCGCCGATGCCGAGGCCGCGCCCGCGGCCGCGGCTGACGCCTCGACCGAGACGAAGGAGAACTAGTCATGTCCCGTATCGACGACGATGTCGACGACAAGGGCGGCGACGACCGTGGCCGTGGCAAGGGCCGCGGCGGCGGCGGCGCGATGCGTCGCAAGGTCTGCCGCTTCTGCAGCGAGACCACGACCATCATCGACTACAAGAACCCGCAGCTGCTGCGCAGCTTCATCACCGATCGCGGCAAGATGGTTCCCCGTCGGATCAGCGGCTCGTGCGCCAAGCACCAGCGCGGGATCTCGACGGCGATCCGCCGCGCGCGGATGCTGGCGCTCCTGCCGATCACCGTCACGGGGGAGTGAGGAGCCGCCATGCCCATGCAGGTCATCCTGACCCAGGACGTCTCGAGCCTCGGCAAGGCCGGGGAGCTCGTCACCGTCAAGCCCGGCTACGGCCGCAACTACCTGGTGCCGCGCGGCTTCGCCGTCACGGCCACCCAGGCCAACGTGCACCGGCTCGAGCACGACAAGCGCGTGATCGCCCGCAAGGTCGCCAAGGAGCGCGCGGGCGCCGACGCCTTGGCCGAGCGCATCAACGTGATGACGCTCCAGTTCGAGCGGAACACCGGCGAGGACGACAAGCTGTTCGGCTCGGTCACCAGCCGTGACATCACCGACCAGCTCAAGAAGGCGGGCGTCGAGATCGACCACCGCTGGATCACGATGGACGTGCCGGTCAAGGCCCTCGGCCGGTACGAGGTCCCGGTCCGGCTCATGTCCGGCGTCGTCGCGACCCTCAAGTTCTTCGTCGTCGCCAACAAGAAGTAACCGCCCCCCGGGACGGTGTCGGACTGGACGCCCGCGCAGCCCCTGCGCGGGCGTTCTCGCGTCCGGACCCGGCGTCGAGCGTTCTCGGGTCCGGACCCAGCGTCGAGCGTTCTCGCCCGCGCCCCTACGCGGGCGAGTTCACGTCCGGACCCGGCGTCGGGCGCGTGGCTGGCCAGCTGGCCGGCCAGCCACGCGATTGATCACATCTCGAAGCCTGATCGCAAGCGCACATCTTTCCCGGTGGCCCTGAGCCGGCGCCGAAGGCGCCGTGTCGAAGGGCAGAGCGCCAAGGTGCCGCACGTGATCTTCGACGGGCTGCCCTTCGACGGCGGGCTCGCTTGCGCTCGCC
>JBKJLC010000080.1:0-13748 GCA_046597055.1 Kofleriaceae bacterium | reverse complement strand
CGAGGAGCTCGGGATCGTCGACCATGTCGCACTTGTTCAAGTACACGACGATGTAGGGAACGCCGACCTGGCGGGCGAGCAGGATGTGCTCACGCGTCACTACGCGCACGTCGACTGCCCGGGCCACGCCGATTACGTGAAGAACATGATCACGGGTGCGGCGCAGATGGACGGCGCCATCCTCGTGGTTTCCGCGGCGGACGGTCCCATGCCCCAGACGCGTGAGCACATCCTGCTCGCTCGCCAGGTCGGCGTGCCCTACATCGTCGTGTACTTGAACAAGTGCGACATGGTGGACGACCCGGAATTGCTCGATCTCGTCGAGCTCGAGGTCCGCGAGCTCCTCAAGAGCTACAAGTTTCCCGGCGACGAAGTGCCGATGATCCGCGGCAGCGCGCTCAAGGCCCTCGAAGGCGATACCGGCGAGCTCGGCGTTCCCTCGATCATGAAGCTGATGGACGCTGTGGACTCGTACGTCCCCACGCCCGAGCGCGCGATCGACAAGCCGTTCCTCATGCCCATCGAAGACGTGTTCTCCATCTCGGGCCGTGGCACGGTCGTCACGGGTCGTGTCGAGCGCGGCATCGTCAAGGTCGGCGACGAGATCGAGGTCGTCGGCCTCGGCGACACCAAGAAGACGACCTGCACCGGCGTCGAGATGTTCCGCAAGCTGCTCGACGAGGGCCAGGCTGGCGACAACGTCGGTCTCCTCCTCCGCGGCCTCAAGCGCGAGGACATCGAGCGCGGCCAGGTGCTCTGCAAGCCGGGCTCGGTTCTGCCGCACACCAAGTTCTCCGCCGAGATCTATATCCTCAAGAAGGAGGAGGGCGGCCGCCACACGCCGTTCTTCAACGGCTACCGCCCCCAGTTCTACTTCCGCACGACGGACGTGACGGGCGTGGTCCAGCTCCCCGAGGGCATGGAGATGGTGATGCCGGGTGACAACATCCGCGTCGAGATCGAGCTGATCTCGGCCATCGCCGCGGAAGAGGGCCTGCGCTTCGCCATCCGCGAGGGTGGACGCACCGTCGGCGCCGGCGTGGTCACCAAGATCACCGCCTGAGCCGACCCTCCGGGCCCGGCCCGGAGGAGTCCGACCGCCACGGCCACGTAGGACGCCCAGCCCCGTGCTGGGCGTTTCTGTTTGGCGGCCATGCAACGCCGCCGTGATGGCGACGACGGGCGGGCGACAGGGCCCGCTGATTACGGTGCGGAGTCGCGATCGGGCAGGGCAAACGTCGATTCATAGGCTTGCCTCTTGCTCGGCTCTGCCATCTGAGGTAAACGTCCGCTTCCGTCTGTACCGACGTCGGCCGTGTTGCATCAACTGTACGCGAGAGTCAAGTAGTCGATATCTTAGGGGAGTAGCTCAATGGTAGAGCATCCGTCTCCAAAGCGGAGGGCTATCGGTTCGAGTCCGTTCTCCCCTGCCACTGCCTGAAGACCTGCCCGAGCGACCAGTCGACGACGCTACTGATCAAGCCCCAGAGTTTCCCCGTGGCCCAGCAAGAGAACGCCCCAAACAAACCCGTGCACCTCATGTACCTCGGTGGTGCATTGGTGGTGTTTTATCTCACCAAGTGGTCCTTCGACTGGATCTGGGGCTACTTCGCCACCACGCCCAACGAGCTCTACGTGACCCTGGTCGCTGGCCTGCTCGCCATGGCCGTCGGCGTCGTTCTGTACCGGCATGACCGTGTGCACACGCTGGCCAACGAGGTCGCGAGCGAGCTCAAGAAGGTGAGCTGGCCGAGCGCCAAGGAGGTCAAGGCCGCCACCATGGTCGTCATCATCATGGCGATCGTGTCGGCGTCGTTGATCATGCTGTTCGACACCATCTGGTCGAACCTGACGGAGCTCATCTATGGTGGCTGATTCGACGCCTGGCGACGTAGCGCCCGGCGCACCCGCGGCCGCGCCTCAGGCGCTGCTGAAGTGGTACATCGTGCACACCTACTCGGGGCACGAGAACAAGGCGCGTCTGACGCTGCTCGAGCGCGTCCGCAACGCCAACCTCACCGAGTACTTCGGCGAGGTCCTGGTTCCCACGGAGAGCGTGATGGAGCTGGTCAAGGGCCAGCGCCGCACGACCACCCGCAAGTTCTTCCCCGGCTACATGTTCGTGCAGATGGTCCTCGACGACCGCACGTTCACGCTGGTCAAGAACACCCCAAAGATCACCGGCTTCCTGGGCGGCGCCAAGCCGACCCCGGTGCCCGAGCGTGAGATTACCGGTCTCCAGACTCAGGTCACCGAAGGCAAGGCGGCCAAGCCGCGCGCCAAGGTGACCTTCGAGATCGGTGACAACGTCCGCGTCGTCGACGGTCCCTTCGCGAACTTCTCGGCTGCGATCGAAGAGGTCAAGCCGGATAAGCAGAAGGTCAAGGTCCTGGTCTCGATATTCGGTCGGGCTACGCCGGTCGAGCTTGACTTCGCCCAGGTTGAGAAAGCATAAATCCGGTCCTTTTCGTTCCGGACTCTCGTTCCGGTCCCCGGGACCGACAGGCAAGCGTCATGAAGAAGGTTGTCGCGCTCATCAAGCTCCAGTGCCCCGCCGGCAAGGCGAATCCCTCGCCGCCGGTTGGCCCTGCTCTCGGCCAGCACGGCCTCAACATCATGGCGTTCTGCAAGGAGTTCAACTCGCGGACGGCGCAGATGGGCGACCTGATCATTCCGGTCCTCATCACCGCGTACGCCGACCGTACGTTCACCTTCATCACCAAGACGCCGCCCGCGGCGATCCTGCTGAAGAAGGCCGCCAAGATCGAGAAGGGCTCGGGCGAGCCCAACAAGACCAAGGTCGGCAAGGTCTCGTCGCAGCAGGTCCGCGAGATCGCCGAGCAGAAGCTCCCCGATCTCAACACGACCGATCTCGAGGCAGCGTACCGGTCTGTGGCCGGTACCGCGCGCTCGATGGGTCTCGACGTCGTCGACTGAACATTCACTCACCGATGTGACCACCCTGGGAGCCGCAGCGAGCGAGCTGACGGCGTTCACCAGGGCCACACGGAGGATCCAATGGCTGGCAAGAAATACAAGAAGGCCGTCACCGGCTGGGACTCGGTCAAGAAGTACTCCGTCGAGGAGGCCTGCGCGATCCTGCCCCGCACCAAGATCTCGGCCAAGTGGGACGAGACGGTCGATGTCGCCGTCCGCCTGGGCGTCAACCCGAAGTACGCCGACCAGATGGTCCGCGGCTCGGTCGTGATGCCGAGCGGCACCGGCAAGTCGAAGCGCGTCCTCGTCATCTGCAAGGGCGAGAAGGTCAAGGAAGCGCTCGAGGCTGGCGCCGACTTCGCCGGTGGCGACGAGTACATCAACAAGATCAAGGACGAGAACTGGTTCGAGTTCGACACCCTGGTCGCCACGCCCGACATGATGGTCGTCGTCGGCAAGATCGGTCGTGTCCTCGGTCCGCGCGGCCTGATGCCGAACCCGAAGGTCGGGACGGTCACGCCCGACGTCGTCAAGGCGGTCCGGGAGCTCAAGGCCGGTCGCGTCGAGTTCCGCGTCGAGAAGGCGGGCATCATCCAGACGCCGATCGGCAAGGCGTCGTTCGCGCCTGACGCGCTCAGCAAGAACCTGCGCGCGCTCCTGGACACGCTGATGCGGCTCAAGCCCGCCAGCGCCAAGGGTACGTACATGCGGTCGGTCACGATCTCCACCACCCACGGTCCCGGCATCAAGGTCGACACCGCGGCGTTCCAGCAAGCTTCCAAGGAGTAGCTGGACTCTTTTCTTCCCCATACCGACCCAGGCTGTCGGAGAAGCGGGCTGGCCGAAAGGCCACTAAGGGCCCCGCGGAGACTGAGCCAGGTCGCCTTCCACGGCCGTCGCGAGACGGCCGGGCAGGTGGACCCCTCGTCTCTGGCCCCGCTCCTGGGCCGACGAGGGGTCGAAACGTTTTGATGACCAAGCAACCCGCTTCGCACCCGCGGAGCTGACCGGAAGAGCACCATGGACAGAGCAGGCAAAGCCGAGATCCTCGGCGAGATCAAGCAGGCGTTCGAGAACGTCTCGTCGGTCGTCATCGTCGACTCCACCGGGATGACGGTCCCGGTCGTCACCGCCATGCGTGACGACTTCCGCAAGAACGGCTGTCACTACCGCGTGATCAAGAACTCGCTGGTCAAGATCGCGGTCAAGGGCTCGCCGATGGAGCCGATGACCGCGCTGATGACCGGCCCGACGGCGGTGATCTGGACCTACGACGCGCCCCAGGCTCCGGCCAAGGTCGCGCTCAAGTGGCTCAAGGATCAGCCGAAGATGTTGAAGATCCGCGGCGGCTACTTCGACGGTCAGGCGCTCGATGCCAATGGCATCGACTCGCTGGCGAAGATGCCGGGCAAGGACGAGATCCGCGCCAGCCTGCTCATGACGTTCCTGGCCGCTCCGACGGACTTCGTCCGCCAGATCATCGCCGGGCCCCAGAATTTCGCTTACCTCATCGACGCGCGCCGGCGACAGCTGGAGAGCGGGTCGCCTGAGGGTAGCTCGTAACGAACCACCCAGTCCCTAACGAGCCGTCCGCTGGCTCGGCAACGCAGACGCAGACCCAACAGAGGCAAGTCATGTCCGTTTCGAACGAAGACGTCGTCCAGTATCTCAGCACCCTGTCCGTCATGGACCTCGTCAAGCTCACCAAGGAGCTCGAGGATAAGTGGGGCGTGAAGGCGGCCCCCGTGGCCGTCGCCAGCGCCGGCCCCGCGGCGGCCGCCGGTCCGCCCGTCGAGGCGCAGACCGAGTTCACCGTCGTCCTCAAGAGCAAGGGCGCCACGGCGATCAACGTCATCAAGGTCGTCCGCGAGATCACCGGTCTCGGCCTCAAGGACGCCAAGGACCTGGTCGACGGCGCTCCCAAGGACGTCAAGGCGAACGTCAACAAGGCTGAGGCCGACGAGATCGCCAAGAAGCTCAAGGACGCGGGCGCCGAGGTCGAGATCAAGTAGTTTGCAACCGATCCCCCGCTCCGGTTCGTTGCGCTGCACAAGCGCAGCGATGTCACAGGTTTATGCCTGCGATCGGAGCGGGGTCGCGTTCTCCAGTCACTTGGCACGCGCGCTTGCAAGCGCGATTTTTCTTGCGCGCGCAAAAGCGTGCTATACGCACGCCCGCGCTTGCCGAGACGGGGTTCGCGATTCCTGACGTCGCTACAGCCGAGCTCAGCCCGCTCCCACCGCCGCTCCACGTCGCATCGTGGGCCGGATCGGTCGGGGGCGCGCGCTGATTTTCGGCTGCAACGACGAACTGCAGAATCAATCGCACGATCCGACACGCTCGGCCCAGTCACCTCCGTCTCGGTCCCGCACCGGCTCATCAACTCGAGGGGCACATACGTCCATGGCGTCGGCTATCCAGAACAACTTCCGGGCCCGCAAGAGCTTCGCCAAGCTGAAGCAGGTCATCGACATCCCCAACCTGATCGATATCCAGAAGCGGAGCTACGACAAGTTCCTGCAGATGGAGATCCCGCTGGATCGCCGCGAGGACATCGGCCTGCAGGGTGTGTTCAAGAGCGTCTTCCCGATCAAGGACTTCTCGGAGACCAGCTCTCTCGAGTTCGTCTCCTACAACCTCGAGAAGCCGAAGTACGACGTCGACGAGTGTCGCGCTCGCGGCATGACCTTCGCGGCCCCGATCAAGGTGGTGATCCGCCTGGTCGTCTGGGACGTGAACGAGGAGACCGGCGTCCAGTCGATCCGCGACGTCAAGGAGCAGGAGGTCTACTTCGGCGAGATCCCGCTCATGACCGAGAGCGGCACCTTCATCATCAACGGGACCGAGCGCGTCATCGTCTCGCAGCTCCACCGGTCACCCGGTGTGTTCTTCGACCATGACAAGGGCAAGACCCACTCGTCCGGCAAGCTGCTGTACAGCGCCCGGATCATCCCGTACCGCGGCTCGTGGCTCGACTTCGAGTTCGACCACAAGGACATCCTGTATGTCCGCATCGATCGCCGGCGCAAGCTGTACGCGACGGTGCTGCTGCGCGCGCTCGGTTACTCGACCGAGGAGCTGCTCAACTACTTCTACGACACCGAGATCATCCACATCGAGGGTCCGAAGAAGTACACCCGCGAGATCAACTACGAGCTGTTGATCGGCCAGCGCGCGACCCGCGACATCAAGCACCCCAAGACCAAGGAGATCCTGGTCAAGAAGAACCGCAAGTTCACCAAGGGTGCGATCCGCAAGCTGCAGGAGTCCGACGTCGCCCGGCTGCCGATCGACCTTGACGAGCTGCAGGGCAAGGTCTCGGCGAAGGACGTCATCGACGAGAACACCGGCGAGGTCCTCCTCCAGTGCAACGAGGAGATCTCCGAGGAGAAGCTCGAGGAGCTGCGTGAGCGTGGGGTCGACAAGGTCGACATCCTGTTCATCGACAACCTCAACGTCGGTCCCTACCTGCGCAACACGCTGCTCGCCGACAAGCTCCAGGGTCCCGAAGAGGCGATCATGGAGATCTACCGGCGCCTGCGGCCGGGCGATCCGCCCACCGTCGACACCGCGCAGAACCTGTTCCACAACCTGTTCTTCAACGCCGAGCGCTACGACCTGTCCAAGGTCGGTCGCCTCAAGTTGAACTACAAGTTCAAGATCGACGAGACGATCGACACCCAGATCCTCACGAAGCGGGACATCCTCGAGACTGTCCGCTACCTGATCGATCTGCGTAACGGCAAGGGCGTGATCGACGACATCGATCACCTCGGCAACCGGCGCGTCCGCGCGGTCGGCGAGCTCATGGAGAACCAGTACCGCATCGGCCTGGTTCGCATGGAGCGCGCGATCAAGGAGCGCATGAGCATGTCTCAAGAGATCGAGACGCTCATGCCGCACGACCTGATCAACGCCAAGCCGGTCTCGGCGGTGGTCAAGGAGTACTTCGGTAGCTCGCAGCTGTCGCAGTTCATGGACCAGACCAACCCGCTGTCCGAGGTGACGCACAAGCGCCGCCTGTCCGCCCTCGGGCCGGGCGGTCTCACCCGCGAGCGCGCGGGCTTCGAGGTCCGCGACGTCCACCCGACCCACTACGGTCGGATCTGCCCGATCGAGACGCCGGAAGGTCCGAACATCGGCCTCATCGCGTCGCTGTCGACCTTCGCCCGCGTCAACGAGTACGGCTTCATCGAGACGCCGTACCGCGCGGTCGAGGGCGGCAAGGTCTCCGAGGAGGTCTCGTTCTACTCGGCGCTCCAGGAGGAGGGCCAGATCATCGCCGGCGCCAACGCCGACATGGACAAGAACCGCCTCACCGAGGACTACGTCTCCTGCCGCAAGGGCTCGGACGTCGTCATGACCAAGCCCGAGGACGTGACCCTCATCGACGTGTCGCCGAGCCAGCTGGTCTCGGTCGCCGCCTCGCTGATTCCGTTCCTCGAGCACGACGACGCCAACCGCGCGCTCATGGGCTCGAACATGCAGCGCCAGGCCGTGCCGCTCATCCGCACGACCTCGCCGCTGATCGGCACCGGCATGGAGGGCATCGTCGCCCGTGACTCCGGCGTCACCGTGGTCGCCAAGCGCGACGGCGTGGTCGACTTCGTCGACGGCGCCCGCATCGTGGTGCGCCCGTCGGGCACCTCGACCGACCCGCTGGCGGCCAAGCCCGACATCTACAACCTGGTCAAGTTCCAGCGGAGCAACCAGAACACCTGCATGAACCAGAAGGCGATCGTCCAGGTCGGCGATCGCGTCAAGAAGGGCGACGTCATCGGCGACGGTCCTGCGACCGAGACCGGCGAGCTCGCGCTCGGCCAGAACGTGGTCGTCGCGTTCATGCCGTGGGGTGGCTACAACTTCGAGGACTCGATCCTCATCAACGAGAAGCTGGTCAAGCAGGACGTCTTCACCTCGATCCACATCGAGGAGTTCGAGTGCGTCGCGCGCGACACCAAGCTCGGCAAGGAAGAGATCACGCGGGACATCCCGAACGTCGGCGAGGAGGCCCTGAAGGACCTCGACGACTCGGGCATCGTGCGGGTCGGCGCCGAGGTCAAGTCGGGCGACATCCTGGTCGGCAAGATCACGCCCAAGGGCGAGACCCAGCTGTCGCCCGAGGAGAAGCTGCTGCGCGCCATCTTCGGCGAGAAGGCCGGCGACGTCCGTGACACCTCGCTGCGCGTGCCGCCCGGCGTCACCGGCGTCGTGATCGGCGCCCGCGTGTTCGCCCGCAAGGGCACCGAGAAGGACGAGCGCGCCCAGGCGATCGAGGACACCGAGACCGAGCTCCTCAACCGCAACAAGCGGGACGAGATCAAGATCATCTCGGAGGCCTACTACGCCAAGATGCGCGAGCTGCTGGTCGGCACGACCACCGCGTCGCGCCTGGTCGACGACAAGGGCAAGGTCCTGCTCGCCAAGGGCCAGAAGCTCGACGAGGTCACCCTCGCCGAGGTGCCGCACCGCTACTGGCACGAGGTGCAGCTGGTCGAGGGCGATGGCAAGACCGAGGAAGGCCTCGAGAAGCTCGCCCGCATGCGCGAGGAAGACGTCTACGCGATCGAGACCCAGTACTCGGAGAAGATCGCGAAGCTGACCAAGGGTGACGAGCTGCCCCCGGGCGTCATCAAGCTGGTCAAGGTCTACCTCTCGATCAAGAGGAAGCTGTCGGTCGGCGACAAGATGGCCGGTCGCCACGGCAACAAGGGTGTCGTCTCGCGGCTCCTCCCCGAGGAGGACATGCCGTACCTCGAGGACGGCACCCCGGTCGACGTCGTGCTGAACCCGCTGGGTGTGCCCTCGCGTATGAACGTCGGGCAGATCCTGGAGGTCCACCTCGGGTGGGCCGCCAAGCAGCTCGGCCGCCAGATCGACCAGTACCTCCAGACCAACTGGTCGAGCGACGTGCTCAAGGAGAAGCTCAAGAAGCTGTTCCCGGCCGACGCGACCTTCATCGACAAGCTCAAGGATGACGACGTCGGTCGCTACGCCAACAAGCTGCGCAGCGGCGTCCACTTCGCGACGCCGGTGTTCGATGGCGCCGACGAGGCCGAGATCAAGAGCGCCCTGAAGATGGCCGGCCTGCCGCTCAGCGGTCAGGCCCGGTTGATCGACGGCAAGAGCGGCATCCCGTTCGAGCACCCGGTCACCGTCGGCGTCATGTACATGCTCAAGCTCCACCACCTGGTCGACGACAAGATCCACGCCCGCAGCATCGGGCCGTACTCCCTCGTCACCCAGCAGCCGCTGGGTGGTAAGGCCCAGTTCGGTGGCCAGCGTCTCGGCGAGATGGAGGTCTGGGCGATGGAGGCGTACGGCGCTGCCTACGCGCTCCAGGAGTTCTTGACCGTCAAGTCGGACGACGTCCTCGGCCGTACCCGCATGTACGAGTCGATCGTCAAGGGCGACCACGTGCTCGAGGCCGGCCTGCCGGAGTCGTTCAACGTGCTGCTCAAGGAGCTCCAGGCCCTGTGCCTCGACGTCGAGCTCATCGAGGACCCGGCGATGCCCCGCAAGTCAGAGTCTGCGAGCCCCGGCATCCCGGCCGGTCTCGCAGCGCTGGCTCGCGAGGTTGCCGACAAGGTCGGCTCGGCCGGTTGATTCGCGCGTCCACTCTTCCTGCTCACGACCGGCTCTCTCCGAGCCGGTCGCCTTTCTGGCGCCTGTGGCCCTGCACTGACGAGGTAATCCCGTGAAGGACATCTTCAACTTCTTCGAGAAGCCGAAGGACCCGCGATCGTTCTCCGCCATTCGCATCATGCTGGCCTCTCCGGAGCGCATCCGGGAGTGGTCGCATGGCGAGGTGAAGAAGCCCGAGACGATCAACTACCGCACGTTCAAGCCGGAGCGGGACGGGCTCTTCTGCGCGAAGATCTTTGGTCCGGTGAAGGACTACGAGTGAAACTGCGGCAAGTACAAGCGCATGAAGCACCGGGGCGTGGTGTGCGAGAAGTGCGGCGTCGAGGTGATCCAGTCCAAGGTGCGCCGCGAGCGCATGGGCCACATCAGCCTCGCCACGCCGGTCGCGCACATCTGGTTCCTCAAGTCGCTCCCCTCGCGCATCGGCAACCTGCTCGATATCCCGCTGAAGGATCTCGAGAAGGTCCTCTACTGCGAGAGCTACATCGTCATCGACCCCAAGGAGTCGGGGTTGTCGCGGAGCGAGCTCCTCACCGAGGAGCGCTACGGCAAGCTGCTCGACGAGGTGGGCGCCGACGCGTTCGACGCTGGCATGGGGGCCGAGGCGATCCTCGAGCTGCTCAAGCAGATCGACATCCTCCAGATGGCCGAGGTCCTGCGCTCCGAGATGCGCGAGGTCACCTCCGAGGCCAAGCGCAAGAAGATCGCGAAGCGGCTCAAGGTGGTCGAGGCGTTCCGCGAGAGCGGCAACAAGCCCGACTGGATGATGCTCACGATCATCCCGGTGATCCCGCCCGACCTGCGCCCGCTGGTGCCGCTGGACGGTGGCCGGTTCGCGACGTCGGACCTGAACGACCTCTACCGCCGCGTCATCAACCGTAACAACCGCCTCAAGCGGCTCCAGGAGCTCAACGCTCCCGAGATCATCATCCGCAACGAGAAGCGGATGCTGCAGGAGGCGGTCGACGCGCTGTTCGACAACGGTCGCCGCGGCAAGACCATCACCGGGCCCAACAAGCGGCCGCTGAAGTCGCTGTCGGACATGCTGAAGGGCAAGCAGGGCCGGTTCCGTCAGAACCTGCTCGGCAAGCGCGTGGACTACTCGGGTCGCTCGGTCATCGTGATCGGCCCCGAGCTCAAGCTCCACCAGTGCGGCCTGCCCAAGAAGATGGCGCTCGAGCTGTTCACGCCGTTCATCTACAACAAGCTCGAAGAGCGCGGCCTGGTCACGACGATCAAGAGCGCCAAGAAGCTCGTGGAGAAGGAGCGTCCCGAGGTCTGGGACATCCTCGAGGAAGTGATCAAGGAGCACCCGGTGCTCCTCAATCGCGCCCCGACCCTCCACCGCCTGGGCATCCAGGCGTTCGAGCCGGTGCTGACCGAGGGCAAGGCGATCCAGCTTCACCCGCTGGTGTGCGCGGCCTTCAACGCCGACTTCGACGGCGACCAGATGGCGGTCCACGTGCCGCTGTCGATCGAGGCCCAGATGGAGGCCCGGGTGCTCATGATGAGCACCAACAACATCCTGTCCCCGGCGAACGGCAAGCCGATCATCGTGCCGTCGCAGGACATCGTCCTCGGCCTGTACCACATGACTCGCGAGCGCCCGTTCGCGAAGGGTGAGTACCGCGAGGACAAGAAGGGTCGCGCGACCCGCGGCGTGTTCTCGGGCATCGACGAGATCCGCATGGCGTACGACCACGGCGAGGTCCACCTCCAGGCCGCGATCAAGGTCCGCATGACCGACGCCCAGGGCGTCGAGGCGCTGGTCATGACCACGGTCGGCCGCGCGCTGCTCTACGAGATCTGCCCGCAGCAGGTCTCGTTCGAGGCGGTCAACAAGGTGATGGGCAAGAAGCAGCTCGCCGAGCTGATCGACCTCGTCTATCGCGAGTGCGGCCAGAAGGCGACCGTGCTGCTCGCCGATGCCCTCAGGACGATGGGCTACACCCAGTCGACCCTGGCCGGCATCTCGATCTGCATCGACAACATGGTCATCCCGCCGTCCAAGGTGAAGCTGCTCGATGCCTCCAAGAAGGAGGTCGCGGAGATCGAGGAGCAGTACACCGAAGGCCTCATCACCGACGGTGAGCGCTACAACAAGGTGGTCGATATCTGGGCGCAGTGCGCCGAGGCGATCTCCAAGGACATGATGCGGGACATCTCCACCGAGGAGTACAAGGACCCGGAGGGGAAGGTCGCCGACAAGAAGGGTCCGTCCTTCAACTCGATCTTCGTCATGGCCGACTCCGGTGCTCGTGGCTCGCAGCAGCAGATGCGCCAGCTGGCCGGTATGCGCGGCCTCATGGCCAAGCCGTCCGGCGAGATCATCGAGACGCCGATCACGACCAACTTCCGCGAGGGGTTGACCGTGCACCAGTACTTCATCTCCACCCACGGTGCTCGTAAGGGCCTCGCGGATACGGCGCTGAAGACGGCGAACTCCGGGTACCTGACCCGGCGTCTGGTCGACGTGTCGCAGGACAACATCGTCAGCGAGTTCGACTGCGGCACCCGGCAGGGCGTCGAGATGATGCCGCTCATCGAGGGTGGCGAGATCATCGAGCGCCTCGGCGACCGCATCCTCGGCCGGGTCGCGATGGAGGACATCGTCGACCCGTACACCGGCGAAGTGCTGGTCCCGAACTGCAGCGAGATCACCGAGGATCACGTCAAGATCATCGAGAACTCGGGGATCGACCGGGTCAAGATCCGCTCGGTGCTGTCGTGCGAGACCCGCCGCGGCATCTGCACGCTCTGCTACGGCCGTGATCTCGCCCGTGGTCAGATGGTGAACATCGGCGAGGCGGTCGGCGTCATCGCCGCCCAGTCGATCGGCGAGCCCGGCACCCAGCTCACGATGCGTACGTTCCACATCGGTGGCGTCGCCACCGGTCGGACCCAGCAGAGCTCGCTCGAGGCCCGCAACGACGGCACCGTCAAGCTCAACAACGTCCAGGTGGTCAAGAAGAAGGACCACTGGGTGGTCATGAACCGCCAGGGCGAGGTGGTCCTCACCGACGACCTCGGCCGCGAGCGCGAGCGCTACGGTCTGCAGTACGGCGCCAAGCTGGTCGTTCGCGACGGCGACAAGGTCAAGGGCGGACAGCTCCTGGCCGAGTGGGATCCGTACTCGATGCCGATCGTGACGGAGGTCAAGGGCCACGTCATTTACGGCGACATCGTCGACGGCGTCACCATGCAGGAGACGATCGACGAGGTCACCGCGATGTCGCGCAAGACCATCATCGAGTCGAAGGACGGCGATAGCCGTCCCCGCATCTCGCTGCGTGGCGAGGACGGCGAGGCGGTCAAGATCCCGGGCAGCGAGAACGAGGCCAAGTACTTCCTGCCGGTCGGCGCCAACATGTTCGTCAACGACGGCGACTTCGTGGAGGCCGGCGAGGTCATCGCGAAGATCCCGCGCGAGACGACCAAGACGAAGGACATCACCGGCGGTCTGCCGCGCGTCGCCGAGCTGTTCGAGGCTCGCAAGCCGAAGGACCACGCGGTCATCGCGGAGATCGACGGCACCGTCCACTTCGGCAAGGACACCAAGGGCAAGCGCAAGGTCATCATCGTCCCCGAGGTCGGTGATCCGTCCGAGTACCTGATCCCCAAGGGCAAGCACCTCTCGGTTCGCGAAGGCGACCGGGTCCGTGCCGGCGAGGCCCTGATGGACGGCCCGGCCAACCCGCACGACATCTTGCGGGTCCTGGGCGAGCGCGCGCTGGCCAAGTACCTGGTCGACGAGATCCAGGAGGTCTACCGACTCCAGGGCGTGCGCATCAACGACAAGCACATCGAAGCGATCGTGCGCCAGATGCTGCGCCGCATCCGGATCCGCGACGTGGGCGACACCGGGTTCTTGGCCGACGAGCAGATCGAGAAGCACGTGTTCGAGATGGAGAACGATCGCGTCCTCGCGACCGGCGGACGGCCGGCCACGGGCGAGTCGCTCTTGCTCGGTATCACCAAGGCTTCGCTCTCGACCGAGTCGTTCATCTCCGCCTCGTCCTTCCAGGAGACCACCAAGGTCCTCACGGAAGCGGCGATCAGCGGCAAGATGGACCTCCTCCGCGGCCTGAAGGAGAACGTGATCATGGGCCGGCTGATCCCGGCCGGCACGGGCCTGCCGCAGTACAAGCACCTCGACATCGAGGTGG
>JBKJLC010000249.1:0-51619 GCA_046597055.1 Kofleriaceae bacterium | reverse complement strand
CTGGCGGATGAGCTGTCTGCTCACATCGCGCGCCACGAACTTGTTCTCGGACTCTTCACCACCGTCGTCGGTCGCGCTGGCTACCGCGTCGGTGACCGCGCTCCCCGAGGTGGTCCGGGCGCGGGTTCGCCCGCCGCGTCCGCGCTGCATGGCTGCGACGGGGGAGGGGGAGGGCGGGCTGGGGTTCCTTCTCCTTCTCCCGCTCCCGCCGCCCCCGCTCCCGCTCCCGGCCCGGCGATTCCACCCCCGCATGAAGGCAGGGCGCTCGACGTGGCGCCGCAGCAGGGCCGCGGTCTCAAGGGTCCGGGTCAACGGCCTCTCCAGGCCGCCCGGCGCCCCCCAACGAAACGAAGCGCGTCCTTCGACCGCGCGCTCGCCCCTACCGCGGCCTCGGCGCTCGCCCGGTCGTCCCCTACGACGACGGAGACGACAACGCCGCGCTGACCGCGGCGCCCTCATGGCTCGCGATCGCCTCGCCCAGCCGGGCCGGCAGGTCGGCCCGCGCGAACCGATCCGCCAGCTTGATCGCATTCTTGATCGCGGTGACGTCGCTGCGACCGTGGGCGAGCACGACCACACCGGCGACGCCGGCGAGCAGCGCGCCGCCGGTCTCGGCAAAGTCGATCTGCTTCTTCAGCGAGTCGAGCGCCGGCGCCACCAACGCGCCGCCGACCCGCGCCCGCGGCGTCGCGCCCAGCCGCTGCGCGACCAGGCCGAAGATCGCGCCGGCGATCCCCTCGCAGACCTTGAGCACCACGTTGCCGGTGAACCCGTCGGTCGCGACCACGTCGACCGCCCCGTGCCAGAGCCCGGAGCCCTCGACGTAGCCGATCAGCTCGAAGCCGGCGCCGGGGCGCGCGGCCGCCGCCCGCAGCAGCTCGCACGCGGCGCGGGTGAGCTCGGTGCCCTTGCCCGGCTCGGAGCCGTTGGACAGGATCCCGACCCGGGGCCGCGGCCGCGCGTGGATGACGCGATCGTACGCGGCGCCCAGGACCGCGAACTGCGCGAGCATCGACGGCTTGACGTCGACGTTGCCGCCCACGTCGCAGATCGTGAACGGCCCGTGCGGGGTCGGGAACGCGGTCGCGATCGCCGGCCGCTCGACGCCGGGCAGGCGCCCCAGCACGAACAGCGCGTGGGCGAGCACCGCGCCCGAGTTGCCGGCCGAGACCAGCGACGCCGCGCGCCCCGACTTCACCAGCTCGGTCGCGACCCGGAGCGAGCTGCCGCGCTTCTGGCGGAACACGTGGCCGGGGTGGTCGTCCATCGTGACGACCTCGGTGGCGTGCTCGATGGTGACGCCACGCTCGCCGCGCGCGCCGACCCGCCCGAGCTCGGCCTCGAGCCGCGCGCGGTCGCCGACCAGGACGACCTCGAGCGCGGCTTCGCGCACGGCCGCGACCGCGCCCGCAACCTCGGGGTGCGGCGCGGCGTCACCGCCCATCGCATCGACGGCGACGATCGACACGCGCGATCAATACCGCGCCAGGTCACGCCGAACCAGAATTCGGCCGACCTTATGATCGCGGGGAACCCGGCGCCATCATGGCGTCGGGGCAGGAGCGATGGCTACTCGCCGGCTTCGGTCGCCGTGCCCTTGAGCACGGCCTTGCCGTCGTAGAAGCCGCACGCGAGACACACGCGATGCGGGATCCGGGGCGCCTCGCAGTTGGTGCACGGCTGGACCATGGGGCGGTTCTCCCCCGAGCGCCGCATCCAGGCGGAACGCTGATGACCGGTGCGGGCCGGGCCGCGACGACGCTTCTGAAGTGCCATGGCTTCCTCTTCTAACTCTCTCGGGTCTACTCGAGCAGGGACAGGGACGGGAACATCACGTGGGGAGCTTCAGGCCGGCGAGCGGTCCGAAGCGGGGATCGATGGGCTTCTCGCAGTCGCACGGCGCGACGTTGCGGTCGGCGCCGCACTGAGGACACAGCCCGGCGCAGTCCTCGCGGCACAGCGGCGCGTACGGGACGGCGAGCACGAACTGCTCGCGGATGAGCGACTCGAGGTCGATGGTGTCGCCGTCGTACGGGAACACGTCGAGCTCTCCGGTGCCGAGCTCGACCCCGTCCTCATCCTCGGCGCCGGTGCTGACCGGCATGTCCTTCTCGAGGACGAACGTGACAAAGACGCGCTCGTCGAGCGGGAGCACCGCGGGGCCGACGCATCGGCTACAGGCGACGGTGACCTGGCCGGTGACGCTGCCCTGGGCCAGGACGCTGGTGCCGTCTTCGGTCAGCTCGAGCTCGGCGACGCCGCCGTCGGCCGCGAACGCCTGCTCGCTCTCCAGCGCCTCGCGCAGCGGCATGCCCTTGACCGCCTCGCTGACAAACTCCGGACTGATCGCGACGCGGCACGTGGCCGGCAGGTCGCGGATCAGGACCTGATAGGGAGTGAGCTTGGGGGCCATGGCTTGCTCGGGAGGCGGGCAGTATATGGGTCGGCGACCCGCTGTCAAGGGTCATGCCGCGAGGGATACCGGTCAGTTAGCCGATACAAGCCCATTTTGGCGCCACGATCCCGGAAGCGCTGATGCGTCGGGCATGATGCCGCGCATGCTTCGTCTCCGCGCCTGTATACCCGCCCTCGCCTGCCTCGTCGCGTGTGGCGACGAGGCCACCACCCCGCCGGTGACGGCGATCAGCTACGGCGCGATCGGACCGCTGACCGGCGACGCCGGCAAGGGCAGCTGGCGCTTCGGGGCCGCGTCGGCGGCGACCCAGATCGAGGACCAGAACCCGCTGACCGACTGGTACGTGTGGTCGCGGCCGACCGCCGACGGCGGCATGGGCAAGGGCAAGGGGTTCGTCGGCGAGGCGTCGCGCGGGTTCACCAAGGCGCTCGACGACGTGCAGCTGGTCGCCGACGCCAACCTCGACGCCTACCGGTTCAGCGTCGAGTGGGCGCGGCTCGAGCCGACCCGCGACGTGTGGGACGAGAGCGCCTTCGAGCACTACGGGCGGGTGCTCGACGCGCTGCGGGCCCAGGGCATCCGGCCGATGCTCACGATCCATCACTTCTCCAACCCGCTGTGGGTCGCCGATCCGCGCGACGCGGCCTGCGCGTCGACCGACGGGCAGCCGACCGATCGGAACCTGTGCGGCCTCGGCTCCGCCGGCGGCGCCCAGATCGTCGGCGAGATGGCCGAGCTCGCCGGCGAGCTGGCCCGCCGCTACGGCGACCGCGTCGACGAGTGGGCGACCCTCAATGAGCCAGTCAACTACCTGGTCGCGTCCTACGGCATCGGCAGCTTCCCGCCCGGCAAGGTCACCTTCGGCAACCTGCTGGCCGAGTTCGTGCCGGTCGTGCGTGACTACCTGGCTGCCCACGCCGCGATGTACGACGCGATCAAGGCCAGCGACACCGTCGATGCCGACGCTGACGGCGTGGCGGCGGCGGTCGGGTTCACCCTGTCGGTGATCGACTGGGTCGCGGCCGGCGAGAACCGGGTGTCGACCGACCCGCGCGACCTCGCCGCCCGCGACCGCATCAGGTACCTCTATCACCACCTCGCGGTCGACGCGTTCCAGGCCGGCACCTTCGACCCGCAGCTCGACGGCACCGGTGACGAGGCCCACCCCGAGTGGCTCGGCAAGCTCGACTGGCTCGGCGTGCAGTACTACTTCCGCGCCGGGGTCACCGGACGCTCGCAGCTCCTGCCGGTGCTGAACCTGACGCCCTGCTTCGGCGGGTTCGATCTCGGCTCGTGCGTGCCGGCAATCGACCCGACCACCTGCGTACCGATCATGGGCTACGAGTTCCATGCGCCCGGCCTCCACGCCATCCTCACCGACCTGGCCGCGCGGTTCCCGGGCCTGCCGATGGTGATCACCGAGGCCGGGATCGCGACCGAGGACGGCAAGCGGCGCGCCGAGAACGTCGTGCGCACGCTCGAGCAGGTCGAGCTCGCCCGCACCGCCGGCGTCGACGTGCGCGGTTACTACCACTGGAGCCTGTTCGACAACTTCGAGTGGCAGGAGGGCTTCGGGCCACGCTTCGGCCTCTACAAGGTCGACTACACCACCTACGCGCGGACCCCGACCGAGGGCGCGACCGTGCTCGGCGCGATCGCCGCCGGCCGCGCGCTGTCGGTCGACCAGCGCCGGACCTACGGCGGCGATGGCCCGATGACGGTCGAGCCCGGCCAGCCGGCCGACGCGTCGATCTGCGCGCACCTCTACCCGATCTGACGACCGCCCGGCCGGGCCTGGCGCGCCGGTCCGGCGCGCGTCGCTCAGTCGCCGGCGACGCCCGACAGCGCACCGCCGCCGATCGCGAGCAGCGCGGCGAGGTCGCGGTCGTTGAAGCGCAGCATGGCGCCGGCGAACACGTCGCGGCCGAACCGGAACTCGTCGAACTGCACCGGCACGTCGTCCAGGCCGCGCCGGATGTCCAGCGTGTCGGGCGTGTTGAGCACCTCGTCGATGCCGCCGAGGATGTACACGCCGCGATAGACCTCGAACGCCGCGGCCAGCTTGACGCGCGGGTAGCGATCCCAGGTGGCGTCGAACAGGTCGAACGAGACGTGCAGGTTCTTGTTCCACCAGTGCAGGTCGGCGTCGGCGCCGACGCCGCCGGTCGACTCCTTGATGCCGTAGCGCAGGGTCAGCCAGCCGAACCGCTTGGCGAACTGGAAGGTGAAGCGGATCTTGTCCTCGATCACCGCGCGCCGGACCCATTGATCCTCGTCCTCGGTCGGATCGAAGGTCAGCGTGACGTCGGGGTAGTCGCCGCGCGGGCCCTTCTCGAGCTCGATCAGATAGTACTTGTCGGGCCGCGTGTGCAGCTCGACCGAGATGTAGTGGCGGGCCTGGCGCGCGAACACGTTGTACTCGGAGCGCAGGCCGACGTAGGTCTTCAGGTTGAACAGCGTGCCGAGGAAGCCCTTGGCATCCTCGGTGATATCCTCGACGTTGTCGGCGATCGTCGGGTCGTTGACCAGCCGGCCCAGGGTGCCCTTGTCGTCGTCGATCTTGCCGGTGATGCTCTCGGTGTTGGCGATCACCTGGTCGACCTTGTCGAGCTTGTCGCGCAGCTTGGTGCCGGTCAGCTCGACCTCGCTCTTGGCCGACGCGACCAGCGCCTTGGCCTCCTGCGACGCCTCCTCGAGGTTGGCCAGGATCTGCTTCACCTGATCGTCGGCGCCGTTGGTGACCGCGCGGATGTCCTTGGTGATCGCCTCGATGCGGCCAACCGCGCTGTCGGCGCGAGCCAGGATGTCGGACACGGTCTGGGCCTCGCGCTGGACCAGGTCGTCGACCCGGTTGGCGACCGACGCGATCGGCCCGTTGACGACCCGCCGCATGTCCTCGGACAGGTCCTTCACGCTCAGCAGCACCGCGTCGACGTTGGGCAGGCTCTGCTCGATGCGGCGCAGCAGCTGATCGGGCGAGGTGCCCTCGACCACGCTCTCGATCTCGTCGCCGGTCTTCAGGCGTCGGTGCTTGACCGCCTGGCCGCCGATCACGCTCTCACCGCCGCCCGGATCGATCTCCAGGTAGTTGTCGCCGAGCAGCGAGGTCGCCTTCTTGAAGACGATCGCGCTCGACCACACCGGCACGTCGCCGCGGACGCGGAACTTCACGCGCGCGTATCGGCCCTCGATCGACAGGCTCGAGATCTCGCCGACCGGCAGGCCGGCCACCACGACCTTGGACCCGATGGGCATGCCCGACGCGTCCTTGAACAGCGCCGACAGCTGCATGCTGTTGGCACCGGCCGGATCGACCGCGAGCCCGGACCACACCGCGTAGGCACCGAACACGACCAGCAGGAACAGGATGCCGACCTTGACGCCAGATGACAGCCACTTCATGGCGTGCCCCCCGCGCGCGCGATCGGCGCGCCGAGGTCCTGATCGCTGACCGCGGCGACGCCGGAGGTGCGGATGAACTCGTGCAGGTACGGCAACGTGGACGCCTTGATCTCGTCGACCGTGCCGGCCGCGAGCATCTTCTTCTGGTGGAGCATCGCGATGCGGTCGGCGATCCGGAACACCGACGCCATGTCGTGCGAGATCACCACCGACGTTACTTTATACCGCTCGGCTGCCTCGAGGATCATCTCGTCGACGTTGCGGGTGGCGAGCGGGTCGAGGCCCGTGGTCGGCTCGTCGAACATCAAGATCTCCGGCGAGAGCACCAGGGCTCGTGCCAGGCCGACGCGCTTGCGCATACCACCCGACAGCTCGCCCGGAAACTTCTTCTGGGTCCCGACCAGCCCGAGCGCGGCCAGTCGATCGTTGACCACGTCGGCGATCTCGGCGCGGCCGAGCTTGGTGTGTTCCTTGAGAGGAAACGCGCAGTTCTCCTCGACCGTGAGCGAGTCGAACAACGCGGCGAACTGGAAGACCAGGCCGAACTTGCGCCGGAACTTCGACAGCTCCTGGCTCGACAGCGCGAACACGTCGGTGCCGTCGACCCACACCGAGCCGCGATCGGGCCGCAGCAGGCACATGAAGTGCTTGATGAGCACGCTCTTGCCGGCGCCCGAGGCGCCGATGATGACGTTCACCTTGCCGCGCTCGATGTCGAGCTCAATACCGTCGAGCACCTTGTTCTCGCCGAATGACTTCTGCAGGCCGCGAATTCGCACGTGCCAGCGCGGGTGGGCTTCATCGAGGCGAGTCCCGTCGGGATCCAGCGGCGGTGGCTTGCTCACCCGCCGCCTCCCGCTGGCGGCATCAGCTGGAGCAAGACGTTCGACAGGAAGTAGTCGCTGACCAGCACCACCACCGAGCCGAGCACGACCGCGCGGGTGGTGCCGAGGCCGACGCCGCGACCACCACCGGTCGCGTTGTAGCCCTGATAGCAGCCGATCAGGATCACCAGCAGGCCGAACACGATCGACTTGATCATGCCCTGCAGCACGTCGGTGATCTCGATGATGTCGCGGGTGTGCAGCAGGTACTGGCCGTGGTCGACGCCCTCGACGATCACCGCGGCGAGGTAGGCGCCGGCCATGCCGATCACGAAGAACAGCAGGCACAGGAGGGGTGTCATCAACATGCCGGCGATCAGGCGCGGCAAGATCAGGAACTGGACCGGGTTGACGGCCATCGACTCGAGCGCATCGATCTGCTCGCTGATGCGCATGGTGCCCAGCTCGGTCGCGATGCCGGCGCTCGAACGCCCCGACACCATCAGCGCGGTCAGCACCGGCGCCAGCTCGACCGCGAGCGCCTTGCCGGTGGTGCCACCGGCGAACGACTCGAGCTGGAACTGGCGGAACGCGTACACCGACTGCAGCGACATCACCATGCCGGTGAAGACGCCGACCAGCAGCACGACCGGCAGACTTCCGAAGCCGATGTACTCGCAGGCCTCGAGGTAGTTGCCCGGCCGCACCGGCCGGCGCGGCAGCCACGACAGCGCGCGCACGCACAGGATCACATGGTCGCCGATCACGTCGAGCATGCGGATCAGCGGTGCGATCGCGTCGCGGACGCCGACGCCGACCGCCCGGCCAACCCCACCCGACGAGCGCGGGGCTTCAGGCGGCGCCGGGGCCGCGGGCGGCGGCACCGGGACCAGCGCCGCGGGCGCCGGATCGCCCGCGGGAGGCTCGATGGGCGGCGTGGTCATCGCGGCACTCTTGGCACGCGTTTGGACACACCGCACGTGACCTCGTACTCGGTGAGGCCGGTCCAGGCTGCCAGCTCGGCGGCCCGGATCACGTCGGTGCCGAATCGGCCGGTGCCGGCACCGAGGAGCACGACCTCGTCACCGAGCGCGACCCCCGGCAGATCGGTGACGTCGGCGATCGCGATGTCCATCGACACCGCGCCGACCAGCGGACAGCGGCGACCCTCGATGATCACCGCGCCGTGCCCGGTCACCCGGCGCGGCAACCCATCGGCATAGCCGACCGGTAGCACCGCCAGCGTGGTGGGACGGGTCGCAGTCCACAGGCCGCCGTAGCCGACCCGGGCGCCGACCTCGAGCGCGCGGAGCTGGGCGATGCGGGTGACGAACCGCATGACCGGCCGCCGCGGCGCCGCCAGCCCGGCATCGGCCGGCCACGCGCCATTGCCGTAGAGCGCCAGCCCGACCCGGATCAGGTCGAGACGCGCCGACGGGAACAGCATCGTGCCCGAGCTGTTGGCGGCGTGGCGCACCGTCACCGGCGCGCCGGCCGCGCGGACCTCGAGCACCGCCTGCCCGAACCGATCGAGCTGGCGCCAGGTCGCGCAGTCGGGCTCGCCGGGATCGTCGATGTCGGCGTCGGCGAGGTGGGTCATCAGGCCGACCACCTCGATGCCATGGGTGCGCGCGTCGCGGGCCACCGCGGCCGCGGCGGCGACCGGCACGCCGAGGCGGCTCATGCCGGTGTCGACCTTGAGGTGGGTGCGGGTCGGCTTGCCGCCGGCGGCGGCGGCGAGCGCGGCGAGATCGCCGACATCGGACACCACCGGGGTGAGCCCGCGTCCGATCATCTCGGCGTGACCGCCGCGCTGCGACGGGCCCATCACCAGCACCGGCGCGCGCACACCGGCGTCGCGCAGCTCGACGCCCTCCTCGACCAGGCTGACCGCGAAGCCGCCGACCACGCCCGCGCTCTCGAGCGCGCGCG
This sequence comes from Kofleriaceae bacterium, assembly GCA_046597055.1. Classification (GTDB taxonomy): domain Bacteria; phylum Myxococcota_A; class Polyangia; order Haliangiales; family Haliangiaceae; genus UBA2376. The sequence goes on along the minus strand of JBKJLC010000249.1, from coordinate 43,045 downwards.
CGACCGCAGTGGCACCGTGACCATAAGCGTCGGCCTTCACGACTGCGAACACCGTGGTGCCGGCCAGCGCGGCCAGCGCGCGAGCGTTGTCGACCACGGCGCCGAGATCGATCTCGACCACTGTCGGGCGGATGGACCCCACGGACGCAACCTCCGCCACGGGGTGGCCAGGTGGGCTCACGCCCGATTTCTGACCCGGCACGGCCGGCCTGTCAAGCTAACGACCTGGATTCGCGGGGGTTTCCGCATCGGGCGGGATCGGCTGACTCCCGCGCCCCCGGGTCTGGTCAGGCCGCCTTCTTGCGCTCGGCCCGCTCGATCAGCGCCGGCGTCACGATCATCGCGCGCCCCCGCGGGATGATCAGACCGTCGCGCGCGAGCTGGTTGAACGCGCGCGAGATCGTCTCGCGACAGGAGCCGATCATGTTGGCCAGCTCCTGCTGGGTCGGCCGCCGCCGCACGACCAAGCCGTCGGGCGACTCGGTGCCCTCCTCGCGCGCGAGGCCGACCAGCTGGTGGATGAGGCGCTCGTTGACATCGCACAGCGCGAGCTGCGCGATGGTCTCGTCCGCCTTGCGCAGGCGGCGCGCCATCTCGCCGAGGAGGTTCATCGCGGTGCGCGGATGCGCCGTGATGTGGCGCATGAGGTCCTCGCGCGACAGCACCAGGAGCGCCGACGGCTCGATCGCGACACAGTTGGCAGAGCGGACCGCCCCGTCGAACAGCGACATCTCACCGAAGGAGTCACTCGGGCGCAGGATCGAGAGGGTCACCTCCCGGCCGCTCTCCCCGAACAGCACCACCTTGATCCGGCCCGTCATGATGACGAAGACCGCGTCGCCTGGCTCGTCCTGGTTGACGACCGTGGTGCCGACCGCGACCCGCCGCACCTGGACCCGCGTCGACAGATCTTCGATCGCGGAGATGGGCAGAGCTGCGAAAAGGTGGGCACGCGCGATCGAGGCGCGGATGCGCGCCGGGTCCTCGGGAGCGAGCGACGGACGGCCGAGGATGGTGGAGACCGACGTCATCGGAAGCTGGGGGCGGGCAATACCAAGCGCCATGTTGAAAACTCCTGGTGAAGTCAGCAGGCTATGGACGGGAGTGAAGCAAGGGTGGTGCCGCGCCGCGAACCAGGCGTTCTCCACGCGGTTCCGGGGGGTTGTCAAGGCGGGGGATGGGGGCAGCGTGACCAGCGCTTCACATTCCTGTGGATGAGTGGGGCGCAGCTGTCGTGGTGATCACGTTTCCTGCGATGCGTCACCGACCGCGCTCCGACGGAGGTGTGGCTGCGCAGCGACATGTGCGTCGGTTTTTCATCACGTCTTCGTCGGAAGCGCGGTGAGGGGCCGTGTCGGGACGAGTGCGACGCGAGCCCGCACGGCTGCGGTGCTAGGGTCCGCCGGTGATCGAGATCGTCGTGAACGGAGAGGTGCGAGCGATCGCCGAAGGCGTCACCGTGCTCGGCTTGCTCGAGGCGATGGGCCTGGGTGGCAAGCGCGTGGCGGTCGAGCGCAATCGCGAGGTCGTGCCGCGGGCCCAGCACGGCGACGTGGTGCTGGCCGCCGGCGACCGGCTCGAGCTGGTGACGTTCGTCGGTGGCGGCTGACTTCGTCAATGGCAGGACGTGGTACGCACCGGTCATGAGTGCCGAAGACACGTGGACCCTCGCCGGGCGCACCTTCCGCTCGCGCATCATCGTGGGCACCGGCAAGTACGCCTCGCTCGACGAGACCCGGGCGGCGATCGAGGCGTCAGGCGCCGAGATGGTGACGGTCGCGCTGCGTCGGATCGACTTCAAGGCGCCGGGCCCGAGCCTGCTCGACGCGATCGACCGGTCGAAGTACCTGCTCCTGCCGAACACGGCCGGCTGCTACACGGCCGACGAGGCGATCCGCACCTGTCGGCTCGCCCGCGAGCTCGGCATGGACGAGATGATCAAGCTCGAGGTCATCGGCGATCCCAAGACGCTGTTCCCCGACAACGCGGCGACGGTCGAGGCGGCCCGGGTGCTGGTCAAGGAGGGCTTCACGGTCCTGCCCTACTGCGGCGATGATCTCATCACCTGCAAGCGGCTGATCGACGCGGGCTGCCCGGCGGTGATGCCGCTGGCCGCGCCCATCGGCTCGGGGCTCGGCATCCGCAACCCGCACACCCTGCGCATCATCATCGACGAGATCGACGCGCCGGTGATCGTCGACGCCGGGGTCGGCACCGCGTCGGATGCCGCGGTCGCGATGGAGCTCGGCGCCGCCGCCGTGTTGATGAACACCGGCATCGCCCAGGCCAAGAAGCCCGTGCTGATGGCCGAGGCGATGCGGCTCGCGGTCGACGCCGGCCGCAAGGCGTTCCGGGCCGGCCGCATGCCGGTGCGCGCGTATGCCAACGCGTCGTCGCCGACCGCCGGCCTGATCGAGTAGCGATGGCCGGGGCGGCACGCGGCGTGCGGCTGGTGCTGGTCACCGACCGTCGCCTGATGGGCGCGCCCGACGGCGACCCGGCGGCCTTCGCGTCGGCGATCGCGCGCGCGGTCGCCGGGCTACCGCCGGGCGTCGCGCTGGTGCAGGTGCGCGAGAAGGATCTCGGCGGTCGCGACCTGGTCGCGCTGGTCCGCGCCGCGATCGCGGCCACGCCCCACCAGCGGGTCGTGGTGAACGACCGGGTCGACGTCGCGCTCGCGGCCGGCGCCGCCGGCGTGCACCTGCCGGAGGACGGCCTCGACTTCGCCGCGGCCGAGCGAGCGATCGCGGCCACCGGGCTGATCATCGGCGGCTCGCGCCACACGGCCGCGCGCGCGGCCCAGGCAGCCCTCGCGGGCGTTGACCTCGTCCACTTCGGCCCGATCTGGGCCACGCCGAGCAAGGCCGGCCTCGGCGAGCCGCTGGGAGCGGCCGCGCTGACCGAGGCGCGCGGCCTGATCGGTGATCGCGCGCGGCTGGTCGCGGTCGGTGGCATCGATGGGCCGGACCGCGCCGCGGCCGCCCGCGCCGCCGGCGCCGACGCGGTCGCCGTCATCCGCTTCGTGTGGAGGGCCGCCGACCCCGCCGCGGCCGCGGCCGCCCTGCTCTGACCCGGCCCGCGTCGCGTCGCTCAGCTGAACTTGCGCCAGGTCTCCATCGGCGTGGCGATCGCCAGCTCGATGCGAGTCTCGTCGAGCCGCAGGTGGAACCGCTCGAGCTCGAACATCGACTTGCCTTCGATCATCGCGCGCCGCCAGGGCACGTCGCACAGCTGCGCGATCTCGCGGGCCAGCGCGCGAAACGTGCGGCGCGCGTCGTCGGCGGAGCGGGCGACGAACACCCGCTCGACCTGGTCCCCGATCAGCTCGGGCTTGCCGCCGGGCGCGCCCAGCACCAGCAGATCGACCAGCGTGATCGCGGGCGGGACCGGGACCGACACCGGCGTGGGGATGCGCGGCGGCGTGGTGTCGAGCGGATCGATGCCGATGCTGTTGAGCCACTCGACCGCGCGCGCGCGGCCAGCCTCGGCCTCGTACGCGTACCAGCGCTTCTCCAGCTCGCGGTCGGTGCGCACCGCGTCGCGGAAGCGCCGGAACGCGCCCTTGCCGTGCAGCGCGAACCGCAGGAGCGCGGCGGTCTCGGGATCGGTCTCGAGGGCGGTGAACCGGGTCATGACCTGGTACTGGTCGCGGCCTTCGACCCGCAGGATCGGCGCGTGGTGCTCCTCGGGCTCGAAGGTCTCGGCCTCCTCCTGGGGCACGTAGACGATCTCGCCGGTGACGGTATCGAGGTACACGGGCTGGCCGTCGAACGCGTCGCCGGAGGTCATCTCGACGACGAGATCCTCCAGGTTGACCTTCAACTGCTTCTGCGGCCGCATGGCGACGCCGATGATGACATGCCCACCCGGAGGCGCACCGGGACGCTGGCCGGTTCGGCGGGCCCGGGCTCATCGCGGCACGGACCGCCGCTGCCCCGCGACGGAAACCCGCACGCGGACCCTCTTGCACCGGGCTAGTTCCTCAGGTAATCACCTCGGACCTTGCCGATGTAGCTCAGCGGTAGAGCAACGGTTTCGTAAACCGTAGGTCCGCGGATCATTCCCGCGCATCGGCTCCAGATCATTCAGGAATCCCGGGGCACAGTGTCGACTGTGCCCCGACGTGTGTCCAGGCCCAGGGGGCACCGCACAGGTTCCGTCAGTGCACCGACTTCAGGCCGGGCACCTTGACGATGATCAGCTCGTTGTCGTCGGCCAGCCCCGGATTTCGGCCCCGGTTCGGGAAGTTGTTGTCGCAGCCGAGCAGCACGCGCTCGCCGTCGATCACGTGGATCGCCTCGATGGACTCGCACGTCACCCGGAACGGGTCGCCCAGGCCGACGTCGCCCGTATGGATTGGCGGTAGCGAGACGTAATCCGGATCGGGGATGGCGGCGAGGTCGACGGCGAGACCCTTGACGAGGCTTCCATCGCCGTCCTCCTGCCGGAGGTCGACCACGAAGACGTTGCGGAAGCGCGCGTTCAGGCCGCTGCCGCCGTCGCGCTCGATCACGACCATGCGGTGCTCGTCGAGCGCCCCCAGGTCGGCGACGAAGTGGCCAGGTTGCTCGGTGCGGTACCACCAGGTACGGCCGGTGAACGCCCGGCCGGCGACGCTGAACTCGAGAACGTTGCGGCGGGACGTGTCGGGGTCGGCCACGGTCGCGCCCTCCAGCACGGCGTACAGGTACCTGCCGCTGGGCGAGATGGCCATGGCCTCGAAGCCCCGGCTGTTGGGCTGGCTGGCTGGGTCGCCACCGATGAACGGGTTGTTGGGCGATTGCAGCGTGCCGGCGATCGGCGCAGCCAGCAGCGCACCGGGTACCCGGTACGGCGGGTCGAGCAGCACGCCCGCCTGGTCGAAGTGGAGAATCCACGGGCCGAACTCGTCGCCCACCCAGAGGTCGCCGTTCGGGCCGCGCTGCATCGACTCGGGGTCGATGTCGCCGCCGGTCAGGAGGCGCTCGGGGATGCCCTCGTTGACGATCGGGAATCCAATCCTGGCATCGGGGTCGCGGAACGAGATGAAGTCGCCGACGGAGATCTCGCCGGTGCCGCCCGCGGCCGTCTTGAAATCGGGCTCGATGTAATAGGCACGGATCAAGAAGTCTCGCGAGTTCGCCTTGCCACCGAACCCGTTGTCCGGCATCGCCAGGTACTCACCGGGGCGGCGCCCGGCCAGGACGGCCGAGAAGCCCGCGACCGGCTGGGACAGCGTCGGGAACGTGATGCCGTTCGCGGGTCCTGTATAGAACGCCCCCGACGGCGGGCCGGAAGCGTAGGTGTTGACGGGCAGGACGGCCCGTCGCTCGAGGGTGGGCTTCGGCGTGCCCGCCGATGCAACCACCCCAATGACCGCAACCACCATGACCGCCAACGCGGACGTCAAGCGCTGCTTTCTACTCATGGTCCTCTCCCCCTCCTGTGACGTGTTAGAGACCGCGAATGCGGGAGTCACCCGATCAACCGCGCATGGTTGGCCCTGCTCCCGCCTTTGCCCCGACGTGCCTATGACGTGCCAACCGTGCGTCAGTCCGCATCGTCTTGATCGTGCTGGATCACCGCTGGAAGGCAGTCGTTCCGAGTGGTGGATGCGTCGACTAATGGTGAGTAGTTGACGCCGGCCGTGCTCCGGAGCGACAGCATGAGGAGGTCTCGGAATTGTCCCGCTCCGGTGGACAGGCTGAGCACGCTGCCGGCGCCGGCTGCTCTTCGTATCTCTGCTCGTACTCGCTCGGCGTCAAGTAGCCGAGATAGGAATGTCGGCGTCGACGGTTGCCGAAGCTGCCGATAGCCATCGAGCGCGACCACCGCAATCAGGAGCGGCGGCGGCGGAGCCCCTGGGCTCAGTGCCTGATCGCTCGACGGCGGCGGCGCGCGATCAGGAGGCCGGCAACGACGAGCAGGAGCGATGCCGCGGTTCCGCCGCCGCTGGTCGAGCAGCCGGTATCGGCGACCGGCGGCACGCACGCGGTGGGCGCGTTGGGCGCCGCGCGGCACTCGAGCCCGAGGTCGCAGGTCTCGCTGGTCACGCAGGTCTCGGCGCAGACCCCGTCGCGCGCGCCGGGGTCGGTGACGCACACGCCGCCGCACAGGTACTCGTAGCCGGCGTCGGTGCCGCACACGCCGACGCACTGGTTTCCGAGGCCGTCGGCCTGACAGGGCCACCCCGGCGTGCCCGGGGTCTGGCCCGCGTACCGGCACAGGTATTCGTTGCCGGCAGGCTGGCAGGTCATCGCCCGATCCTGCATGCCGATCGGACACGCGGTGGCGCTGGCGGGGTCGCACGCCGTCGTGCAGTAGCGCATGTCGTCGGGCCGGTCGGGCGCCGGCTCGCAGCGGCCAGACTCGCAGCCGTAGTTGCCGCCGCAGACCCAGCCAACGGGCTGCTCGTAGGTCGGCTGGATCCGGGCGGCCTCGGCGGCCGACAGCCCGTGCCGTGCGAGCCACGCGATCAGGTCGGGATCGCCGGCCAGCTCTGCGATGTATGCGTTGTTGGCGGTCGCCGCGACCCGCGCGACCAGCGCGCCGCCGCCGGTGACCTCGATCAGGTGCGCCATCGCGCACCGCACGCCGCGGTCGTCGACGAAGTACGGCGTGCGCTCGGCGAAGTCGAGGTTGCGCGGGAACCGGCCGGTCTGGCGATAGCGCGCGAGCTCGGCGACCAGCGCCGCGCGCCGGGCGCGCTGCGCCGGCGCCAGCGCCGACACGTCGGCGGCGCGCAGCTCGGTCTCGGCGCCGAGCAGGTGGTCATGGATGCGGGCACCGTCGGCGTCGGACGCGAGGGCGAACAGTACGAGCAGCGTGGCGAGCACGACGTGACCGAAAGCAAGCCGTGGGCCGAGCCAAGCGCCAGCGCGTGCGGACACTTGCGCGCGCGACGCTCGTTGCGCCGTTGGCGAACGCCAACGCCGTTGGCACGTCTCCGGAACGTCGACCGGCGGCGCGTCGCGGGTGCCACGGGGGCATCATGGCGGGGGCCCGAGCATCCTGCCGTCGGCACCGCGGCCGGGTCGTCGCCTATGCTCGCACGATGGCGCAGGACCCGATCAACCGCCGCCGGGGCCTCGTCGCGGGCGAGCTCCCGCGGCGCTACCTGCGGCGCAACGAGCGCGCAGACCCCGACGATCTGGATCCGCTCGACACGTACGACCCCGGGGACGACGTGGACCACTACGTCTACGACAACTACTGGCAGGCCGGCGCAAGCGCGTCGGCCGCCGACTTCCTCTTGCACCGGCTGTCCACGGAGGTCCAGTGGTCGCTCGAGCTGCGGCCGCACGCGGGGCGCGAGGGCGACGGGTAACCGCCCCAGGAGGGCGCCGAGGACGTCGGGTTCGGCTCCGACGCGCTGCCCGAGGCCTTGCACGAGCATGTCCAGCGCTTCGTGTCGCCGGAGGCGTTGACCGACTACGTCAAGAGCACCACCGGACGCACCGCGCTGGCCGAGCTCGCGCACGCGCAGCAGTCGCAGCCCGCCCTGGCGCGATGGTTTGCCGAGCGGCCGGGACCTGCGTTCGTGACGATCTTGCTGGCCCCGTTCTGGATCCGGCGGTTGCGCGACTGGGTCGCGCCGATCACCGACGATCTCGACGCGATCGGCCGGAGCGTGGTCGAGCACCTGCTCGTGCGCTACCCGGTCCCCGAGGTCCTGTTCCAGCCGTGGCGCGCCACGGTCTGGCCGACGCTCAAGTGGGTGCTCTGGCTGGTCGTGGTCGGACAGGGCGCCAGCCTGCGGCGCGCGGCCGCCCGCTTCGGGTGGGACATCGCCAGCGCCTTGCTCCATCACCTCAGCCAGGCGCCGCCGACGTTGCGCGTGCCCGACGCGGTCGGTGTGGGCGGAGATCCGACGCCTCGGCGGCAACGACACCGACTTCCAGCGCGTGGTCAGGCACCGCGGCTACGCGCTCGATCCCACCGCCGGCCCGCCCCTGCCCGACGATCCGCCCGAGACGGTGGAGGACGGCGAGCAGGTCCGGTTCTGGCAGCCGAGCGTGACCTGGTTGATCCGTCATCGCGACCAGCTCTCCGACGACGACGCGTTCGCCGTGCTCGGCTGGGCGATGCATCGCCATACCGAGGACCTGGCGCGCCGGGTGCCGGCCGCCGCGCGCTTCTCGTGGAGAGGACGAACCGTCGCCGCCACGCTCACCGCCGCGCGCGAGCACGACAACGCCCTCGCGCAAAACGCCAGCAGGTGGGGGTCGCCCGCAGGTCCGCTGGCCATCCCGGGGATGGGACTGGAGCGCGCCGACCGAGCGCGGTACGTGGACCGCGCGCGAGCTGATCTCCAGCGAGCAGCCGATCGCGGAATCCGGCGCGATGAACCACTGTGTCCACGGCTACGACTACCCCTGTGTGCGGGGCCTGTCCGCCGTCTTCTCGCTGTGCTTCGAGGACGTGCGCCGGGTGACGGTCGAGCTCGAGCCGGCGCCGCGCCGCGTGGTGCAGGCCCGCGGTCTTTACAACCGCGCCCGCACCGCCGCGGAGCTCGAGATCATCGCGCGCTGGCTGGCCGCGACCGAGCCAGGTCGCAACCGGATGATCTGAACCGGTCGCGCTCGCGACCGCCAACGGCGCCCGGCCTGGTCGGCAGTGCGGTGAGCGCGATCCGGCCGGCGCTGTCGAGGTACAGGTCGGACGGATAGGGAAGCGATCCCCACGGGGCGCCCTCGCCCACCGCCGGCGCGAACCCGGCGACCGGCCCGGCGTTGCCGCCTCCGGCATCCGGCGCGACCGGGCCGCCGTCGTCGCCCCCACACGCGACCACACCTGCGAGCACGAAGACACCCACGATCCTCGAACGCATCCTTTGTACGTGCCATGGCCCCCGCCCATCGGATGCGGGCCAGCGCACGTTCGGGGCGCGGCAACCCCGGCGGTACCCCATCCGTAGTTCCCACATTGCGTGCGCATGATACGTGCGCGCACCCTCGGATGCCCCCTACGGCGCGAGTCCTGAGCCCACCGCGTGTGAATGCGTACGGGTCCTGCCGCGCGCGTGGCATCGCGACCGCGTCGAGAGCGCTGCCCGCTACTTCTGGACGGTGGCGTCTTCCATGATGAGGGCGAAGACGTAGCCGGCGCCGAAGTCCTTGTTGGTGCGGACGGTGCCACGCACGGTGACCACGTCGCCGACCGCGGCCTGGGCGTCGGTCGTCACGGTCAGGTCGAAGTTGCCGGTCGCCATGGCCCCGCTGCCGTCCTGGAGATGGAGCCAGTTCTTGCCCATGATGCCGCCGTTGAACTTGGTGACCTTGCCGCGGATGGCGACCGGCTTGTTCACGAGCGTCGCCTTCTGGGCGTGGAGCTCGGCGACGGTGCGGCCGTCGGAGCCGGCCGCGCGCGCGATCGGCCCGGCGATCGCGACGGGGCCGTTGCCGGGCGCGCCGGTCGGCGTGGGTGCGCCCGCCGGGGGCGCGGCGCCGGCCCCGACGCCATCACTGGCCAGCGAGCCGAAGACGATCGTGTCGAAGGTGCGGTTCAGGGTCTTGCTCGCGAACTGAGTCATCACCATCGGGTTCGCGATGTTGATGGTGGCGCCGACCGCGAGCTTGGTCTGCGGGACCGCGGCCCATTGCGCGCCGGTCGCGGTGTCGAGGTGGACGTAGGTGTAGCCGCCCGAATCCATGGTCTCGAGGATCTTGCCGGTCACGCGGTCGCCGGCCGGCGGCTGCGCCGCGACCTGGCCGTGGGGCATCGCCACCTGGCCGTGGGACGGATCGACCTGGCCGTGGGGTGCGGCCGCGCCGGGTGCAGTCGGGGTGGGCGCCACGGTCGGGGCCGGCGCGACGGTGCCGCGGCCGGCTGCGGGCGTACCGTCGGGGCGGCCGCGGTCACACGCGAGGAGCCACGAGAACAGCGCGAGCGCCCATGCCAGCCGAGTCCGATGCGACGACATCATGGTGCCTTATACCGCGGTCGCGATCGTCGGCGAGCCCGCGCTCGTCCCGCCGGTTGCGGGTCACCGGCTCGACGGCCCGGGGCGGCGCTTCGCCACGAGCAGCTCGCAGGTGGCGTCCGGCAGCGCCCACGGGTCAGCCGGCGAGCAGCACCGCGAGATCGTCGGCGCTGAGCGAGGCGAGCTGGCCGGTGTTCTCGGCGAACAGCCCCTCGAGCAGCTCGCGCTTGCTGCGCTGCAGCTCGAGGATCTTGTCCTCGACGGTACCCTCGGCGATGAGCCGGTAGGCGAACACCGGCTGGGTCTGACCGAGGCGGTGCGACCGATCGATGGCCTGCGCCTCGACCGCCGGGTTCCACCACGGGTCGAGCAGGAAGACGTAGCTTGCCGCCGTGAGGTTGAGACCGGTGCCACCCGCCTTGAGGCTGATCAGGAACACCCCGCAGCCGGCGTCGGACTGGAACCGCGCGCACCGCTCGGCGCGATCACGGGTCTTACCGTCGAGGTACTCGTGCTCGATCCCGGCGGCCTCGAGCCGGGTCCGGACCTCGGCAAGCAGCTTGGTGAACTGGGAGAACACCAGCGCCTTCTGCCCGCTCGCGCGCACCTCGACCAGGCGTTCGATCAGAAGATCGAGCTTGGCGCTGCCATCGGCGGCGCGCGCGGGCGTGACCAGGCCGGGAAAGCAGGCAGCCTGGCGCAGCCGCAGGAGCGCCTCGAGCACGTGCATCGTGGAGCGGGCCATGCCGTCGCGCGCGACCCGCGCCAGCAGCGACGCCCGGTACCCGTCGCGAAGCTGGTCGTAGAAGCGCCGCTGGGCGCCCTCGAGCTTGCAATGCAGGACCTGCTCGGTGCGCGCCGGCAGGTCGGGCAGCACCTGAGCCTTGGTGCGACGCAGCAGGAACGGTCGCAGCGCCCGCGCCAGCGGCGCGAGCTCCCCCGGCGGCTCGGTGCGCGCCGCGGTCAGCGCGCGCAACGTCCCCACGTCGCCGAGCATGCCCGGGTTCAGGAACTCGAAGATCGAGCCCAGGTCGCCCAGGTGGTTCTCGACCGGCGTTCCGGACAGGGCGAGGCGGTGCTCGGCGCGCAGGAGCCGCGCCGCCTTGGTGACCTGGGCGTCGGGGTTCTTGATCGTCTGCGCCTCGTCGAGGACGACGGTGTCGAACTCGATGCCGCTGAGCAGCTCGGCGTCGAGGCGCATGGTGGCGTAGGTCGTCACCACCAGCTCGGCCCTCGCCAGCTCGGCGCGCCGGGCGGTGCGCTCGCGGCCGGTGTACTCGACCGCGCGGATGCCTGGCACGAAGCGGCGCGCCTCGTCCATCCAGTTCCACACCACGCTCTTGGGCGCCACCACCAGCCACGGCCGGCCGCTCCGGCGACCGCGCCGGTGCTCGGCCAGCGCGGCCAGCACTTGCACCGTCTTGCCCAGACCCATGTCGTCGGCCAGGCAGCCGCCGAACCCGATCTCGCGCAGGAAGCCGAGCCACCCGAGCCCCTCGCGCTGGTACGGCCGCAGCGTTCCCGCGAAGCGCTTCGGCTCGGCGCCCGGCGCGATGCCGGCGAAGCCGGTCAGCCGACCCCGCAGCTTGCGAAACCGCGCGTCGGCGGTCACCTCGGGCAGGTCGGCCAGGAGCACGTCGAGCAGCATCGCCCGCGTGCGCGGCACCCGCAGGACGCCGTCCTCGAGCTCGCCGACGCGCGCCAGCGCGCGATGTCGCTCGAGCCACTCGGCCGGCATCACCCCATGGCTGCCGTCGCGCAGCCGCACCAGCTGCTGGCCGTCGCGCAGCGCCTCGACCAGCGCCGCCGGGTCGGCCGCCTCGCCGTCGAAGCTCGCGTCGAGCTGGAGATCGAGCCAGTCGATGCCGCTCGACACCCGCCCCGTGATCCGCGCCCCGCTGCGCACGCGCGTCTTGCGCAGCCAGACCTGCCAGCCGTCGGCCTCGAGCGCCGGCAGCAGCGCGAACAGCGCGGCCGCCTCGAGCTCGAGCTCGGCGGTCACGTCGGTGTGGCGCCGCCGCTCGCCGCCGCGGGCATGCAGGCCGGCGATCAGCGCCGCCTCGCGCACCGGGGCCGCCCGGAAGAGCACCTGCTGCACGGTGTCGACCGCGTAGGTCCGGGTCGACCGGCGCGGTCGACGCACCCCGCCATATGCGAACGCGATACGACCGACGAACCATCCGCCTGCCTGCTCGAGCTCGAGGTGAGGCACCGGCTCCACGTCGGCGACGCGCCAGCCGGTCGCGTGATCGATCGTGAGGCTTCCCGTCGAGAGCGCGTCGGCGAGCCGCGTGACGAACGTCCCGACCTGGCGGCGCGCGACTCGCACCGGCCCGGCCTGCACCACCGCCCGCCAGCGGGCGAGATCCACGCCGCCGTCGACGCGCACCAGCCGATCCCCCACCGCGGCCGCGCCCGCCCCCAGGACCGCGGTCAGCGCCGACAGCGGCAGCCGCTCGTCCCCGCGCGTGAGGCCGACGTCGAGCTCGGCCGCATCGCCGACCGCGCGCACCTCGGCCACCAGCTGGAACGGCACGTCGCCGTCCCAGCGCACCGGCTGGAACTCCTCGCGTGGGGCACCCGGCCCGTCGCGATCGACCCGCAGCCAGCCGGCGCGGCCCGTGGCGCACACCGCCGGCAGCACGCGATCGACGATCGCCGCGTGGACCCGCGCGCCCTCCCACGCGCGATCTCGTTCCCACCCGCTGCCCCAGCTCGACACCCCGGTGGCGACCTCGATCGGCACCGCGGCTGCCAGCGCTTGCAGCGCCGCGGCGTCGAGCGGCGCGAAGGTGTCCGGCCGCGACCCGACACGGCGCAGCGGCTCGCGCTGGGCACCCGGGGTGCCGTCCTGCCTGAGCCGCCGCCGGAAGGTGCGCACCTCGATCTCTTCGGGCAGCCTGGGTGGCAAGCCGTCGCCACCGGCCAGCCGCGGGGTGATCAGGTGGTACTCGACGAACGCGGGCGCACCCGCTGGCGGTGCGCCCTGGTCGTCGGCCTCGAGCCATGCCAGCCGCTCGACCCAGCCGGGCGCCCGTGCGGTCCGGGGAGCCCGCGTGACCGACACGCGGGAGGCCGGGGGCGCCCGGCGCGACGCGGCAGCGCAGGCGATCTGGCCGCGGGCATCGTCATCGTCCTCATGCGGCGCGTCGGCGAGCCCGGCAGGTTCCTCGATCCTCACCTCCAGGGCGGCCCCCTCCGCCCCGAGATCGAGCCCGTACTGATCGAGCGCGAGCAGGGTCGCGAGCATGTGCTTGCAGGCGGCGCCCTGCGTGCCCATCGGGCACGAGCAGCGGCACCGCAGGACGCCACGCAGGTGCACCGGCGCCGCCACCGCGACCTCGTACGGCGCTGGCCTCGACCCACGCACGGTCGCCGTCACGGTCCGCGCCGCGATGTCCACGAGCCGGACCCGCCGAGCGTACCTCTGCGCACGGGAGAGGGTCCCCGCCGAGAACGCGTGCGCCGCACGCGAACTCAGGCCATCGCTTCGCCGCCTGCTGCGCTCGTCGATTCGCATCGCGCCGGGCACCCTAGCCGCGACCACTGACAATCCCGGGCCAGTCGGCGGCGCGCAGCCGTGCCAGCTCGCGGGCCACCCGATCCCGGTCGAACCTGCGCCGCTCCTGGCGCAAGCCTGGACATCATTCACCAGGACCGACATCACCGCGTGGATCCCCGCGGCGCGGGTCGGCGGCGAGTTTGTCCCGCGCCGACCGGTCCGAATTCGATGCGACCTGGGCCGCGTGGCTCCTCCAGCGGTCATGCTCACGACCCGCTCCGACCAAGATGTGCTGGGCCCGCAGGCGTCCGGCGTGCTGAAGCCCGTCCTGGTCGCGCTCACGCTCGCGTTCGGCCTCGCCCTGCCCCGCCCGGCCGCGGCGCAGTACAAGAACCCCGCCGACGTGTGGGTCGACATCCACATCAAGCGGATGATCTTCAAGCAGGTGGTCGACCGGGCGCATGGCCAGGCCGCCGCCGGCAGGGCGCCGATGGCCAAGGACAAGCACCAGCCGATCTCGCGCAGCGACTTCAAGCCGAGCGGCAAGCGCCCGACCATCGCCGCCTACCTCGCGACGATGAACGGCACCGACGCGCAGCGCGCGCAGCTGAGTCAGATCGTCGACCTCACGGTGTCCACGTTCGAGAAGGAGGCGCGCAAGAACAATGTCGCCTACGCGTTCGCCCTCATGATCGGCATGTCGCTGCGGCTGGCGCGCGACGGCGAGTTCGACGAAGCCACTTCCGAGGAGCTGGCGCTCGGCATCAACGATCTCCTGGTCGCGGCGCCGGCCTGGAGGAAGCTCGACGCCAAGGACCGGCAGGCGATGTACGAGTCGTGCCTGCTCACGTCCGCGCTCCTGCTCATGTACCAGGCGGCAGGCGAGGCCGATCCGGACCTCAGGGCGCAGGGCGCCGAGCTGGCCAGGTCGGTCCTCGCCCAGTGGGGCGCCGGCGCGCCGTGATCGCAGGGGCAACCATGGTTGCCGTGCGCGCGTGACCGGTGCGCTACGGGTGCGCGTGGCGCCAGGCGACCACCGCGGCCCGCTCGGCCCCGATGCGCAGGGCCAGGCCGGCGTAGACCGGCGAGCCCCTGGCCTCGGCCAGCGCTGCGTCCAGCTTCTGCTCGGCGTCGCGGGCCAGCGCGCGCGCGCGGTCGCGATCGCGGTCGCCGCCGGTCTCCCACAGCGCGCGGGCCAGCGCGAACGCGACCCAGCCCTGCGTGAACGGGCGCGGCGACGCCTCGCCCGCGGTGTCGTCGAGCGCCTGGCGCAGCAGCGGTAGCGCCTCCTCGTGGCGGCCGAGACTGACCAGCGCGCGCCCGAGCCCGGCCCGCGCGGCCTTGCGGTGCGGCCCGGCGCCGGTGCCGATCTCGTCAGCGCGCGCGATCGCCCGCTGGGCCCACGCCCGCGCCTCGGCTGGCTGGCCCGCGCCGTGGTGACAGACGCCCGCGTTGATCATCCAGCCGAGGACGACCAGCCGATCGGGAAATCCGGACCGGATCGCGTCGGCGACCGCGATCGCCCCGGCGTAGCTGCGCGCGGCGGCGGGCTGATCGCCGGCGATCTCCTGGGCCCCGGCCAGCTGGGCCATCGTCATCGCCTCGGTCGCCGTGCCAGGGCCGTACAGGTGCGCGAGCGCGACCGCGCGCTCGGTCTCGGCGACGGCCTGGGCCAGCTCGCCGGCGAACAGCGCGCGGTGGGCCCGTGCGATCGCGGCCTCGACCGCCTTCGGGCCGTCGACCACGCGGTGCAGTCGCGCCTCGATCGCGGTGGCGGCCTCGACCGCGGTCCGGGCCGCGGCCGGCGCGCCGGCGCCGACGTGGGCGATGCCGAGCGCGTAGTACGCGATCGCCACCGTCGCGCTGTCGTCGCCGCGGACCGCGCGCAGGTGATCGAGCGCAGCCTGCCGGGCCGCGACCGCACCGGCGTGATCGCCGCGTGCGGCGGTCAGGCGCGCGCGCGCCTCGTCGACGTCGACCGCCACCAGCAGATCGCCGCCGGCCCGCACCAGCGCGGCCTGGGCCGCGTCGAGCTGGGCCCGGGCCTCGTCGAGCCGGTTGGTCTGGACCAGCTCCTCGACCAGCAGCGCCGCGGCGCGGGCCCGACCGACATCGTCGCCGGCGGTATCGGCCTGCGCGATCGCGCGGCGCAGCGCAGCCTCGGCGGCGACGTGCTGGCCCCGCAGCATCCCGACCCGACCCTCGAGGGTGAACGCGGCGGTGGCCGCGATCGGATCACCGAGCGCGATCGCGCGCGCGGTCAGCGCCGGTAGGTCGACCCCATCGAGGCCGAGATCGATCGTGCGGCTGTTGAGCTCGAGCACGGCGAGCTCGCGGCGCAGCGCCTCGGCGTCGTCCGACGGCGCCGCGCCCTGGGCTGCGCCGTCGGGCTCGCGGCAGCGCTCGACCGGATCGAGCTCGCCGAGCATCGCCGACGCCGTGACCGGCTCGAGGCCGCCGCGGCCGATGGTGGCGAGCGCCGAGCCCAGGGTCGCGGCCTGGCGGTCGAGGCACCGCGCGACCCGCTCGAGGCTCTCGGGGCGTCGCTCGCGGCGCACGTGGGTGGCCAGGCAGGCGTCGTGGCGCAGATCGATCCAGGCGCCGGCGTAGCGGTCGACCGTGGCCAGGGTGGCCGTCACCAGCGAGGCCGGCGCACCGGCGCCGCCGAGCGCCTTGTCCAGCGCGGCGCGGTGCACCGGCGACCAGGTCGCGGCCAGCAGCTGCGCGGTGCCCTGGCACGGTGTGCTCACCGGCGCGAGCGGTCGGCGGGT
This sequence comes from Kofleriaceae bacterium, assembly GCA_046597055.1. Lineage (GTDB taxonomy): Bacteria > Myxococcota_A > Polyangia > Haliangiales > Haliangiaceae > UBA2376. The sequence continues at coordinate 26,871 of JBKJLC010000249.1, read as the reverse complement.
CACCACCACCGTCGCGATCAGCGTGCCGGCCAGCGCGACCGTCGCCAGCGCGCTCGGCCAGCGCCGACGCGGCCGCGGCAGCGCGAGCAGCAGCCCGCGCATCGATGGGAACCGGGCCGCGGGATCGGCGGCCAGGCCGCGCCGCAGCGCGCGCTCGATCCGGGCCGGCACCTTGCGCTCGGCCGGCGGATCGTCGATCACGCCGCGCGCGATCGCGTCGCGCAGCGCCGCGCTGGTCGCGCCCTGGAACGGGCGAGCGCCGTACAGCGCCTCCCACGCGGTCACGCAGAAGCTGAACTGATCCGAGGCCGGGATGGCCTCGCCGTCGGCCTGCTCGGGCGCCATGTAGGCCGGGGTGCCGACCACCGCGCCGGCCATGGTCAGCCCGGTGTCGGCCGCCGAAAGCTCGCGGCCGCCGCCGCCGTCCTCGCCGCTGGTGTGCTCGCGGGCCAGGCCGAAGTCGCCGACCAGCACCTCGCCGCGCGGGCCGACGAAGATGTTGTCGGGCTTGAGGTCGCGGTGGATCAGGCCGGCGTCGTGGGCCGCGATCACGCCGCGGCCGGCCTCCACCAGCGCGTCGACGATCGCGGCCTGCGGGCGCGGCGTGCGCAGCCACTGGCGCAGGTTGTCGCCGTCGACCAGCGCCATCGCGACGTAGCTCCTGCCGTCGTGGGTGCCGACGTCGTAGACCGACACGACGTTGGGATGCGACAGCCGGGCCAGCGCCATCGCCTCGCGGCGCAGGCGCTCGGCGCCGAACCCGCGGCGCAGCAGCTTGACCGCGACTCGCCGGCCCAGCTCGGGATCGCGAGCGGCCCAGACCACGCCCATGCCGCCGGCGCCGATCCGGCGCTCGAGCAGGTAGCGGCCGAGCTGGCGTGGCTCGTCGGGATCGACCTCGACGATCAGCGGAGCCATCCCGCCGCCGGCCGGGACCGCGGCCCCCCCGGTGATCGCGAGCGGCCCCGACGTGTCGGCGGCGGTGCCGACCAGCGCGTCGACCAGCGACCGGCAGCTCCGGCAACCGGCGGCATGGTTGGCCACCTCGGCCCGGCGGGCCGGCTCGAGCGTGCCGGACGCCAGCTGGCCCAGCACGTCGTCATCGGGGCAGGTCACGCGCATGAGGTTACCCCCAGGAGGCGCCAGCCGGTCGGGGTCGCACGCGGACGCGGTGCTATCGTCCGGCCGTGGTCGCTGTCCTCGCCGAAGCGTTCGTCGCGGGCCTGCCCGAGTCGGTCCGCGCCGGCGCGGCCGATCGCGCCGCGCTCGAGGCGATCCTGGCGGCGATGCACGCGACCGGCCGGGCTGCGTGGCCGGGCGTCGAGGTCGGCGCGACCGAGCTGGCCACCGAGGCCGGCCGCCGGCTGGGCGAGCCCGACCCCGACCTGCTGACCCGGCTGTGTGCTCCTGATCTCTACCTGGCGATCGCGTGCGCGCGCGGCGACGCCGCGGCGATCGCGGCGCTCGAGCAGGCGTGCTTCGTCGAGCTCGACGTCGCGGCGCGGCGGACCGGCGCCAGCGACGCCCAGGCCGGCGACGTGCGCGCGCACCTGCGCCGGATCCTGTTCGTCCACGAGCCGGGCCGGCCGGCCGCGACCGCCGAGTTCACCGGGCGCGGCGATCTGCGTGGCTACGTCCGCGTCATCGCGACCCGCGAGCTGATCCGCGTGGTCAAGCGCGGCCGGCGCGAGATCGCGCTCGAGGACGGCGTGCTCGACGCCCTCGCGGCCCACACCGATCCGCAGCTCGCCTACCTGCGCGATCGCTACCACGGCGAGGTCAGCGCCGCGCTGCGCGCCGCGCTCGATGGCCTCGACGAGCAGCCGCGCGCGCTCTTGCGCTACAGCCTGGTCGAGGGCTGGAGCATCGACCGCATCGGCGCGCTCTACGGCGTGCACCGCGCGACCGCGGCCCGGTGGCTCGGCGCCGCCCGCGACCGGCTCGGCGAGCTGATCCGCGCGCACCTGGCCGAACGATTGGCGATCGACAGCGACGAGGTCGCGTCGATCGTGCGGATGGTGCAGAGCCGGGTCGAGGTGTCGATCGAACGCGTGCTGGCGGACGCGCGAGACCCAGGAGGATCTTGAATGCCGCCGTCCGACGACATGCGGCGCACCGAGATCCGCGCCCAGCGCTGCGACGGCCACCTCGGTCACGGGTTCCCCACCGGCCGCCGGCCAGGGGCGAGCCCTACGACCTGAGCTCGGACGCGACGATCGACGCCGACGAGCTGATCGGGCGCGCCATCGCCGCGCGCTCGCTCGCGCCGCGGCCTGACGATTGTCGTGCGACCGCGGCGGCGAGGCGCCTCGAGTGGGACCAACCCCTCCGAGGTCCCATGCGCCTTTCGTGCCTGTCCACTCCCCCGCTCGTGCTCGTGCTCGCTCAGGCCGCCTGCGGAGCCGACGACCCCTCGTTCGCTGATGGCGGCTCGCTGGGCTCCGGCCTGGCCGGGTCGTGCCTGATGTTCGACGGTTCCACCACCACGTGCGCCGAGTTCCACCACCCGGCGCAGGATCCGACGATGTATCGAGACGCGTGCGAGTCAGAGGGCATGGGCATCTGGTCGAACGCGGCCTGTGACACCGCTGGCACGGTCGGCGGTTGTCGCATCGCGGGTGGCGAGGCTTCGGTGACGACGTGGTTCTTCCCGCCCAGCACCACCGCCACGCTGATGCAGGTCTGCACGGCTCCCGCCACCTACGTTCCCCCGCGGTAGCAGCGCCGAGCCGAACCCGCCGCCGGGTCGGCGGCGTCCGGGCGCGCCGACGACGGCGCCATCACCTCGGCGTGGGTTGCTCCAGCCCGACGACCCGTTCGGCTTCGTCGTGGGCGCGGCCGTCCCGGGCGACCGACCTCGCGGGGTTCGCACCGGCCGCCGTGCTATCTCATGTACTCGATGATCAGCAAGGACGACGATCGCTCGCCTCCCGAGCGCGACCGGACCGCAAATCGGCGGTGGATGATCGGCATCGTCGTGTCGCTGGTGTTCGGGTTCTTCGGCGCCGTGATGGCTGTGCTCAGCTACCTCGACCGAGACCGACCCGCGACGATCTACCGGACCAGGGGACCGGGAGCGCCGGCCGCGCCAGGTGCGTCGCCGCCGGCCGCCACGCCGGCACCGAGCGCTGACCCTGCGCCCGACAAGGGTGACAAGGGCAGCGGCAAGAAGTGAGACGAATCGGCGGCCTCGGTCCGTGGTGAAGGCGCGGCGCGCCGACCGCTACCAGGTCGGGAACAACCGCGGCGGCATCAACGGCTGGGTCGGGCGCGCGCAGATCTTCGGGCTCCTGCTCCGCGTGGAGCGGTGACCGGCCGCGCCGCGGGTCAGGCCTCGCGCGCGACGACGTCGTCGAGGTAGGTGTCCCACTCGTCATGGAGGCCGTAGTGCCATTCCACGCCATCCTCGAAGACGGCGACCGTGCCCACCGGCAGCGCGGTGCCCGCGAGCGCCGGCAGCGGGACCGCGCTCCAGTCGATCGTCGCCTTCGCGGTCACCTCACCCTCCAGCACCGCTTCGTAGACCGGCGCCTCGGCCTCGTCCGCGCCATCGAGGCCGAAGCCCTCGGCCGGCAGGTCGCCCTCGCCGGCGAACCGCAGGGTTTCGTCGCGGTCGGACAGCCGGTAGGTGAGGTACGGGTGCAGATCGATCGTGGCGATCTTGCGCCCGTCCTGCCAGCACTGGACGAGGATGGCTTCGCCATAACAGATCGCGTGGTACGCGCCGTCGGGGCTGTCGAGGTCGGCGAGGGCCGCGGCCTTCACCTCCTCGAAGGTGCCGAGCACGTGGTACTCGGTCTTGCGCGACCCACCTGGCTGACACACGAAGTGAAGTCGGTAGTAGTGATGCATGGCAACTCCGGGCTTGCGCGCGACGAGCGGCGCGGCGGCGGGACTATAGACGCCGCCAGGGGTCCCCGCGATTGGCGCGCGCCCCGCCAGCGACGACGGCCCGGCGGCGCGGCGCCACCGTGCCGATCGGTGCCGATGGGTGCAGGCGCTGGCGGCTGCGGAGCGACCGCCGGTGTGCGCTACTCGTCGCGATGAGCACGCGGATCCTCCCCGCCATCCACGACGCCGACGCCGCGGGCCGGGTGTTCGCGGCGACCCTCGCGAAGGTCGATGTGGCCCTCCCGGGCGTGTGGCGTGAGGAGCGCATCGGCACCTGGCGGGTCGCGTTCTGGTGCCCCCCCTTCCCGACCTACGCCCGGGCCCGGACCGTGTTTCGCGGGCCCCTGCGCCAGCTGTTTGCCGAGGCGCAAGCGGCAGAGCGCCTGGACGGGCAGGCCCTGGCCCCCGGGATGGTCGCCGCGCTCGAGACGGCGCTTGACGACCGCAGCCCGAGCGGCCGGATGCACGCGATCGACGCGATGGCCAAGGCAGGCCCAGGCGCCCGCCAGCTCATTCCGGCGCTGCGCGCGACACTCGACGATCTGGATCGTCGTATCGCCGGCTTTGCCGCCGACGCGCTCGGTAAGGTCGACCCCGATCAGGCGGCGCTGGCCGAGCTCGGACGGCGAGCCCTGCGCGATCCCGCCCGGCGCCGGGTGGGCATCAAGCTCCTGCGACACGCGGGCTCCGTGGTCGAGCTCGCGGGCTGGCTCGAGGACCCGACGCTCGCCGAGCACGCCGCGTCCGCGCTGGCCGAGCGCGACCCGCTGCCCGCCGAGATCCTGCCAGCGCTGCAGGCCGCGCTCGCCCGAACCCTGGCGACCGTGCCCAGGTCCGCCCTCATCGTCGCGGTCGGAAATGTCCGTGGCGCCGCCGACCGCGTCCTGCCGGTGCTGCTCGCCCTGGCCGGTGACCGGGCGGTCACGTGGCACGTGGTCACCGCGATCGCGGCGCTGGACGGGCCGATCGAAGCGCGTCGGGCCGCGCTGTGGTCGCTGGCTTCGGATCCGGAGCTGGTCGGCCACGCCGTCGGCGCGCTCGCCTCCCTGGCCGTGCCGGCCGCCGACCTGATCGCGGCGCTCGACCGCAAGCCGGGTCGCGACGAACGCGCGCGCCTGGCCCGCGCGGACGCGCTGTTCGCGATCGCGGTGCACGATCTGGCCGCGCTGGCCCCGCTGGAAGCCGCCGTCGACGACCGCTCGACCAAGGTGGTCGCCGCGGTCATCGATCGGATCGACTGGCTCGCCTCGACGCAACCCGAGGCCTCGCGGGCCGCGCTCGAGCGCGCGAGCCAGCACGCGCGACGAGAGATCCGGGACGCGGCGCTGTCGAAGCTGCGCCGGTGAGCCCGCGCCGGGGCGGTGCGGTGGCGTGGCTCACTCGCAGGTCAGCGCGCCGTCCCGGATCTCGCACGTCATGCTGGCCGTCAGACGCTGCTCGACGCCGACGATCCGGATCGTGCAGCCCTGGCTGAAGCTGACGCCGACCTCACGGGGCGGGATGCTCGCGCGCTCCAGCGACCCGTCGCACTCGACCTCGTAGTCGTAGCCGTCGTTGTCGGTATTGGCGAGCGTCGGGTTGGCGCCGGTCCCCTGCGCGGGCAGCGGTGAGTCGGTGTGGCTGCGCGCGGCCGGGACCTCGTCACCAGCGTTCGACGTGGCGGGGGTGCGCGCGGTCGCGGGCGCCGCGGGCGCCGACGTCGAGGGTCCCGGTGCCGGCGCCGCATGCGAGGCGCTCGGGGTCGATCCGGAGCCGTAGGTCTTGCCGTTGAGCTTGACCGTACAGGCCGTGGTCATCAGTGCGAGGGTGACGGTGAGGCACGAAGCGAGTCCGCGACGATCGATGCGCATGTGAGTCTCCTGCGGCCGGCGTGACCGGCGGCGTGGCTGGTTCCAGGCTCTCAGCGCGCTCCTATCGAGCGACCTCCCGCGCGGTTGCGTGGCGACTGACGATTCGCGGGCGGGCGCGTCAGCGGAGGCGACGCGCCGAACCGGCGGCGGTCGGCTCGTCGAGGTGCCAGGCCACGTCGGGCACATTCCAGCGGGCGTGGCGGATCGGTAAGTTGGGTGCGGCCAGGCCCCCGTGCTGGTGCGCGACCGGCGCCCAGCATCCGACGCCAAGCACCGCGTCCACCACCGCGGCGAGCGCAGCGGGCACCGACGCGAACGCGGCGGCCCGACCGACGCTCCACGGGGTGGCCTCGCTGACGGGCCCCGGTCGCAGCGCGCCAGCCAGCTCCACCAGCGGGAGCCCGCCGCCGGCTGACCAGGTCGCCGGGTCGTCGCGAATGACGCCATGCGCCGCGAGCACCTGCCACACGGACGCGCGCATCGCCTCGACCTCGTCAGGCGCGAAGACGCCGGGCACCCGCACGATCCGCCGCGCAAGCGTCCGACGCGGGTTGACCCTCCGATGCGAACCAGCCCTGGGGGCAGCTGCACGCGACGCCGGGGGCCACCAGCCGCGCCTCCCGGCCGCAGGTGTGGACTGCGGGCGACAACCGGCGGCCCGAGCACGTCCATGATCTCGCACGGTCACCGGTGGCACGCGAGGTGCTGTAGTCCGGGTCATGCGCCACGTCCTCGCCGCGGTCTTGATCCTGTCCACCATGGCCTGCGGCGGGTCCGCCACCGGCGGCGGCGACGACGTCCCGGGCGAGGTCGATGCGGGTGCCGGCCGCGATGGCGGGGGCGACCCCGGGTCCGAGCGCTGGGTGACCGGCTACTACGTCGGCTACCAGCGCGACCTGTACCCGCCGGCCGCGGTCGACTACGCCAGCCTCACCCACCTGGTCGTCGGCCGCATCACGCCGCGCGCCGACGGCGGCTTGACGTCGACCTTCGACATCGACGCGACCCAGGGGCCGGCCATGGCCCGCGACCTGGCGACCCGCGCGCGCGCGGCCGGCGTCACGTCGATCTTGATGATCGGCGGCGCGGGCGAGCACGACAACTGGGTCAGCGCGGCGGCGCCCGCGCGGCGCACCGCGTTCGTCGGAAATCTGCTGGCCGCGATGGACGCCTACGGCTACGACGGGCTCGATCTCGACTGGGAGCCGATCACCGCCGCCGACGAGGCGCCGCTGCGGCAGCTGATCGCCGACCTGCGCGCGGCGCGGCCGTCGATCGTTCTCACCCTCCCGGTCGGCTGGGTCGGCGGCGGCGAGACGGTCAGCCCGTTCTATGCCCAGGTCGCCCGGCAACTCGACCAGATCAACCTGATGACCTACAGCATGGCCGACGCGTGGCCGGGCTGGGTCACCTGGCACTCGTCGGCGCTGCGCGGCGCCGGCGCGCGCAATCCCTCGTCGGTCGGGTCGAGCATCGACGCCTACCGCGGCGCAGGCGTGCCCGCTGGAAAGCTCGGCGTCGGCATCGGCTACTACGGCTCGTGCTGGGCCGGCGGCGCGACCGCGCCCGGGCAGGAGCCGACCGGCGGCGTCGTCGCGAGCGACAACGAGATGAGCTACGCCGCGATCATGGATACGTACCACCAGCCCAGCGCCTACCAGTACGACCCCACCGCCGAGGCGCCGTACCTGGCCTGGGCCGGCGGCAACGGCCCGCGCCGCTGTACGTTCCTGTCGTACGAGGACGAGCGGTCGATCGCGGCCAAGGGCGCCTACGTGCGCGCCGAGGGCCTGGGCGGCGCGATCATCTGGACCATCAACCAGGGCTATCGGTCAGCCGCGGCCGGCGGCGCCCGCGGCGCCCTCCTGACCGCGACCGCGGCCGCGTTTCGCTAGTGGGCGTGCCGGCTCACCGCCCGACCAGCCTCGCGGGTCCCGACCGCGCGCTGGCGCACGGTCGACGCCGTGCCGGGATGCGCTAGGCTCCACGTCGGCTGCGTTCCCCTGGCTCTCACGGCGTCCCCAACCTGCGCGTCGCCGCGCTGATCGCGCTCGTCCTGGTCGGGGCATGCGGCACCTCCGCGACGACGACGGTGCACTTCCCGCGCAGCACGTGGGAGATCACGAATCCGGAGCGCGGGTTCGTGGTCGACGTCGACCTGATCAACGGGCGCGACTTCGCCTACGTGCGCGCGCAGGGCTACACGCTCGGCTACGCCGGCGTGCGGCTCGACGCCTACCGCACGACCGCGCTGTCGCCGGTCCTGCTCGAGGCGCTGACCACCGGATTCGCCCGGATCCGGGCCGCCGGCATCAAGGTGGTGCTCCGGTTCGTCTACAACGACTCGTACGACGGCGCCGACGCGCCCAAGGCGCAGATCCTGGCCCATCTGGCCCAGCTGAGGCCGGTGCTCCACGACAACGCGGACGTGATCGCGGTGATGGACGCCGGGTTCATCGGGGCCTGGGGCGAGTGGCACAGCTCGACCAACGGGCTCGACAACGTCGCGGCTCGCAACGACATCATCGCCGCGATCCTCGCGGCGCTGCCGCCGACCCGCAGCACCACCGTGCGCAGCCCGCTGTACAAGGTGGGCGCGTTCACCGGCCAGCTGGGCGAGGCCCAGGCCCACAGCGGCGCGCCGGCGTCGCGGGTCGGTCATCACAACAGCTGCTTCCTCGCCAGCGACAACGACCTCGGCACCTACCCCGATCCCATCGAGACCTGGAAGGACTTCGTCGCCCAGGAGGGTCGGTTCACGCCGATCGGCGGCGAAACCTGCCAGTACAACCCGCCCCGCAGCGACTGTCCGACCGCCAAGGCCGAGCTGGCGCGACTGCACTGGTCGTTCCTCAACTCGCTCTATCACCGCGAGGTGATCGCCGGCTGGCGCGACCGCGGCTGCTTCTCCGAGATCGCGCGGGACCTCGGCTACCGGCTCGAGCTGACGTCGGTGACGATGGACAGCAAGGTCGCGCCCGGTGGGCGCCTCACCCTGACGATCCGGCTCACCAACACCGGCTACGCGGCGATGTACAACGCGCGACCGGTCTACCTCACGCTCGACGACGCCAGCGTCGCCACCCCGGTCGACCCGCGGCGCTGGGAGCCCGGCCGCCCGGTCACGATCACGGTCCGGCTGCGCATCCCGGCCAGCACGACCCCGGGCCGGCACCGGCTCGGCCTGTGGTTGCCCGACGCCGATCCGCGGCTCCGGGTCCCCGAGCTCGACGAGCACTACGCGGTGCGGATGGCGAACGCGCGGTGGGAGAACGGCGTCAACGTGCTGACCGACGACCTCGTGATCGACGCCAGCGCCGCCGGCGCCGGCGCCGCCGGCGACGTCGACCCCGCCGCGTCCGCGCTCCAGCTGATGCCCTGAGCCGCAGGCCGCGCGCGATCGGGAGAACCGATGATGCGCATCGAGGATGCAAGCCACGGGTCCGAGGCCCGTGATGCACCGCACGCGCAAGCGAGCTCGTGCGCGCGGTCAGCCGAGCCGCAGCAGCAACCCGAACCCGGCCAGCGCCGCGACGATCAGCAGCAGCGCGACGAAGAACGCACGGCCGCTGACCGCCTCCTGCCGGGTTCGCGCCCGCGCACCCATCGCCCGCGTCTCGGTCGCGTCACCGAGTCCATTCTGTCCGTATTCGACGCCCATGAGACCAGTATGGCGCGGCGGACAGGGGCAATCCAGGCGCTCGTTTTGGCGACCCGCCAACGCCGGCGGGTGCGGTGACGCTCAGTCCAGCTCGAGCAGCTCGCCGCGGGTCAGCGCTGGGGCTTCCTCCGGGGTCTCGTCGACGCGCGGCAAGGCCCGCAGCCGCGCGGCCCAGTCGTGCTCGGCGAGGTGCTCGGGTCGCTCGACCACGCGCTCGAGGTCGCGGCGCGCCGCGCTCCAGCGCAGCCGCTCGGCATCGTCGCGGCCATGGTCACGGGCGGCGTGCTGCGCGGCGACGACGCTCGCGGCAGCGAGGTCACGGGCCAGGGCCAGGACGCCACGGCGCAGCTCGGCGCGGACCGCGAGCACCTGTCCGGCCGCGTCGGCGACGGTCGCGGCGAGGTCGGCGGCTCCGCGGGGGTCGACCCGGGCCGCGGCGGCCGCCACCCGCTGGCGTAGCAGCCCGAGGTCGCCGTCGTAATCGATGATGGTGGTCGCGAGGTAGGTACGAAACCGCCCCGCGACCGAGGTATCGGCCGCGAGCACGTGGTCGAGGCGGATGCGCATGCTCTTGCTGGCGAAGGCGTCGATCGCGGCGAGCGCCGCGCGCAGGCGACCGTCGCGGGCCTCGAGGCCGGCCAGGGTCGCGGCGTCGTCGGCCGCGAGCTCGTCGGCCAGCTGGCCCAGGAAGTGGTCGACCGCGAACCCGTCGAGCGGCGCCAGGCCCTGAACCTCGTCGAGGAGGTGCTGCGTCGACTTGCCGCTCGCGGACATCATCCCGGGAGCCTACCGCGCCCGACGGGATGCGGCGGGCCGGGTCGCAGGGTCGCCGCGGCTCGAGTATGGTCGCGCATGGACTCCACCGCGTTCGTCGAGGAACTCGAGGCCGCCAAGGCCGAGCGCCTGGCTCCCATCGTCGGGGCCGGCCGGACCTCGCTGACCGAAGCCTCACCCGGCGATGCGACCCGCATGCTGCAGGTGGCGCTCGCCAACGAGATCAGCGTGAGCGAGCTGGCCGCGGCCTGGATGCCGACCACGCCCGAGCTCGACGTCAAGCTCGCGTTCGCCCGCCAGGCCGGCGACGAGGCCGGACACTTCCAGCTGGTCGCCGATCGGCTGGCCGCGCTGGGCTTCGAGCTGGTCGACTTCCAGCCGCCCGGCGAGAACCCGCTGTTCGCGTACCTGAAGCGCCTGACGACCACGGTGGAGCGGGTCGCCGCCGGCCTGTTCACGCTGGAGTCGATCGCCTACGGCGTGAACGAGAACTTCATGGCGTTCTGCGCCGCGCGCGGCGACGACGAGACGGTCCGCATCTACCGCGAGTACATCCAGCCCGACGAGCGCGCCCACCAGCTGCTCGGGCAGCGCCTGCTCGCCCGCTACGCGACCACGCCGGCGCTGCAGCTGGCCGCGCGGACCGCCGTCTTCACCGTGATCGAGCTCGCCGGCGCCACCCGGGCCCAGGCCGCGGCCCGCATGGGCACCGCCTGCTTCCCGGGCTGCTGAGGCCCGCGAATCGATGGATCCGGGTCATGCGACCGTCTGGCGACACCGGCGCGCGCGCCGCGGGTCGGCGCGTCGATGGCTCGGCCTGCGGGCCGGCTCACCGCGGCGCGAAGACGCGCGAGAGCGCGGCCGGGTCGGCCACGGTCTGCTCGCGCATCCACGCAGCGACCGCGGCGGCGAGCGCCGCGCCCTCGCCGCCGCCGATCAGCTCGGCGCGGGCCATCCGGGCCGAGCGTTCGTGCAGGGCCATCTGGGCCGCGGCGAGCTGAGCCTCGGCCGCGGCGTAGCCCGGCACCGCCGCCACCACGTCACCGTCGGCGTGGGCGATGCCGGCCCGCACCAAGGTGGCGAGCGCCTGGCTCCACGCCACCTGCTCGCGCTCGAGCCGCGTCGCACACTGGCGCGCGGTGGCGAGGTGGGCCGGCTTGCCGCTGCGGCTCGACGACGCGTGGGCCGCGGCCAGCGCGGCGCGGGCGTGCAGGAAGTTGGCCTCGATCGCCACGCTCTGCACCCGGAGCAGCATCGAGGCCTCGAGCTGCGGCCACGCCGACGTGAGGCGGGCCACCGCGCCCGCGCCGTCGCCGAGGTACAGGTCGATGTTGCCGCTGCTGACCAGCTGGTAGTAGTCGTGGAGCTGGAAGGCGCCCTGATCGCCCCGCTCGTTGGCGACGCCGATCAGGTGAGCCCGTGCGTCCTCGGGGCGGCCCATGACCAGCCAGGCCAGGTTGCTGCGCCATGAACGCAGCCCGTGCTGCGCGTAGACGTCGCCCCGATCCTCGGCCTCGTTGAGCAGGCGCGGTGTCTGCTGGGCCAGCTCGCGCAGCTCGCCGAGCATGACCAGCGAGGCCATGTGGAAGCACTCGACGATGTCGATCTCCCACCGCGCGTTGACGCCGTGATCGCGCATGAGCCGCAGGCCAGCCTCGATCTGCTCGCGCGCGACCTGCCACTGGCCGATCAAGAAGTGGCCGAAGCCGCACGAGGCCTCGACCAGCCCGCGATGGAACGGATCGCCGTGGGTCTCGGCGACCGCGCGGGCGCGGACCATGAGCCGCGCAGCCCGGGCCGCCGCCTGGTTGCCGGTCGACAGCAGGTAGCCGATCTCGATCGACAGCGCCGCCGCCAGTCGGCGCGGCTCGCCGAGCGCCAGCGCGCGCCGGAGGTGCCAGTGCTGCACGAGCTTGCCGCCGATCGGGTCAGCGAACGACAGGCCGCTCGCGATCGACCACAGGACGTCGACGGTGCGGACCTCCTCGATCGGCAGCGTGTCCTCGGCTCGCTCGGTGAAGCCGAGGCCGCGCAGCCGTAGCGCCGCCCGCTGGCCGAGCAGCTTGATCAGCTGGCCCCGTCGCGACTGCGGCATCCGGTAGCCGATCGCGGCCAGCAGCTCCTGGGCGTGGGCCAGGCCGACCCGCAGCTGCCCGGCACGCAGGAGCTGCTCGACCCGCAGGCGCTCGAGCTCGAAGTGCTCGTCGGGCGGCGCGCCGGCGGCCTGGGCCTGCTGGTAGACCGTCGCGGCCTCGAGCAGCTGGCCGGCGTTGACCAGCGCGACCGCGCGGGCGCGCAGCAGCCGTCTCCGCCGGTCGGCCGCGTGATCGCCGTACTCGAGCGCGATCGCGTACAGATCGGCGGCGCGACGGAACGCCAGCGCGTCCTCGGCGGCCGCCGCCGCCCACACCGCGTGCTCGGCGGCGCGGGTCCCGACCCCGGCGCCGAGCAGGTGATCGACCAGCGCCTCGTGGGCGACCGGCACCGCGGCGAGGTAGCCGTCGGCGAGGCCGCGATGGACCGCGACCAGCTCGCCGGTGTCGAGCTCGTCGACCACCGCGGCGCGGACCCGATCGTGGAACGGCTCGAGCCGGTCGCTGTCGCCCTGGCCGGCGCGGACCATGCGCTCGGCGCGCAGCACCGCGAGTGCGCCGCTCGGATCGACCAGCCCGGCGGCGCGCGCCGCGACCTCGTTCGCCATGGGCCGGCCCGCGACCGCGCACGCCTCGAGCAGCGCGCGGGCGTGGTCGGGCAGCCGCGCGATGCGGGTTCGCAGCAGCTCGTCGAGCGTGGTCGCGCCGCCGGCGGTCCCGGCCGAGCGCGCGAGCTCGGCCAGGAACAGCGTGTTGCCGCCGGCGTCGCGGACCAGGCTGCCGGCCCAGTCGGTGTCGTCCTCCTCGGTCCCCGACAGCGTCCGCACCAGGTCGCGGGCCTCGTCGAGCCCGAGCGGCGGCAGGTCGAGCGTGCGGACGTCGACCGGCACCGGCGAGCTGGCCGCGCGCTTCTGCACCTCGAGCACCAGCGGACTCTCGATGTCCTCGCTACGATGGACCAGCACCACCAGCATGGGCGGCCGGTCGGGGCGCGCGATCAGGTCGCCCAGGAAGGTCGCGCTGTCGAGATCGCCCCACTGCAGATCGTCGACGCACAGCACCAGCGGACGCATCGACGCCAGCCGGGCCAGGATCGCGCGCAGCGCGCTCCACGCACGCACGCGGAGCTCCTGCGGGTCGGCGGGCTGGAAGCTGCGCACCGCCGGCTCGGCGATCTGCGGGACCCGGCGCAGCACGGGAAACAGGCGGGCCAGCGCGCCGACCTCGCGCGGCAGCACGGGGGCGAGGTCGCCGGGCGACAGCGCGAGCAGCGCGGTGGTGAGCGCGTCGATCAACGTGTCGAGCGTCTTGTACGGCACGTTCTCGCGCTCGTAGCAGCGGCCCGACAGGACCAGCGCATCGCCGACGCCGGCGAGGAAGTGGGTCACCAGCGCGGACTTGCCCATCCCCGAGGCCCCGCGCACCAGCACGGCGACGCCGGCGCGGCGCGAGTCGAGCAGCGCCCGCTGCAGCACGCCGAGCTGCGCGTCGCGGCCGACGAAGGCCAGCACGCCGCTGGTCCGCTCGACCGTGGCGGTCGCCATCGACGGCTCGCGGCCGAGCGCGTCGAGGACGGCCGGGCCGTCGGGCCGAGCGGTCGGATCGGCCGACAGCAGCGCCATGCACAGCTCGTCGAGGTAAGCCGGCGTCTCGGGCGCGAGCTGCTGCGGGCGCGGCGGGTGGTCGCTCTGCTTGCGCCGCATGACCTCGTCGGCGCGGCCCTCGAACGGCCGCCGGCCGGTCAGCGCCTCGTAGATCATCACGCCCACCGCGTACCAGTCGCTGGCCGCGGTCAGCGGCAGATCGGCCGCCTGCTCGGGCGACATGTAGGCGGGCGTGCCGACCGCCGCGCGCTCGTGGGTGCGATCGACCACCAGCTGATCGACGTCGGCGGTGAGGCCGAAGTCGACCAGCACGACCCGGCCGGTCGGCTCGACCATCACGTTCGACGGCTTGAGATCACGGTGCAGCTTGCCGGCCGCGTGCAGCGCGTAGACGCCGTCGCACAGCGGACCGATCGCGCGCTCGAGTCGATCGAGGTCGACCGGCGCCGCCAGGATCTCGGAGCGCGACCGCGGCCCGCGCGGGCGCGGCGCCGTGTCGTCATCACCGTCGAGGAACGGGCGATCGCTGTCCTGCGACGGGCGCACCCAGTCGATCAGGCTGACCCCGCGCACCATCTCCATCGTGAAGAACCACTCGTCGCCGCTGGTGTGCAGCTCGTGCAGCGTGCACAGGCTCGGGTGCGCCAGATCGGCGAGCGTCCGGAACTCGCGCTTGAAGCGGTACAGGTCGCGGGCGCCGGTCGCCTTCAGCGTCTTGAGCGCGACCTCGCGCTGCTGGGCCCGATCGAACACGCGGTAGACCTCGCCCATCCCGCCGGCGCCGAGCTTGCCTCGAATGACGAATCGCTCGTCGGTCCGGGCCCGCGGAGCGTCAACGTGGTCGACCACACCACCACTGTACTCGGTCCGCCGTCCTGGGTTGCCGCCAGGATTCGAGTGCGGCGCTGCCTACGGGGTCGGCTCGAGGGCCTACTGGAAGTGCAACATCTTCGGCGGCGTGGTCCTGTCGAACGCCGAGCTGCCGGTGCCGACCTTCGAGGTCACGCCCCACCGCCATTACCGCGCCGAGCGGTTCGGTGACGCGCTCGCCCGCAAGCCGGGCTGGACCTTGGTCGCGCACCTCGTTCACCGCGACCCGGCAGATCCGTCGCGCGCCCGCACCGGGCCCGCGCTCGATGCCGAGTTCCAGACGCTGCTGCGGCGGACCCGACCTTGGGGACCTGCTCTTCGTAGATCACGGGCCCGTCGCGGCCGAGGAACCCGACGTGCATGGTGTGGGTGCATGTACACCACCTCCGGGCCGCCGCCAGCTCCGTCTCGTCCAGCGCGTGCGGGAAGCGGACCGCCGGCCACCGCGCCAGGCGGTCCGCCCGTAGGCCCAAGCGGCGCTCGAGCCGCTGGTCGCCGAGATCGGCGCCCTCGAGTTCGGCGGAGCCGACCGGTACACCGGCACCTCGGCGCTCGGCAGTCCGCACTCGGTCTCGGGACCTCGGAAGACAGGCCGAGCTCGCGAGACGGCGGCCGCGTGGCGCTGCACTTTCAGCGGCGGCGATGGGTAGGATCATGAGAGGTTGCGGTTGCTTGCAGGACGCGCTCCGGACCGACCCCGCCACGACCCGCGAGCGGCGGCTGTTCACCGCCGCGCTGGTGGCGTGGACGCTGATCCTGTTGATCGGCTGGCTGACCGACGGCCCGCTCGGCCACGACGAGGCCGCCTACGCGATCGGCGGCGATGCCCTGCTCCGCGGCCACCAGCCGCCCTGGCTGTACCGCTCGGTCGGCATGCACGTGATCGCCGCGCTCGGCGTGCTCGCCGGCGGCTCCGACGTGGCGCTGCGCGCGCCCGCGGTCGTGCTCGCGATCGGCTTCCTGTTCGCGGTGCGCCACGCCGGCCGCCGGTTGCTCGGCGGCGAGGCGGGCGCGTGGGCGGCGGCGATCGTGGTCGGGACCCACGCGCTGGCCCTGCACGGCCACGAGCTGCTGTCGGATCTGCCGTCGACCGCGGCCCTGCTCATGGGTGCGGCGACCCTGGCCGGCGAGCTCGCGCGGGCCGACGGCCCGCGCTGGCGCATCCTCGCGGCCGCGCCGTGGCTGGCCGCGGCGTTCTACCTGCGCTACGCCAGCTGCGTCCCGATCGCGATGATCGTGGTCGGCGCCGGGCTGGTCTGGGGCCGGCGCGCGCGCGCGCTCCCGCTGCTCGCCACCGCCGGGCTGCTGGCGCTGCTGCTGGTGCCGCACGCGCTCCACGCGATCGCCGAGACCGGCTCCCCGCTCGGCATCATCCGCTTCAGCTCCGGCGTCCCGCGCCGCGCGTATGTCGGTGAGGGGCTGGCCACCTACCTGCTGCGCAACCCGCTCCGGTTCTACGGGGTCCTCGCCGCGCCGGTGCTGCTGGCCGGGCTCGCCAGCGTCGTCCGGCCGCCGGACACCACGCGGAAGCCGGCCCGCTACCTGTGGCTGGTCGCGGTCGCCCAGATCGTGACGCTCGGGCTCATCTCGCACGGGGTCCCGCGCTACATCTTCTTCGGGCTGATGGCGCTGCTGGTGCTCGGCGTCGACGCGCTCGGTCGCCTGGCGCGCGCTCACGCGCCACGCCCGGCGCTGCGCCGGGTCGCCCTGGCCCTGGTCGCGACGTCGTGGCTGGGCGTCGCGATCGGCGTCATCGCCGGCGGCGCGGTCGACGACTGGCGCGGACCGGTGGTCGATGCGGCCGCGGTGCTCCGTCGCGACGCCGCCGGCCAACCCTGCCACGTGGTGACGCACCGCTTCACGCAGATGATGTGGTACGGCGCCTGCGAGGTGGGAGACTGGACCGCGCCCGGCGCCAAGCTCGAGCGCGGCGAGCGGGTGTACCGGGTGTGGACGATGCGCTCGCCGGGCACCCCGCCGCTCGAGTCGTTCACCGCCGCGACGCCGGTGCCGCTCGATCTGATCGAGATCGGCGCCGACCCTGGCCGCTATCAGGTCACGCGGATCGAGCGGCGGCGCTGACGCCGCTGGTCACGGGGTGGCGACGCCGGCGGCGATGACGTCGAGCCCGACCCGGGTCGCGCGCGCGAGGTAGCTGAAGTCGACCTTGTCGAAGGTGTCGGTCGAGCGGTGATAGTGCGGCGTGTGGTCGTTGCCGACGAACTCCTCGCCGATGCCGACCGCGGGCAGGCTGCGCTCGAGAAACGCGGTGTGATCGCTCGACCCGAACCTCACCGGCTGGATCGGCACGCCGGCCGCGGCCCCGGCCGCGCGATAGGCGGCCTCGAGCCCGGCCACCGGTGACCACAGCTCGATCGCCTGGTCGGCGTCCAGGTCGAAGCTGAGCATGTCGAAGCAGTGCGCCGCGGTGACCGGCACCTGGTCGGTGAGCAGCCGCTCGGCGTAGGCGCGGCTGCCGATCAGGCCGATCTCCTCCTCGTCAAACAGCACGAACGCGACCGGATGGCGCCGCCCGGGCCGGTCGATCAGATAGCGCGCCGCGGTGAGCACGATCGCGACGCCGGTCGCGTTGTCGGCGGCGCCGGGTCCGGCGGGGACGCTGTCGAAGTGCGCGCCCACCACGATCAGGCCCGCGCCGGGCCCGGCCGCGTCGGCCGCGAGGTACGCGACCACGTTGGTGCCGCTGGCCCGGTAGGCGTGCCGCTCGGCGGTGTAGCCGAGCCGGGTCAGCTCCGCGATCAGGTACACGCGGGCGTGCTCGCGCTCGGTGGCGTTGGCGCGGTGCCCGAGTCGGACGCCCGGCGCGATCTCCTGGGCGCCGGCCAGCCGGCCCACGATGTCGCGCTGGTAGGGCTCGATCCAGTCGCACGCCGCCGGCGTCGCGCAGGTCGCCGCGTCGAGGTTCGCCGCGTCGGTCGCCGTCGGCGCGGGCGCATCGACCTCGGCCCCGGTGCCGCCGCCATCGCCATCACCGGCCCCGCCGCTGCCGTGCTTGCCGCAGGCGAGCAGCATCCCGGGAACCGCGGCAAGCACAACCAGCGTGACGAGCCTCATCGGGTCGCACGGTAGTCGCCACGCAACCGGCGGTCGAGGCTGCATGTCCTGCAAGCAGCGGGATCGTGAGAGCTTTCGCGCCATCGCCGCGTACGCGATGTCCGCGCGCTTACAGCACTAACAGCGCAATGGCTGTCGTCGACCTCACGCGGATCACGAGGTGTGTGACGCTCGGTCGCAGCGCTACGCAAAGAGTGCGGCGCAACTTCCAGCGCGCGATCGACGCCGCCCATGAGCATCGCTTGATGGCAGCTGGCACGTCGCGCGCAGTGGACCCGGTCATGCTCGGGAAGACGATCCTGCTGTATTCGAACGACAAGAACGGTGGACGTAGGCTCAGCGGTCACCTGCGGGCGGCCGGCAACGAGGTGATCGCGGTCGACGACGCGACCACCGCCCGCGATCTGGTCGGCGCGCGCGCGGTTGATCTCGTCTTCGTCGACGGCGCCGCGCCCGATCCGCACGCGGTGGTCACCGCCGCCCGCGGCACGATCCCGGCGGTGGTGCTGTCGACCGCGGGCGATCCGGCGGTGATGCTCGACTTCGTGTGCACGCACGAGGTCGAGCATTTCCTGGCCCGCTCGGGCGACGGCGGCGACTCGCTCGACGAGCTGGCCCGCGAGGTGGTGGTCACCGCCGAGAAGATCCTGCGCGCCGACCTGTTCGGCCTCGAGAAGTACCTGCCCTCGTTCGGCCTCGAGCTCACCACCTCCGAGATCCGCGGCGCCAGCGATCGCGACGACGTGGTCACCGCGATCGGCGCGCACGTCGACTGGCTCGGCGCCGGCACCGAGGCCCGGCGCGCGGTCGAGGCGGTCGCCGACGAGCTGGTCACCAACGCGGTCTACGACGCGCCCCGCGACGTCGACGGCCGGCCCCGGTACCTCGCGGTCGATCGGCGCCAGAAGGTCGTGCTCGATCCGTGGGAGCTGGTGACCGTGCGCTGGGGCTCCGACGGCGATCAGCTCGCGATCTCGGTGACCGATTGGTTCGGCGCGCTGCGCCCGGAGCACGTGCGGGCCGGGTTGCGCCGCTGCCTCGCCGAGGCCGATCCGATCGAACAGAAGGCCGGCGGCGCCGGGCTCGGCCTCTACACCGCGCTCGCCTACAGCTCGCAGCTGGTCGTCAACATCGATCGTGGCACCCGCACCGAGATCATCGCGTTGATCGATCTGCGCCGCCGGGCCCACGGCGCGCGCCGCGGCGGCCGCTCGCTGCACCTGTTCTGCGAGGACACCCGCGCCCACGCGACCCTGGCTCCCGACGCCACCCCGGTGACGATCGAGGTGTCGGACACCATGCGGGTCGAGCTGCGCGCCACCCTGGCCCCGCGCAAGCGCCGGGCTGACGTGATCCCGTTGACGCGCGGCCGCCGGAGCACGGTCAACCGGTTCGACAGCAGGCCGACCGCGCGCGCGCGCGGCTCGACCCCACCGCCGACGTCGCTGCTCGACGAGCCGATCGGCGCCGGCACCGCGTGCGGGCTCCTGCGCGGCGCCCGCGATCGCGACACCGCGCTGCGCATCGCGCTGCGGTTCCTGACCCAGCATTATCAGGCCGCGATCGCGTACGAGGTCGCGGGAGATCAGCTCGAGCCCACCTTCGCCACCGGCGACGTCCGCGACTGGCCGCTGGTCCGCTCGCTGCGCCTCCTCACCTCGGGTCCGTCGAGCGTGGTGGCCCGGGCCCGTCTCGGCGAGGCGACGCCGTTCCTGCCCGGCTCCCCGCTCGACTACCGGCTGGCCATGCTGGTCACCGGCATCAGCGAGGCGGCCGGGCTGGTGGTCCCGATCCACAGTGACGGCGCGCTGCAGTGGATCCTGTACGCGGCCGCGCCGCTCGCCGACCAGCCGGTCGGCGCCGACACCCTCGCCCAGGTGCGCCGCGAGGTCGAGGCCTGCCTGGTGCGGGTCGACCCGGCCGCCGCGGTGATCGAGGTCGGCGTGGGCTGAGCGGTTGGAGGTCCGGCGCCCGTCACAGGCGCACGCCGACCAGCCCGCGCGCCATCCGTCGCAGCCACAGCGCGGACGCGACCAGCGCGATCGCGGCGGCGGCGGCGGCCCCGGTCGGGCCCAGCCGGGGGATCAACACGAGGCTCAGCGTCACGTTGCCGGCCACCGCGACCGCGACGTAGATCGTGTGCCAGCCCGGGCGCCCTGCCATCAGCAAGATCTGGTTGAACGGCAGCCACGGCGACGCCAGCGCCAGGCCGGCCATCAGCACCGCGAACGGCACCGCGCTGGCCGCGAAGTCGGGGTTGCCGGTCAGCCACGGGATCGCGAGCGGGAACCCGACCGCCGCCAGCGCGCACACCGCCATCATCGCGGGGACGAACCAGCGCCGGGTCCGGGCCACCAGTCGCTCGACCTCGCCCGGCTTGCCGAGCGCGAGGTCGGCGGCGATGGTCGGGTTGACGTTGACCTGGAGGACGACCGCGAGCTGGCTGGCGCCTTCGGCCAGGCTGGCCGCCATGCTGTACACCCCGACCTGCGCGTCCGACAGCGCGGCGCCCAGCAGCCACACGTCGAGCCGCGAGTTGATCTCGAACAGCAGCGTGGCGCCGACCCCACGGGTGCCGAACCGGAGGTGCTCGCCCACCCACGGCCGCCAGCCGGCGGCCTGGCCCAGCGGCACGGTCGCGATCAGGTCGATCGCGAGCACGACCAGCAGCGTGCCCTCGGTGAGCGACCACAGCACCGGCAGCTGGGGGGCGCGCAGCCCGAGCCCGCCGGCCAGCCCGAGGCCGGCGGCGATCAGCAGGTAGCGCATCGAGGTGTAGACCGCGAACGCTCGCATCCGGCCCCGACCGTTGACCACCGCGAACAGGACCTTGTTGACCGTGAAGCAGAACAGGCCCGGCGCCGCATACGCGATGCCCTCGGCGACCCCGTCGCTGGCTAGCAGGTCGGCCAGCAGGCCGCGCCCGAGCACGAACGCCGCGGTCACGCCGGCGCCCAGGACGACGGTCGGCACCAGCGCCCCGACCGTGATCGCGGCGACCCGGGCCGGGTCGTCGGGCTGCGCGGCGACCGCGCGCAGCACCGAGTACATGATGCCGACCGCGCCGAACACGCCCAGCACCATGTACGCGGTGGTGACCTGGTTGAAGACGCCGAGCGCGGCGGTGCCCCACCAGCGCCCGATCGCGAAGTTGAGCCCGAGCCCGACCACGGCGAGCAACGCGACCGGGACCAGGTTCCAGGTCACGCCCGTGCGCAGGCGTCCGGCGGCGTCCACTACCTCACCGCCTTCGCGGTCGCGGCGACGCAGCGGCCTGGACCGGCGTGGTGAGCGCGGCGCCACGACGAGGACTTACGACCTGGGGGGCTCATGACCGACGCGCGCTGGTACGACTTCCGACCGGACCGGCGCCGAACCTACCCCGGCCCGGGTCACCGTACGCCGTCTCGCGCGAGGCACCCGGCCGCCAGCAGCCGCCGCAGCAGCTGCCGGTGGTAGGGCGCGTGCCGGGAGGTAGGCGCGGTGAGGCGCTCGTAGTCGATCCAGTCGGCGGTGCCCTCGTGCGACGAGCGCAGCGCACCGGTCACCTGGGCGCGGAAGGTGACCGCCCAGCAGGCGCCCGCCCGCGCCTCGTACACGCACTCGAACAGCTCGGCGTCGAGCCCGGTCTCCTCGCGGAGCTCGCGGCGCGCGATCGCGCGGGCGTCCTCGCCGGGCTCGCCCAGCCCGAACGGCAGGCCCCAGTTGGACAGGTCGGCGCCGCGCGATACCGCGAGCACGCGGCCATCCTCGCGGATGGCGATCACGCCGGCGGCAGTGGGGAGACGGGCATCGGACGCGCGCGGCACGCCTGCATGGTACCCGCCGGCCACCGCCACGGCACCCTCGGGCGGGCGGGGACCGGTCGCCGGGCCGGCCGCGGCCGCCGGCTACTCGGTCTTGATCGGGACCGGCGCGACGTTCCAGATCCGCTCGGCGTACTCGGCGATCGAGCGGTCGGAGCTGAAGTGGCCGCCGTGCGCGACGTTGCGGATCGAGGCCCGGGTCCACGCCTCGGGGTCGCGCCAGCGATCGGCGGCCGCGCGCTGGGCGGCCAAATAGGCCCGGAAGTCGGCGAGGACCAGGAACGGATCGTGCTCGACCAGCGACTTCACCAGCGGCGCCAGCGCGTCGCGATCGCCCCGGGTGAAGCGGCCCTCGGCGATGTGCTCGACCACCTCGGCCAGCTCGGGGTCACGCTCGAGCTCCTCGCGCGGGTGGTAGCCGGCGGCGCGCCGGGCCGCGACCTGGTCGGAGGTCAACCCGAAGCAGAAGAAGTCCTTGGCGCCGACCGCGTCGCGGATCTCGATGTTGGCGCCGTCGAGCGTGCCGATCGTCATCGCGCCGTTGAGCATGAACTTCATGTTGCCGGTGCCCGACGCCTCGGTGCCGGCCAGCGAGATCTGCTCCGACAGGTCGGCCGCCGGGTAGATCCGCTGTGCGGTCTTCACGCTGAAGTCGGGCACGAACACCACCCGCAGATCGCCCCGGGTCGCCGGCTCGGCCGCGACCACGTCGGCGACGCCATGGATGAGCCGGATCACCAGCTTGGCCATCCAGTACGACGGCGCCGCCTTGCCGGCGAACAGCACGGTGCGGGGCACGTCGTGGACCTCGACGCCCGAGCGGCGGCGATCCCACATCCACACCACCCGCAGCGCGTTCAGCAGCTGACGCTTGTACTCGTGGATGCGCTTGCAGTGCGCGTCGAGCATCGCGTCGGGATCCATCGCCGGGCCGTGGGTCGCCCGCAGCCAGGTCGACAGCGCGTCGCGGTGGCCGCGCTTGATCGTACGCCAGCGATTGCGGAAACCGGCGTCGTCGACGAACCGCTCGAGCTCGGTCAGCCGGTCGAGCTTGGTCAGCCAGCCGTCGCCGATCGCCTCGGTGATCAGCGCGGCCAGCGGCGGGTTGGCCAGGGCCACGAACCGGCGCGGGGTCACCCCGTTGGTCACGTTGGTGAAGCGGGCCGGGTACAGCTCGGCGAAGTCGCGCATCACCGTCTCGCGCATGAGCTCGGAGTGCAGCGCGGCCACGCCGTTGACCTGGTGGCTGGCGACCGTCGCGAGGTTGGCCATGCGCACGGTGCGGTCACCGTCCTCGCCGATCAGCGACATCCGGCGCAGCCGGGCCTCGTCGCCAGGGAACCCGACCCGGACCTCCTCGAGGAACCGCCGGTTGATCTCGTAGATGATCTCGAGCTGGCGCGGCAGCAGCTTGGCCATCAGCTTGAGCGGCCACACCTCGAGCGCCTCGGGCATCAGCGTGTGGTTGGTGTACGAGATCGAGCGGCGCGTGATCGCCCACGCCTCGTCCCAGGTCAGATCGTGGAGGTCGATCAGGAGCCGCATCAGCTCGGGCACCGCCAGCGACGGATGGGTGTCGTTGAGCTGGATCGCGTAGCGATCGGCGAAGGTGTGGATCGACGCGTGCTGGGTCAGGCCACGGATGCAGTCCTGCAGCGCGCACGACACGAAGAAGTACTCCTGCTCGAGCCGGAGCTGCTTGCCGGCCGCGCTGGTGTCGGCCGGGTAGACCACCTTGGTCAGGTTCTCGCTCTGGATCTTGGCGTCGACCGCGCGCCAGTACTCGCCGCGCTGGAACGCGCCGAGGTCGAAGTCCTCGGCGGCCACCGCCGACCACAGCCGCAGCGTGTTGGTGTTGCCGGTGCCGTAGCCGGGGACGGGGGTGTCGAAGGGCACCCCCAGCACCACGCGCTCCGGGTGCCAGCGGACCCGGTAGTGTCCGCGCACGTCGACGTACGGCTCGGTGTGGCCGCCGAAGCCGACCTGGTACTCGATGTCGTGGCGCCGGACCTCCCACGGATTGCCGTGCCGCAGCCACCGGTCGGTCCGTTCGACCTGCCAGCCGTCGCGGATCGCCTGGTCGAAGATGCCGAACTCGTAGCGGATGCCGTGGCCGATCGCGGGGATCTGCAGGGTGGCCAGCGAGTCCATGTAGCAGGCGGCGAGCCGGCCCAGGCCGCCGTTGCCGAGCCCCGGCTCCTCCTCGTGCTCGATCAGCTCGTCGAGCGACAGGCCGAGCCCCGACACCGCGGCCCGCACCTCCTTCTCGATGCCGAGCACGAGCATGCTGGCGTCGAGCTGCGGGCCGATCAGGTACTCCGCGGACAGATAAATAACGGTCCGGTGCTTGCCCTCGAGGTACGTGCGCGCCGAGCGGGTCCACCGCGACAGCAGCCGGTCGCGGACCGCGTAGGCGACCGCCAGGTAGTGATCGTTGCGGGTGGCCACACCGGGGAACTTGGCCAGCTCGAGGTAGAGCTTCGCGACGATGTCGCGCGCGATCGACCGGGCGTCGAGCCCGGGCGTGGGTTCCGTTCCCGGGGGAGGCTGGATCTGGCGCTCGGCAACCATGGGCTCGCGAGCCTACCGCGTCGGAGATCCGGGGGCGTGGCGCCGCGGCATCGTTCCGGGCACTTGCCGAGCGTGCGCGAGCCCGGCCCGACCGGCGCGGCTTTCGGCATGTGCCGGTAGTGCGCCACCGGTCCGGGAGGCATAGTCCCGGTGATGAAGACCAGCGACAACAAGGTGCTGCTCGCCCTGCAGGTGTGGATCGCCGCCGCGTGGGCCGATGGCGTGATCACCGAGCAAGAGTCGACCGGCATGCGCGCGGTGATCGAGGTCGCCAAGCTGTCGGACGATCAAAAGGCGGTCGCGCGCGGCTGGCTGACCAAGAAGATCGGGCTCGAGGACATCAACGTCTCGCAGATCCCATCCGACGACCGGCTGAACATCTTCTCGGCCGCGCTGGGCGTGGTCGCGATGGACGACGAGATCGCGGACGCCGAGCGCCAGTTCCTCGACCGGCTGCAGCTCGCGCTGCGCATCGACGACGCCACCGCGGCCGACGTGCGCAAGCGCGTCGGCGTCTAGCCGGACCTGCCGGCGCCCACCTCGAACTCGTCGAGCGCTGCGGGCGCCATCGCCCAGGCTAGCGGAGGTCGCTCACCGACGCCATCGTGCGCCGCGCTGGCGTCGATTCCAGCAGCTACGCGGCGCTCTCGGTGCGGTCCTTGAGACCGGCCACCCCTTCTTGCCGCGCGCAGTGCGAGCAGCAGAAGAAGCGGCCCTCGCTCTCGAGCCCCTGGCTCATGATCGTGACCCCACAGTGGGCGCAGCGCGGCGCGAGCGCGTGGATCGCACAGGCGAAGCTGTCGAACACGTGGCGCTTGCCGGCGAGGACGACCTCGAAGGCCTTGTCATAGGTGTTGCCACAGGTTTCGCAGGGCGTCATGGCCGCCACCGGTGCAACCGCCGTTCCTCGACCATGCGTGCGAAGCGCGACCAGTCCTCGCGACTTGACCCGGGCGAGGCGGCGCGGACCGCGCGTATGCGCACCACCGAGCGCACTCGCACGGCGCAGGTACGCACGTGGTGCCGCACCGTCCCCCCAGATCGGCGTGCCGACTGGGCTCCAGTCGTGGACGGATCGGGCGCGCGTCTTGCCTGCTCCTCTCTCACGAGCTCGCGGTGCGACCAGGCCGTGCCATGCCCTTCTACCACCCCGATGAACCGAACCGCGCCGCGCTAGCTACCGCGAGCACCGAGCCGGCGCTCGGCCGCGGTCATCCGGACGTGTGCCGGCGGCCGGTGCTGGTCCAGCACCCGTCGGAGTGAGCGTGGAATCGGTCGGCACGCCGGCGTCGTGGGTCGGCTTCACCGCGCTGATCGGCGTGCTGCTCGTGGTCGACCTGGCCGTCCACCGCGGCAATCGCGTGGTTCATCCGCGCGAGGCGCTGGTGTGGACCGCGGTGTGGATCGCGCTGGCGCTCGGCTTCAACGGCCTGGTCTACGCCTGGTTCGGCGCCCAGCCCGCGCTCGAGTTTTTCACCGGCTACCTGATCGAGAAGGCGCTCTCGGTCGACAACCTGTTCGTCTTCCTCGTGCTGTTCTCGTACTTCGCGGTGCCGGCCGCGCTGCAGCACCGGGTGCTGTTCTGGGGAATCCTCGGCGCGATGGTGATGCGGGCGCTGTTCGTCGTGGCCGGCGCCGCGCTGATCCAGCGCTTCCACTGGGTGATCTACGGGTTCGGCGCGCTCCTCCTGCTCACCGGCGCCAAGCTGTTCCTGGGCCGCCACACGCAGGTCCATCCCGAGCGCTCGCGGATCTTCCGCGCCTTCGAGCGCCTGATGCCGACCGTCCCCGGCTACGACAGCGGGCGCTTCACGGTGGTCGAGCATGGCCGCCGCCACGCGACCCCGCTGCTCCTGGTCCTGGTCACGGTCGAGGCCTCCGACATCCTCTTCGCGATCGACTCGGTCCCCGCGATCTTCGGCATCACCCAGGACCCGTTCATCGTCTACACGTCGAACATCTTTGCGATCCTCGGGATGCGCTCGCTCTACTTCGTGCTGGCGGGCGCGCTCGCGCGGTTCTGCTACCTGCAGGTCGGCCTGGCGGCAGTCCTCTGCTTCATCGGGGCCAAGATGGTCCTGTCGGGGGTGATGACGGTGCCGATCGGGATCTCGCTCGGGGTGATCGGGGGGATCCTCGGGATCGCCGTCGTCGCATCGATCGTGCGCGCGCGGGCCGAGCCGCCCGGCGTCAGCAGCTGACAAGTCGTCGCTCACCGGGAGGCCTCCGCCTCGCGTAACAACGCTTCACGCGGGAGCCGTCGGTGACGACGAGGTGATACGAGGACCCGGCCCGCGCGCGACCGGGTCGCGTGCAGGCCAACCGGGATCGAGCCAGCCCGAGCGGCGGGAGGCCGTCGAGCTCGCGCGCGCCACGCTACTGGTGCGGGCGAGACCGCCGGGCGGTGCGGGCGGTGCGGGTATGGTGCAGCTTGGCCTTCGCGGTCTCGACCAGCGCTCGGCCGACGCCAAGCATCGCCTCCACGACCCCGGTCTGAGCCGGGGCCTTCCCCTTGGCCTCGGCGGCGCGCAGGTCGGCCGCCTCGGGGCCATCGACCGCGCGCGCGGCGTCGCGGGCGGCGGGCTCGACGCGACCCTCGCGGATGAACTCCTTGAGCTTGGCCTCGTACGAGTGCGCCGCCTCGCGGTCGCCTTCACCCTGGTTGGTCGGCTTGTC
>JBKJLC010000251.1:0-4997 GCA_046597055.1 Kofleriaceae bacterium | reverse complement strand
AGCGCGATGCCGAGAAAGAACAGCGCCTTGCGCTGCAGGCTCGGGTCGCGCAGCGTAGCGAGCGGGACGCCGAACAGCGTGCCCGGCTGCGACTGCGGCAGGCGGCGCGCGAAGTCGTCCATCCCACCCGGCATGTCCTGCTGGGGCGCGCCGAACGGATCACCGCCGGCGTAGCCCTGCGGCTGCCCCATCGGGGCCTGACCCTGCGGCCCGCCCGGGTAACCAGCGGGCGGCTGTCCGTGCTGCGGCCCACCGGGGTAGCCCTGCTGCGGCCCACCGGGGTAGCCAGGCGGCGGTCCACCGGGATAACCAGGCGGCGGTCCACCGGGATAACCAGGCGGCGGGCCACCTGGATAACCAGGTGGCGGGCCACCCTGCGCGCCCGGCGGCGGGCCGAAGCCGGGCGGCGGGCCACCCGGTGCGCCGGGATAGCCCGGCGGCGGGCCACCGGTGAAACCGGGCGGCGGGCCACCCGGTGCGCCGGGATAGCCCGGCGGCGGCTGACCGAGCGAGCCACCCGGCGGCGGTCCACCGGGATAGCCCGGCGGCGGACCCGACGGCGGCCCACCCGGATAGCCTGGCGGCGGGCCCATCGACGGCTGGCCCGGCAGCTGGCCGAGGCCCGGCGCGTGCCCGGGCGTCGACATGCCCTGCCCCATCGGCGGAGCCGACGGCGGCGGCGGGAACGGTGCCGGCGGCGAACCCGCGGCCGGCGGGGCGAGCCCCGGCGACTTCGGGATGATCGGCGCGGCATAGCCGAACATCGTCTTGGCCGCACCGCCCCCCGAGGGTGCGGCGGGCATCGCTGGCATCGGACGGCCGCACGTGCCGCACGCAGGCGCGGTCATCAGCACGGCCGCAGCGCAATATGGGCACGGCCTGGTTGGTGTCGCCATCTGTGTCTCCCCGGTAAGCTGCTGGACGGTAGCGCCCGTGCGCCGGCCGGTCAACGCGCAGCGCCGGTCTTCCTCAGTGATCCCGAGGACAAGCGCGCCAGGTTCCGTGTTCAGCGCTGACTCCCCGGCACGGTCGAGACCAGGTCAGACCGCACGGTGCGCGGACTCGGCTTCATTGTTGTCCGACTGCTTGGCTCGGCGGGCACCGGCTCTGCTACACCCGGTTCGTGCCGCGTCGCCTCCCGTGCTCCGACGATCAACGCGGCGCCCCGGCCGAGCTCGCCTGCGGCGGCGACCGCGTGAACGGCTTCACCGGCGAGAGCGTCGCGGCCGCGCTGTTCGCCAGCGGCGAGCGGGTGCTCGCGCGCTCGCTCAAGTACCACCGACCGCGGTCGTTCTTCTGCCTCGACGGTCACTGCAGCGGCTGCCTGGTGCGCATCGACGGCGTGCCCAACCTGCGCGCGTGCCAGATCGCGTGCAGGCCCGGCCTCACCGTCGACAACCAGAACGCGTATCCGTCGGCCGAGCTCGATCTGCTCGGCGCGGTCGACGTGTTCTTCCCGCGCGGGATGGATCACCACAGCCTGATGACGGGCTCGAAGGTGCTCAACCTGTTCGTCAACAAGGTCGTGCGTCAGCTGTCCGGGCTCGGCCGGCTGCCCGAGCAGCTCGCCGCAGCCGCCGCGGCGGCCACCACCATCGAGGTCGACGTCGCCGTGATCGGCGGCGGACCGGCCGGGCTCGCCGCGGCCACCGCGGCCGCGGCCACCGGGGCGCGGGTCGTGCTGGTCGACGAGCAGGCGCGGATCGGCGGCTCGCTGCGGAGCGATCCGCGCTTCGGCCCGGCCGACGCCGATCGCCGGACCGCCGCGGCGACCACGGCCGGCGTCCAGGTGCTCGCCGGCCACACCGTGGTCGGCTGGTTTCCCGAGGAGAGCGTGGCAGTCGCCGTCACGGCGACCACGCTGGTCCGGATCGCCGCCCGCGCGTGGGTGTGGGCGACCGGCAGCTACGCGGTCAACGTGCCGGTGCCCGACAACGATCGCCCCGGCGTGTTCGCCGCCCGCGCGGTCGGCCGCCTGCTGGTCGAGCACGCGATCCTCGCTGGCGAGCGCGTGTGCATCATCGAGGAGCCCGGCGATGTCGCGTACGCCGCGGCCCTGGCCGAGGCGCTGACCGCCGCCGGCGCGACCGTGACGCGGGTCGCCGCGGCCGAGGTCGCTGGCATCCGTGGCCGCAGCTGGGTCAAGGCGGTCGCGGTCGGCAAGCAGCAGAAGCCGGTCGCGTGCGATGCGGTCGCGGTCGCCGCGGTCCCGTCGCCGGCGTCGGAGGGGCCGCGCCAGCACGGCTGCGAGGTCGTGCTCGACCCGGCCCGCGGGGGCTTCGTGGTGATCGCCGACGAGCGCGGCGCCAGCCGCGTGCCCGGCGTGTTCGCGTGCGGCGACGTGTGCGGCTACCAGGGACCGGCGGCTGCCGACGCCGCGGGCCGCCGTGCCGGCGCCGCCGCCGCCAGCTTCGCGCGGTGCCGTCCATGAGCGGCAAGATCGTCCTGTGCCGCTGCGAGGACGTCACGCTGCACGACGTCGAGCACGCGGTCGCACGCGGCTACGCCGATCTCGAGGAGGTGAAGCGCTACACCGGCTTCGGTACCGGCCCGTGCCAGGGCAAGGAGTGCCTGGGTCCGGTCGCGTGCGCGCTGGCGCGGCTGACCGCGGCCGACCCGGCGACGATCCGCCCGTTCACCGCGCGCCCGCCGCTGCAGCCGACCCCGCTCAAGCTGTTCGCCGCCGATCCGGCCGCCTTCCACTTCGCCGACGAGGTGCCCGGCGGCGACGCCGACGACGAGGAGGCGCCGTGAACGCCGGCGACGCGCTCGAGCCCGATCGCGACGCCGCCCGCGCCGCGCTGTCGCGCGAGCCCCTGCCCGCCTCCGCCGAGATCGTGATCATCGGCGCCGGCGTGATGGGCCTGGCGATCGCGTACCAGCTGGCGCGGCGCGGCCTGACCGACGTGGTCGTGATCGATCGCGGCTACCTCGCCGAGGGCGCCTCCGGCCGCAACGGCGGCGGCATCCGCCAGCAGTGGTCGACCGAGATGAACGTGCGCCTGATGCAGCGCTCGGTGACGCTGTGCAAGGAGTTCGCGACCGAGCTCGGCGTCAACGTGTGGTTCCGTCAGGGCGGCTACCTGTTCCTCGCCCGCACCGACCGCGAGCTGCGCCGCCTCGAGAAGAACGTCGACATGCAGCATGGCTGCGGCGTCGACACCCGCTTGATCGATGCCGCCTCGGCCGGCGAGATCGTCCCCGAGCTCGAGCTCGACGGCGTGGTCGGCGCCGCCTACAACCCCAGCGACGGCATCCTGTTCCCGTGGCCGTTCCTGTGGGGCTACGCCCGGCGCGCCGCCGAGCTCGGCGTCCGCATCCACACCCACACCGCCGTCGCCGCGATCGAGACCGGCCACACCGGCTTCACCGTCGCGACCTCGCGCGGCCGCATCGCCGCGCGTCGCATCGTGTGCGCCGCCGGCTCGTGGACCCCCGAGGTCGCCCGCCTGGTCGGCCTCGAGGTCCCGACCTGGCCGATCCGCCACGAGATCTGCTCGTCGGAGCCGCTCAAGCCGTTCCTGCGCCCCATGGTCGCCGAGCTCGCGTCCGGCCTCTACTGCTCGCAGTCCATGCGCGGCGAGATCGTCGGCGGCGTGACCATTCCGGGCCACGGCCCCGACCGATCGATGGCGTCGTCGCTCCAGTTCCTCGCGACCTACGCCCGCCGCCTGACCCGCCTGATGCCGATCCTGCGCGACGTGAAGATCCTGCGCGCCTGGGCCGGGCCCTACGATCAGTCGCCCGACGGCAACCCGATTCTCGATCACGCCCCCGAGCGCCCGGACTTCTACCTCGCCTGCGGCTTCGTCGGCCACGGCTTCATGATGGCGCCCGTGGTCGGCGAGCTCTACGCCGACTACCTCACCGGCGGCGACCGCCACCCCCTGTTCGCCCAGAGCAGCCTGGCCCGCTTCCGCGACGGCACCGCCGCGGCGGTGGCCCGGGAAGACTTCAACCTCGGTTGAACCGTCGGCTGCGGCGGGCGCAGCGCGGCGGGACGCGGCCAGGCGCCGGCGGAGAATGGCCTCGGCCGGTTGGGAGATCCGCCCCTCGCGCGCTCCCGCTCCCTCCCGCGCTCCGTCTCCCCCCCGCGCTCCGTCTCCCTCGCCTGCTCGCTCTCCGTCTCCCTCTCGCGCTCCCGCTCCATCGCCCTCGCCTTCGCCTTCGCCTGCTCGTTCTCCTTCTCCCGCTCGGTCTCCTTCTCCCGCTCGTTCTCGTTCTCGTTCTCGTTCTCCTGCTCCCTCTCCGTCTCGCGCTCCGTCTCGCGCTCCGTCTCCCTCTCCTTCTCCTTCTCCTGCTCCCTCTCGCGCTCCGTCTCCATCGCCCGCTCCCGCTCCCACTCCCTTTCCTTCGCCCGCTCGCTCGCCGTCTCCCTCTCCCTCTCCGTCTCCTGCTCGCTCTCGTCTCCCTCTCCCTCTTCGCGCTCGACCGGCCCGACTCGTGGCCCACACATCCTCACCGTTGATGCGGCGCGGTTCACGGGCTCGACAAGGCGCGGCTAACAGTCAGCGCCGCTGTGGAAATGCGTGCGACCTGGCGCAGCTCCAGAGCCAGATCTGAAGATTCTTCCAAGAGCTCATTTCAGATCAGCGGCAGAACAGATCAGAGCCGGAGCGCGGAGCAGAGGCAGTGCCCCAGTGGCAACGGCAGCGGCGGCAGCGGCCCAGTGGCCGAGGCTTTGGCCCAGTCGGCAGCTCACCTCTGCTCTGCTTGCAGCCCGATGCGGCCCTCGCCCGCGGCCAGCACCACTGGCGGCCGACTCGACGTGGCCGACGACGTCCGATGGGTCGCGCCCACCGCGCCCAGAACCACGCCAATCCGAGAGGAGAAGGAGAAGGAGCAGGAGCAGGAGCACGAGAGGGAGCAAAAGCGAGGGAGCAAGAGGAGAGGGAGCAAGAGGAGAGGGAGAAGGAGAAGGAGAAGGAGAAGGAGAAGGAGAAGGAGAAGGAGAAGGAGAAGGAGAAGGAGAAGGAGAAGGAGAAGGAGAAGGAGAA
>JBKJLC010000253.1:0-7367 GCA_046597055.1 Kofleriaceae bacterium | reverse complement strand
AGATGATGCAGCCCCGGCGTGCGCCCTGCGACGAGCTGGTGGCCGGTCCAGGGCTGGCCGAGCTGGCCGGCGATCGCGGCGACCGTGCGGGCCGGGAGCGGCCGGGCCGGGTCGGACACGATCAGGTCGAGCCGGCCATCGGGCAGGCGCATCGCCGACAGCCGCAGGCCCTCGTGGGTCGTGACCGGGCCCGGCGCGCCGGCGGCGAACCGGTCGGCGTAGCCCGCGACCTCGTGGACGTGGGCGGCCGAGGTCCGCCACAGGTGCGCGAGCCCGCCGCGCGCCCGCGCGATCGCGAGCACGGCTGCCGCGGTCGCCACCACCGCCGCGCACGCGATCGACCCCAGCGCGGGGCGCCACGCCGCGGCGGCCGCGCTGGTGACGACCGCGGTCCACTGCGCCTCGGACAGGCCGAGCGCGTAGGGCCGGATCGGATCGCCGCGCCACAGCTCGAGCGCGAACCGGCCGACCGCGTAGCCGCCGGCGTAGATGCAGGCGGCGACGCCCGGCTCGGCCCCGTGCACGATCGCGATCACGCCAGCGACGACCAGCGCGGCCGACAGCGCGCCGTCGACCAGCTGCAGCGGGAACAGCCGGTGGCCGACCCAGCGCGCGGGAAACCCGGCGGCGGCGTGCGCGGGGCCGTACGCGACGCCGTGGCGGGCGCGGCGGCCGTGACAGCAGGCGACCCGGAAGCAGCCGATCCGGCCGAACCCGAGGAAGCTGCCGATCGCGAGGGTCGACAGATCGATCGCGACCGCGACGTCGTCACCGCCGACCAGCGCGACCAGCGCCGAGGCACCGATGGTCACGATCGCCTGCTCGTAGAAGACGATGCGCTCGTGGCCGAAGAGGAGCTGGGTGACCTTGACCGCGATCAGGAAGCTGACCGGCGGCGCCAGCGCCAGGCCGAGCCGCGCCGACAGATCGAGGTCGAAGCGGAAGCCGAGCCAGGTCGCGAGCGCCAGGCCGACCAGGTAGCCGGTGAAGCCGCACACGAAGTACGCGCCCCAGCGGCGGGGCCCGACGGTGGGCGACGCGCACCGGTCGAGCGCCAGCTCCACCCGCGACGGCGGCAGGATCCCGGGCGCGCTCACCACGCCGTTCCGGGCAGGGCGTCGACCCGCCACAGCCCGCCGCGCAGGTCGCTGGCCACCGCCAGCACGTGGCCGTCGTCGGTGATCGCGAGGCCGGTGAGCGCGGCGCCGGCGGCGATCGCGGTCGGTGCCCCGGCGCCGTCGAGCCGGACCCGCCACAGCCGCCCGCGGTCGTCGCGGACGGCCAGCCACGCGCCGCCCGGCGCGATCGCGGCGTCGGCCACGCGGGCGCCGTCGGGGCCGGGCAGGGCCGGGCCGGGTGACTCGGCGCCGCCGCGCGGGGCCCACCAGGTCAGCGCGCCGTCGTCGTCGACCAGCAGCACCCGGCCGACCTGGCGATCGATCGCCAGCGCGCGGCGGGGCGCGAACACCGCGATCTCGGGATCGCCGCCGGCGACCACCCGCAGCACGCTGGTGCCGCGCGTGAACAGCAGCGAGCCGTCGGCGAGGAACAGCGGCCGGGTGTCGTCGGCGCTGTCGGTGAGCCGGGTCAGGCTGGCGCTGACCGTGCCGGCGTAGAGGCCGGGTGCGCCGCCGGCCAGCGGGACCGCGATGCGGGTGCCGCTGGCGTCCAGCTGGGGCTCGAGGAAGGTGTGGCCGACCGGCGCGTCCATGCGCTGGGTGGTTCCGTCCGGAGACCGGACAACCAGCTGGTCGGTCGCGTTCAGGTAGATCAGCCGGCCGCCGGGCCCGGTGGCCACCGCGTCGATCTGATCGTCGGCGCCGGTGTCGATCGCGATCCCGGGCAGTTGCCCGGGCCCGGTCGGCGCCGGCGACCCGGTCGCGCCACCGAGATCGCGCACCGTGCCGCGCGGCGTGCAGTCGGAGAACACCAGGTGGCCGCCGGCCGGCGACACCGCGAGCCCGCCGCTGGCCCGCGCACCGGCGAGCACGACCCGATCGTCGCCGCGGGCGTCGAGCACGCGCACGCCGTCGTCGCTGCCGTAGTAGATCGCGCCGGTCGCGCCGAAGTCGGCGCGGACCGCGAGCGGCCGGTGGGCCGGGCGGCAGGCGACCGCCGGCGCGGCCAGCTCGACCGTGCACATCGCGGCGACCGCCTGCTCGCCATCACCGGCCAGGACCAGCCGGCGTCCGGCGCGATCGACGGTGACGCTGGTCGGGCGCACGCCGGCGACGTCGAGGAAGCGGGCGTCCTGCTGGTCGGCCCAGCGCCGCAGCTCGCGGCCGTCGCCGGTGAGGTACAGGTAGACCGCGCCGGCGGCGGCGGCGGCGCGCTGCTCGCCGGCGGCCAGCGGGGCGACCGCGCCGGTGGTGAGGTCGAGCGTCGCCATCGACGACCGGCTGCGGTCGGCGCGATCGCGCACGACCACCACGACCTCGGTCGGGGTGCGCCCGCGGGCGGCGCAGCACTCGTCGGCCGGGCTGCTGGTGAGCGCGCGCGGCGCGGCGCCGGCCGTCAGATCGAGCGCCCACACGTCGGTGCTGCCGCCGCGGCCGAGATCGAACACCACGGTGTCGTCGTCGAGGAAGGCCGGCCGCTGGGCGCAGCCCGCCAGCGCGGTGAGCGGGACCGGGGTCGGCCCGGCCGGCGCGCTGATCGCATCAGGCTCGACCGCGGCATCGACCGCGAGCGCGACCACCACCGGCGCCGGCGCGGCGTCGAGCGGCGGCCGGGCCACCGCGGCGCCATCACGGCTGCGGATGAACAGGGCGGCGCCGGCGATGATGCCGAGCGCGGCCAGCGCGCCGATCACCCGCCACGGCGCCCGCTGGCGCCGCTGCGCGGTCGCGGCATCGAGCGCCGCCACCAGCGCGGCCGCCGACGGCCAGCGCTGGGCCGGATCGGGCCGCAGCGCCCGTACGATCACGGCGCCGATCGAGTCGGGCACGCCGAGCTGGCCCGGCGCGCGGTAGTCCTCGACGCCGATCTGCGCGCGGATGGCGTCCCAGGTCTCGCCATCGTACGGCCGCCGCGCGGTGAGCAGCTCGTAGAGCACGACCCCGAGCGAGAACACGTCGGCGCGGCCGTCGGCCGGGCGCCCGTCCATCAGCTCGGGGGCCGAGCAGCCGGCGGTGCCCATGCCGGCCCCGACCACCGTGAGATCGTCGCCCAGCGCGGGCCGGTTGGGCGCCTCGATCGTCACCGCGGTGCCGGCGTCGGGCTCCGCGCCCGTGCCGGCCGCGCCTCCGCCCGCGCCGCGCGCGCTGCTGCCGGGCCGGGTCGCGTCGTCCACGATCAACGCCGGCGCGAGCCGGCGCGGGACCGTGCCCGCCGCCACCGACGCGAGCTTCGGCGCCGGCGCATCGGGCCCGACCATCCGCTTCGACAGCCCGAAGTCGAGCACCTTCACCGCGCCGTGCCCGTCGAGCATCAGGTTGGCGGTCTTCACGTCGCGGTGGACGATGCCGGCCTGGTGGGCCGCCTCCAGCGCGGCGCCGATCTGCCGCACCAGCCCGAGCGCCTCGGCGACCGGCAGCGCGCCGCGCCGCTTCACCAGGTCGGCCAGGGTCTCGCCCTCGACCAGCTCCATCACGAGATACGTGCGGTCGTCGTCCTCGCCGACCTCGAGCACCATCACGATGTTGGGGTGACGCAGCGCCGACGCCGCGCGCGCCTCGCGCAGCATGCGGGCCCGGGCCTCGGGCGACAGCTCGTCGGCCTCGGGCAGGACCTTGATCGCCACCGGCCGCTGCAGGGTCGCGTCGTAGCCGCGATACACCTCGCCCATCCCGCCGGCGCCGAGCCTCCGTTCGATGACGTACTTGCCGACGCGCTGACCGGGCGCGATCACCGGGGCATCGTGTCCGACCCCTGTCGTCGGCGCAAGCCGCCGGCGTCGCTGGCGTTCCCGGCCCCGCGCGTCAGGCCGTCGAGAGTCACCGCGCTGCCCACCGGGGCGATCACGTCGACGTGGTTGGTCGTGTCGTTGGTCGGCGCGTGAAACTGGTACCAGCTCCGGTGCTGGTCGACGGGCACCGTCAGCGCCATCGGCTGGCGGTGAACAGGTCGCAGGCTTCGGCCAGCTTGCCGCTGTCGCGGAGCTGCTTGATCATCCCTTCAGCAGCGGTCGGTCGGAACGCCATTGGCGTCGAGCGGACACCTGGCGCGTTCGTGCTCGTGTCGGCGCCGCTCGGCCTCGAGCCGGCGGGCCCGCTCCACGTCGGCGGCGCGCTCGCGCTCGGCCTCGCGCGTGCGGTCGCGCTCGATCTCGCGCCTGCGCTCGCGCTCGGCGTCCTGCCGGCGGCGCCGCGCGCGCGCCTGCTCGGCCGGCGTGGCCGCGATGATCGTCGTCGCCGGCGTGGCACCCACCTCGATGCTTGCATCGCCCCTCGCCTCGCCTGCCCCATCCCTTCCCTCCCGGTCCTCGGTCACCAAGGCCGGCGGCAGCGCGGGCGCCACCCCGGCATCGATCGCGATCGCCGACCCGCCCGCCGCATCCGCAAGAACGTCCACCCCGGTCCTCGCCGCTCCCCCTGACGTTCCTGCGGATGCGCCCACCGCCTGCGCGGAGCTGTTGGCCGCAGCTCCGCGATCCGGCAGCGCACCGCCGGCCGGATCGAGTGCCCCCCGTCGCTTGCTGGTCGCGATCCAGGCCCCCCCGCCGCCCAGCGCGACCAGCATCCCCGCCGCCACCCACCTGCCGAGCTTCGCGACCGGCGCGGCCGGCGCCGTGGCCCCGAGGGTCAGCGCGCGCGCCGACGAGCCGAGCGTGGTCGGCGTCCGCGCCGGCGGCGCCCACGACCGCCCGGGCAGGCTCGGCGCCGGCGTGCTCCAGCCGCCGGGACCGGCCCCGACCGTCCGGTTACCGGACCCTCCACCGCTGGCCGACGCCTGCTCGAGCGCCAGCGCCAGCTCGCCCATCGTCGCGTACCGGTTGGCCGGCGCCTTGGCCAGGCACGTGAGCACCAGCGCATCGAGCCCCTGCAGCGCGGGGACGTACGCGCTCGGCGGCATCGGCATCTCGCGCAGGTGCAGCGCGATCAGCTCCCCGGCCCCGTCGCTGACGAACGGCGGGCGTCCGACCAGCAGGTGATAGAGCACGCAGCCGAGCGCATAGATGTCGGAGCGGTGATCGATGTCACCGGCGCCGCGGCACTGCTCGGGCGACATGTAGAGCGGGGTGCCCATGATCGCGCCGGTCTGGGTCCGCGACGGGTCGGGATCGGTCCCGACGTGGGTCAGCTTGGCGATCCCGAAATCGAGGATCTTCGCGCGCTCGCCGCCGGCGACCTCGCCGTCCGGCACCAGGTACACGTTCTCCGGCTTGAGATCGCGGTGGATGATGCCCTTGGCGTGGGCGGCACCCAGGCTCGACGCCAGCTGGCGCGCGATCCGCAGCGCCTCGAGCGGCGCCAGCCGCTGGTGCCGGCGCAGCCGCTGATCGAGCGGCTCGCCCTCGAGCAGCTCCATCACGATGAACGCGCTGCCGTCGGTGTGGAACCCGAAGTCGAAGATCTGGACGATGCCGGCGTCCGCGATCGCGGTCGCCGCGCGCGCCTCGTTGAAGAACCGGGTGACGATGTCCTGCCGGGTCGACAGCTGTGGCAGCAGCACCTTGATCGCGGCCCGCCGCCCCAGCAGCGCGTGCTCGGCCAGGTACACCACCCCCATGCCGCCCTCTCCCAGGGGACGCACGATGCGGTAGCTCCCGATCACCTGCCCGATCATTCCAAGCGTGAGGCGACACCCGCCCGCGCCGGACCACCGGCAATCCCTGGCACTGAGGCCAGGAACCGACGCCGGGTCCCCAAACCCCCGAGATCAAACCGCTTCTGAGCGGGTCAGGTCTTGGAGATCGTGAAGCCGGTGATGCACCGGTAGCTCTTGCCCTTGAGCTCGGTGGCCGCGTACTCGAGGGTCACGGCGTACTCGGAGCGGAACGCGGCGAACAAGATCTGGATGCTGGTGTCCGACAGATCGCGGCCGCCGCACTGGGCGCCCCCCCAGCGGTAGTTGTAGCTGGCCTTGTCGTACTCGAGCCAGACCGCGCCGTGGAACAGCTTGAAGTTCTTGTCGCCCTGCTCGAGGACCATGAGCTGGGCGATCGAGCTGGTGTTGGTCGTGTCGGCGGCGGCGGGCGTCGCGAGCGCGCCGATCACGGCGGCGGCGAGGAGGAGGCGGGCGAGCATCGCGGCGGAGTGTGTCACGCCTTGCGACGGCGCCGGCGCCCGATCAACACGCCGGCGACCGCGGCCAGCCCGAGGTTGGCCAGGACCACGCCGCCGGTGGCGTCGCTGCCGACGCTGCAGCAGCCACCCTCGGTGGTCTCGCCGACGCACACGCCGGCGCTACCGACGGCGCCGCTGCAGGCGAACCCGTCGGGGCAGCGGTCGTTGGGGCCGCCGAAGCAGGTCTCGGTGCAGAACTGGTCACCGTTCGAGAGCATCGTGCAGTTCTCGCTGACGCACGCCTGCGCGAAGGTGCAGTCGTCGCCGATGTTGCCGGTGGGCGGGTCCCAGAAGCACTTACCGGCCTCGCACTTCTGACCGGTGAGGCACGTGCTGGCGTCGGCGCACGGGGCGCCCTTGGTCACGGTGACCGTGCTCTCGCCACACACGTCGATGTCGGTACATGCGCGGACAGTGAGATCCATGACGCCGTCGGGCAGGCCGGTCGGGAACGGGACCAGGTAGCCCGTGCTGCTGGTGCCGGCGACCTCGTTCCACTTCCAGCCGTTCACCAGGAGCTCGAGCTTGTTGATGCCGCGCTTGTCGGTCGCGGCGACCACCACGCTGAAGGAGGCGGGGACCGACGCGCCGCTGGCCGGGGCGCTGATCGACAGCGTCGGCGGCGGCACCGGCACCGGGTTGGGGCCGTGGACCCCGAGCAGCGTGGCGTGCGAGTTCTGCACCGGCCCGCCGCAGATGCACTCGACCGGTCCCGCGGTGCCGCACGGCAACAGCTTGTTCCGGTAGAACTTCTGGCCGCAGTTGGTCGGGATGTACGTCATCGGGTCGGTGCACTCGAACGCGTGATCGAGCCCGAACGAGTGGGCGCTCTCCTGGGCGACCGTCCAGCACAGGTTGATGACCGACGCGGTGTGGTCGTTGGCCAGGCTGAACGAGATGACGTTGTTCTTCGGCTCGCAGGTCGACGCGTTGAGCGGCGCGACGCCGAGCACGCCGGGCCGGTTGATGTCGGACGCGCGGCCGGCGACCACCGCCTCGTGGTGGGCGACCGCGCCGGGATCTTCGGTGACGACCTGGACGTTGTAGGGCGCGTAGACCTCGCGCACGCACTGCACCGTCTCGGTCCACATCTGCTCGCTCTGCGCGAACTCCTGGATCGTGAACTGCGTGCCCATCGCG
>JBKJLC010000126.1:0-18676 GCA_046597055.1 Kofleriaceae bacterium | reverse complement strand
CTCCCCCGGCTCGAGCCCCCGGCACGCGACGCGTGTGATCGGAAGCGCTCACCTTTCCCGGTGGCCATGAGCCGGCGCCGCAGGCGCCGTGTCGAAGGGCAGAGCGCCAAGGTGCCGCACGTGATCTTCGACGGGCTGCCCGGAGGCGGCGGGCTCGCTTGCGCTCGCCCTGGCTCAGGGCCACCGGGAAAGCTGTGCGGGACCCTGAGGGCAGGCGCCTGCCCTCTGGATTGATCACATCGCGCAGGCCGCCGGCCAGGCCAGCTCCATCATCATACACCCGGTCTTCGAGGCCTTTCGCCCGGGCGCGCCGGGCGCCCGAGCGCGACCGCGGGCGGGTCACCGCGGGCGGCACAGCGCCGTGCACAGCGCGGCGGAGCGCCCCGCCGCGGTGCGCGCCGTGGCGAGCTCGCCGGGGTCGCCGCGGGCTCCGGGCCACCGGAACCTGGGCGGGATCTTCAGGTCACGCCGGAGCCGCGTCGCTTCGCCAGCTTGGCCCGGGCCGCGGCCAGCTGCTCGGCCTCGTACACGTCCCACAGCGCGTCCAGGCAGACCTTCAGGTACCGCAGGAACCGCTCGCGCTGGCGCCGGTCGAGCCGGGCCAGCAGGCGCTGGTTGGCGGCCCGCCGCGCCGGCTCGACCGACGCGAGCGCCGCCGCGCCCGCCGCGGACAGCGTCAGCCGCCGACGCCGCGCATCGGCTTCGTCCGCGGTCTCGTGGATGAGCCCACGCTCTTGCAGGACGGCGACCACCGCGCTCACGCTCGCCCGCGTGACGCCTCGGGCGCGCGCGATGTCCGACGCGAGCACCGGCGCCCCGGTCGCGGGGCCGCTCGACGGGAAGTTCGGGTCCCCGGCGATCTGCAACAGCACCAGCCATTGCTGGGTGGTGAGCCCGGCCACCGCCGCCAGGCGATCGCCACGCCGGCCGAGATGATTGACCAGATCGAACAGGGCCAGAACCAGCGACTCGTCGACGGTCGCCGGCGCGCGCCGCTCGGTCGAGGCCGCAGGAGACCGGCGACGGATCGCTCGAGGGGCGGGCACTTCCGGGCAGCATCGACCAATCGCGTGGTTCCGTCGACCCCAGGCTCACCTTCTCGACACCACGCGCGAGGAAGCCGAGGCCGGGTCAGCCGGCGCCCGGAGGCGCGCGCCCGGCGTGACCGCGCGGTGCGCCGACCGCCTCGCGCCGGCGCGCGGTCAGTGCCGCTGTCTTCCGGTCTCGCGCCGCGGCGACGCCGTGTAAGGTCCGGCGCATGCGCTCTGCCCTCCTGATCGTCGCCGCCGGCCTGCTCGCCGCCGGCTGCGGTGTACCGCTGGCCCGCTTCCCGAGCGACGTGCAGACCTCGCTCGCCGACCGCGACATGCGCCGGATGGAGACCGACCTGCTGGTGGTGTACTACCCGGACGGCCACCACG
The DNA here is from genome assembly GCA_046597055.1 of Kofleriaceae bacterium. GTDB lineage: Bacteria > Myxococcota_A > Polyangia > Haliangiales > Haliangiaceae > UBA2376. Next base: position 17,255 of record JBKJLC010000126.1, on the reverse strand, counting down.
AGCTGGCGCGCCGGATGGCGACCCGGGTCGAGGGCTGCGCCGCCGCGCTGAACCAGCGGGTCCGGATCCACAACCGCCACTCTCGCGAGAAGATGGTGATCGTCGTCCCGGACGCGCCGTTCAACAACGCCTACGTGCTGCCGCCGACCGCCGGGCTCGCCGACGTCTCGGTGATCCCGGCCGCCAACACGCTCGACTTCACGACCCTGTTCGGCCTGCCGCCCGATCCCGGCCACATCGGCTGCCACGAGATCGTGCACTACGTCCACGTCCGGCAGATGGCCGGGCTGTGGGGCGCGCTGCGCACCGTGCTCGGTGATCTGATCACGCCGCAGGTCGGGCTCGATCCCTGGTTCTTCGAGGGCCTGGCCACCTACTACGAGGCGCGGCTACAGACCGCCGGGCGGCCGCGGTGGCCGGTGTTCACCGGCATGTTCCACGCGGCCTACGCCGGCGGCGACCTCGGCGCCGGCGAGCTGTCCGAGCACAAGCGAATGGCCCCGGTCGGCCACCAGTACCTGGTCGGCGCGATGTTCATCGAGTTCCTCGCCGAGCGCTACGGCGAGCACGCGCTGTGGCGCGTGATCGAGCTGCAGGGCAAGTCGAAGTCGATCCTGCTTTCGGTCAACGGGCGCTTCCAGGACGTCTACGGCAAGGGCCTGGGCGAGCTGGTCGGCGAGTTCCGCGGCTGGATCGCGCAGCGGTTCCCGGTCCGGCCCCGGCCCGCCGCCGAGCGGGTGGTGCAAGCGCTCGGCACCGACGCGCGGTGGGCGTGGTCGCCGACCGGCGACGTCGCCGCGATCGACGCCGACAGCGACGCCCCGGTACGGCTGACCGTGTGGGACTCGAGCGGCCGCGTGCTCGAGCGCCGCAGCCTGGTCGACCTGCTGCCGCCGCGCGGGCTCATCATCGCCGCGCCGATCCTGGTCTCCGGCATGAGCTTCGCGCGCGACGGCACGCTGTGGTTCACCACGATCGACCTGGCCGGCACCTACCAGACCACGCGACTCCTGCGCTGGCGCCGGCGCGACGGGCTCCACGAGGTTACCCACGGCCTGGGCCCGGGCGGCACCATCCTGCCCGACGGCAAGACCTACGTGCACATGGTGGTCGACGGCGATCGGTGGAGCCTGACCGCGCGCGACCTGGCCACCGGTACCAGCCGGATCCTGTGGGACGCGCCGCCCGGTCAGTACGCGCTCCGGGTCGGCGCCTCGCCCGACGGCACCCAGCTCGCGGTGAGCGCCTGGGACGGCACCCGGTTCGTGGTCCGCGTGATCGACGCCGCCCGCGGCACCGCCCTCACCGAGCTCGCCGGCACCACCGGCGGCCCGGTCTACGACCCGACCTACACCGACGACGGCCGGCTGGTCCTGCTCGAGGAGATCGATCGCCGCTTCCAGGCGGTCGTGGTCGAGCGCGACGGCACCCGCCAGACGCTCACCGATGCGCCCTACGGCATCCTCGAGCCCCGCGTCGTCGGCGGCCGCCTGCGCTTCCTCGCCCGCACCGGCTGGCGCTGGACCGTCGACGAAGTCGCCCTGCCCCCGGCGCCCGCGCCCCCGTCGGGCTCCGCGTCCACCGACCCCGCACCCGATCTCGCTCCTTCTCCCTCTCCTTCTCCCTCTCCCTCTCCTTCTCCTTCTCCTTCTCCTTCTCCTTCTCCCTCTCCTTCTCCTTCTCCCTCTCCTTCTCCTTCTCCCTCTCCCTCTCCCTCTCCGTCCGCTGCTCCCTCCCTCGCCCCCCCGGGCAGCCCGTCCCCGGCCCCATCCGTCGCCAGCCACCCGCTCCGCATCCTCTCCGATCGCCCCTATTCCCGCTTCGATCACCTGTTCCAGCCCTCCCTGCACACCCTGGCCCTGCTCACGCCCGCTCTCGGCGTCACCCAGCTCGGCCTCGCCCTGAGCGGCGGCGATCGCCTCGATCTCGTCCGCTGGGCCGCCGCCGGCTACGTCGACACCCGCGACCGCAAGACCTCCTTCACCGGCGGGCTCCTCCTCAACGACCTCGCGCCCTGGACCATCTCGCTCACCGGCACCCGGCTCGCCTTCACCGTGCGCGACCTCGACGCAGACGGCGAGGTCATCGCCACCTACGATCGCGAGATCCGCGACGTCGCCGGCGTGATCGGCCGTACCTGGCGCGGCACCTACTCGCTCGCGGTCGGCGGCGCGTTCTCCTACGACCGCATCGATGCTCACACGCTCCGCCTGTTCGGCCCCGAGGCTCGCCTGGCCTACGCCGCGATCGAGGCGACGCCCTACACCGGCATCCGCCGCGGCCTGGTGCTCACCGGCGACGGCGCCTACTTCCCGCGCGGCGGTGGCGCGATCACCGACCTGCGCGGCGAGCTCGACGGCTTCATACCGCTGCCGGCCCTCGACCGCCACATCATCAATGCGTCCGCCCGCACGCACGCGATCACCGGTCCCGGCGCCGACACCCCGCTGCTCGAGGTCGGCGGGTTCCCCTCGGGAACCCCGCTGTGGCAGAGCCGCGACGACCCGGGCGCGGTCGCGCCCGGCGACGACGTCCTGCCCGGGCAGCGCCGCTTCACCGAGTACCTGCGCGGCTTCGAGGATCTGCCGCTGGTCGCCGAGCGGGCCGCGCTCGCCGACCTGTCGTGGCGCTATCCGCTCATCATCGATCGCGGCATCCCGAACCTGTGGTTCTTCCCGGCCAGCTTCCTGTCGCAGCTCGAGCTCGAGCTGTTCGGCGCTGGCGCGGTGCTGCGCCCCGAGGACGCCCGCTACCACCTCGCGGCCGGCGGCGCGGTCACCCTGCGGCTCACGCTGTTCCGGGTGCCGCTCGCGCTGCAGTACCAGGGCTCGCGCCGCTTCAGCGACGATCGCGCCTGGCTCCAGCTGGTCTCGCTGGGCTCGGCGCCCTGACCCGCGCGCCCGACCCTAACGCGGCGTGCGCGCCAGCACGTCGACCTGGCGAACCACCGATGCCAGCACCGCGGCCGCGAACCCGGCCGCCTCGTCGAGCTCGACCGCCAGCCACACCGCGTGGCCCGAGCGCGGGGCCCGGGTCCCGCATAGCCAGCAGTCGGCAAGCCGCGCAGTGATCGCGTTGGTCGGCTGGGGCAGCTCGTGCTCGTCGATCGGGATCACGCCCGCCAGATCGACGTCGAGGAACCGCGTGAGCTCGGCGGCGATCGCGGCGAGCTGGCCATCGCCGAGCTGGCCGGTGCCGCGCACCGCGCCCGACCCATCGACCAGCCAGCCGGCGCGCAGCCCGCTGGTGGCCTGCAACGCGTCGATGATCGGCTCGAGGATCGCGATCGGGGTTCGATCGACCGCGATCGGCAGGATCCGATCGTCCCCGACCGGGGCGTGCCCGAGGCTGCGCATGGCCGCCGACATCGCGCCCAGCCCGCTGGTCGAGGCGAACGCGGCGTAGACCCAGTGATCGTGGCCGGCGCTGCGGCCGACCAGCCCGCGCCCCGGCGCGCGCAGGATGATCTCGGTCGCCGAGGTCCGGGTCAGCGTGTCGGTGAGCGGCACGATGAAGTCGGCGCGGCGGGCGTCGTCGCGCATGCCCTCGGTGACGAAGACGCTGCGCGGCGAGGCACCGCACACCCAGTGGGTACCGGGCAGCTCGATGATGCGTCGGGCCAGGCACATGCCGGCCCCGACGTCGGGCACCTCGGCCAGCAGATCCTCGATCGGGAAGGTCCAGCGCTCGTCGAAGCTCGCCGGCCGCGGCAAAAAAACCACCGGCGCCCCGACCAGCTCGGTGAGCCCGGCCAGCGCGTCGATGATCTGTGCGCGCAGCGCCTGGGTGAGCTGCGCGGCGGTCACCAGGCCCCACGCCACCACGGTCTCGCCCAACTGCTTGCCGGTGCTGCGGCACTCGGCGACCACGTCGCGCAAGATGTCGTCGCCGAGCCCACATGCCGCCGCCAGGTAGTCCGGCAACACCCGGGCGTCGTGGCTGCTGGTGCCCCAGGCGATCCGGCCTCGGTAGAGGAACACGTGGACCTCGACGGTCTGGTCGCAGGCGATCAGCTCGCCGGTCGCCTCGCGGCGCGCGAGCGCGCTCAGGATCTCGAGCGGTACCCCCGTCAGGCTCACACCGCCAGTGTACCAGTCGGCCCGGGTCGGGACCGCGGTCTAGCGCCCCCGCGTGCGCCCCCGCCGGATCCGACAAAAACGCAACGCCGGCGCGGCGCCGAACGCGTTCCGGATCACCACGATCCATTTGATCAGTGTCGCCGACCGGCCGAAATGTGGACTCGCCGATCCCCGACTGTTAACCGTGATCGCGCATGCCGACTCCGCAGGGACCGGCGGCCGAGGGGCCGACGTCCGCCAAGCGGCGCCCCGCGGCGCCCGCGCCCCAACGCTTTGCCGAAGGATCCGGTCCGACTCGCGTCGCGCCGGTGCCGATCGCGCGCATCGCGGTGACCACGGTCTGGATCGGCGGCGACGAGATCGAGCTGGCCACGGTCAAGCTGGGCTTCGACTACCACGGCGGCCGGATCCACGATCATGCGGTCGAGGCCAGCGCCCGCCGCGTGCTCGAGGGCCTGGGCGCGATCGAGCTCGACTGCCTCGAGGACGTGGCGACCGAGACCCCGGTCGACTACGCGATCCGCCTCGACCGCGACGTCCACGCGCTGTGCAGCTTCACCGCCTACGCGATCCCGCAGCTGCGCTCGATGGGCTGGCGGGTCGAGGTCGCCCCCGACTACCCGTGGCAGACCGTCGAGGCCTCGGCCCCGATCTACGCCAAGCTGTCCGACGACGACCGGCCCGACTGGTTCAGCCTCGAGCTCGGCGTCGAGGTCGACGGCCACCGGGTCGATCTGCTGCCGGCGCTGCTCGAGATCCTCGACGGCGCCGACAGCCTGACCGCGCTCGCCAACACGCCGCGCAAGTGCATCGCGGTCCCGGTCGGCAAGAGCCGGTTCCTCCCGGTGCCACCCGAGCGCCTGCGCCTGCTGCTCCAGGTGCTGCGCGAGCTGTACAAGGATGATGGCGGGCCGCTGCTGGCAGCCCCGGTCGCCCGCTCGACCGCGCTGGCCGAGCTCGGCGCCGCCCTCCACGATCCCGACCGCCCGCTGTGCTGGGAGGGCGCGACCCACGTCCGCGACGTCGGCTACGAGCTCGCGCTCGGGCGCCGCACCCACGCCGCGCCGGTCGAGCTCCCGAAGTCGCTCAACGCCACGCTGCGCCCGTACCAGGTCGAGGGGGTCGAGTGGCTGCAGCACCTGCGCGCGTGTGGCGCCGGCGGGGTGCTCGCCGACGACATGGGCCTGGGCAAGACCCTGCAGACCATCACCCACATCCTGATCGAGAAGGAGGCCGGCCGCCTCGACAAGCCGGCGATGGTGGTGACGCTGACCAGCGTGATCGGCAACTGGGGCCGCGAGATCGCCCGGTTCGCGCCGTCGCTCCGGGTGGTGACCCTGACCGGCCCCCACCGCGCCGAGAAGTTCGCGGAGATCCCCGACCACGACGTGCTGCTGACGACCTATCCGCTGCTGTGGCGCGATCAGGACGCCCTGGCCGCCCACGAGCTGCACATGCTGGTGCTCGACGAGGCCCACTCGATCAAGAACCCGGGCGGGCTCGCCCACGAGGCGGTGCGCCGCCTGAAAGCGCGGACCCGGGTCGCCCTGTCGGGCACGCCGATCGAGAACCACCTCGGCGAGCTGTGGGCCCAGATGGACGTCCTCAACCCGGGCATGCTCGGACCGGCCGACGACTTCCGCACCAACTTCCGGATCCCGATCGAGCAGCACGGCGATGGCCGCCGCCTCGACACCCTGCGCGAGCGGGTGCGGCCGTACATCCTGCGCCGGACCAAGGACACGGTCGCCAAGGACCTGCCGCCCAAGACCGAGATCGTGCGGGCGATCGAGCTCGGCGGGGCCCAGCGCGAGCTGTACGAGAGCATCCGGGTCGCCGCCCACGCCGACGTGCGCGCGCACATCAAGTCGCGCGGCATCGGCGCCTCGCAGATCGCGATCCTCGACGCGCTCCTCAAGCTGCGCCAGGTCTGCTGCGATCCGCGCCTGGTCAGCGGCGATGCCGCCAAGGCGGTCACCGTCAGCGCCAAGTACGAGCTGTGCATCGACCTGATCGTGCAGCAGCTCGCGGCCGGCCGTCGGATCCTCCTGTTCTCGCAGTTCGCCCGCATGCTGGGCCTGCTCAGCGAGGGCCTGCTCGGGCGTGGCATCGGTCACGTCACCCTCACCGGCTCGACCGCCGATCGCCAGAAGCCGATCGACGCCTTCGAGCAGGGCAAGGCCGACGTGTTCCTGATCAGCCTCAAGGCCGGCGGCACCGGGCTCAACCTGACCTCGGCCGACACCGTCATCCACTACGATCCGTGGTGGAACCCGACCGCGCAGGCCCAGGCCACCGATCGCGCCTACCGGATCGGCCAGAAGAAGCCGGTGTTCGTGCACAGCCTCATCGCGGCCGGCTCCGTCGAGGAGCGCATGCTCGGCCTGCAGCAGCACAAGCGCCGGCTGGCCGACGCGATCCTGGCCCAGGGCGGCACCGCCGGCGCCACCCTCAGCGAGCGCGACGTCGAAGACCTGCTGTCGCCGTTGCCCGAGTAGGTGCGGTCGGCAGACCGCGGAGGCACTTCGTAACAGGAGATGTCAACCGACCCCGCCGGCGTGGCATCCTTGGGAATGACGGTCATCCGGGTTCGGTTGAACTCGCAGGCCGGCGAGACACCGTGCGAGCCCCAGGTACGCCCACCAATCTCCCGCCACCGGTGGACCGGACCCAGACCCTGGGGCCGCGCGATGGCGAGACCCTGCCTGCGGCAGGAGCGGGCACTGCGACGACGCTGCCGCAGCCCGCCGAGGGCGACCTGGGCCGCGGTCCGGGTCCGGCCAGCGATCGCTACGAGCTGCTCGCGGAGCACGCCCGCGGCGGCCTGGGCCGGGTGGTGCGCGCGCACGACCGCCACCTCGGTCGCACCGTCGCGGTCAAGGAGCTGCTGCAGACCAGCGAGCTCGCCGAGGCGCTGTTCGTCCGCGAGGCGCTGATCACCGCGCGACTGCAGCACCCCGGCATCGTCCCCGTGCACGAGGCCGGCCGCTGGCCCAACGGCGATCCGTACTACGTCATGAAGCTGGTCTCGGGACGCACCCTCAAGGAGTGCATCGGCGAGACGAAGTCGCTGTCGGACCGGCTGGCCCTCCTGCCCCACGTGATCGCGGTGGCCGAGGCGGTCGGCTACGCTCACAGCCACGACGTCATCCACCGCGACCTCAAGCCGGCCAACACGATCATCGGCGAGTACGGCGAGACCGTGGTGGTCGACTGGGGCCTCGCCCGCGACCTGCACACCGCCGACTGCGCGCCGGCGGTGACCGCGGCCAGCTCCGGCTCGGGGGATAGCCGGACCGTCACCGGCCGGGTGGTCGGCACCCCGCAGTACATGTCGCCCGAGCAGGCCCGCGGCGAGGTGGTCGATCCGCGCACCGACGTCTACGCCCTGGGCGCGATCCTCTACGAGGTGCTGTCGGGTCGCGCGCCGGTCGGCGGCGACTCGGCCCAGGAGATCATCGACCGGGTCCTGGCCGGCCCGCCGCAGCCGCTCGGCCAGGTCGCGCCCGGGGTGCCGTCGGACCTCGAGGCGATCGTCGGCAAGGCGATGGCGCGGGTGGCCGACGACCGCTACCCGAGCGCGCGCGAGCTGGCCGCCGATCTCAAGCGCTTCCAGACCGGTCAGCTGGTCACCGCCCAGCGCTACGGCCACTGGAGCTTGGTCCGGCGCTGGGTCCACCGCTACCGCGGCTACGTCGCGCTCGGCACCATCGCGGCGATCGCGGTCACCGTGATCGCGGTCGGCATGCTCCGCCGCGTGATCGACGAGCGCCGGCTGGCCGAGCTGCGAGGGGAGCAGGCCGAGCACCAGCGGGCCGCCGCCGAAGATCGCAAGAACCAGCTCGTGCTGGCCCAGGTCCAGGCCGCGATCCCGCGCGATCCGACCGCGGCGCTGGCGTGGCTGAAGAACTATCCGATCGACCCCGGCTCGACCCCGCGCATCGCCGCGCTGCTCGAGGAGGCCGAGTCGCTGGGCGCCGCCGCCCACGTCTGGCGCGGGCAAGACTGGCTGTTCGGCGTGGCCCTCACCGGCGACGGCGCGCGCGCCGCGATCGGCGGCCGCGACGGCAAGGTGCGCCTGGTCGACACCACGACCGGCGCGGTGCGCGTCCTCGGCCAGCGCCCGGCGCTGACCGCGATCGGGTTCGACGCGCCTGGCGGCCGCGTGATCGCGGCCGACATCGGCGGCGAGATCGTCATGTGGGACCTCGCCGGCGGCGAGCCCACCGTGCTCGGCCGTCACGAGACCGAGGTCACCCGCTTCGTGCACGCCGACGCCGGCCGCATCGCCAGCGCGGGGATGGACGGCACCGTGAAGATCTGGGATCTCGACGCGCGCAAGCTGCACCGCGACCTGTTCAGCGACGTCGCCCGCACGGACCGCTACGCCACCGCCTGGGACGGCCACACCGGCGCGGTCCGGATCACCGGCGATCTCGATGGCCGGCTGGTGATGCACCGCGACGGCCAGCCGTCGAAGGTGATCATGCGGCTGCCACGGCCGGCGGTCATGATCGCGATGACGACCGACGGGCGCCGCCTGGTGGTCGCCGATGGCCGCGACGTCCACCTGGTCGACGTTGCCGCGGGTACCGCCAAGGTCGTGGCCCATCATCCCCAGCGGCCCAAGCAGATCGTGATCGACCCGACCGAGCGACGCGCGGTCGTCGCCGGCTGGGTCAACGACGTCATCCTGATCGACCTGGCCACCGGCGCGACCGAGCTGCGGCGCGGCCACGACGACGCGCTCTACCAGGCGCTGTTCGACCGCCGCGGCGAGCGCCTGGTGACCGCCAGCGACGACGGCACTGCCCGGGTCTGGGACCTCGACACCGGCGACACCCGGGTGCTGCGCGGCCACGACGACGACGTCTACGCCGCCGCCATGACGCCCGACGGGCGCACCCTGGCCACCGTGAGCCTCGACGGCAGCGCCCGGCTCTGGCGCCTCGACGACCGCCGCACCGTGGTGGTCGGCCAGCTCGGCCAGGTCCGCGCGCTGCGTCCGCTCGGCGGCGACCGGGTCCGGGTCGTGACCATCTCCAACCCGCAGCGCGTGATCGACGTCGACCTCGGCGAGCGCAAGTCGAACGTGCGCTTCGAGATCGCCAGCGTCAGCGAAGATCCCCAGCTGTCCGACGACGGCCGCGTGGTCGTGTTCGGGCAACGCGCGACCGACGCGATGGTCTGGCGCGACGGCGAGGTCACGCCGGTGCGGCTGCCGAGCGCGAGCAAGGGCGGCGCGATGTCCGGCGACGGGCGGCGCGCGGTGATGCTGCTCGAGGACGGTCGGCTGGTGCGCTGGGACAGCAAGGAGATGGTCACGCTGCCCGACCCGGGCGCGGCCAAGCACGTCGCGCTCAGCCCCGACGGCCAGTGGCTGGCGCTGGTCAGCGACGACGCCATCGAGATCCGCGACGCGGAGACCGGGACCGGCCCGATCCGGCTCGACCGGGTCGCGCTCGGGGTCGGCAAGGGCCGGCTCGGCGTGCGCTTCCTGCGCGACAATCGCCGCGTCCTGGTCGCCGACCTCACCGGCGTGCGGGTGTGGACCTGGTCGACCGGTCACCTCGCTGCGCTGGCCGGCTCCACCTTCGCGCAGGCCGATCTCGAGCTGTCACCCGATGGCACCCGGTTGGTCGGCGCCGGCGAGGCGCGCACCGTCCAGGTCTGGGACGCGCGCACCGGCGTGGCCGGCGTGACCCTGCGCGGTCACCGCGACCTGGTCCGGGCCATGGCGTTCTCGCCCGACGGCCGTCAGCTCGCGACCGGCAGCTACGACCGGACCGTGCGGGTGTGGAACCTGGCGACCGGCGAGAGCCGGGTGCTGCTCGGCCACGTCGGGCCGGTGTGGACGGTGGCGTGGCTCGGACCCGATCGGGTGGTGTCGGGCGCCGACGACGGCACCGTCCGCCTGTGGCAGGTCCCGGTCACGCCGCTGCCGACACCGCAGGAGCTGGTCGCCCGGCTCCAGGCCGGGACCTCGGCCGAGATCGGCGAGGACGATCGCCCGACCACGCCACCGGTCGCGCCCTGACGGGGCACTACCGCGGCGTCGGCGGCGGCGGCGGGATGACGGACACCCGGCCACCGAGCGTGCCGGTCACCTGGGCTTCAATCGCCCCGCAGGTGCGGACCAGCGGCACCTCGCCGGCGAACGCGATCGCGTAGCCGGCAGGGTCGTAGCCGTCCGCGCAGTAGCCGACGAAGGTGGCGGTCCCGGTCGGCGTGCCGGCCGGATCCTTCGCCACGGTGCAGCCCCCGGCCAGGTTGGCGCTGACGTCGACCACCTGCGCGCGATCGTCGGCCAGCGGTGGGGTCGGGTCCCGCACCAAGTCCACCGGCGTCGCCGTCAGCAGGTCGGGCCGAGGCAGACACAGCGTCAGCGCCTGGGTGGCGTCGCTCTGGCTGCCGTGGATCGTCACGCTGATCACGCCGCTGCCGGCGATCGTGCAGTCGTTGTTCATCGAGGCGACGAACCCGCCGTAGGTGATGGTCTCGCCGGCGACCGTCAACGTCACGCCAGCCGTGGGTGCGTCGCCGGGGCCACACGCGGCGTCGTCGGAGCAGCCGGCCGCGGTCGCGGCGAGAGCGAGCCCCAGCAGGGTAGCCAGGCGGCGATCAGAACTCGAGGGGATAGGTGAGTGCGGCATGAACGATCCCGGCATTGCCGAAGCGGTTGTCCTGCGCGAAGTACTCGATGAGCAGCTCGCCGCGCAGATCGCCGAGCCGACCCTCGAAGCCTAGCGCGGCGGCGGCGACCTCGAAGCGCATCCCGACCGTGTGTGACCGGAACGACGAAAGTTTGGGATCATCGGTCACGTAGATGTTGGTCGACATCGGGTAGATCGATTGATAGAAGTCGGCCGCGGTCTGCACGTGAAACCGGTAGCTGGCGCCGAACACCACGTCGCTGCTGCCGACGTCCTGGAGCAGGCGGAGCTCGGGCGTGTGCGCCTGGATGCCCCAGTCGTCGCGGTAGAATCGGTAGGTCCCGATCGCGGTGGTCGCGGTGCGCGGCAGGAACCACTTCAGCGTGCCGGCCAGCGCGTGGCGGGTGCGCTGCTCGGGGTGAAGCTCCGGGCGCACCTCGCCCCCGGCGATCACGCGCCGGTAGATGTTGGCCTGGAAGCCGTCGAGGTGGAGCACGTCGTAGGTGAGCGAGGCGATCGCGTTGGGTGACAAGATCTGCGACAGCGAGAGCGACCCGAGGTAGGTGGCGAGCCCGCCGGTCCGGCGCGGCGCGGTCGGCCCCTCGCCGGCGTTGTCGAGCTCGTCGAGGCCGAGGCCCCCGGCGGCGGTGATCGTGAAGTTGCGGTCGGCCAGCTCGGCCCCGACCCGCAGGCCAGCGTACACCGACCGGTAGTCGGGCTCGGTCGAGTACCGGGCCTGGCCGCCGAGCTGGACGACGCCGACCTGGTGGCGGTAGCCGCCGCCGGCCTCGTAGCGCTTCTCGTCGAGCATCGTCCCGGCCGCGATCGAGGCCGACGTGATCGCGTCGGTCAGCAGGTGGGCGTCGGCCACGCCGTTCTCGCCGACATCGAGGGTCGCGTCGAGCATCGGCGGCACCACCCGGGTCGCCCGCTCCTTGTAGTAGATGCCCCGCACCTCGAGGCTGCCGTCGGCGTGGGCCAGGTCGGCCGCGCTCACCAGCGCGACCACCCCCGCGACCGCGAGCACCCGCTTCAGTTGCAGCCGCATCCGCCGCCGGGCTCGCCGGTGCCGCCCTCCGCGCCCTCGCGCGCCCCGTACATGTGCTGCTTGAAGCGGACTTCACCCGGCGAGCGATCGGCCGTCATCGACTTGCGCGCCAGGTTCTGCCGTTCATGCGGGCGCACCACCGCGCAGGCCGACAGCATCAGGGAGAGAGTTGCCACCATTACGACACCGAGGCGAAACACGGGCGGTATTCTATCACCCGTCCTCGTATCGTCGACGCGCAACGCCGGCCCCAGCCGCGTGCCAGCCGTCGTGATCCACCGCCGGTCCCCCCGCCCATGACCCCCGTGATATCCAGGCCGCATCGTCGACGGTCCCCCGCGCCAGGAGCTGCTGTGTCGTACCTCACTCGCCTGTCCTTCGTGATCGCCCCGTTCGCAGTGGCGTGTGGTCCGAAGCCCGCTCCCCCGCCGCCCACGCCCCCGGCCGAGGTCAAGCCCACGACCGAGGACCTCGCGGCCGAGATCCAGAAGGTGCCGCTGACCGGCACGCTGTTCCGGCCCGAGGGGCTGCCGCCGATGAGCCTGCCGCTGGTGCGGCCGACCCGGCGGGTGACCGTCGACCAGCAGCGCGCGACCTGGAAGAAGGTCAACAAGAGCAGCCGCGCGACGCTCGCGGCGCGGGCGACCGAGGCGCAGCTCTTGGCCTCGCTCTTGTGGGAGGCCGGCCTGCGGGCGCGCCCCGCCGATCGGCCCGCGATGATCGCCGAGGCGCGGGCCGCGCTGGCCGCCGTGCATGCCACCGCCGCCGGCCAGCTCGACGCCAGCACCCTCGAGCTGGCGGCCGCCCTGGCGCTCGCCGTCAACGATCACGCTGCCGCCACGCCCTACCTCGACGAGCTGCTCGCGCGGTTCGCCAGCGCGCCGATCGCGTCGATCGTGCGTGCCCAGCGCGCCTTCCAGCTGATGGTCGGCGGTGACGATGCGGCTGCGGCGGCCCTGCTCGCCGGGCTCGAGCCGACGGTCGAGGCGCCCGAGCTCGCCTACGTGATCGCGTGGAGCCGGTTCCGCGCCCGCGCGCTCCCCGGCGCGTCGGCTGCGATCGCCGCGGCGATCAAGGGCTGGCGCAGCGAGACCTTTCGCAAGCCGGTCATGCGCGACTTCCTCATCATCACCGCGCGCGCGGGGACCCTACCGGCCGAGGCGATGACCACGATCAGCGCGCTCGACTGGGCGCCGGCCAAGCTCAAGGGCGAGCCGCGGACGGTCGCCGTCAGGAACCTCCACTACGACCTCGTCTACAAGCTCAGCCAGTCGTACGGGTTTGCCGGCCGGCCCGAGCTGGCGGTCGCCACGATCGAGCTCGCGCTCGGGGTGATCGGCGCGGCCGCCCAGCCCGCCGACGTGGTGGTGTACCGACTGGAGCAGGCCGAATACGCGCGGCGCGCCGGCGCGCTCGAGCGGGTCGGCGACGCGTGGGCGATCGCGAAGGCGGCGCTCGATGCCTGCACCGCCTGCCCGGTCGCGGACCGCACCGCGTTCGGCGATCTGCTGAAGACCCGCGCGGTCGAGCTGCACACGGTGTTCGCGACCACCGGCGACCCGTCGTACCGCGATGCCGCCAAGACGCTCTACGCGCTGTTCGCCACCCTGCCCGAGCGCGCCGACGCCGCCGAGGTGACCAGGTACGCCAGCGACTTCGCGGCCACCACCGTGCCCGAGAGCGGCGCGCAGTACGCCGACGGCCTGCTCGCGCCGCTGTCGGTGCGGCTGCAGGAGGTCGCCGCCTGCTACGACGAGGTGCTGCAGGGCGACCGCACGGTCGGCGGCACGCTCGCCCTCACGCTCGAGATCGACCAGGGCGGCATGGTGAGCGGCGCGACCACCGAGCCCGCCGCCGGCGACAGCGGGCTCGCCGCGGTCGGCCGCTGTGTCGAAGGTCGGGCGCGCGCGTGGCGCCTGCCCAGCCGGCCGCGCCCGGGCGTGGCGCGGGTCAAGTCGGTCTACGAGCTCAACCCGCCGCCGTCGTGATCGCCGGGCGCGCGGTCGGTCCCGACCAGGCGCGCGTGATCAGCGACGAACCGGCGGGCGAGCGTGACCCGGCGCGCGTGTCCGGGATCGACCGAGGTCGCGACCGGATCGTCGGCGCGCACGAGGAAGTCGCGCAGCGCGCGGGCGCAGCGCGCGAGCTCGCCGGCGCGGTGGGCCGCGGCCGCGACGTTCCAGTGGTGGAGCGGCCAGGCCGGCTCCAGCCAGGCCGCCCGCTCGAGTTGGGCCAGCGCGGCGGCCACGTCGCCCTGCGCGAGCAAGCACAGCCCGAGGCTCGACGCGGCCTCGGCGTCGTCGGGCGACATCGCGACCACGTGCTCGAGCAGCGGCCGGGCCCGCGCGCTGTCACCGGCGGCGAGCAGATCCACCGCGCGACCGAGCAGCGCGGCGGGACCGGTGGCGCGCGCGCCGACCACGTGGGCGTCGTCGAGGCCGAGCAGATCGCGTCCCAGGTAGTACGCCGACGGCAGCGCGCGGCCGAGCGAGACCGAGCGGCGAGCCGCGGCGCCGACCAGCCGGCGGGCGGCCGCGGCGGACATCGCGAACCGCTGGTAGCCATCGGCCTCGAGCGGGGCCAGCACCTCGTCGCGCACGGTGCGCAGGCCGGCGTCGTCGCGGTAGAGCACGCTGGTGATCGTGCCGGTCGGATCGCACAGCACGCACAGCGCCCGCCAGCCGGCCGGCGGCTCGCCCGCGGCCCGCGGCGCCCGGCGCACGATCGCCACCACGGTGCGGCCGTCGGCGTGGCGCATCCCGACCAGCAGCGCCGGGCGGGCCAGCGGACGACGCGGCGCCCGCTCGGGCGGACCGGTCCGGCTCGGCGCGCGGGACAGGTGCAGCGGCGAGGTCAGCCGCGCCAGCTCGCCGCGCGCGGCGACGTCGAGATCGACCCGGGCGCACAGCTCGGCGGACAGCCGGCGCGCGCCGTCGGCGCTGGCCTCGGAGAACGCCTCGACGAACTCGAGGATCTCGCCCGGCGACAACCGCTCGATCAGCAGGTCAGCGGCGCTGGCCACGTCGGCCGGCGTGTCGAGCTGGGTCGCGAACCGCGCGAGCGACTGGCGGTGCATCCGCGCCGGATCGGCGAACCGCGCGGTCGCGGTGTCGTCGCCCAGCTCGGCGAGCAGCGCGAGCACGATCAGCTTGGCGTCGTCGTTGATCGCGCCCGCGGCCGCGGCCGGGGCCCCGACCGCGGGCTGGTCGGTGACCGCGCGCAGGCCGGCGCGGACCCGATCGCCGGCGACCTCGGCGATGACCCGCAGCAGCTCGACCGCCCACAGCCGCCGGTCGGCGGGGCCGCCGAGCTCGCGCAGGCACAGCGGCACCGCGGTCGCGCCCAGGCCGCGGGCGAGGTCGAACAGCGCGCGCTCGTCGACGCGCGTGCGCCGGGCCCCGAAACTGCCGCGCAGCCGGTGCAGTCCCGCCCAGGAGGCCGAGATGGTGCCCGGCGATCCATCACGCGCGTTCGATCCGTCGACGGTCCCCGCAGGGGGCATGATGGGCGGAGGGTACGAGGCGCACCGGAAGCGGTCAATCATCGGGAGGATCCCGGCCGGCGGTCACCTGGGCTCGAGGGGTGGGGCGAACGCCGAGCTTCGACGACGCAGCGCGCCAGGATCGCGCCTACGATGGCGCCCACCATGCAGCCGCGCTACCACCTGTGCATTCTTGGTGCTGGCCCCGCCGGCCTCGCGGCCGCCGCTCGCGCCCATGCGCTGGGTAAGTCGGTCGCGTTGATCGAATCAGGCTCGGCGGGCGGGGTCGGCATCGTCGACGGCGCGCTGTCGTCGAAGACGCTGTGGCACCTGGCGATGGACTTCGCGCGGGCCCGGCGCACCGACCGCGGCTGGCACGGCGGGGCGCTGACGCTGGCGTGGCCCGAGGTGATCGCCCAGGTCCGCGCCGCCTGTGCCGAGGCCTGGGGCCAGGTCGAGCGGTTGCTGGCCGCGCTGGCCGCGCCCTCGGCGAGCGGCGGCCACGTCGAGCGGATCACCGGCCGCGGTCGCTTCGTCGCGCGCGACGTGGTCGAGGTCGACGGCGACCCGCCGCGCCGGATCGTCGCCGATCACTTCCTGATCGCGGTCGGATCGCGGCCCCGCGGCCTGCCCGGCGTCGACATCGACGGCGATCGCATCGTCACCAGCGATCACATCGAGCGCGCGGCCGACCTGCCGGCGCGGCTGGCGGTGATCGGCGCCGGCGTGGTCGGCTGCGAGTACGCGACCATCTTCGGCGCGTTCGGCCGCACCGCGGTCGAGGTCTACGACCGCGGCGCGCGCATCCTCAGCTTCGAGGACGCCGACCTCGCGGCCGAGGTCGAGGCCGGCCTCGGTCGCACCGGCGTGCAGATCCATCACGGCGCGCACCTCGAGGAGGTCCGGGTGAAGGACGGCGGCGTCCAGCTGGTCGCCCGGATCGCCGGGCCCGGCGGCGAGCAGATCCTCGAGCGCCACGTCGATCGCGCCCTGCTCGCGGTCGGCCGGGCCCCGGCGCTCGACGGCCTCGGCCTCGAGCACGCCGGGGTCGTCGTCGACAAGGGCGCGATCAAGTGCGCGGTCGCCGGCCACTGCCGCACCACCGCGCCCCACGTGTGGGCGGCCGGCGACGTCACCGCCGACGTCATGCTCGCCAACGTCGCCGAGCAGGAGGGCCGCCACGCGGTCGAGCACATGTTCGGGCTGGAGCCGCGGCCGATCTGCTACGACGCGCAGTCGGCGATCTTCTTCTTCCGGCCCGAGGTCGCCACGATCGGCATCAACCAGCAGACCGCCGCCAGCCGCGGCGTGCGCCACCGGGCCGCGGTCGTCCACCTGTCGATCTTGCGCCGCGCGATCGCCATGCGCGCCACCGACGGCTTCATCAAGCTCCTGGCCGACCCCGACCACCGCGTGCTCGGCCTGCGCGTGGTCGCGCCCCAGGCCTCGAGCTGCATCCAGGGCGTCGCCCTCCTGATCGAGCGCCGCGGCACCCTGGCCGACCTCGATCAGTGCCTGCACCCGCACCCGGCGATCACCGAGGGCGTCCAGCTCGCCGCCCGCGTCCTGCTCGGCACCTCGCCCTACTCGCCCGCCGCGTTCCCCGCGCAGATCCGCCTGCTCGAGAGCTAGCCGCCCCTGAGCTCTGGCGGCCGGGCCTTCGACTTCGGGCTCGCAACGAGCCCTTCGCGCAGGGACACCGGGGGAGATGTGCGGGATCCTGAAGGCAGAGCGCGGGATTGATCACGAGTCTTCATGTGATCGGAAGTGCTCACCTTCCCGGTGGCCCTGAGCCGGCGCCGCAGGCGCCGTGTCGAAGGGCAGAGGGCAGAGCTCAGGATTGATCACTTCTTTCGCTTTGGTTCGAACGCGCTTTTGCTTCGACCCGTGGCGACGCTGGGGCACGCGCGGCCGGCCTCGCCGTCGGCGAAGCCGAGGTCCCGGCGCTTGCTCGATCCGGGGTCCCCGGGCGTGACGCACGCCGGTGCCATTGC
>JBKJLC010000092.1:0-22948 GCA_046597055.1 Kofleriaceae bacterium | reverse complement strand
GCCGAGGAGATCCCCGACCTGCTCGAAGAGGCCAAGGAGAACGATCTCGATGCCGAGCTCGCGAGCGAGGTCGACCGCGACGACAACACGGAAGCCGACTGACGACCGCGGCGGAATCGAGCCGCCCCCGCGGCGCTACCGGCGCGGACGCTCGTACACGCTGACGATCGGCACGCCGTCGACGCGGAGCACGTAGACCGGCTGCACGGTGCCGTACGAGGCCCAGATCAGGAAGTCGTGGCGGGCGAAGTGGCGCTCGTGGATGACCAGCGCGTACTGCGACGCGGCGATGCCGCCGTCCTCGGCGCCGCTGTCGCGGAAGCCGGCCGGCAGCAGCCGGTCGCGCAGGTAGATGCCCCACGCCAGCGAGGCATCGTGGCTGTAGACCGGCCCCGGCGGGCGCGTGCGCAGGAAGTCCGTCACGCCGCGCGCAGCGTAGCCCCAGAACTGGCGGTTCATGCCGAGGTCGGCGCCGCCGGGCGCGCCGCCGGCGATCGCGTTGTAGTGGGTGAGCGCGTACGGCTGGGCATGGCCGGTCTCGATCGCGGCGGCGCCGACCACCAGCGCGGCCACCGCGGCGATCGCCATCCGCTCGGCCTGCGCGACCCGGCCGTCCGGCCACTTCGCCGCCCGCGCGATCACCACGGCGGCGTACCGGCCGGCCCACGCCACGCCGATGCCGGCCGCGATGCACAGGCTCGGGATCGCCGGGCCCCAGTGCTTCTCGGCCCCGAAGATCGGCGCCATCCCGAGCACGAACGGCGCCATCGCGGCCATCAGCCCGAGCGCGAGCAGGACGCCGGGTGCGGTCTCGCCATCGGCGGCGTCGCCGCGGAGCGCCGCGCGGGTCGCGACCACGGCGCCCAGCGCGGCCGCGGCCAGGGTGGCCGCGGGCACGGTCAAGAGGGTCGTGACGAACGGGACGCTCGACGGATACCAGCCGATCGGCGCGCGGCCGTTGGGATGGTTCCAGTTGCGACCGAGGTACTCGAAGTTGTAGTGGACGTGCTCGGAGTGGAACGTGATCCACGCGCTCGCGTGGGCCCACGTGTCGAACCACAGCCACGGCCACAGCGCGATCAGCGTGAGCGGACCGAGCACGATCATCAGGAGCGGCAGGTGCCAGCGCGCGCGCAGCTCGCGCCCGATCGCGACCACCCCACGCAGCAGCCCGGGACGGGTGTCGTGCCAGTGCCGCCGCAGCGCGACCCACACGAAGTGCGGGGCGATCGCCACCGGCAGGAACAGCGCGTTGTGCTTGGTCGCCAGCGCCAGCCCCCACAGGAGGCCGGCGCCGACCGCCCACCGCCCCGAGCTCAGGCCGCGCCAGTAGGCGTACAGGGTCGCCACCCACAGCGTGACCATCGGCGCGTCGAAGCAGGCCAGCCCGGCGTGGAAGAACGCCCGCGGCAGGAACAGCGTGAGGAGCGCGGCAATCAGCCCCTCGGCGTAGCCCCACACCGCGGCGACCCAGAAGAAGACGATCACGAGCAGGAGCCCGGCGATCAGCACGGTCGGCAGGCGGTATGCGGTCACCTCGGACGCGATCCCGAGCCGGTCGTGCAGCACCCGCTCCGACAGCCCGAACAGGGTCTTCATCAGCGGCGGATGCTCGGAGTTGTTGGCGCCGCCGGGCGCGCCGCCGAAAGTCGCCGTGATCGTCTTCTCGGAGGTGACGCCGTCCTTGCCGTCGGCCGCGTCGAGCCACCACTGCGCGTAGCGGGTGCCGGCGCCGAAGTAGAACGTCTCGTCGCGGACCACGCCGACGTCGCGCTGGGCGCCGCTGACCAGGACCACCGCCAGGACGAACAGGCCGAGCGCGGTCAGCGGCCGGGTCCATCGCCACGCCGGCTTGCGCGGCACCGGGGCCATCACGCCGGGACGTCGCACCGGGGGCGCGCTCATCGGCGGGCCTCCAGCGCCATGCACACCTGCCGATCGGCCGCGCCGGGCCCGATCCCCTGCGCGGTCACGGTGACGCTCGCGGTGCCCGGGGTGGTCGCGGCGCGAAAGCGCACCCAACCGTCGTCGACCCCGACCGTCACCCGCGCGACCTCCTGCTCGCCGACCGCCACGACCAGCTCGGCCGGCGCGCGCACCTGGCGCCGCTTGAAGATGTCGGCGAGCCCGACCCCGCCGACCAGCTCGGTGCCCAGCTCGACGCCGGGAAAGGTCAGGGTCACGGTCTGGCCGGCCGAGGGCACCATCTGCAGGCAGCGGTGCGGGCGGAAGCCGACCTCCGCGAGCACCACCGCCGGCGGGCGGGCCGACAGGCCCTCGGTCGTGAACGCCGCGCGCGCCGCGACCGCGACCAGGTCGGTCACCAGCGTCGCGGGCGCCCGCTCGAACCGGCGGACCATCACGCCGCCGACCTCCCGCTGCCACACCGGTCGCAGCCCGCGGGTCTCGGCCGCGCGCGCCCCCCGGATCGACAGCTCGTAGATGACGCCGTGGCGGCCGGCATCGAGGCCGGCCGCCAGCTCGACCGGGATCCGCGCGCCGAGGTGCAGGCGCCCGACCGGCTCGATCCAAGCCGGCGCGAACACGATCAGCTCGCCTGGCTGGTGCTGCTCGTCGACCAGCGCCGCGGCCCGCCGCCACGCTTCGTCGTCGGGGACCGTGGAGCCGGCGCCGACCACGCGGCAGGTGCTCCACAGCGCGATCACTGTCAGCACCATCGCTGGAGCCAGAGCCAGGGCCGTCTTCTTCACTCGTTCACGCGGACCGGACTCTACCCCGGCCGGGTCGCCCCGCAGCCGACCGGGAGCGCGACCGGTGTCACGGGTGTCCGCGCGGATCCGGGTCCGTCGATCCTCACGGGATTCGAGGTCTCCGCGGCGCGCCCCCACGGCACGGCGTGAGGATCGTGACCGGCAGGCCTCGAGGTTGATCACGAATTTGCCGCGATCGGGCGGATCGTCATGTGATCGAAAAGCACGCCCCTTTGGCGCTGGCGCTGGCCGGCCAGCGCTGCCCTCAGGATCCCGCACAATTGGCGGCGAGCTGTGAGCACTTGGCGAGTGCCGATATCACGCAGCGTCGTGCGCATGGCGAGTCCGCGTACCGGGCCGCGCTGCCGCGTGCACCCGGCCGCGCTGCCGCGTGCACCGGGCCAGGCCCACGGGCTATGGTCCGCCCGCCTTGAGCTGGTTCGCGCGTCACCGCCTCCACCTCGCGCTCTACGTCGTCGGACTCATCGTCTACGGCGCGGTCGCCGGGGATCGCCTGTTCCGCCAGTCGAGCGATCCGCACTTCGTGTTCCAGGCCGACGCCTGGTTGCACGGCCAGGTCGCGATCGCGCCGCCGCCGACCAAGGGCGACGACTGGGCCAAGGTCGAGACGGTGGTGCTGACCGACGGCCGGATCGTGCGCGGCCGCCACCGCCAGTCGGGGCAGCGGTTCCAGACCACCGGCGGCGAGATCGTCTCGACCAGCGAGATCGCCAGCAGCCGCGGCGTCACCCACTTCGTCTCGTTCCCGCCGTTGCCAGCGGTGATCATGCTGCCAGCGGCGGCGATGGGCGGCCGCCGCGGCAACGACGTCCTGCCGACGGTCCTGCTCGCCGCGCTGATCCTGCCGCTCGCCTTCGCGACCTTGCGCCGGGTCGCGGCCGCGGGAGCCTCGAACCGCACCGTCGCCGACGATCTGTGGCTCACCGCGGCGCTGGCGTTCGGCACCGTCCTCTTCTTCTCGGCGGTGCAGGGCCGGGTCTGGTTCACCGCGCACGTGGTCGGGGTCGTGCTCGCGGTCGGCTACGCGTGGGCCGCGATCGAGGCCCGCAACCCGATCGTCGCCGGCGTGTGCCTGGGCCTGGCCGCGATCACGCGCACCCCGATGGCGTTCATGTTCCCGCTGTTCGTGCTGGAAGCCGTGCGGGTCGCCGGCGGGCTCGATGGCTGGCGCACCGATCGACGCGGCTTCGCGCGCGCAGCCGGGCGCAGGCTGGTGCCGTTCGCCGCGCCGGTGGTCGTGATCGCGATCATCGCCGGGATCTACAACGGGTACCGGTTCGGGTCGCCGACCGAGTTCGGACATTCGTACCTCGCCGTGTGCCAGCAGGCGCAGATCGAGGCCCACGGCCTGTTCAGCTACACGTATCTGCAGCGCAACTTGAGCGTCGCGTTCACGCTGCTGCCCGAGCTGCCGGCCAGGGGGCCGCGGTTCCAGATCTCGGGCCACGGCCTGGCGCTGTGGGTCACGACGCCGGTCTTCCTGCTGCTGCTGTGGCCGCGTCAGCGTCCGCCGCTGCACCGGGCGCTGTGGCTCACGGTCGCGCTCGTCGCGATCCCGACCTTCTTTTACCAGAACTCGGGCTGGGTCCAGTTCGGCTACCGGTTCAGCCTCGACTACACGCCGTTCCTGATCCTGCTGCTCGCGGTGGGCGGCCGCCCGCTCGGCCGGCTCGCGCGGACCCTGATCGTTCTCGGCATCATCGTGAACCTGTTCGGCGCATGGAGCTTCGCCCGCCGACCCGAGTACTACCGCGTCGCCGGCAATCCCTGCGGCGCCACCGTGCCCTGACGCCTCGGTCGGTGACCGTCGGGTGAACGCGCGGCCCAGGAAGTTGCCGCCCGCGTCGCTTGAGCGCCCCGCCCCTCCGTTCTAGTGTCTTCGCAGGTCTGGCGCTCCGGCGCCTATCGGAGGGTACCCGCGATGATCTTCAAGAAGATGTTCGGCGCCGTGCGCGCGCAGCTGAACAAGCTCGCCAACTTCTTCTGGGAGGCCGATCCGATCGCCCAGATGCAGTACGAGTACGACGCGGCCGTCGAGCAGCTCAAGGAGGGCCGGATCGGGCTCGAGCAGTACCGCGGGCTGGTCGAGAAGGTCGGCCGCCAGGTCAAGGAGGGCGAGAGCCACGTCTCCAAGCTCCAGGCCCAGGCCAAGGCATACCTCAAGGCCGGCGACCGCGAGACCGCGGCGCGGTTCGCCCTCGAGATGCAGAAGGCCAAGGAGCAGCTGGCCCAGAACCAGGGCCAGATGACGATGCACGAGACCGCGTACCAGAACAACCTCAAGAAGATCCAGCACGCGAACAAGAAGCTGGGCGAGGTCAAGAGCAAGATCCAGCAGTACGACGCCGAGCTCAAGATGAGCGAGGCCGAGGCCGAGGTCGCCAAGCTGTCGGCGAGCTTCGACATGAACGTCACGACCGACTTCGGTCAGCTCGAGGACGTCATCCAGGGAAAGATCGACGCCAACCGTGGCACGGCCCGGGTCGCCGCCGATCTGTCGCACCAGGGCATCGCCGACATCCAGGCCGAGGAGCGCATGGAGAAGTCGCTGGCCGAGGACGCGCTCAAGGATCTCGAGGTCGAGCTCGGCATGCGCGCTCCCGAGGTCACCCCGGTCGCCGAGTCCCAGAAGGACCTCGGCCCGCTCGACACCGAGAAGGCGTAGCCCGCCCGGCGCGGCCGCCCCGCGCCGTCCTCGTCCGCCGTTCCGTCGTTCGTCGTGTACTGCTCGCGGGCTCTTCGCCCGCGACCGGAGAAGTGACCCATGAGCGCACCTGGTAGCAAGCCGAAGCCCACGTTCTTCATCGCCGTCCTCGTCATCATCGCGGGCCTGGTCGGCTTCGCCTTCCTGCGCTGCTCGGGAAAGAAGAAGGAGACCGGCACCACCGCGGGCAGCCAGAAGGTCAACATCGACGACATCAAGAAGCAGGCGGGCGGTACCGGCACCGCCACCGGCACCGCCGCGACCGGCATCGTCGAAGATCTCAACACGCTCGACGGCGTCACCACCGCGAAGTCCTACGAGTACGCCCCCTCCGAGAAGCTGCCGCCGGTGCCGGGCACCTCGGACTTCAAGGCGATCGGCAAGGATCGCGTCGTCAAGTTCGCGATCAACGTATGGGCCGGCTGGGCGCCGATCATCTACGCCAACCAGGGCTTCAAGCCCAAGAAGGAGTGGAAGGACGCCAAGGGCGGGTCGTTCAAGATCGAGCTGGTCCTGATCGACAACCCGATCCAGATGCGCAACGCGTTCGCGGCCGGCGAGGTCCACATCGGCTGGGCGACCGTCGACATGCTGCCGCTCCTGGTCGAGGGCCTGAAGAAGGACCCGCGCACGATGCCGCGCGTGTTCCATCAGGTTGACTGGTCCAACGGCGGCGACGGCATCGTCGTGCGCGACACCATCAAGACCATCTCGGACCTGCGCGGCAAGAAGATCGTGCTCGCCGAGAACTCGCCCTCGCACTACTTCCTGCTCAACGCGCTGCTCAACGGCGGCGTGCAGCCCGACGAGGTGGAGATGGTCTTCACCCAGGACGCCTTCCAGGCAGCGCGCGCGTTCGCGACTCAGAAGGATCTGTCGGCCTGCGTCTCGTGGGCGCCCGACATCTACCGCATCGCCGAGAAGATCCCCGGCAACAAGCTGCTGGTGTCGACCCTGCAGGCCAACCACCTCATCGCCGACGTGTGGTTCGCGCGCGCCGACTTCGCCCGCGACAACCCCGACATCATCGAGGGCATGGTCCGCGGCATCCTCGACGGCACCGAGGCGCTCAAGGACGAGCCGGCCAAGCAGCAGGTCGCCAAGTGGATGTCCGACGGCTACGGCATCCCGCCCGACGAGACCTTCGGCATGCTCGGCGACGCCCACTGGACCAACTACGCGGAGAACCGCGAGTTCTTCATGAACGCCAACAACCCGACCAACTTCGAGCGCACGTACAACACGGCGTTCCTGCTCTACAAGGCGGTCGGCGCGGTCACGCAGAAGGTCGACTTCGACCAGATCATGGACTTCTCCGTGATCAAGAAGCTCGGCGAGGACCCGAAGTACGCCAAGCAGAAGAACGAGTACGAGGTCGCGTTCGCGCCGGTCGCCGCCGACGGCATCCAGGTCGAGTCGACCATCCTCACCAAGACCGTCGTCGTGCAGTTCTTCCCGAACTCGAGCGACCTCTACAAGAAGGTCGAGAAGCGGATGGGCGACGGCTCGATGAAGGAGCTGCCGTACGACGCCAACGTCGACTTCGTGGTCGAGGAGGTCGCCAAGCTGTCCAAGCAGTACGGCGCGGCCCGCATCCTGATCGAGGGCCACACCGACGGATCCATGAAGGGCACCGCCGACGCCAAGCTGGTCGAGCAGCTCAGCTTCGAGCGCGCCAACGCGGTCAAGCAGGCGCTCATCAACAAGTTCCAGCTGCCGGTGAACCAGTTCACCGTCAACGGCCTTGGCTGGGGCCGCCCGGCGGACTCGACCGATCCGACCAACCACGCCAAGAACCGGCGGGTTGAAGTGAAGGTAGTCCCGGCCGAGGCGCAATGACCCAGGGCAAGCCGCCGCCGCCGACTGGTCCCGGCGACCCGGCCACGCCGGTTGCGCCGGCAGGTGCTGCGCCCACCGCGGCTGCGCCGGCGACCGCGGCGGCTCCGGTTGCGCCGGCTGCGGCCAAGCCGGCCGGGCCGGCACCGGAGGCGGCGCCCGAGCTGCCGCGCAAGCCGCGCTGGATCACGACGCTCCGCGCGGAGCCGCCGGCGGTGCTCGCCAAGCTGCTCGGGCTGAGCTGCATCCTGCTGGTCTTGCTGATCTGGTTCCTGTTCACCCGGGGCGAGGGCGTCGAGCGTCCGATCTCGCGCGGCAAGCTACCGAGCCCGGGCGAGGTCTTCATCTCGTACGACGACGGCGGCGCGATCCGCGGCGCGGCCGAGGCCGGCCCGACCGAGAAGAGCACGCTTGGCCAGCTGAATCAGCGCGGGCTCACCGACAGCATCATCGCGACCATGACGCGCGTGCTGAAGGGCTTCGGCCTGGCGGTGCTGGTCGGTGTCGCCTTTGGTGTCCTGGCCGGCTCGTTCCGGGCGCTCGCGGCGTTCCTGCAGCCGCTGGTGCTGTTCGGCCGCAGCCTGCCGCTCGCGGCGCTCATCCCGATCACCCTCGTCCTGTTCGGCATCGACGAGCGGCAGAAGGTCATGTTCATCTTCATCGCGTCGGTGCCATTCATCTTCTCCGACACCGTCAAGGCGATCTCGCTGGTGCCCGAACGCTACGTCGAGACCGCGCAGACGCTGGGCGCGAGCCGCTGGCAGATCATCTACAAGGTCCTGTTCCCGCTCGCGCTGCCGGAGATCATCACCGGCATCCGGTTCCTGTTCGGGCTCGCGCTCGGCTACATCATGCTGGCCGAGGTGATCAACGCAAAGGCCGGCCTCGGCTACATGATCAACCAGGGCGAGCGCGCCGCGCTGACCGAGCAGAACTACCTGCTGCTGTTCATCATCGGCATCCTCGCCTACCTGGTCGACTGGACGTTCCGGTTCTTCCAGAAGGGCATCTTCCAGTACCGGAAGGACCTGTGAGCGCCGACGACTCCCACAAGCCCCCGCCCGCGGGCGCGCCCCCGGTTGCCGTCGGCCCCGGCGGCACGGATCCGCCGGCGACGCCGCTGACCAGGCCCACGCAGCCGGCCCGCGAGCCGGTCGATCCAGTCGCGGCCGAGGCCGCGCTCGCGGCGCTCGAGCGCGAGCTCGCCGGTGAGCCGCCGCTGCCTGCGCCGGTGGCCCGCGCTCCCGCGGCCCCGCCGGCCGCCGCCAAGGCCAGCCCGGCCCAGCCGGCGCCGGCTGCGACCGCGAGCGCCAGGCCCGCCGGCGAGCACATCACCGGCGGCGAACCGCGGATGAAGCCGCTGTCCCCGGCGGCGCCGGTGCCCGTGGTCGTGTTCGACAAGGTCACCAAGAGCTACGGCAAGTTCACGGCGATCAAGGACGTCTCGTTCCGGATCGACGATCACCCCGGCCGCGGCGAGATGGTGCCGATCCTGGGGCCGTCGGGCTGCGGCAAGTCGACCGTGATCCGCATGATCGCCGGCCTGATGCCGCAGTTCCCGCAGACCTCGGGGACCGTGCTGGTCGACGGCAAGGTCATCAGCGGCCCCGGCGCCGACCGCGGCATGGTCTTCCAGGACTACACCTCGTTCGACAACCGCACCGTGCTCGAGAACATCGCGTTCGGCCTCGAGTGCCGGGGCATGGGCAAGAGCGAGCGCCTCGACCGCGCGCGGGTCTGGCTGGGCAAGGTCGGCCTGTCGCCCAAGAAGGACGCGGACAAGTACCCGAGCGAGCTGTCGGGCGGCATGCGCCAGCGGGTCGCGATCGCGCGCACGCTGATCCTCGAGCCGCGGATCATCCTGATGGACGAGCCGTTCGGCGCGCTCGATCCGCCCACCCGCGCGCGGATGCAAGACCTCCTGATCGAGCTGTGGCGCGAGCAATCGCCGACGGTGTTCTTCATCACCCACTCGGTCGAGGAGGCGGTCTACCTCGGCGACCACATCCTGATCTTCTCGTCGTCGCCCGGCACCATCCTCAAGGAGGTCAAGATCCCGCCGCCCGACCGGCCGGCCAAGGAGATGCTGCGCGACCCGAAGTTCCAGGAGACCGCCTACGAGATCAAGGAGATCATCGATCGCCTCGAGTCGTCGCAGCGGGGAGGTGACTGATGGCGAAGAAAAAGGCGGGGTGGACGCGCTACCTCAAGGAGGCGTTCCTCTATCGCTGGAACCTGCTGCTGTTCGGCGGCGCCGCCGCCGCCGCGCTGCTGTCGCCCAGCCCCGACATCGTGCTGCCGCTGATCGCGGCCGGCGAGCTGGCCTATCTGGCTGGCCTCACCACCCTGCCCCGCTTCCAGGGCGCCATCGACGCCAAGGCCCACAGCGAGCAGCGCGGCCTCGGCACCGGCAGCGCGCCGCCCAAGGCGACCACCCAGAAGAAGCTGACCGACATCCTCGGGTCGCTCGACGCCGAGCGGCGCAACCGGTTCCTGCGCGTGCGCGCCCGCTGCGTCGAGATGCAGCGGATCGCCAACGCGGTCCGCGGCGAGACCCGCGACGAGAGCGGCGCCGCCGCCGAGCTGCGCGCGCCGGCGCTCGACCGCCTGCTGTGGGTGTTCCTCAAGCTGCTGCTGTCGCAGCAGGCGCTCACCCGCTTCCTGCAGGCTGCCAACGGCCCGGCGATCACGACCCAGCTCGAGGAGCTCACCAAGAAGCAGGTCGCCGCCGAGCAGAAGGGCGACCAGCGGATCCTGCGCTCGATCGTCGACAGCGTGGCGACCGCCCAGCTCCGCCTCGACAACTACGAAAAGGCGCGCTCGAACTCCGAGTTCGTCTCGGTCGAGCTCGACCGGATCGAGAACAAGATCCAGGCGATGACCGAGATGGCGATCAGCCACCAGGATCCCAACGAGCTGTCGATCCAGGTCGACGCGGTCGCCGACGGGATGACCCAGACCGAGCAGACCATCCGCGAGCTGCAGGCGATCACCGGGCTCGGCTCGGACAGCGATGAGGCGCCGTCGATCCTCGGGACCGACGTCACCGGGGTGATGCAAAAATGAGCGTTCCGACCAGCACCGTACCGCCCGCCCCGCCGGCGCCGTTGGCCGCGACCACGCCGGTGGCGGTGCCGACCGCGGCGACCACGCCGGTGGCCGAGAACAAGACCCTGGCCGGCACCGAGGGGGTGACCCGGGCCAGCAGCCTGCCGCCCCACTTCCCGGGTTGGGCCGCCAAGCTGGCCGAGCTGTACTTCTCGGGAACGACCTCGGCGTTCGTCATCCACGGCAACGTCTTCGATCTCGTGCGCATGAACGCCGACGGCACCCGCTGGGGCGGCCTGGCCGAGTTCCTCGCCGACCAGCTGTTCGGCCGCTGGGACGTGATCCTGCACTACGACCTGGCCCGCGGCCTGCGCTGCCTGGCCGGGCCCAACGCCAAGCGGCTGCAGGACATGGTCGAGAAGATCAACCGGATGCTCGGCGACGTCCGGCAGATCAAGCGGGACCCGACCACCAGCCTGGCCGCGCTCGACCTGTTCATCCAGAAGAACATCATGGCCGACCCGGGCAAGCGGCTGTCGGCGGCGATCGTGATCGATCACGCGTCGTACGTCGCCGCGCGCGGCGACCGGCTGAGCCTCAACGATCAGACCCACCTGGTGACGCTGCTCAACTGGGCGTCGTCGCCGTACGTGAAGCGGCTCAACCTGGCGTTCGTGATGATCGACGCCCGCCTGACCGATATCAGCGAGCGCCTGGTCGCCAACCCGCACGTCGCCGCGATCGAGGTGCCGTTGCCGGTCGCCGAGGAGCGCCAGGCCTTCCTCGCCTACGCGACCCAGGGCCTCGACGTCGCCACCTTCTCCGACTACGGCACCGCCGAGCTGGGCCGGCTCACCGCCGGCATCGCGCTCACCGACCTCGAGGTGCTGATCCGATCGGCCCGCGAGGGCGGCCGCCGGCTCGACCCGGTCTACTTCCGCGATCTCAAGAAGCGCCTGATCGAGCGCCAGGCGACGGGGATGCTCGAGTTCGTCGAGCCCAAGTGGGGGCTCGACACCGTGGTCGGCCACGAGGTCGCCAAGCGCCGGCTGCTCGACGACGCCGAGCTGATCAAGCGCGGCCAGCTCGACTCGGTGCCGATGGGCTACCTGTTCTGCGGGCCGGTCGGCACCGGCAAGTCGTTCCTGGCCACCTGCGTGGCCGGTTCGATCGGCGTGCCGGCGGTGGTGCTCAAGAACTTCCGGTCGAAGTATGTCGGCGAGTCCGAGGGCAACCTCGAGCGCGTGCTCGGCGTCTTGCGCTCGATGGGCCCGGTGGTCGTGATCGTCGACGAGGCCGACACCATGCTCGGCGACCGCGAGAACAGCGGCGACTCCGGGGTCGGCGCCCGCATCTTCGGGATGATCGCCAACCAGATGGGGGACACTCGCTACCGCGGCAAGATCATCTGGATGCTGCTGACCGCGCGCCCCGACCTCCTGCCGATCGACATCAAGCGCCAAGGCCGCGCCGAGATCCACATCCCGCTGTTCTACCCGACCGAGGACTCCGAGCTGCGCGTGATGTTCTCGGTGCTGGCCCGGAAGGCGGGCGCGACCCTGGCCGATGCCGACATCCCGACCGAGTTCCCGCACAAGGGCAACCTGTCGGGCGCCGACATCGAGGGCGTCGTGGGCCGGGCCTGGCGGACCTCGCTGATCGCGGGCGCGCCCACGATCACCAAGGAGGCCCTGGCCAAGGCGCTCGAGGGCTTCATGCCCTCGACCCAGAGCCTCGAGCGCGAGCTGCAGGAGCTCGTCGCCATCATCGAGTGCACCGACGCCGAGTTCTTGCCGCCAGCCAAGCGCGAGAAGCTCGACAAGCTCGGTGGCCGCGAGCGCGCCCAGGAGCGCGCGACCGCGATCAAGCAGATCATCGAAGGCCGCTGACCGCAGCCGACTTCCGCCCCGACGACCGACGACGACGACGACGAAAGGCACACACCATGGCCCGCGCAAACTGGATCGACGACGACGACCACCCCAGCCTGGATGACCACGTCGCCCAGCTCGAGCACTTCACCCAGGCGATCGCCGACGGCCACGTCGACGAGAACGAGCTGTCGAAGCAGGAGGCCAACCTCAAGTCCGCGATGCGCGCGATCGAGGCCGAGCTGTCCGACGCCCAGCACGTCAAGGTCACCAAGCTGCTCGCCGAGCTGGCTGCCTACTCGGTGATGCAGGTCCTGCACGACATGGCGCAGGCCAAGGTCCACCGCGCGATCAAGTAGCGGCGCTCATGACCACGCCCGAGCGCTTCGCCGAGGTCTACGCGCGGGTCGAGCGGCTGGTCGAGGACCGCTGGGGGGTGCCGGTGCGGCTCCGCGACGTGCCGGCGCCGTTCACCGGCGACCTCGACGGCGCCGAGATCCACATCGACTACGATCTCGACGCCGAGAGCGCGCTGTTCATCCTCGTCCACCTGTTCGGCCACACCGTGCAGTGGAACCTGTCGACCGAGGCCCGCGAGGTCGGTCAGCATCGGGGCCCGTGGGACCCAGCGGCGCTGGCCGCGCTCCACACGTACGAGACCGGCGCATGCCGGCTGTCGATGCAGCTCTTCCACGACGCCGGCGTGCACGATCTCGATCAGTGGCTATCCGACTTCGCCGCCTGCGACTACGCGTACCTCGAGCACGCCTACCTCACCGGCGAGAAGCTGCCCTTTCGCGGCTTCTGGCGCGACGGATGCGACCGCCTGACGCCCCTGCCCATCCCCGACTTCCACCCGCAGAAGTGGGAGACGCGCTGGGACGGGGTGGTCGTCTAGCGGACGGTCAGGCGATGACGTGCCGGCGCTCGGGATAGGCCAGCTCGCGGTCGAGGCGCGCGTGCTCGTCGAGCACGAGCCCGCTCGGCGGGCTGGCGCCGGTGACGAACCCGCCGACCAGGTCGACGACCTCGGGGTCGGTCAGGATGCGACGGTGGCCGAGGCCAGCGGTGGTGACCAGCCGGGCGTTCGACCAGGCGGCCGCGACCGCCACGCCGTCGCGGTACGGGACCTCGCGATCGTCGCGATCGTGGACGACCAGGAGCGGCGTGGTGAGGCGCGGCGCCAGCCGAGCGCCCTCGAGCTCGTCGCGACCGACCAGGTTGGCGGTCGCCAGCGCGAGCTCGAAGTCGCGGCGCGCCGCCGGCGATAGCGCGAGCGCGGCGGTGAACCGGTCGACCGTGGAGCCGATCGCGTACAGCGGCGACACGTACGCCACCCGCGCGACCTCGAGCCCGCGGGCCAGCGCGATCGTCGTGGCCGCGGCGCCGAACGAGTGCGCGACCACCGCCTCGACCGGACCGACCCGGGCCGCGACGGTGCGGATCACCTCGGCCATGCCGGCGAGGGTCGTGCGCCGGCCCGGGGTGTCGCCGTGCGCCGGCGCGTCCCAGGTCACCACCCGGCGCCCGCGGTTGACCAGCGCCGGCACCAGCGCGCCGAACTGCGCGCCGCGCCCGGCCCAGCCGTGGGCGAGCAGCACGGTCGGTCCCTCGCCCCAGGCCCAGGCCGCCAGCGGCACGCCGCCGGCCGACAGCGTCAGCGGCCGAGCGATCTCGAGCAGCGCGCGCTCCCGATCGGGCCGGGCCGTCCGCGCCGGCGTGAGGAACGCGCGCAGGGCCAGCTCGCTGGCCAGGCTCGGGGCCAGCCGGTCGGCTACCTCAATCGCCCACTTCATGAACCGAACGTTCGTACTATTATTTGCGCGAGAGGAAGCCATAAGAGCTCCTTGGGCCGCTAGCGGCAACGCGCGATGAGCGCGTCGACCGCACGGCGCGTGCGAATGCCTGCCTTGGGATCGCCGATCAACCGCGACGTCACGTGGGTCGCGGACATGATGCCGTACAGCTCGAACGCGACCTGCTGCGGGTCGACGTCGGCGCGGAAGTGGGTCTCGTCGATCGCGATGCGGACCGCGGTCGCGAGCGCGTCGAACCAGTCGCGCAGGGCGGCGGTCAGCACGTCGCGGGCCGGCCCCGGTCGATCGTCGAGCTCGGCCGACAGCGCCATGAAGATGCAGCCGCCCTCGTCGGCGTCCCAGCCGGTCCAGCGATCGAGCAACGCGCGCAGGCGCGGCTCGCCACGACCGACCTTGAGCGCCGGGGCCAGCACCCGCGCGACGAACTGCTCGCGGGCGTGCTCGACCACCGCGCCGGCCAGCGCTTCCTTGGAGCCGAAGTGGGCGAACAGCCCGCTCTTCGACAGCGCCATCTCCTCGGCAAGGCGACCGATGGTCAGCCCTTCGAGCCCGACCGTGCGGGCGAGGGCGGTCGCCCGCTCCAGGATCGCGGTCCGCGTCGCGTCGCCCTTACGGGTCACCATGGTCATATAATAGCACGACCGTTCGTTCTGTCTGTCAAGTTTGCACAGAAAGCTGGTGATCCCTGCACCATAAACCAGCCGAAGTGGGGCAGCTCACGTTATCTTCAATGCCTGGATGCTCGCCCGCCGGGTCATCGCGCTGTCGGCAGACAAGGCCTTCGGTAAGCTCATCGCAACGTCACTGCGCGCCTCGGGGGGCGTCGTGGAGCTGCATCCCAGCCTCGACGGCCTCGGTCGCGGGGACGTCCACGCCGCGCTGGTCGTGGTCCACCTCGCCGGCGAGCTGGCCAGCTGCGCCGAGGAGCTCACGGCGCGGCTCGGGCCCGACACGCGGATGATCGCGATCCTACCGACGCCGCAGCTCGACAAGACCGTCGACGTGATGAAGGCGTCCGACAAGATCGCCGGCATCCTGGTCCAGAGCGACTTCCGCGCCCACGACCTGTCGGCGATGGCGACCCGCATCCTGGCCGGCGACATCTTCGGCCTCGAGAAGCTGGTGCCGTGGGGCACCCGGGTCTACTCGACCTTGGTCGCCGACTACCAGGAGAAGTCGCTGTGCATCGCGCAGATCAGCGAGTTCGCCGAGCTGATGGGCGTGCGCCGCAAGTACCGCGAGGCGGTCGAGCAGTGCGTGGACGAGATGTTGATGAACGCGCTCTACGACGCGCCGGTCGACGATCAGGGCAAGCAGATCTTCGCCGACATCCCGACCAAGAGCCGGATCCAGCTCCGCATGGAGCAGAAGGTCGTCGTCCAGTACGCGTGCGACGCCCACACCTTCACGGTGTCGGTCCGCGACAGCTACGGCACGATCGATCGCCCCACCGTGCTGCGCTACCTGTGGAAGTGCCTGCACTCCGAGCAGCAGATCGACCGCAAGACCGGCGGCGCCGGCCTCGGCCTGTACCTGATCGCCAACAGCTCGACGCGGTTCATCTTCAACGTGCTGCCCGGCGTTGCGACCGAGTGCGTGTGCGCATTCGATCTCGACACGCCCAAGGTGCAGCTCGACGCGTTCGGCTTCTTCACCGAAAAGATCGACGCCTCGGGACGGCTCGCCGCCGGCCCGTCGCGGCTGCTGCCGCACGGCGCCTCGCACCCGGTCGAGCGGCGCGGCACCCCGGGCACCGAGGGTCGTGGCCAGAAGGGCGTGGTCGGCGCGCTGTCGGCCGCGATCGTCCTCCTGATCGCGCTGATCGGCCTGGTCGCCTACCCGCGGTTCATCAGCACGCCCCGGACCTCGGTCGCGATCACCACCGACCCGGCCGGCGCGACCATCGAGATCGACGGCCACGATCGCGGCGTGGCCGCGGCCGGCGCGCTGACCGTGGGCGGCCTGGAGATCGGCCGCGCCTACCGCGTGGTCGCCCGGCTCGACGGCCACGGCCCGGCCGAGACCGTGTTCCAGCCGGCCAGCGGCCCGCCGACCAACCTCGCCCTGCGCCTGGTGCCGCGCTCGGCGACCGTGCTGCTCGACAGCGATCCGCGCGGCGCCACCATCGTGATCGCCGGCGCCGAGGCCGGGGTCACCCCGCTCACGCTCACCAGCCTGGCGCCGGGCGCCGAGGTCCCGGTCACCTTTCGCGCAGCCGGCTACCAGGAGACCACCCGCACGATGAGGGTCCCGGCGCCGGGCGGCGAGTCCCAGGTGATGCAGGCGATGACCATGTCGCGCGACTACGCGACCCTGGCCGTGACCAGCGAGCCCCCCGGCGCCGAGGTCGCGCTCGACGGCCGCCGCCTGCCCGGTGCGCTCACCCCGACCAGCGAGATCCTGGTCGAGGCCGGCAAGCGCCACGTCGTGGGGGCGCGCCTGGCCGGGCATGCACCGGCCACGGTCGCGGTCACGCCGACCGCCGGCACCCGCGCGGTGCCGGTCAAGCTGGTCCTGCAGCCGGGCGGCGCGCTGTCGGTCAGGGCCAACCTCGAGGCCCGGCTCACCGTCGAGGGTGTGCCCGCGTGCAGCAAGCAGCCGCTGCCGTTCGACTGCGCGCTCAAGGCTGGCACCTACACCGTCGACATCGAGACCATCAAGTTGCCGGGCACCGCGCGCCGGGTCGTGCAGGTCACCAGCGAGGGCGCGGCGGTCGCCTTCGAGCTCGGCTGGGTCGAGGCACCCGACGGCCTCGTGATCGTCGTCGGCAAGCGCCGCGGCCGCAAGGCGGCATTCGAGGTCGGCAAGCGCACGGTGACCGTGAGTGACGACGGCGGCAGCGAGACCTACGACGTCGAGGTCAAGATCGCGGCTGGCAAGCCGGTCCCGCTGCCCTGAGCGCAGCCCCGGTGCCCGGTGTCCCTGCGCCGGCGTCGAAGGCGCGGCGTCGAAGGGCGCACTCAGGATCCCGCTCATCTTTCCGGTGTCCCTGCGCGAAGGGCTCGTTGCGAGCCCGGCGTCGAAGGGCCAGCCCGTCGACGCGCGGGGGCCACCACCCTGGGCGTCTCGGTCTCGGTCGCCTGTCGCGGACGTCGACCAACTTCATCGTCGCTCTACTCGAGCGCCACGTTCTCCGTTCGCTCACCGCAGCGGGGCGCGAACTAGAATTCGAACTCATAGGTGACAGAAAAGCCGTCCCCCGTTTTCATCGGCGGCAACTCGAGCGTCTGCATCTGGGCCCGCACACAGTCGTCGAATTCAGCCGGAAGTGGGGCGCCGTCGATGCCGACGAGGGCTGATGCATCGATCAGCGTGCCAACGTCGGGATCGCCATCGAGGCGAAGATCGGCCTTGAAGCCTTTGACGCCCGGCCCGTGGCGTTCGAGGCACTGAGACACATACTCTTTGATCTCCTCCGTGACCGCCACGAACTGCGAGAGGACGCGGTCGGGCGTGTCCATCAGTGCTTCTCCCCCGGGAGGTGGCGTGGACGAGCCGGTCGTTGGACGAAGTGCCGCCGCGGTGTCCTCGTTCCGCCGTGCCCTTGCGACGGCGATCGCGGCTGCAACACGGCGGCGCTGCTCCGGGGTCAGGCGCACGATCCGAGTCGCCACTCGATCAGCGGTGGTGCCGGAGCCGGACGGTGAGGTGTCGACGCTTTCTGCGGACCTGGTCGGATGTGCCGCATCGGCGCTCTCCGGCCGTGGTCGCGAGCGATCGTCCGACGAAATCAAGAGCCAGACGCCCAGCCCGACTGCCATGGCTAACGCGCCGACCAACAACCTCTTCATGAGTGCTCCTGCGTCGCCCGCAGCGACCACGGGACCATGGAGCCATACCGAACAACAGTATAGATACCTCAGGCGGTGATCTCCGAGGCTCCGGCTTCCAACCAACCCGCGCAGCCGACCGCGCGGCCCATCCGGCGCGGGGCGCAGGTCCCACAAGCCAGACGTGCGGGTCCGCCATCTCCGATATGATGGTGCGAATGCAAGCTCGTCTGTGGCCGGCCCTGGCGGTGGCGCTCGTCGCTGCGCCCGTGCTCGTCGCGGCGCCGGCGGGCGCGGCGACCCGGCTGTCGGCGACCACGCCGTATCCCGGGGTGAGCCACGAGGTGTGGTCGGAGCCGGCGATCCCGGCGCGCATCCACCTGGTCGTGATCGATCTCACGTCGGCCGAGCTCACGCTCCGGGCCACGCGCGAGGAGGACCGCGGGCTGACCGCATCGGCGTTTGCCGCGCGCACCGGGTCCCAGATCGTGGTGAACGGCGACTACTTCGCGCCATCGGGCTGGGTCCCCGACGGGCTCGCGATGGGCGATGGCGTGCCGTGGTCGACCGCGCGCGACGACGGGCTCGCCGGGGTGTTCCGCTTCGGCAAGGTCCAGGGCCGCACCGACGCGCTCGTGATCGCGCCCGAGGCGGTGGTCGCGCCCGGCGACCTGCCGGCGTTCACGACCGGCGTGATCGGGGGTCGGCCGATGCTGCTGCGCGCCGGGCAGGCCTCGGCGACGTTCGACTGCGGCGATGGCGACGTGCTGGCGTGCGTGCGCGCACCGCGCACCGCGCTCGGGCTGGCCGACGACAACCGGCGGCTGGTGCTGGTCGTGGTCGACGGCTGGCAAGCCGGCTCGACCGGCATGACCGCGGCCGAGCTGGCCGGGTTCTTGCGCGAGCGCGGCGTGCGCGACGCGCTGTTGCTCGACGGCGGCGGGGCCTCGACCCTGGTCGTCGCCGGCGAGGGTGGCGTGGTCAACCGTCCGTCCGACGGGGTCGAGCGGCCGGTCGCCAACCACCTCGGCGTGGGTTACGGGGCCCAGGCGCCCGGCACGTTGCTCGGCAAGGTGCGCGAGGGCAGCCTGACCGGCCTCGCGATCGCCGGGGTTGAGGTCGCGCTCGACGACGGCCGCGCCATCACGACCGACAGCGCCGACAGCGGCTACAGCTTCAACGTCGCGCCACGCCAGGCGTGCGTCACCGCGACCCGCGTCGGCTTCAACCCGGTGACCCAGTGCAAGCAGGTCGAGGCCGGGGTCCTCAACTTCAACTCGCTGGTGCTGCA
Source organism: Kofleriaceae bacterium (assembly GCA_046597055.1). GTDB lineage: Bacteria > Myxococcota_A > Polyangia > Haliangiales > Haliangiaceae > UBA2376. The sequence continues at coordinate 3,879 of JBKJLC010000092.1, read as the reverse complement.
CCGGACCGGCACCGGCGTCGATGCCGGGGTCCCCGACGCCGCGATCCCCGAGGATGCGGCCGACCCGACCGGCGACGCCGGCGCCGGCAGCGGCGATGGCGGGGTCGGCACGGACGGGGGCGACGGCGGTGGCGGCGGTGGCTGCTGCGCAAGCGGGTCCGGAAACCCGACCGGGCTCGCGCTCGGCGCGCTCGCCGTGGTATGCGGGCTCCTCCCGCGGAGACGACGGCGCCGGCCATGACCACGGTGCATACCAACATCTACACCGACGCTGGCGGTCAGCTGGTCGAGCGCAGCTACGTGCTCACCGTGGTCGCCGGGCCCGACGCGGGGCTGCGCCGCGTGATCGAGCCGGGCACGACCATGGTCGGGACCCACCCCGACAACGATCTGGTGCTCACCGACACCACGGTGTCGCGCTACCACCTCGAGCTGCAGGTGCGGCGCGACGGCCTGGCGGTGCGCGATCTCGAGACGACCAACGGGACCCGCTGGGGCGGCGCCCGGGTCGGCGCGATCACGCTGACCGAGCCGGGCCGGCTCCGCCTCGGCAAGACCACCGAGGTCGCGATCGCGGCCGAGGATCTGCCGGCGACGCTCGATCCGTACCCGGGCGACGGCTTCGGCGCGGTGATCGGGCGGACCCCGCCGATGCGCAAGCTGTTCGCGCTGCTGGCCCGGATCGCGCCGACCGAGGCCACCGTGCTGCTCGAGGGCGAGACCGGCACCGGCAAGGAGGCGGTGGCCGAGGCGCTCCACCAGCAGGGTCCGCGCGCGGCCGGCCCGTTCGTGGTGGTCGACTGCGCGTCGATCCCGCGCGAGCTGATCGCGTCGGAGCTGTTCGGCCACGCCCGCGGCTCGTACACCGGGGCCATCAGCGACAAGCGCGGCCTGATCGAGTCGGCCGACAAGGGCACGCTGTTCCTCGACGAGATCGGCGAGCTGCCGCTCGATCTCCAGCCGCAGCTGCTGCGCGCGCTCGAGAAGCGCGAGGTGCGCCGGGTCGGCGAGACCCGGCCGATCGCGGTCGACCTGCGCGTGATCGCCGCGACCCACCGCGACCTGCGCGCGATGGTCAAGGCGGGCTCGTTCCGCGAGGACCTGTACTACCGGCTGGCGGTGGTGCGCTGCGAGCTGCCGCCGCTGCGCGCGCGCATCGGCGATCTGCCGGTGCTGGCGCGTCACTTCGCCGAGACGCTCGGCAAGTCGGGCTGGGACGTGTCGCCGGCGCTGGTCGACGAGCTGTCGCGCCACGGCTGGCCCGGCAACGTGCGCGAGCTGCGCAACGTGGTCGAGCGCGCGCTGTCGCTCGGCACGCTCGCGGTCGACGTGGTGCCGGTCAGCGCCGCGCCGTCGACCGGTGCGGCGGCGCCGGCCGGGCCGTCGTCCGCGGTCCTCGATCTGCCGTTCAAGGAGGCCAAGGCGGCGCTGGTCGAGGGCTTCGAGCGCGACTACCTCGTGCACCTGCTGGCCCGCCACAAGGGCAACATCTCGCGGGCCGCGCAGGAGGCAGGCATCGACCGCAACTACATCCACCGGCTGGTCAAGAAGTACGGTCTCGAGGTCGAGCGCGGCTAGCCCCCAGCGAGCGGAGCGAAGCGGTCAACAGTGACGCCGGGGTCCGGGGTCACGAGTCAAGTGCGAGGTCTGCCTTCTGCAGGAGCGCTATGGAGTACGGTCTCCTGGCGCGACACCCCGCACCGCACACGGAAGCGAGCACGATGGGTCACGTCACCGAGCAGCGATTCGAAGAGCTGATGCGCGGCTGCGCCAGCTGCGGCAGCAAGGCCCTGGAGCTCGCGACCTACGTCGATCGCAAGGTCTCGGTCATGTACGCGCAGGCCAACAACGAGGGCGTCTGGGCCTACGACGGCGAGAAGCTGATCGACGGCATCAGCCGGGTCAGCTGCCTGGGCTGCCAGGCGGTCGCGTTCGCCAGCGACGACTGCCCGCGCTGCCACGCGCCCGGCGGGCTGGCCGCCGCCGCCGGGCCGTCGCGGCTGCCGATCCCCAAGAAGTGCCCGGGCTGTGGCGCGACCGAGATGACGCTGATCGGGATGGCGCCGGCGCGGGTGCGCACCCCCGCGGCCGGTGGCCGGCCGCCCCCGCCGACCCCGACCGCGACGTTCGGCGAGGACGGCTTCCACGTGGTCGCGATCGCCTGCGACGACTGCGAGTGGGCGTCGGTCGTCACCGGCTGCGCGCTGTGCGACGCACCCGGCCCGCTTCGCAAGCGCCCGTAGGGCCCGCGCATGCATAACTCGCCCGCCCTCGCGGCCGATCCATCCCGGCTGGCTTCGTTGCTCGTCGGTTACATACGGAGAGTATGCGCCCGCCTCGCGCCTCGCCATCCGGGCGCCTCGGCCGCGATCATCGATCGACTTATCCATTCGCGGGCCCTAAGCGGGCCAACTGATCTCGCGGTGCGCGCACTGCGCGCCACCTTCGATCAGAGCTTCGGAATGCCCGCTGCCTACGCGCCGTTGCTGGCCATCGCCGCAGCCTGGGCCGCCATCGACGCCTGGTACGCAGGGCGCGCGGCGCACCGCTGGCTCCACGCCTCGACGTTCGGGTGCGCGGCCACGTCGATCTTCAGGTGCCGCACCCAGTCGATCAGCGAATGCAGGTGGGTATCCGCGACCGTGTACTTGTCCCCACCGAGGTACGCCCGCTTCGCCAGCGCCGCGTCGAGGATGCGCAGGTGGTCGATGACCTCGTCCTTCGCCAGCGCGCCCGCCTTCGCATTCTGCTGCTCGGCCGGGACCCACGGCGCCGTGTTGTGTGCGTAGCGCTGGACCGCGCTGCCAAGCGACACGTTGGTCCACGCGACCCACTTCATCACCTCGCCGCGCGCGGGTCCCGCCGGCGGGTACAGCCCGCGCTCGACGCCGAATACCTCGCCCAGGTACATCGTGATCGCCGACGACTCCCAGATCACCGTGCCGTCATGGACGATCACCGGCACCTTGCCGTTGGGGTTGATCGCGAGGAACTCGGGCGTCTTGGTCGCGCCCTTGCTGAGCTCGAGCGCCACGCGCTCGCAGGGAATCCCGAGCTCGGCGAGGACCAGGTCGGTCATGCTCGCGGTGGACATCGGCGCAAAATAGAAGGTCAGGCTCATGGGGTTGTCTCCTCCAGTGACCGGGTCGATCCGGCCGGCCCAGAATGTGCGCGCCGCTGGCAACGGTCAACGGACAGCGCGCGGGAGCGGCGGTGCGACCCGGGCGGGAGCGAGAACCCTGTCAGCCAGCTGTCAGGTTTAGGGCCGGCTTCGCGCCGGCCGCCCCGCGCGCGATACTCGCTGCCGATGCGGATCGCGATCTCTGGCACCCACGGCGTGGGCAAGTCGACCCTGGTCGAGGCGCTGGCCGACGCGCTGCCCGGGTCCACGTCGGTCATCGAGCCGTACCATCAGCTGGTCGAGGAGGGCCACGAGCTGGCCGCGATGCCGTCGGTCGAGGACCTCGAGCTCATGCTGGCGCGCTCGATCGCGAACCTCCGCGACAGCGAGCCCGACGTGGTGCTCGATCGCTGTCCGCTCGATCTCGGGCTCGCGGTGGTCGAGGTCACCGGCAGCGTCCGGGACCGGCTCCGACAGGTCCTGGCGCGCGCGCGCGGGTGACCGCCTCCGCGACCCCGCCACCACAGTTCAGCGTCAGGCGACGCGCGCGTGGGAGGTCCAGGCACGCGTCGTGAACGGCATCACGACCGCGTCGTCCTCCACGTCTTCGATCTTGGGCGTGACGTCGTCGAGCGCCACCGCGGGCTCACGGACCGGGGCGACGCGGGCCGCGCGGGCGGGTCGCGCCGCGCGGCAGCGGCGGCAGGCCGGTGTGCTGGGTCATCGCGGTGCCGGGCCTGGGCGCGCCACCCGGCTGC
>JBKJLC010000289.1:0-12973 GCA_046597055.1 Kofleriaceae bacterium | reverse complement strand
GCCGTCAGGAGCGCGCGCCGGATCGCCTGGTAGGCGCGCCGGCGGCGCAGCCGCCCGACCTCGTTCGTGACTCGCAAGACCACGTGCACCGGCTCGCGTGCGGTGACGCGCGGCCGCCGGGCGACCCGTCGGTGCAGCCGCTTGCCGGAGGCCATCAGGATCGGCTTGCGACCGGCCCCGGCGCGGGCGCCGCCGCGCTTGCCGGGCTTGGTCCGGTAGACGATGTCGAGCTGGCGTGCCGCGGCCATTGAAATTACCGATAACATAGCGGGGGCGCCCGAGGAAGCTTTCATTGGCCGAGATCTACTATCGTGGAGTGGCTCGTGCGGCTCGTGCTCGTGCGTCGTGTCCGTGCTTGCACATGGCAAGCCGCGTGCAGAGGGCGTCCGCGGCAGAGCTGTGGACTTGACGCGCCTGTGGAGAGCGCGCCCTCCGAGTCGCGTGCGGCTGACTGGAGGGCGAACACGTGGCGCGACTCACCACAGGGCGCTTGGAAAGCCGCGCCTCCGGGTCGTGGAGGCGGGCGGCAGGGGCGCTGGGCGCGCCTTTCCGGAACGGCCGGAGCCGCGCCGAGCCCGCCCCCGGGCTGGCTCGGTTACGATGGAGGCGATGCGGCTGGTCGTACCGTTGGTCCGCACGGCGCTTGCCGGCTGCAAGGGCCTGGGAAATACCGTCGCCAACTTCGCGGCGCTGGGCGGCGGGGTCGCCACCGGTACGGTGCAGGCGCGCCAGCGCGGCGACGCCGTGTTCGCGGTGGGCGGCGCCGTCCATGCCGGCCCCCGCACGATCGACGGCGAGGACGAGGACGAGGACGACGCCAGCGCCGGCGCGTCGGTCCAGCGCGCCGGGGTCGGCGTGTCGAGCGCCGACGATCTCGGCCTGGCGGTGCATTCGCGGATCCAGCGCGGCGCGTTCGGCGATGACTAGGTGTTCGGCGAGATCGACCTCGAGGTGGGCCCCGGGTACCTGCACCGCGCGCGCTCCGGCGGCGGGCTGCTCGCCGGCTGGAGCTACAACGGCTTCTTCGACACCGCCCACGCGCTCCCGGTCCGCGGGCTGGTCTACTGGTCGAGCCCGTCGATGGTCACCCACGGCAGCGCGCACGTCTCGTACCGCTCCGACCGCGACGGCTGGAACGGCCGTGGCCTCGACGCCGGCCTGGTCCTCGACGACCTCCACGCGCTCGGCTTCGAGGTGCGCTACGACCACCAGAGCGGCGCCGACGTGGTGAGCCTGTCGGTGGGCTGGACGCTCCACACCGAGGGCGACGAGACCCCCGGCCGCAAGCCACCCACCCGGCCGCCCACGCCCTGACCGGCGCGGCGGCCCACGCCCTGGGCGCGCTGGCGCCGGGCTGACCGGCGCCGATCAGCGCAGGCGGCCGAGGGCGTCCTTGGCCCGCGCGATCGGGCCCGAGCCGTAGAGCTGACGGATCATGCCGCGGATGCGCTGCGGGGTGCCCTTGGGCAGCCCGAACGACATCATGTTCATCGGCAGGCTCATCACCTGCTCGGCGGTCGCCTTGGTGCGGGCGAACTCGCGGATGCCCTGGTCGCCGTGGATGCGGCCGAACCCGGAATCACCGACGCCGCCGAACGGCAGGCTGGTGATGGCCGAGAACGCCATGACCGAGTTGACCGAGGTCATGCCGGCCTTGAGGCGATCGGCGATCGCACGCGCCGACTTGCCGAACACCGCCGAGCCGAGCCCGAACCGCGACGCGTTGGCCTGGCGCAGCGCGTCCTCGATCGAGCGGACCTTGATGATCGGGATCACCGGCCCGAACGTCTCCTCCGACATCACCTTCATGTCGTCATCGACATCGACCAGCACGGTCGGCTGGATGAAGTTGCCGACGATCGCGTCGGGGCCGCCGGTCAGGACCTTGGCACCGCGGCGGACCGCGTCCTCGAGGTGGTCGCGCACGATCGCGACCTGCTGCGAGCTGGTCATCGCGCCGACGTCGCCGTCGTCGCCGCCGACCTTGATCTTGCCGACCTCGGCGACGACCTTGGCCACGAAGCGGTCGTAGATGACGTCGGCCACGTAGATGCGCTCGATCGAGATGCAGGCCTGGCCAGCGTTGGTCAGCGCCCCGAACACCGCGGCCTCGGCCGCCGCGTCCACGTCGGCGTCGGCGGCGACGATCATCGGATCCTTGCCGCCGAGCTCCATCAGCACCGGGGTCAGGGTCTCGGCGCAAGCCGCCATCACCCGCTTGCCGGTGGCGGTCGAGCCGGTGAACGCGAGCTTGTCGACGCCGGCCTTGCACAGCGCGGCGCCGGTCGGGCCGGCGCCGGTCACGACCTGCAGGACGTCGGGGATCGACATCGAGCGCGCGGCCAGCTCGACCAGCTTCACGCCGACCAGCGAGGTCAGCTCGGACGGCTTGAACACGACCGCGTTGCCGGCGGCCAGCGCGTACGCGATCGAGCCCATCGGCGTGAAGATCGGGTAGTTCCACGGGCCGATCACGCCGACCACGCCGAGCGGGTGATAGCTGACCGTGGCGCGGAAGTTGGCGAGCAGCCCGGTCGCGACCTTCTCGGACTTCAGCGCCTTGGGCGCGCGGCGGGCGGCGTGGTCGAGGTGCGACAGCGCCATGAACACCTCGACGATGGCGTCGAGGCGCGGCTTGCCGTTCTCGCGATGGATGAGGTCGGCCAGCTCGTCGGCGGCGTCGGCGATCGCGCGCCGCCAGCGCACCAGCTCCTGCTCGCGCTCGGCGTAGGACAGCGCCGCCCACGACACGGCCGCGGTGCGCGCCCGCGCGACCGCCGCGGTCACCTCGGCCGCGCTGCGAACCGGCACCTCGCCGATGACCTCGCCGGTCGCGGGCGCGTGGCTCTTCAGCGTCTCGGGTGCGTGCGCACCCGGCAGGATGGGCCCGGTGGGGCCCGACGGAGGAACGGTGGTGACCGCCATGGTGGGCCGACGGTACCCGCCGCCCTCGGGCTTGTCACGCGCCGCGTCACGGCGCCCATCTGCTCCCGGACGTGACGGTCAGGGCGTCTTCTTCATGGGCTGCAGCGTGCCGCCCTTGGCCGGCGGGGTGGCGGGCGGCGCGGTCGGCGCGCTGCCCTGGGCGACCCCCGCGAGCGCCATCAGCGAGTTGATCTCGGCCTCGGTCAGCGTGAGCGCGAACTTGATCGTCGCCTTGTCCTGGCTCACCGACAGCGACTTCGCGGCCTTGGTGAGCCCCATCTGCTGCATGGCGCCGGTCAGCTGGCCGAGCTGCGCCTGGATCATCCCGACCGCCTTCTTGGCGCCCTCTTCGTTGTTGGAGACCACGCGGAGGAACATGCCGAGGTCGGCGGTGAAGTTGACGCCACCCCCGACGCTCTCGGCGGTGACGCCGTCCTTCGCCATGTTCTTCTTGTCCTTGTCGGGGATGAGGACGGTCATCCAGAGGTCGGCGGCGGTGTCGGTGCTCTTGATGGCGTCGCGCAGCTTCGCGGCCTTCTTCGCGAGCGCGACGTTGTTGCCCTTGCCCTTGCCCTTGCCGAGCGCGATGTCGATCGCGCCCTTCATCTTGCCCTTCTTGCTGAAGAACAGCCGGTCGCCGACGAACGCGGCGTCGGTCTCGTCCTTGGTCCAGATCTCGACGCCCTGGTACAGCGCCTTCTTGGCGTTGGGCATCAGCGCCAGCTTGCCCTTGGGGAGCCGGCCCTCGATGATCAGCACCATCGACTTGGCATCGTCGAAGTCGTCGATCTTGGCCACGCCGCCGCCGGCGAACAGGATCGTGTCGATGTCCTTCATCGGGTCGATCCCGATCTCGGTCAGCTTCTTCTGGGCGTCGGGCTGGGTGGCCAGGAGCTTCTGGTAGCCCTTCTGCAACAGCGTCGAGTCGCGGGAGTCGGCGACGTCGAAGACCATGACCATCTGCGTGTCCGCAGCGATCATGCTGGTCAGGTTGGTGCCGTCGCCGGCGACCGCGGGGCCGGCAGCGGCGCACAGCGCGGCGCCGAACACGAACGTGGCTACACGATTCTTGGTCATCAAAATTTCTCCCGGCTCTGCGCCGCAAAAACGTCGGGTGAGCATGTCACGGCCCGTGCCGGGGTAAAGGCCCGCGGCGAGAAGATCGACGGCACGACCCCGGCCGTCATTCACCGCGTTATGCTCGCGGCCGTGTTGCCGTCTTACTACGTCGCCGCCGCGGGCGCGGTGCCCGCGCTGGTGGCGATGTGGTACTTCGACCGACTCGACGCGGCCCGGCCCGAGCCGCGCGGCCTGAGACGCAAGGTCGCGATCTTCGGTGGCCTCTCTGTGATCCCGGTCATCGCGCTCGTGCTGCTGACCCAGGCCGCGGTCGGGCCGGCCGCGCCAGCCGAGGGCACCTATGCCGGCGCGCTGTGGACCGCCTTCGTGCAGGCCGCGCTGCCGGAGGAGCTGTGCAAGATCGGCGTCGTCTACTGGCTGGTCTGGCGGCGGCCCGAGTTCGACGAGCGCATCGACGGCATCGTCTACGCCGCGCGCGCCGGGCTCGGCTTCGCGCTGGTCGAGAACATCATGTACCTGCTGGGACAGGCCGAGCTGACCGGCCTGATCGTGACCTGGTTCCTGCGCGCGTTGCTGGCGGTCCCCGGTCACGCGCTGTGGACCGCGATGATGGGCTACTACGCCGCGCGCCGCCGCTTCGACCGCCAGGGCCCCGGCATCCTCGGTGGCTACCTGCTCGCGGTGCTCCTGCACGGCGGCTACGACGCCGCGCTGTTCGTGGGCGAGCCGCTGCGGCTGGCCGGCCACGAGGACGCCGCGGCCGCGCTGCTGGCGGTGCCGCTCGCGGTGATCGTGCTGTCGTGGGTCATCGTGAAGCGGATGGCGCGCACCGCGCTCCGCCTCGACGACGCCGATCAGGCCCGCGCGTCGGGCCGGCCGCTCGGCTAGCGAGCCCGCGTCACGCCGGCTCGCCGGCCTCGAGCGCGGCGGCCACGTGCGGCTGCTTGGCGAACGCGTCCTTCTCGATCGCCTTCTCGAGCGCGTCGGCCGCGGTCACCACGCCCTCGCGCACCAGGCGCGACAGCACGCCGTCCATCGTCTGCATGCCCTCGGTCTGGCCCTGCTGGATGAAGCCCGTGATCTGTGCGGTCTTGCCCTCGCGGATGAGCGAGGTCAGCGCCATGTTGCCGATCAGGATCTCGTGGGCCGCGACCCGGCCCTTGCCGTCGGCGGTCGGCAGCAGCTGCTGCGCGACGATGCCGGCCAGCGAGTCGGCGAGCAGGCCCCGGATCTGCGGCTGCTGGTCGGCCGGAAACGCGTTGACCAGGCGGTCGATGGTCGCCGCCGCCGAGTTGGTGTGCACGGTCGCGAGGATGAGGATGCCGAAGCTGGCGAGCTGGATCGCGAGCTTCATCGTCTCGGCGCCGCGCAGCTCGCCGACCAGGATGACGTCGGCGTTCTCGCGACCGGCCGAGCGGATCGCCTCGAGGAAGGACGGGACCTGGACCCCGACCTCCTTGTGGCTGATCAGACACTGGTGTGGCGTGTGGACGAACTCGACCGGATCTTCGATCGTGAGGATGTGGCCGCGCCGGGTGCGGTTGATGTGATCGATGATCGCGGCGAGCGTCGTCGACTTGCCGCTGCCGGTGGGGCCACTCACCAGCACCAGGCCGGTGGTGAACTCGGCCAGGCGGCGCACGCCGGCGGGCACGCCGAGCTGCTCGAGGGTCAGGATCTTGGTCGGGATCGTGCGAAAAACCGCGCCGGTGCCGGTGGTCTTGACCAGGCAGTTGCCGCGGAAGCGGGCCCGGTCGCCGAACGCGTACGCGAAGTCGAGATCCTGCTCGGCGGCGAAGTGCGCACGCTGGGCCGGGGTCAGGATCCGATCGATCATCGCGGCGATCTGGTCGTGGTCGAGCGGCTGGGTGGCGCCGGCGACCAGCTCGCCCTTGATCCGCAGCATCGGCGGATAGCCCGGCGACAGGTGGAGATCGCTGCCGCCGCGGGCGAGCAGCAGGTCAAACAGCGCGTCGATCGGGCCGCCCTGCCCGGCATACGTGCTCGCCGCCATCAGCCACCGCCTCGCTTGTCGCCACCGAACAGGCCGCCGAACCTCATCTTGCCGGTCTGGCCGGGCAGCACCGCCGGCGCCGCGGCCGGGGCTCGCAGCGCCGCGGTCAGCTCCTTCTTGTTGTCGGCAAACTTGAGCGCGACCTCCTCGGTGATCCGGCCGGTGCGGGTCAGCTCGAGCAGCGACTCGTCGAACCGGATCATGCCGTAGGCGCGACCGCGCTGCTGCAGGCTGGCGACCTGGAACAGCTTGTTGTCGCGGATGAGCGCGGCCAGCGGCAGCACGCCGGTGAGCAACTCGACCGCGGCGACCACGCCCTGACCGTCGGGAGTGGGCAACAGCCGCTGGGCCACGACGAACTTGAGCGCCGCCGCCAGCGACATCCGCACCTGCTGCTGATCGTCGGCCGGGAACATGTCGATCAGGCGATCGAGGGTCTTGGCCGCCGACGGGGTCGACATGGTGGCCAGCACCAGGTGCCCGGTCTCGGCCGCCGTGAGCGCGATCTCGACCGTCTCGCGATCGCGGAGCTCGCCGATCACGATCACGTCGGGGTCCTCGCGCAGCGAGGCCCGCAGCGCGGTCACGAAGCTGCGCGTGTGGCTGCCGATCTCCCGCTGCGACATCACCGCGCGCTTGCGCGGATGGATGATCTCGACCGGGTCTTCGATCGTGAGGATGTGGTGCGCCTTCGACGAGTTGATCAGATCGACCAGCGCGGCCAGGGTGGTGGTCTTGCCGTGGCCACCCGGGCCGGCGATCACGACCAGGCCCTGGTGGTAGGTCGTGATCCGAGCCAGCTCGCGTGGAAGGCCGAGGCCCTCGAGCGTCGGCGGCGCCGGCACGATCATGCGGAAGCTGCCCTTGGTGCCACCGCGCACCCGCGACACGTTCGCGCGCAGCCGGCCGCCCGGCAGCTCGAGCGCGCAGTCGACGTAGCCGCGGGTCTCGAGCTGGGCGCGCTGGCCGGCGTCGAGCAGCGGCAGCAGCATGGCATCGACCGCGGCCGCGTCGATCGGCGCGCCCATCGCCACCACCGTGCCGAGCAGGCGGGCCATCGCCGGCATGCCCGGCGCGACGTGGAGGTCGGTGGCGTGCTGCTCGCGCGCGCCGCGCACCAGCTCGACCAGGCGGGCCGAGGCGGCCGGGCGCGTCACGGCGGCGTCGGGCGGGCGCTGCTCGCCACGCTGGGTCGGCGACTTCGGGCGCGGCGCGCTGGTCGGCGACTTCGGACGCGGCGCGCTGGTCGGCGACTTCGGGCGCGGCGCGCTCTGGGTCGGCGACTTCGGGCGCGGCGCGCTCTGGGTCGGCGACTTCGGGCGCGGCGCGCTCTGGGTCGGCGACTTCGCGCGCGGCGCGCTCTGGGTCGGCGACCTCGCGCGCGGTGCGCTGGTCGGCGATCTCGGGCGGGGCGCGCTGGTCGGCGTCTTCGCGCGTGGCCCGCTGTGGGTCGGGGCGCGCGGCGCGCTGGTCGCCGACCTCGCGCGCGGTCCGCTGTGGGTGGGCACGCGCGGCGCGGACTGGCTCGGCGGCCGGGCGCCGGCGTCGTGCGCGGCCCGGGTCGGCGGGGTGCCGCGGGTGAGGCGCAGCATCACCTCGTCGCCGAGCGGCTGGACCTCGACATCGAGGTGACGATCGAGCAGCTGGACCGTCTCGTGCGCGTGCCCGCTCGCGAGGAGCGTGGCGATCACGGTGTCGGCGACCAAGGCGTCGAGCTGCGCGCGCGACACCGCCGCGCGGGTGATCGACTGGTACTCGCCATCGCGGCGCACCGCGATCGGACGGCCGGTCGCCACCACCACCTCGGTGATCTCGGCACGGTCGAGCAGCTCGACCAGCTTCCCCAGCTGCGACACCCCGACAGCGTACCCGGCGTCGGACTAGAACGATAGCCAGGGCAACGCGACGATCACGCCGAAGCGGAGCACGCGGCCCAGCGTGCCGATCACCAGAAACGTGCGGAGCCGGATCTTCAGGGCGCCTGCCAGCAGGCTGATGATGAAGAACGGCGGCAGCCCGAAGGTCGAGCTGATCAGCAAGTACCAGATGGGCCGCTGCCGCCACCTGGCCAGCTTCAGGCGTGCGCGCTCGATCCGGGCCTGCCGGCGGCCAGTCGCCTTCTCGAGCACGCCACGCGCCGAGTAGTAGAGGATGATCTTGGCGCTCATCTGGCCGGCCGCGGCCAGCGCGACGATCAGCGGCAGCGGCGCGACCGAGCTCACCGCCCAGGTCGACACGGCGACCAGGAACAGCTCGGCGTTGAAGATCGGGATCAGGCCCGATCCGAAGCAGAAGAGGAGCGTCCCGAGGTAGATGCCGAAGGTGGCGATGATCTCGCTGGTCACGCCGAGCCACGCGCGGGCAGCGCCGCCGCGGTCCGGACCCGCGCGAGCACGACCGCGATCACCGCCGCGATCACCGCCACGCCGTAGAGCCACAGGCCGCGACCGACGATGCCGCCGGGCAGCTCGGGGCGGCCGAACACGAACAGCGCGCCGGCGGTCGCCGCGGTCATCGTCGCGACCAGCGCCACCGCCGCGGCGAGCCGACCGGTGCGTCCGGCCGCGAGCGCACCGGCGAGCGCCACGAGTACGACCGCGGCGCACAGCCCCGCAACGTAGGTCGCGAAGCCGGCACGGTGCCACATGTCGGTGCCGCCCGCCCACGTCAGCCCGCCCGGGCTGCATTCGCCGCCAAAGCAGCGCTGGGTCGACACCGGACCGATGCCGGTGTCCGCGATCATCCACCAGCGACCGCCCTGGACAGCGACGAGGAAACAGGTCGCGCCGACCAGCGCGGCCGCAAGACTGGACAGGCGCCGGACCGACATCAGGCGCATTCTTGGAACAGGGTCGTTGGACGTGCAACAAGTTTCGACCGTCGTTTTCTGGACTTCTGGGTTGATCACGGTGCAGGGACGGACAAAGACTAGGCGCAACGATGGGACACCGGATCCTGGCGACTGGTGTGGTGTGGGTGGTGGTGGCGGCGGCCGTGCCCGTCGGTGCGGCCCCGGCCGCTCCGGTGGTGCCGGCGAGCGTCGCGCCCACCTGGTCGTGGCATGAGGCGTGGTCACGGTGCGCCGAGACCGCGAGCGCGACCGGCCTGCTGGTGACCCGCGTTCCCGGCCAGGTCGAGACCTTCGCGGCCGAGCTGCAGGTCCGCTGGCGCGACGCCGCGCGCCGCACCGCCGACCTCTTCGCCCACCTCGTGCCCCGGCGCGCCTTCCCCGATCTGCAGGCGCTGGCAGCGTCGCCGGTCCCGGGCGTCGAGAGCTCGGGATTCGGGTGGCGCAGCGATCCGATCAACCGTCGCAATAAGTTCCACCGTGGCACCGACTACCGCGCCGACCGCGGCACGCCGGTCTACGCCGCCGGGACTGGCGTGGTCGCCTTCACCGGCCGCCAGCGCGGCTACGGCAACGTCATCTACATCGATCACGGCGGTGGGCTGGTCACGCGGTACGCGCACCTCGCGCGCATCGAGGTCGCGGCCGGCACGCCGATCGCCGCCGCCGGTCGCATCGGCCAGGTCGGCTCGACCGGCCGCACCACGGGATCGCACCTGCACTTCGAGGTGCGGCTCGATGGTCGCGCGCTCGATCCGGTGCTCGCCATGCACGTCGCGAAGCTCGCGCGCACCGATCCCGAGGCGGCGTGGCTCGCCGCGCAGGGCCTCGCGCCCGAGGCGCAGGTCGACCGCGTCGACCGGCACGACCCGCCGCGTGGCACGCGCGTCGCCAGCCGTCGGGGCGCGCGCCCCGAGCGGACCGGTGCGCCGACGCGGTCGCGCCGCAACTGGTGATCCGGTAACCAGCCGACATCCGCCGCGACCCGGCCCTTGCGTGGCGGGCCGGGCTTTGCCATAGACACCACTTGGCCCGTTGCATCGTGAAGCGCGCGTCGTGGTCCGACCGTCGCGGTCGCGGCGGCTCCGGTGATCGCCGGCCCCGAGGTGGTTCGTGAGCGCCGAACGGAGCCTCGCCGCCGCCAACGGGTTCGTCGCGTGGCTCGGCCGGCGCGGCACCCTCATCCTGGTCGTCAGCGCGCTGACGATGCTCGGCGCGATCTACCTGGTGGGCTTCCGGCTGCCGCTGCGCGCCGACTTCTCGCACCTGCTGCCGCCCGACGCGCCCGCCGTGCGCGACCTGCGCCGGCTCGAGGCGCGGGTGCAGGCGCAGGACACGCTGCTCATCATCGTCGGCGCCGCCGATCCCGCGGTGCGGGCCGCGGTGGCGTCCGAGCTGGCGGCAAAGGCGCGCGGGTTGCCGCCGCGGCTGGTCAACCGCGTCGAGGAAGACGACCTCGCCACCCGCAACTTCCTGCGCGCGCACGGCCACCTGTTCGTGCCGCTCGCCGACCTGCGCGAGGCGCGCGACGCGCTGCGCGCGCGGATCGACCAGGCCAAGCTCGAGGCCAACCCGCTGTTCATCGATCTCGAGGAGGAGGAGCGCGCCGCCGACGCGGCGGCCACCGAGCAGCGGCTCGATGATCTGCGCCAGCGCCGCCGCGACGCCGAGGCCCAGCTCGACAAGTCGTCGTTCGTCTCGGCCGACGGCAGCCACCAGCTGATCGTGGTCCGCACCGGCTTCGCCAAGACCGACGCCAGCCGCGGCAAGCAGCTGCTCGAGCAGCTCGCTGGCCACCGGGCCGCGGTGAGGGCCAAGCACCCCGACGTCGACATCGGCTTCGCCGGTGGCGTGGTGCCGAGCGTCGCGGAACATGCCGCGCTGGTCGAGGGCATGGTCGTGTCCGGCATCGTGACGGCGGTGCTGGTCGGGCTGGTCCTGATCCTCTACTTTCGATCGTTCGCGCTGCTGATGGTGCTGTCGACCGCGCTGGTGGTCGCGACCACCGCGGCGTTCGGCGCGGCCGCGCTCACGGTCGGCCACCTCAACGCGGCCACCGCGTTCCTCGGCGCGATCATCGCCGGCAATGGCGTGAACTACGGCGTGCTCCTGATCGCGCGCTACCTCGAGGAGCGTCGCCAGCTCGAGCCCGAGCCCGCGATGGCCGAGGCGATCGCGGGCACCCTGCGCCCGACCCTGGTCGCGTCGCTGGGCGCGGCGATCGCGTACGGCTCGCTCGCGGTCACCAGCTTCCGCGGCTTCGCGGACTTCGCCGTGATCGGGTCGATCGGCATGCTCCTGTGCTGGATCGCCTCGTACACGCTGCTGCCGGTCCTGGTCCTGCGCTTCGCCGCGCGACCGCGCCTGCCCCACGGTCGGCCGATCATCGGCTCGCTGCTGGCGTGGCTGCTGGCGTTCCGGCATCCGGGCCGGGTGGTGGTCGCGGCGCTGGCGCTGTCGGTGCTGGCCGGCGCGGTGACCTACCGCTACGTCGCCAACGATCCGTTCGAGTACAACATCAAGAACCTGCGCTCGGACGGACCGGCCGCGATCGAGGCCCAGCGCTGGATGGATCGCAGCGACGCCGAGTTCGGCCGCGGCATCGCCGGCCAGACCTTCATCGCGGTCGACCGGCTCGCCGAGGTCCCTGAGGTGGTCGCGGCGCTCGAGAAGATCGACGCCCCGGGCCGGCCCAGGACCATCGGTCGCATCCGGTCGATCCTCGAGCTGGTGCCGCCCGACCAGGCCGCCAAGCTCGCCGAGCTGTCCGAGATCCGGACGATGCTCGACGACGACGCGCTCGAGGCGCTCGACGACGAGGTCCGGGCCGAGCTGCTGACCATGCGCCCGCCCGACGACCTGGCCGCGATCAGCCCCGACAACCTGCCGGAGGAGCTCGCGGTCAACCTGCGCGAGCGCGACGGCCGGGTCGGCCTGTTGATCGGGGTCCGGCCCGACCCGACCCTCGACGAGTGGAACGGCAAGGATCTCATCCGCTTCGCCAGCGCGGTGCGCCGGCTCGAGCTGGCCGACGGCCGCACCGTGACCACCTCGGGTGCCAGCGTGGTGTTCGCCGACATCGTGACCGCGATCGAACGCGACGGCCTGCGGGTGACCGCGGTCGCCACGCTCGGGCTGATCTTGATGGTGCTGCTGGTGGTCGGTCGCAACCTGCGGTCGCTGGCCGTGCTGGTCGCGACCGGCACCGGCGCGCTCGGCCTGGTCGCGGCGTGCGCGACCCTGGGCATCAAGGTCAACTTCCTCGACTTCGTCGCCCTGCCGATCACGCTCGGCCTCGGCGTCGACTACGCGATCAACATCGCGCACCGCCACCACGGCGAGGACAATGATCCGGTCGAGACCCTGCGCACCTCGGGCAGCGCCGTCTTCCTGTGCTCGGTGACGACGATCATCGGCTACGGCTCGCTGCTGGTGTCCCAGAACCTGGCCATCAAGGGCTTCGGCCTGGCCTCGCTGATCGGCGAGATCTCGTGCCTCATCACGGCGCTGGTCCTGGTGCCCGCGATCGTGTCGATGCGCCGCCGCCCGGCCGCGACCGCCCCGGCCGCGCCGCTGGACGCCGCGGCGTAGCCGGCTGGGTGGCATGACGAGCGCGGCTGCGCCCCGGGCGCTGGCGGTGGGCGACGTGGTCGCCGTCCCGCTCCCGAACGGCCGCTACGGCGCGTTCGGCGTGGTCCACCTCCCCGCTGAAGGCTGTCAGTATCAGTTCGTCGTGGTCGACGGGTTCTGGGACCAGGTGCCCACCGCGCGTGCGGTTGCTGGCCGCTGGCCGCTGGCCCTCAGGATCCCGCACATCTTTCCGGTGTCCCTGAGCGAAGGGCTCGTTGCGAGCCCGGAGTCGAAGGGCCAGCGGCTGGATCCCACACCTCTTTCCGGTGTCCCTGAGCGAAGGGCTCGTTGCGAGCCCGGAGTCGAAGGGCCAGCCTCAGGATTGATCACTTCTTTCGCTTTGGTTCGAACGCGCTTTCGCTTCGACCCGTGGCGACGCTGGGGCACGCGCGGCCGGCCTCGCCGTCGGCGAAGCCGAGGTCCCGGCGCTTGCTCGATCCGGGGTCCCCGGGCGTGACGCACGCCGGTGCCATTGC
>JBKJLC010000160.1:0-45641 GCA_046597055.1 Kofleriaceae bacterium | reverse complement strand
GGGCTATGCGAGCGAGGAAGCGCTGTCGACTCATGAGTCACGGGCGTACTGGTTCTTGTACGTCGCTGGTGGGAACCTCGTCCTGTGTGGCGTGACGTTCCTCCTTCAGCGCGATCGACATCGCCAGCAGATCCTCGGTGCGATCGCGATCGCCGGGCTGTTCGCGGGCTCCTATGCCGGCTACCGCGTCGGCGACGCGGGTGGGCGACTGGTGTACGTGGCGAACGCCTCGGACGCTCATCGATGAAGCTCGCGCTGGTCGCGACGCTGGCCTGGCTCGCGACCGCGACCGCGTGCGCGACCGAGCGTCCCGAGCGGTGGGACTACATCTACTCGGCGATCATCGTGCCGAGCTGCACGACGAGCGCGTGTCACTCGGAGCTCTCCGTCGCAGGGAATCTCGCGCTCCATGATGATGCTGCGGCGTACGAGAGCCTGACCGGACGCAAGTGCGGAGATGCGACCACGCCGGTCACGGGCTACGTCGACGTGATGAATCCCACCAGCAGTCTCCTCTCCGGCCTGTTGCGCAGGGAAGGTCCCACCGGGATGCCACCCAACGGACGGCTCGCAGACATCGAGATCGAGCTGTTCGAGTCGTGGATGAGTCGCGGGGCTCCATGCGATTGACGTTCTGGTCGACCGTCGTGTTCGTCCTCGTGATCGGTCTCGGGAGAGCGGATGGCTATCCCGAGTTCCAGTTCTCGACCGGGACGACGCGCTGTTCCGAATGTCACTTCTCGCCCGTCGGTGGTGGTCTGATCAACGACTACGGACGCGATGAAGCAGCGACGACGATCTCCGGTGCCGGAGACGGCCGGTTCGCGCACGGTCTGTTCGAGTTGCCGACCTGGCTGGCGCTCGGCGGTGACCTCCGCGTCGCGGCGCTCGGCAAGCACGTCCGCCAGGGAACCGAAACCGCCGTGTTCCCGATGCAGGCGGATGTCTACGCACGCGTCGCACGCGGTAATGTGTCGGCGCAGGCGACGTTTGGCGTGCTCGCCGCGATTCGCAAGGCGCAGCCACTCACCGATCGCCTCGGCAGTCGCGAGCACTACATCCTCTATCAGGCCGAATCGCGCGAATGGTACGTCCGCGCAGGCCGGTTCTTTCCGATGTTCGGGCTACGGATTCCGGATCACACCGCCTACGTACGTCGGTACACCGGCCTGCACACGCTCGAGGAGAGCTACGCCGCGAGCGGAGGGCTGATCAAGGATACCTGGGAGGCACACGTCACCTTGCTGACGCCGCTCGAGCTCGCGCCGCGCGTCGGGCGGCATGGCTGGGGAGGCGCGTTCCACATCGAGCACATCACCGGAGATGGCACGGGCAGCTGGTCGCTCCACGGCAAGGCGCTTCACGACGACGGCAGCACGGAGAGCTGGGCCGGTGGCGCATGGAAGCGTTGGCTGTCGTCGGTGAATCTGCTGCTCTCGGTCGAGCTCGACGGTGGCGTCATCCATCTCGATGGTGCAAATGTCGGCCGACTTGTGGGCTACGCCAACGCTCGGTATCGCGCCGGGAAGAGCTGGAGCCTCGCGTTGGGGGCACATCACTTCGATCCGGATCTCCGCGCGCGTCGCGACGAACGTGCCGCGCTCGACATCGAGATGGCGTGGTTCCCGCGCGCGCACTTCGAGGTGTCCGCGCTACTGCGAGCATCGACCGTCGCGTTCGAGATCAGCCGTGGCGATTTCTTCGGTTTGCTCCAGCTGCACTACTACCTCTGACGCAGCGGAACCGGACGAAGTACCAGGCGCGTACATCTTGGTACGAGCAGCCGATCCGAGCGGATGACATCGCGGACACTTCTGCTTGGCACGCGCGATGCTCTTGCTGGATGGAATGAAGCCAGACCAACCGCAAGAATGCTTCGCCCGCTCCATGCATGACGGACGATCGGTCGCGATGCCGCAGCTCGATCGTGGACTCGGCGCGGTCCTGTTGCGTGAGCCGGATGGCGTCCCTCATGCGGTCGTGGGATTCACGGCACTGTTCTCGGTGATCCTTTCGCTGCTTGTCGCGTGCATCTTCGTCGCGAAACCGCTCGCTGCGATCGCGTTCGTGCTGATCGCAGTCCCCGTGTTCGTCAGCACCCTTGCGGGAAAGGCCCGTCGCGATCGCGACGTCCTTCATCCGTCCCGGTAGTGGCGGGCGGTCGTGGCGGGTGGGCTCGGTTGCGTGCCACGCGGGATCGAGCGCGCGTGCGTGCGTGCGTGCGTGCGTGCGTGACGAGATCGTGCGGTGCCGATCAGTCGTCGTAGATCGTGATCAGATCGTAGCCGCGGGCGTTGTCGCGCGCCGTGTAGACCAGCGCGAGGCCACCATCGCCGTTGCGACACGCGATGCGGACCACGCCGCCGCGAGCGAGCCACTCGTTGGCGTGCGTGCGTAGCGTCTCGTAGGCCGGCGGCGTGTTCGGGGGCAACGGCTCGAACGGCTGGCCGAGTAGCTTGCCGTACCGCGTCCGTGGCTCGGTCGCGATGCAGCCGCCGTTGCCGACGGTGCGCTGGGCGAGGAACGGATAGAAGTTCGTGACGTTACGGCGCTCCCGCTCCGCCGTGTACGGCGTGCCGTCCTCGGCGGCGAACTGCGCGCGCTCGTCCTCGGTGATCGCGAGCCGGCCGTTGAGATCGTAGCGATGCAGCAGGATCTCCATCTCGCCGACTGCGGCGAAATCGAAGAGCTCGACGAACGCGTCCTTGCTCCTGCCGACCGCGGCCTCGAAGTCGGCGACGACCTTGGCACCAAGGCCGGTCACTGGCGCAAGTATGGGCTCGGCCGGTCGGGTCGGCAGCGTGGGCTCGTGACGCCTCGGGCATCCGACGCCGAGGCCGGCGAGCGCGAGCGTGGTGGCGGCGATCAGGCTGCGCTGGCCCATGCGTCTCCGTAATCGTCGAGGGCACTGCCGACGGGCACGCCGAGCGCCTGGAAGCCGGGTACCAGGACCTCGCGCACGCAGGTCGCGAAGATCACGCGCTCCTCTGCCGGTGTCATCAGCCCGTGCGTGCGCACCGCCGGGGTCACCTCGCCGACGGGCCGCTCGGCCTCGACGACATTCGCGACGCCACGTAGCGCGCGCGGCAGCATCTGCGCAGCCGCCTCGATCACCCCAGCATCGCCGGTCTCGATCGCGTGCCGCAGGTACGACCAGCCGAGCCGCGCGTGCATGACCTCGTCCGAGTAGATCGACGTCAACACGGCATGTGCCGTGGGATCCGTCGTCAGCTCGAGGGTCGCGGCGAGCACGGTCGTCGCGTAGGTCTCCGAGACGCACGACACGAGCATCGTGTTCGCGAGTGCCTGGTGCAGCTTCGGTCGCTCGGGCTCGTCGGGAAGCGAGGACATGCCGAACGGCGGCAGGTTCTGCTTGCCCGAGTAGATCGCCGCCATCCGCACGCACATCTCGGCGTGACGAATCTCGTCGATGCCAGCGCGCAGGCACAGCGACAGCACGTCGGCGGGCGCGCGCGCGGCGACGAGATCGAGCGCGAGCACGGAGAAGGTCGAGACCGCGAGGTACTCGGCCTCGGAGCGCCGCATCCAGGTGCCGGCGAGCCGAGCACGCTCCGGCGCGGTCAGTGCGGCGGCCGTCGACTCGGCCCACGGGATCGAGACCGAGCGCCGGCGCATCAGCCGGTGATGCTCGGCCTCGAGCGGCGTGCCCGAGAGCCACCACGGGCTCGTCGGTTCGTAGGTTTCGTCGCGACCTTGCGGATCGACGGCGGCGAGCACGTCCATGACGGCGCTACGACAGGATGAAGCCGCGGCCCGTCGGGCGCGACTTGGTGGTGCGTGGGCGCGGCTTCTTCGCGGCTTCGGCAGCGGCGGCTTCGCGGTCGGCCGCTTCCTTGGCGGCGACTTCCTTCGCGGCCGCATCGGCGGCAGCCTTGTCGGCGGCTTCCTGCTCGGCCATCGCCTGTGCCTCGGCGGCGGCCTTGTCGGAGGCTGCCTTCTGGTCGGCTTCCTTCGCGTCCTGCTCGGCCTCGGTGGGCGCGGGCTCGGTGCGGGTCACCGGCATCGGCTCGACGGGCGCGGGCTTGGTGTTACCGCCGCAGCCGGCAGCGATCGGCGTCACCAGCATCGCGCCGGCGAACACCACGGTCCGCCAGATCTTCGATGCGCTCGTATGACCGAGCGTGGTCGCAAAGACAATGTTCGCAAGCTCGCGGTGCTTCGCCATGAATCCTCCCAGGGTGTTGACGATGACACCGCGGCCCGCCGAATTCCAGGCCCCGCTCGCCAGCATCCGCTGGCTCGTTCCATCTCGAACCCGAGAGGCCCCGACGGTCAGGACAGGATGACGCTCACGACAGGATGAAGCCGCGGCCGGTGCCGCCACCGCACGGATTGTCGACACGCGGCCGCGAGGCGCACGGATCGGCGCCTGCACACGGGTCGGCGCCGGCACATGGGTTTGCCGGGGTCGTGCCGTCGGCCGGCGTCGCGTTGTCGGTCGCCGCGGGTGCTGTGTTGCTCGGTGCCGCAGGTGCCGGCTTGCTCTTGCCGCCGCACGCGCCAGTGCCGAGCATCGCGCCGGCGAACACCACGGTGCGGAAGATGGTTTGAGCCGCGTCTCGCTTCATGTCGCGAGCGTACGCGCGCGGACGGCGGGCTCGCAAGCGCTACGCATCCTGCTTCGGGATCGCGATCGCCGCGCTCGATGACGCCGGCGAGGGGCTGTTCATCATGCCGCGCATGCGCTTGACGAGCTCGGCGACGATCGCCTGCGACATCTCGGGCCGCTCCGACATCACGCGCTTGAAGCCCTCGCCCGGCACGCGCAGCGTCCGTGTGCGCTCGATGGCACGGACGGTCGCCGAGCGCGGCGCGGCATCGAGCACCGCCATCTCGCCGATGCACGCGCCCGGTCCGAGCTCGGAGAGCACGCGCTCGGGACGCTCGCCATCGCCGCCGGTGAATACCCGCACGAGCCCCTTCACGATCAGGTACACGGCATCGCCGGGGTCACCCTCGCGGAACACGTCCTTGCCTGGCTCGATGCGACGCTCCTCGACGACAGTCGCGAGCTCCTCGAGATCATCGGGGCCGAGGTCGGCGAAGATCGGGACCTGGCGGATCAGCATCATCTTCTCGATCGTTGTCAGCGAGGCGACCGCTGCGTTGGCATCGAGCGTGGCGTAGGCCCCGGGCTTGCCGACGCCGTGCTTGGTCTGCGCGAAGATCGACGGATTCAGGGCGGGCAGCTCCGAGGAGGTCGTCCCCGACACCGCGCGCACGGCGGCGCTGCGGACGATCGGATCCGGATCGCTCAGCACCTTCGACAGGAGATCGCGGGTCAGCCGGCTCTTCGCGCCCATCGCCCGCACTGCGGCCTCGCGCACGATCGGCTCACCGTCGTCGAGCATGGCCTCGAGGCGCTTGCGTGACCCGTCGTCGTCGAACCGCGACAGCAACACCGCCGCCGCAGCGCGCAGATAGCGCGACGGATCCTCGGAGATCGCGAGGATGGGCCCCACCACGAGCTCGGTCGCGCCGCCGCGCTCGAGCCGCGTCAGCGCGTCGACGAGCGGAACGCGGAGTGCCGGGTCGACGGCGTCGAGCATCTCGAGGAGCTCGCTGCGCACGACGCCGCGCGCCGCGGCCTGGGCGCGGACCTGCTCGACCTCGGGTCGATCGGTCATCACCGCGAGGACGCCGAGCGCGTTGATCGCGTGCTCGTGCGCGCGCAGCCGTGCGAGGTGACGGAGCAGCGCGAGGCTGGCCGAGTCGGCGTCTGGTCTCGCTTGCAAGCGTTCGCTTGCTCGCTCCATCTCGGGCTTCACGGCAGACGCCGCGCCCGCGCCGGGATGATTCGTGACCTCGGCCGCCGCGACGAGCCGCGTGATCTCCGCGAGCTCCGCCTCGTAGAGCGCCGCGATCGGACCGCCGGGCGCGAGCATCCGTGCGAGCTCGGACTCTTCTTCGTCGGGGGTTACCCCGCGCTCGTGGCGCAGCGCCTCGAGCGTCGACGTCGCGGGCTTGGCGCCCGAGCGCGCTGCCTCGATGAAGATCCGCTGGAGGTCCTTGCGGTACTGCTCGCCCTTGAGGCGCTGCTCGACCGACCCGCGGTAGGCCGGGTCGAACAGCTGGCGCTCCTCGGCGGACAGCTCGTTGATCATCTTCTGGTGATCCTTGTCCGACACGCCGAGCTGGGCGCGCAGGCTGTCGAGGATCGTGAGCTCCTGCCGGGTCACCAGACCATCGGCCACCATCTCGCGGACCGTCTCCTTGTACGCGCGCAGCCGCGCCTCGCGCTGCTTCGTGCGCTCGGTGTGGAGCAAGTAGATGTCCTCGAGCTTGTCGGACGGTGGCGCGTCGCCCCACTCCCACTTCTTCAGGATCTTCTGCGCGAACTTCTCGTGGACGTACTGCTCCTCGCGGCGCGTGATCCGGCGGATGAAGATCGCGGTCGATGCGAACACGACGATCAAGCCCCAGCCGGTCACGACCCAGCCGGGCAGGCGCCCGAGCGAGGGCTGGCCGGCAAACAGATAGAACGCGTTGAACGCGACCAGCCCCGCGACCGCGAGCATGCCGTGACGCACGCGCGCACGCAGCGCGTCCTTGGCCTCGGCGGTCGCGTCGGGACCGAGCCGGCGGAGGCGCGGGCGCATGACCAGCTGCTCGATCGCCGCGAACACGATGAAGCTCGCGAGCCCGAAGCCGATCAGCGTCAGCGGTGCGGCGACGATCCGCGGGATCGCGGGCGCGAACGTGAAGCCCGGATCGAAGGCGTGGGTCGGCAGGTCGCGCTCGTAGGCCCAGCCGCCGTCGAAGTAGTATGCCCACGATCCCGACACCAGGAAGAAGTACGTATAGAACCCGACGACGATGCCGGGCCACGCGAAGTACGCGAGGCGGCGGGGGCGCTCGGAGGCCTCCTTCCAGTAGCCCTGCTCGAGATCGATGTCCGGACAGTGCTTCTTGCACGCGACGCACGGCGCGCACTGCGACGTGAGCTCGCCCTTGCCGGCGACGTTGCGCGACGGCTCGGTGTAGATCTTCTCGACCACGCCGACCGGGCACAGGTAGTTGCACCAGGTCTTGCCGCCGAACAGGAAGCTGACGATCGCCGCGGTCACGAACACCGCGATCACGAACCCCGACAGCCACAGCGCCGAGCCGTTGGTCGCGACCAGGCGCAGCGACAGCGCGGCGACCAGCACCCCGAACTGCACGAGCAGGTAGTTCTCGGCCAGCCAGCCGTCGACCTTGCGGGTGCCGGGCCGCCCGACCAGCCGGCCGAGCTGTCCCGCCACGGCGAGCGGACAGATCCGCCGCCACACGTGGAAGCCGACCACCGCGAAGAAGAACGGCAGGGCCGCGATGGCCATCGTCCAGAAGATCCGGTTGCCGTGCGAGACGCCGAGCAGGGTCGGCACGGTCGCGGCCGCCGCCAGCACGAGGACCACCCGGGCCGCGATGATCACCCGGGGCGCGGTGCCGGCATCTGTGAAGGCGGCCCAGCCGCCGGCGCGGACCTTGGCGGCCTTGCCGCCGCCGCCCTTGGGCGGCTTGGCGCCGCCGGTGTCGGGGCCTCCGACGACGGGCAGGCTCGCCTTCCTCGCGCGGGTGGTGCTGGGTGAGGGACTGGCCATCGGGTACGGCGCCGAGATCAGTGCGTCAGCGGCGCGGTCACGCGCGGGGCCGCCGGATCGGCGAGCGCGCAGGTGAGCGCGGCCGGCTTGCCGAGCGCGGCCTCGAGGTGGACCTTGGCCTTGCACGCCTGGTCTTGCATGAAGTCCAGCGTGTAGGCCTCCCAGTACTCGGCGGGGACGATCTGGAAGTTCAGGGTCGGGAGGGTCCGGTTGGGCGCCCGGGGCGTGCCCGCCCTGGGATCGGCGGTGGCAGCGTCCCCGTAGTCGCGGACCCCGAACGTGCGCATGTGGCACTGCGCGCAGGTCATGCCGTTCTCCTCGCCGTGATCGCGGCGGCCATCGTCGAGCGGCAACAGCGCGACTGCGTCGCCCTCCTTGTGGGCGCGGTACAGGTTGATCGCGTCGATCTTCGCGGGGGCGACGGTGCCGCTGGTGGTGTCGGGCAGGTCGACGAAGCCGAGCGCCTTGCGGCACAGCACCTCGTGGCCGGCCTTGTGCTTCGGATCGTCGGGGTCGAACGCCGGCGCGCACTTGCCGATCCACGCGGTCTTGTCGGGGGACGGCACCGTGTGGGTCCAGAAGCCCGGGATCGGGATGTTGACGTAGGCCTGGGTCGCGCCGTCAGGCAGCGCCATCGGCTTCATCACGCTCCACGCCCAGCCGTCGCCCGACGCGTAGGTGCCGTCGGGGTTGCGGGCCGAGCCGCCGCCCATGCGGGCCTCGGTCGGCAGCGCGATGAAGCCGGCGCGCGCCCACGGCTTCTGGGCGACGTCCGCCGCCTGGTAGGTCAGCACGCCTTGGACGAACGCGAGCACCGCCTTGCCGTGGGCGCGGCGGTCCTTCACCAGCTTCGGGTTGATCGCGCCGTCGGCGGTGAGGAGGTGCTTCCACAGCAGCTCGGCGAGGACCTGGTTGTTCAGGGCCTTGCCCTCGGGCGGCAGGGTCGGCACGTCCCACACCGGCCGCACGCGGAACATCGCGAACACCGGCTCGGGCGCGTTCACCGCCCGGTAGACCAGCCGCAGCTCGTGCAGCTTCTTGTCGATGCGCGGCCGCACCACGGTCAGCTGCCAGGCCTTCGGATCACCGAAGACCTTCTGGTCGAACTCCTTGGCGTCGGGATCGAGCCGTGGGTTCTGGTGGATCGCGGCCATGCCCTTGAGGAAGCTCCTGAACAGGGCCGCCTTGTTGACCGGCGCCAGCTTCTGCTGGGCCTCGGGCGGCAAGCTGGCGCGGAACATCGTCGCGCCGAGCGCGAGCATGGTGTCGAACGGGTACGCCTTGCGGGTGTCGGCGAGCCGGGCCGGATCGTGGATCGTGAACAGCGTCTCGGCCGCGTCGGGGCCGGGCGGCGGCCGGGTGACGTCTTGCTTCCGGGTCGCGACTGCGAGGTCCCAGGTCACCGCCCGGGTCGCGCCCGATCCGAGCTCGGTGATCGCCAGCGCGAAGCTGCCCTTCGGCAGGTCGCGCCGGGTCGGCTTCCAGGTCACGGTCTGGGTCAGCGGATCGAACTTCGCCGAGGTCGGCATCGCGGTGACCTCGACCCGGACGTCGTCGAGATCCTGGTCGATCGCGGCGACCGAGAACGACACGGTCTGACCGACCCCGACCGCCTTCCAGCGCGGCGGGAAGACCTCGGGCAGGTGGTTGACGACGGCGTCGCCGAGGGCCGTGGGCCCGGTGGGCGCGCCCTGATCCGGCGTGGCGTCGGCGGGCCGGGTCCCGGTCGCGGTGCCGCCGGTCGCGCCGGTGGTCGGGCCGGGGCTGGTGATCGCGGGCGACTCCTTGCCGCCACAGGTCGCGAGCGTGGCGAGCGCGGCAGCGCGGAGGAGCACGGAGCACAGGCGAGTCGTCATGCAGTCAGCCCCCATCGAAGAAAACGAAGTGACGGGGCAGCTTACAAGATCCGCGGGACGATCGGCCGCGCCGGCGCGGTGGTGCGACGTTCCCCACCGGCGTCGCGGCACGCGCGCCAGATGCACGGGCGGGTGGTCCTCGCCCACTCGGCAGTGTAGGTTCCGCGAACGTGACCGCCCCCGACGACCTCGTTCGCCTCGCCGTCAACACGATCCGGACGCTCTCGATCGACGCCGTCCAGCGCGCCAACAGCGGCCACCCGGGCCTGCCGATGGGCGCCGCGCCGATGGCGTACGCGCTGTGGCAGCGGCACCTGATCGTCGATCCCCAGGCGCCGCAGTGGCCCGATCGCGATCGGTTCGTGCTGTCGGCCGGGCACGGCTCGATGCTGGTGTACTCGCTGCTGCACCTGGCCGGCTTCGACCTGTCGCTCGACGATCTGCGCGCGTTCCGGCAGTGGGGCTCGAAGACGCCGGGTCACCCCGAGCGCCACGAGACGCCCGGCGTCGAGTGCACCACCGGCCCGCTCGGCCAGGGCCACGCCAACGCGGTCGGCATGGCGATCGCCGAGCGCTTCCTCGCCCACATGTTCAACCGGCCTGGCCACACGATCGTCGATCACCACACCTACGCGC
Source organism: Kofleriaceae bacterium (assembly GCA_046597055.1). Lineage (GTDB taxonomy): Bacteria > Myxococcota_A > Polyangia > Haliangiales > Haliangiaceae > UBA2376. The sequence goes on along the minus strand of JBKJLC010000160.1, from coordinate 35,545 downwards.
TGGTGTCCGACGGCGACGTGGTCGAGGGCGTCGCGCAGGAGGCGGCGTCGCTCGCCGGTCACCTCAAGCTCGGCAAGCTGATCTGCCTCTACGACGACAACCAGATCACGCTCGACGGCCCGGCCTCGCTCGCGATGAGCGAGGACGTCGGCGCGCGCTACGCGGCGATGGGCTGGCAGGTGCTGCGGGTCGAGGACGGCGATCGTGACGTCGACGCGATCGACCGCGCGATCGGCGAGGCCAAGGCCGACCCCGAGCGGCCGACGCTGATCGTCGTGCGCACCACCATCGGTTTCGGCTCGCCCAAGAAGGCCGGCACCTCGAGCGCGCACGGCTCGCCGCTCGGCAAGGACGAGCTCGCAGCGACCAAGCGTGCGCTGGGCTGGGACCCCGAGCTGCACTTCCACGTGCCCGAGCCGGTGCGCGCCCACTGCGGCGAGATCGCGACCCGCGGCGCCGCCGCCCACGCGGCCTGGCGAGCGCGGCTGGCGGCCTGGCGGAGCGCGCATCCCGAGCTCGGCGCGATGTGGGACCAGGCCTGGGCCGGCGAGCTGCCGGCCGGCTGGGCCGACGCGATGCCGACCTGGAACCCGGGCGAGCAGGTCGCGACCCGGATCGCCTCGGGCAAGTGCATGGTCGCGTTGGCCGGCAAGGTGCCGTGGCTGTTCGGCGGCGACGCCGATCTCGGCGGGTCGACCAAGACCATCGTGCCCGGCGGCGACTTCGGGCCCAGCGGGGCAGGCCGCAACCTGCGCTTCGGTGTGCGCGAGCACGCGATGGGCGCCATCTGCAACGGGCTCGCCTACCACGGCGCGGTGCGGCCGTTCGCGGCGACGTTCTTCGTCTTCTCCGACTACATGCGGCCGTCGGTGCGGCTGGCCGCGCTCAACCATCTGCCGGTCACGTACGTGTGGACCCACGACTCGATCGGGCTCGGCGAGGACGGCCCGACCCACCAGCCGGTCGAGCACCTGATGTCGCTGCGCGCGATGCCGAACCTGTGGGTGGTCCGGCCCTGCGACGCGCACGAGACCCGCGCGGCCTGGGCGCTCGCGCTCGGCCGCACCGATGGCCCGGTCGCGCTGGTGCTGTCGCGGCAGGACCTGCCGGTGGTGGCACCGGCCGATGCGCCGGTCGCCCGCGGCGCCTACGTGCTGAAGGACGCCGACGGCGGCCGCGCCGACGTCGCGCTGGTCGCGACCGGCTCCGAGGTGACCTTGGCCCTGGCCGCCCAGGACAAGCTAGCCGGCGAGGGCATCGCGGCCCGGGTGGTGTCGATGCCGTGCTGGGAGCGCTTCTTCCAGCAGGACGCCGCGTACCGCGAGTCGGTGCTGCCGGCGGCCCTGCGCGCGCGCGTCGCGATCGAGGCCGGCGTGAGCTTCGGCTGGGGCGACGTGGTCGGCACCACCGGTACCGTGGTCGGCCTCGATCGCTACGGCGCATCGGCGCCGGCCGAGGTGCTCCTCGCCGAGCTCGGCTTCACGGTCGACGCCGTGGTCGCGGCCGCGAAGGAGTCGATCGCTGCGTCGCTCAGGGCCGACCTCCGGTTCTCGCGCGACGCTTGAAGGCCGGTGCCCCTGAGCGACGCGCGGGCCGCCACGGCCCGCGAACGTCAGTTCATGGTGAGCGTGGACGTCGCGAGCACGACGTCCTTGCCGCGGACGTTGCCGACCATCTTCAGCGTGTACTTCTTGCCCTTGGTCAGGCCGTCGTCCTCGCTGATGACGATGTCACCGGCGAGCACCGTCGAGGTGGGATCGACCCCGCTCAGGGTCTTGTCGGCGACGTACTTCTTGCCGTCGTGGAACTCGAGCTTGAGGGTCGTGGACCCGCTGCTCTTCAGGAAGGCCGTGTACACGAAGGTCCACTCCTGCGATTCCTCGGCGTTGGCGGCCCCAGCCACCGAGGTGAGGGTCTCCTTCTTGAACCGCCCGATCGTCGCCTTGTCGTCGGCGCCGCCCTCGAGAGGGGACCTGGTGACCAGGATCTTGCCCTTGAACGCGGCGATCACCTTCTTGGACATGTCGGCCTGGGCTGGCGTTGCGCCCAGCCCGAGGACCAGGGCCGCGACCAGGGGAAGCGCGATCAGAAGCGAGCGCCGATTCAGAGCGGGGAGACGGATCATGGGGGAGCCTCCGGGGGGATGGTTCTGGCGGACCGGCTGGTCTGGACGACCGGCGCGGACCTGCTCGATCGTGGTGTCCGACACGAGTCGGACACTACCCCGGGGCTCGCCGTTGCGGACGGATCAGGACTTGGGCGTCTCGTCGCCAGAGATCGCCGCCGCGGGAGCCTCGGTGGCGGCTGAGACGGTCTCGACCGCCGGTTGATTCACAGGCCGGGGGCCGCCCGGTCCGCGATCACCACCACCACCGCCACCGGGGCCACGGTCGCGACCGCCGCCGGGGCCCGGGCCAGGACCGCGACGATCGTCACGCCGGTCACCACCGGGTCCACCCGGACCCGCACCGGCCAGGCCGCCGGGACCCGCGGGCCGCGGGCCACGACCACCCGGGCCGCCGCCGCCGCCACCGCCGCCAGGACCACCACCGGGACCCCGGGGGGCACCGGGGCCACCGCCGGGCCGCGGACCGCGGTCGTCACGACGCGGGGGACGGGGACCGCCCCGACCACCACCGGGCCGATCGCCGCGCGCCTCGCGAGGCGCCGCGGTGAGGACCCAACCCATGCCGGCGCGGGGCATCTCGCCACGCGGGCCACGGTCGTCGTCGCCGCTCTCCTTGGGCTTGTCGGCACCGGCCATGAAGGCGCTCAGGCCGCGCGGCTTGGGCGGGCCCTTCTTGTCGCCGAAGCCGCCGCCACCGAACCCGCCGCCGCCACCGGGGCCGCCGCCGCCGCCGCGGTCACCACCACCGCGGCCACCGCGGTCGCCGCCGGCCGGCTTGGGCCGGCGCTGGTTGCTGCCGCTGGTGACGCGATCGATCGCGTAGTGGAACTCGCCGACGCTGGTGGCGCCGACCGGGCCCTTCTCGCCCTGGTAGACCCGCACCAGGCGGACCTTTTCGAGGCTGTCGCCGACGACGTCGAGCGCCTCGACCAGGCGCTGCGCGCGCTCGGCCGGGACGCTGAGCGCGCCGGCAATCGCCTCGGCGATCGCCTCCGGGAGCACGCCCTCAGCAGACTTGGCCGCGCGCGCTTCGGCGCCACGGCGGAGCATCACGATCGAGAACTCGGTCAGTGTCTTCATGGCCTCGTGCCTCGGGAGGGAACCGGCGCTACATACACGAATTCCTGGCCACGGGCCAGCGGTCGTCTTGCAAACGCAAGAATGGCGCGCCGAAAGCAGGACGGGCCGCCCCATGGCGGCCCGTCAACCAGCGTTCAGAACGTCACCGAGGTGACGTTCGTGCGGGTCAGTTCGCGCCGGCCGACGCCGAGGCGGAGGCCGAGACCTCGACCGAGACGCTGATGTTGGCCTCGATGCGGCCGACCGCCTGGCCCACCGCGGCAAGCTGCCCGGTGATGCACAGCGCCTGGTCCTTGAAGGACGAGGCGAGATCGCGACCAGCGCCGGCGAGCTCGCCCGCGGCGCGCGACCAGGTCTTGACCGCGAACTGGAGCGGCTTGATGCGGGCGCGGACCGACAGCATCTTCGGCAGGCCGTTCTTGATCGCGGCGATGGCGCGCTTGGCCTTGTCGGCGTCGACGATCGCGGACGCCTCGGCCTCGACGGTCAGCTCGGGCTCGGTGCACTTGACGTCGACCGAGGCGTTGACCTCGGCCGCCGCCTCGCACTGGGCCGACGCCTGGACGTCGGCGTGGCCATCGCACTGGCCCTTGCAGGTGCCCTGGCACTCCCCGTTGCACTCGCCACCCTGGCCGGTGCCACCCTTGCAGGTGCCCTCGCAGGTGCCGTTGCAGGTGCCCTCGCAGGTCACCTTCACGTCGGCCTCGGCCTTGGCCTCGCACGAGGCGGCGGCGCTGGCCGCGGCCTGGATGTCGACGGTGCAGACGGCCGGCTTGTAATCGATCTTGAGGCTCGCCTCGCCCTTGAACGCGACCTTCATGTCGTCGTTCAGACGGGCGAGCACGCGGTCACAGACCGCCTTGGGCTCGCCCTGGAGCTCGTTCGCGCTCATCTGGAGCTCGCGGCCCATGATCGCGCAGCTCTCGCCGACGACATTGACGACTGCCTGCGCCTCGGCGTCGAGCTTGACCGTCGCCTCGAGGAACGCCTTGAGCTTGCGACCGGCGTCGCTCGCCGCGTAGTTGCCGCAGGTGTTGGGGTCGATGTTGCTGCCGCTGCCACCGCGACCGGGAATGCCGCCACCCTTGGGGCAACCGGTGAGGGTGGTCAGAGCAGCCGAGAGAGCGACGACGAGAAAGCTACGAGCAGTCAGAGTAACCATGGCCAAGTCTCCTTGTTACGCGTCCGGCAGTGGACAGCCGGCTCGACGGAACGCCGCATCCCCTGCGGCACTTACACGAATGCCGGATACCACAGCCGCATATCCGGAAACAGCCGGGCGGCACGCAAGATCGGGAGTGAGATCGTGTCTGTCGCGCTCACCTACAGGTGGGTCGAGCGCTCGCGCACTCTCGCTCACTGTGGACGGTATGAAGCGCGCCACGGCGACCACCCCGGAGGATGGCGGGGCGTGACCAGCGTCGCCGCCTCGGCGTACGCCAGACACTGGGCGTCGGGATCGAGCACTGTCGACGTCACCGTCCACGCGACGCCCGCCAGCTCGGTGGCGATCGCGACGCCGTTCACGCCGCGCCGGATCATCACCTTGTGCGACTCGCCGGGCGCGCCGCGCAGCTCGACCGCGAAGTCGCAGCCGTGGACGCCCCCGGCGGTGGTCTCGGTGACCTGCACCTGCTGGGTCAGGCCGGCGCCGACGATCGCCACCCGGAAGGTCGGCCAGGCGGGCGCGCCGCGACCACGGATCCAGGTATCGAAGTAGTTATCGAGATCGAGCCCGGTCGTGGTCTCGAGCGCGGCCTGGACCTGGTCGACCGACACCGCGCGCTCCTGGCCGAGCAGCATCTTGATCGCGTCGATCACCTGGCCGCGCGAGGTCAGCACCTCGAGTTGCCGGAACAGGATCATGGGCCCGGGTCCGTAGACCTCGCCGTAGTAGTCGAGCAGGGCGGGCGCCTCCTCCGGCACCGGGAAGTACGCCGCGCCGTAGGCGAAGCTCTTCCAGGCCCGCGCCGTCACCAGCGCGACCGCGGGCTCGGTGTCGTCCTCGTAGACGAACGCGAGGTACTCGGCCATCGCCTCCTTCCACACGAAGTCGTAGGTGCTGGCGAGCGTGGTCTGGTCGCCGGCCCACTGATGCGCGATCTCGTGGTTGAGCACGTGGCCGACCGGACGTGCGTACGAGCTGCCGCCGCCGGGCCGGGCCAGGCCGGTGTCGAGGACGATGTTGCCGGGGTGCTCGAAGCCGGACCAGTAGGTCGAGCCGGTCGCGATCCGCAGCTGGTCGCCGTACGGATAGGGCCCGAAGCGCTCGACCATCCACGCGAGGAAGGCCTGGTGGTACCCGGGGTCGATCAGCGCCGCCATCCCCGACGCGGGCCGGTCGTGGAGCACGGCGCGCACGCCGCCCCAGGTCCCGAGCTCGCGGGTCTGCCAGGTCGTGCTCGCGACGATCCCGAACGTCGAGTAGGTCGGGCCACCCGGCTGATCGAACTCGCACACGGTCACGGTCTCGCCCGCCGTGATCCGGCCCGGGCACAGCGCCTGGACCCCGCTCCGGTGACGCACCGTGAAGCGGTAGCGCGCGAACGCCGAGGGGGCCGGGTCGCACGGGCCGAACCGATCGCAGCCGCCGACCCACGAGATCAGATAGAAGAGCTGGCCGACGCCGTCGGCGCGGACCGAGTAGCCGACCTGCGAGCCGCCCCAGGTCTCGAGCGGCTGGGTCATGCGCGCGGTCAGCACCAGCTCGGTGCCGGCCGGCCACCCGGCGCCGCACGTGGTGAGCGTGACGCCATCGGTGGTCGCCACCGCGGGCGCGCCGCCGAGCGTGACCGATCCGAGGTCGAGCATCGGCGCGCGTGATGGCAGCGCGATGCAGTTGCCGGGGGCGAGCAGGCGGACCGTCAGCCGCGCCTCGGCCGCGCGGGTCTCGAGGTCGAGCGTGTAGTCGTAGTGAGCGACCGCGACCGCGGCCATGCCGGTCGGCGCGGCGTCGGGCGGCACGATGGGGGTGGCGTCGTCGCCGCAGGCGACCACGGTGAGCACGGCGGCGACGGCCGCGAGGCGAGCCATGCCGCGGTGGTATCAGAGCTCGGTCGCGCGTGCCTCGGATTCGACCCGCGCGATCGGCCGTGCGGTCAGCCACAGGAACCGCCCGACCAGGACCACCGCGGTGCCGGTGAGCCCGGCGGTCAGCCCCCACCACAGCCCGGGGGCGCCCATCCCGGCGGCGAACCCGAGCCCGAGCGCGATCGGCACGCCGACCGCGTAGTGGCCGACCAGGTTGGCGATGAACGAGGCGCGGGTGTCGCCGGCGCCACGCAGCGCGCCCGCGCCGATCGCCTGGGCGCCGTCGGAGAGCTGGAACACCGCGGCGATCTGCACCAGCGGGATCGCCGCGGCGATCACCTCGAGCCGGTCGGTGAACAGGCCGGCGAGCGGGCCGGCCGCGACCACGAAGATCGCCGCCGACGTGGTCATCACCACCAGGCCGAGGCCGAGGCTGACCAGGCCGGCGTGGCGGGCCGCCTGGTGATCGCCGGCGCCGATCGCGAGCCCGACCCGGATCGCGGCGGTGGCGCCGATCCCGAGCGCGATCGCGAACGAGAGGCTGGCCAGCTGGATCGCGACCTGGTGGGCCGCGGCCGGGGTCGGGCCCAGGCGGCCGGCGAGCACCGCGGCCAGCGCGAACGCGCCGACCTCGGCGCCCAGCTGGAGCCCGATCGGGAGGCCGACCCGGAGGATCGCCAGCGCCGACGAGCCCGGCGGGCGAGCCGGCGGGGGCTCAGCCGGCAGCGTGGCGGTCAGCTGGCGCACCGCGGCCGCGTAGTAGAGGACGGTGACGATCGTGACCGCGCTGGTCGCGATCGCGGCGCCGATCGCGCCGAGCGCCGGCAGGCCGATCGGGGGCAGCCCCAGGTCGACCAGCCCGGCGTCGCCGAACACGAGGATCCAGTCGCACAGCGCGTTGACGAGGTTGCCGACCACCACCGCGACGATCAGCGGGGCGGTCCGCGCGTGAGCCTGCAGGAAGCCGCGCAGCGTGACCTGCAGCAGGAACGGGGTGACCCCGATCGCGCGCGCGTACGTGTAGACCCGCGCTTCCTCGGCGACCGCCGCGTCGACCCCGGCCACGCCGAGCACGTACGGCATCGCGACCACGATCAGCGTGAGGATCGCGCCCAGCCGGTAGGCGACGGCGAGCCCGTCGCGCAGGAGCCGCGGGGTCCGCCCGGCCTCGCCGGCGCCGATGGCCTGCGCGAGCAGCGGGTCGAGCCCGAGCAGGACGCCGAGCCCGACGCACGACACCGCGAAGGTGAGGCTGTTCCCGATCCCGGCGCCGGCCAAGGCGTCCGGGTGGTAGTGGCCCAGGATCGCCGTATCGACCAGGCCCATGAGCACCATGCCGGCCTGCTGCGCCCCGAGCGGCAGCGCCAGCCGGAGCTGGGCCGCAAGCTCACCAGACGCACGAGCCGACATCGAAGGGCAGGGGTAGCACGGGCCCATGCCGAGCGCGGCCGCGGCGTGATCGCGTCACCGATCGCGCCACCTGCCGGGCTTCGAACCTAGCCGCCGCCGGCGCGTGAGACGGCGTCATGGATCGCGTCGAGGAGGGCTTCCGGTGCGAACGGCTTGGGCAGGAGTGTGGCCCCCGGATCGTCGAGACCCCGGTTCGCGACATCGTCGTGGCTGTAACCCGACACGTAGATCACGGGCAGGTTCGGGCGGTCGCGTCGCAGGTGCTCGACCAGCGCGCGGCCGCCCATCTCCGGCATCACGAGGTCGGTGACGACCACGTCGATCTCGGCGGCGTGCGCCCTCCATACCAGCAGGCCGTCCGCCCCGTGCCGGGCGTCGAACACCCGATGCCCGGCGCTGACGAGCAGGCGACGAATCAACTGGCGCACCACGGCCTCGTCCTCCACCAGGAGTACGGACGCCGCCGCCCGTGCCGTCGGCAGCTGCGCGGGGAGGTCGGCCGGCGTCGCGTCGCCGGCCTGGCGCGGCAGGTGGACCAGGAAGCGCGTGCCGACGCCGGCCGCGCTGTCGACCTCGATGAATCCATCGTGCCGCTGCAGCACGCCGTAGACGATCGAGAGCCCCAGTCCGGTCCCGGCCTCGCCCTTGGTCGTGAAGAACGGCTCGAAGATGCGCGAGACGTCCGCCGCTGCGATCCCGCTGCCGGTGTCCGAGATGGTGAGGACGACGTAGTCGCGCACCGGCGTGCTCGCGTCCTGGGCGCGGGTCGTGGTGGTGGCTTCGATGCAGACGGTGCCCCCACCCGGCATGGCGTCGCGCGCGTTGACCACCAGGTTCAGCAAGACCTGCTCGAGCTGCGACGGATCGATCTCGACGATCGCGGGTGTGGGCGCGCGCTGGATCAGCAGCTGCGTGTGCTCGCGCAGCAGCTGTCGCAGCAGCGGCTCGGAGTCACCGAGCACGGTGTTGACGTCGAGGCGGACGCAGCGCTGCCGAGGATCGCGCCGCGCGAACGTGAGCAGCTGCTGGGTCAGCCGGGCCGCCCGCGTCGCGGCCTTCGAGATCTCGTCGAGGTCGGCGCAAACGCCGGGGGCCAGGCTGGCGTCGCGGCGCGCCAGCTCGGCATAGCCGAGGATCGCGGTGAGCAAGTTGTTGAAGTCGTGCGCCACGCCGCCGGCGAGCCGCCCGATCGCCTCCATCTTCTGCGATTCGCGCAGCTGATGCTCGAGCATCCGCCGCTCGGTGACGTCGGTCAGGCACCCGATGAGTCGCGCCGGCCGCCCGTCAGCGTCGCGGACGACCCCGCCACGATCGAGCACGCGCGCGTAGGCGCCGTCGGCGCGCTCGAATCGGTATTCTTCCGACCAGACGTCGCGTCGTGCTGCGATCGCGCCGTCGCGAGCCGCGGCGAGGCCGGCTCGGTCCTCGGGGTGGATTCGCTCGTCCCGCCACGCCACGGGCCAGTGGGCCTGCGACCCCAGGTGCCCGAGCGCGGTCCGCAACGCGTTGCTGAAGTAGATGGTCCCGCTCGCCAGATCGCAGTCGTAGACGACGTCGTTGGTGGCGAGCAGCACGTGCTGGAGACGGTACTCGCTGTCGCGCAGGGCGTTCTCGACCGCGAGGCGATCGGTGACGTCCCGGAGGAATCCCGAGAACATGGGGCGGCCACCCGAGGTGAACTCGCCGAATGAGATCTCGACGGTCCGCTCGGTGCCGTCACGGGTGCAGACCGGCATTCGAACGCCGGTCCACAGGAAGTGACGGGTGTTGGTCGTGAGAAACCGGGCGACGCCACCGTAGTGACTGGCGCGCAGCCGCTCGGGGATCACGCTGGCGATCGGGGCGCCCAGCAGCTCCGCTGCCGTGTACCCGAACAGCCGCTCGGCGGCCGGATTGACCGAGCAGATGATGCTGTGCTCGTCGATCGTGATGATCGCGTCCGTCGCGCTCTCGGCGAGCACGCGGTACATCTCCTCGTAGTCGAGTATCGGAAGCGTCGGCATGACTGGGCCGGCCCTCAGCCGACCATCTCACGAATATTATCAGATGTCGGCTGCCGGGCCCGGGGTGCTCACCCGGTCGTGCGCTCCGATCAGCGCAGCGGGCGGCCCTGGACGTCGTAGCGGACGATCGGCAGGCCGAGCGCCTCGAGGTCCTTGCCGATCGCGGACCAGTCGCCGACCACGACGATCGACAGATCGGTCCACAGCCGGGCGGCCGCGGCCTGGGCCGCGGGCCCGGTGACCGCGTCGAGCGCCGCGATGCGTTCGCGCCAGTAGATCAGGGGGCGCTGCTCGAGGATCACGGTCGCGAACGCGGCGGCGATCGAGGCGTTGGTCTCGAACTCCTGGGGCAGGCTGCGGGTCAGCAGCGCCTTGGTCTTGGTGAGCTCGTCGGCCGGCAGCGGCGCGGCCGCGGTCGCCCTGATGATCGCGAGGGCCTCGCGGATCGCCGCGCCGGTGACGTCGGTGCGGATCGACGACGACGTGCTCCAGGCGCCGGCCCACTGGCCGCGGTAGAACGTCGAGAAGATGCCGTAGGTGTAGCCGAGCTCCTCGCGCAGCCGGGTGTTGAGGCGGGACGCGAAGCTCCCGCCGAGGGCGGCGTTGCCGACGTCGTGCGCGGCCCGGGCTGGATCGCCGACGTCGGGCCCGAGGCGACCGATGGTGACGACCGTCTGCGGTCGGCCCGGCATGTCGACCACCGCAAGCACGGGCTTGCTGGCCGCGGGCGGCTGCGGGCGCGGGGGCGGCGTGAGCTTGCGCTTCCAGCCCCCGAACAGCTTGGCCAGCGTGGGCTCGAGGGCGGCGCGGGTCACGTCGCCGGTCACGATGATCGTGGTCGCACCGGGGCCGAAGCCGCCCTTCCAGAACGACTTCACGTCGGCGAGGGTCAGGGCCTTGACGGTGTCGACCCAGCCGCTGCCCGGGTTGGCGTAGGAATGGGGACCGAACACGACCCGCTCGAACACCAGCGCGGCGATTGCCCGCGGGCTGTCGACCCGCAGCTCGAGATCGGCGATCCGCTCGGCCTTGACCCGGGCGAAGTCGGCGGCCGAGAACCGGGGCCGCAAGACGACGTCGGCGACCAGCGCCAGCGCGGGGTCGAGCGTCTCGGCCAGGCTGTCGAGCGCGAGCACCGTGCCGTCGGTCCCGGCCGAGATCGCCAGGCTGGCGCCCAGCCGCTCGAGCTCCTCAGGCAGCTCGGTCGCCGACCGGGTGCCGGCGCCCTCGTCGAGCAGGTCGGCGGTGAGCGCGGCCAGGCCGGCGCGGGCGCCGTCGTGGCGGCTGCCGGCGGCGCCGTGCAGCATGCGCACGCTGACCAGCGGCAGGCGATGGTTCTCGATCAGGTAGACGGTGAGGCCGCTCGGCAGCACGAACCGGACCGGGGTCGGCGGCGCAAAGGCCGTGTCCTCCCAGCCGGCCGGCGGCTTCGACCAGTCGATGCCCGCGGCGGCCCAGTCGACCGTGACGGCCGGCGCGACCGGATCCGGCGGGGGTGTCGGGTCAGGGTCAGGGCCGACCGGGGTCGGGTCGGGCAAGGTCGACACCGCGCCGCCCGGCGCGACCGGGCAGCAGCTCGCGAGCAGGGCGCCGATCGTGACGGTGACGAGCGCAGCGCGGTTCACTTGGCACCTCCCGGGGCCGGAGCCGCGGGGAGCGGGGCCGCGACCTCCGGCTTGACCACCAGGGTCACCGCGGCGTCGAGGCGCACCCAGGCCGCGACCGCGGCGGCGAAGGTCGCCGGCGTCACCCGCGCCAGGGCCTCGCGACTCTCGGCGAGATGATCGGGGTCGCCGGTGTACGCGGCCCACTGCGCCAGGGTGCCGGCGCGGCTGGCCGGATTCTCCAGGCCCGAGAGCAGCTCGACCTCGAGCACGCGGCGCGCACGCTCGAGCTCCGACGCGGTCGGCGGCTTCGCGGCCAGCTGGCGGACCTCGTCCTCGAGCGCGGCGCGCACGGTGGCGGCGGTCACGCCGGGGCGGGCGGTGGCCTCGAGCGTGAGCTCGCTGCCGAGGAACATCGGATTGAAGCTGGCGTAGGCATCGGTGGCGACCCGGTCCTTGAACACCAGCCGCCGGTGCAGCCGGCTGGTCTTGCCGCCGCCGAGGATCTGGGCGGCGACCAGGAGCTCGGCGGCACCCTTGCCGTACGCCTCGGGCGCGCGCATCGCGAGGTAGACCTTGGGGACCTGGACCTTGTCGGTCGTCTCGAGCGAGGCCGCCTTGGCCAGCGGCTCGACCGGCGCGTCGAGCGTGCGTCGCTTGGGCACCGGCTGGCTTGGCATCCACGCGAACAGGGTCTGGATCAGCGCCTTGGTGCGCGCGACGTCGAAGCCACCGACCACGACCAGGGTCGCGTTCGACGGCCGGTAGTACGTGCGCCAGAACGCTTCGACGTCGGCCAGGCTGGCCGCGTCGAGATCCTCCATGGTGCCGATGGTGAGGTTCCAGTTGCCGTGGCCGCGCGGCCACAGCGCCTGCTGGAGGATCAGCTCGGCCACGCCGTACGGGCGGTTCTCGATCTCCTGCCGGCGCTCGTTCTTGACCACGTCGCGCTGGTTGCGCAGCACGCCGTCGTTCATGGCGTCCCACAGCCCGGCCATGCGATCGGCCTCGAGCCACAGCGCCAGCGGCAGGCTGGCGACCGGGACCTGCTCGAAGTAGGTGGTGCGGTCGTTGCTGGTGGTGCCGTTGTTCCAGCCGCCGGCGGCCTCGAGCTGCTGGTCGAACTGACCCTCGCCGACGTGCTTGGACCCCTCGAACATCAGGTGCTCGAACAGGTGGGCGAAGCCAGACTTGCCGATGACCTCGTCCTTGCTGCCGACGTGGTACCAGACGTGGACCACCGCCGAGGTGATGGTCGGGTCCGGCTGGAGGATGACCTCGAGCCCGTTATCGAGGCGGTAGTGCTCGATCGCCATCGCGGCAGGCGCGGCGGCGACCGGGACGGGGCGGGCGACGAGCGCCACGCCGGCGAGCGCGAACAGACAGACTCTGGACATGATCACTCCTCGACCCCTGACCAGGCGGGGCTCGATTCACTTCCCGGCGGCGGGCGCGGGCGACGGTGCCGGGTAGGGGCGCATCGGCGCGTTGACGGCGGTCAGTTGCTTGGCGACCAGCTCGGCGACCCGCAGGCGGCGGTCCGGATCGGGCCCCGACACCCGCACGTAGCAGGGCGCGTCGTCGTCGATGAACAGGATCTGCATGCCGTGGTGATCGAGGCCCCGCTTGCCGACCGCGACCTCGCGCGGCGGCTCGACCGCGTGCTGCTCGACGCCGGCGTCGTCCTTGATGACCTTGCCGCCGGTGGCAGCGTCGAAGGCGTCGATGTAGGCGACGTTCTGCGCGGCGTACTCGGTGAACAGCTGGGCCGCGACCCGCATCGCCGACGGCCGGCAGTCCAGGTCGAAGCTCCAGGCCTCGGGCTGGTCGCCCTCGAACACGAAGGTGCACGGCTTGGCGGTGCCGACCGCGGTCGCCATCGGGCTGTCGATCGCGCGGGTCGGGCCGCCGAGCGCCTGGCTCATCAGGGCCGGGGTCGCGATCCGATCGCAGCTCCACTCGGACGGCTCGATGCCCCACAGCGTCACCGGCGAATCGGCGGCGCTGACCGCGGCCGCAGGCGGCTTCTTGTCCTCGCAGCCGGTAGCGGCGGCGATCGCGGCGAGGGCACATGCGGGGACGGCTCGCATCGGCGCCACGCTACACCGCAGCACGCACCGGAGCGAGGCGACCGGGCGACTGTCTGGTGCTGGTCCGGGCGTCGGCCGACCGGGCGGTCAGCGGGCGGCGGCGGTCGCGTCGTACACCAGCCGCAGCTGGGCGACCTCGGCGACCGCCTGCGCCAGCGCGTACAGCGGCCCGGGGGTGGCGGAGCTATCGAGGACGATCGGTTCGCCGACCCGGCGTTCGACCACCGCGACGAAGCCGCCGCGCAGCCGGTTGCGGATCACGACCGCCCGCAGGTGGAACAGCGGCACCACCGACTGGGTCGGGAAGCCGAGCAGCCGCTGGTCGATGCGCAGCACGCCGTCGTCGCGATCGAACACCAGGCGCTGGCGCATGGTCGCGATGACGAGCCCGATGAGGGCGCCGACCGCGGGGACCGCCGCGATCGCGAGCGAGACGCCGATCAGCCACGCGGTCAGTCCGACGCTGGTGATGGTCAGGCTCCATCCCACCACGTGCGTGCTGCGGGTCAGCGCGAGTTCGATTCGACGCGTCGAGCGACGACGGATGCGCAGACTGCCGAGAAACCCGAGCACGGGTGCAGTGTACCGCGGTCAGCGCGGCTCGCGAGGCGGCGATCGTGCGGACCGCGTCAGATCTTGAGTGCGGCGGCTGCCGCGGGGCGGCCGGCGGGGTAGGGTGCCAGCATGCAGTTCCGGATCGGCGCCTGGAGCGTCATCGTCGCGGCCGCGCTCGGGGTCGATCCCCGGCTGGTCCGCGCCGGCGGCGCTTGAGCGGGTTGAAGTAACCCAAACCTCCCGGTCGGGAAGGTCGATGACGCGACGCTCGCTCCAGGGCAGGTGGTGGTCCGCCTGGCGTGGCTGGGCACCTACGTCCAGACGGCCCACGACGACAACGACGAGGTGGTCGGGCAGGGCGCGATCGACCTCGTCCACGACCAGGCGTTGCTCGTCACCGAGACTCGCCTCGGCGTCGATGTCGGGCTGACCCGCCGGCTGGGCGCCTCGCTGGTGCTGCCAGTGCGCGCCGTGTCGAGCGCGATCCAGTACCTCGATGCTGGCGGCCGCGAGGTCGAGCTGACCCGGCCCGGGATTCACCATCGCAACGAGCTGGTGAGCGGGATCGGCGACCCGATGGTGCTCGGCTCGATCAGCGGCGGCGTCGCCGGGCTGCGCTGGACCGCGCGCGCAGGGTTCACCGTGCCGCTCGGGCGGACCGAGGCTGATCCGTTCGTCCTCGGCGACCTGGACCTGCCGCACCAGCACCTGCAGATGGGCAACGGCACCGTGAACCCGGTGATCGCGGTGGAGGCCTCGCGCGGCTGGGGCCCGTGGCGGATCGGCGGCTTCGGGTTCATGCAGCAGGTCCTCTACGCCGGCGGCAACGGCTACCAGGCCGGCGACCGGTACGCGGGCGGTGTCGCCGCACGGCGCGGACTGGGGGCGCGCTGGGGCATCCGCGGCGGCGTCGAGGTGCAAGGCGAGACCGCCGAGCGGTGGGGCGGGGTGGTCCACACTGACGACGGCAACCGCGGGCGGTTCGACGCGATGCTGGTCGCCGGTGGCTCGTGGTCGGCGACCCGGTCGATCACGGTCGACCTGGCGGTCAAGGTGCCGGTCGTCACCCACGTGGTGGGCGGCCAGCTCGAGATGCCGGCGATCGTCGAGCTCGGTGCGTCGTGGTCGTTCGGCGGCCCGGCGCCGGCCGGGGCGGAGGACGCGCACGATCACGATCACGCGCACGGTGACGAGCATGATCACGGGGACGAGCACGGCGACGCCGCCGATGCGCCCGGGGCTGTCGATGCGCACGGGGCTGTCGATGCGCACCGGGCCGACGCTGCGCACGGGGACACGGGTGGAGACAGGCCGGCGGAAGCCCGCGGGGACGCGCCGGCACCCGAGCCCGTGACCGGGGCCAGCGACGAGCCGCGCACGACCGGCAAGCCGGCCGCCGCGGATCCGTTGAAGACGGCCGACCCGCCCCGCCGGCCTGGCGGCAGCAAGCCGGTCGTCCGGTCCGTGGCCACCCGGCCCGACGTGAAGGACCTCGGCCCGCCTGGTGCGGCCTTCGCGCTGGCCCCGGTCCCGGGCAAACTGACGATCTTCGACTTCTGGGCGACCTGGTGTCAGCCGTGCAAGGTGCTCGAGCCCGAGCTGATCGCGCTGGCGCGCGCCCACCCCGACACGGTCGCGATCCGACGGATCGACGCGGTCGACTGGGACAGCGCGGCGGTCGCGCGCCACCTGACCCCGGGTGGCTTCAACCTGCCGCATCTGAAGATCTACGACCGCGCCGGTCGGCTGGTGCTCGAGCGTAGCCCCGCCGCCGGCGCGCTCGACCAGCTGGTCGCCGACGTCCGCGCGCTGGCGGAAGCCGCTGGCAAGTCGGCGCCGGCGGGGTCGGCCCCGTCCTCCGGTGCGCCCCAGCCGAAGCCGGCCGGCGTGCGCGGCGGCAGCCCCACGCCGGCGCGCGCGAAGCCGGCGCGACCGACCCGGGTCGCGATCAAGGTCACCGAGCGGGGCTTCGAGCCTGCCAACGTGGTGGTGCCACGTGGCCGGCCGGTGGACCTGGTGTTCGAGCGCACCACCGACAAGACCTGCGCGACCGAGGTCGTGTTCCGGGTCGGCGGCAACCGGCGCGAGACCAAGCTGCCGCTCGGCACGCGGGTCGAGGTGCGCCAGACGTTCCCGACCGCAGGCCGGGTGACCTACGCGTGCGCGATGGACATGATCGTCGGAACGATCACGGTCGAGTAGTCACCGGCGGGAGGTCGTTGACGCCGCGCGGCGCGGCGCGCGCCGTGACGACTGGCGGGACCGTCAGTCTTCGCTGGCCGGCGGCACGCCCGGCGGCGGGCTGCCACCAGACGCGGCGCCGTCGTCGCCACCGTCGGCGCCGCCGGCCCGCTGCTCGGGACGACCGCGGCCACCGCGACCCCGTCGACGTCGGCGCCGCCGCTTGCGCGGCAGCGGCTGACCGTCGGGACCGAGGACCACGGGCTGCTGCCCCGCGGCGCCAGGCGCGCCGTTGCCATGGCCGTTGCCGTTGCCGCCACCGGCACCGTTGCCGCCGCCGGCACCGTTGCCGCCGGGGGCACCGATGCCGCCGGGCTGCGGCGCCGGGCCGCCGGGGGCTCGGGCACCGCTGGTCGGCGAAAAGAACGACACCGCCCCATCGGCAGCGACGCCGGTGCCCGGCGTCCGCTTCCGACGCCGCCGGCGCCGACGCTTCTTCTCCAGTCGCTCGGCCTTGCGTTCCGCGCGCCGCTCGGCCGGGCTCGACGTCGGGCGCGCCTGCCAGCCGGCACGGCCACCGCCGCCACCGCCGGCGCCGCGGCGCTTGCCGGGACCGGTGCGGACGCCGCCGCCGCCGTCGCTGGGCGCGGCGGACGCGACCGGCGCCATGTTGATGCGCATCGGCCCGCGGACGTACTCGATCACGGGACCGCCGCCCGATCGGCTGCGAACGCCGGGGGTGGTGTCGGTCGGTCCAGTGCTCAGCACCGGCGTCTTGAACTCGGACTTCGACGGCAACATCGCCCGCCGCTTCCGCCGCCGGCGCCGCCGACGACGGCGAGCCTCGGCCGCCGCCGACTGATCGGCGTTGAGGTCGGCACCGGGCGCGCCAGGACGGGGCTTCACCGGCTTGGGCACGCGCTTGCGGGCCAGGACGGTGATCTCGCCGTTGGTCTCGACGCCTTCCTCGGCCAGCTCGGCCGCGGTCTTGTCGATCACCTCGTAGTCGTCATCGTCCTCCTCATCATCGTCGTCATCGTCCTCGTCGTCGTCATCGTCGTCATCGTCGTCGTCATCATCGACCTCGTCGAGATCGTCCTCGTCGTCATCGTCATCGAGGTCGTCGTCATCATCGTCTTCGTCCTCGTCCTCGTCCTCGAGCTCCTCGTCACCCTCGATCGAGGCCCGCCGCACCGGCGGCTCGGCACCATCGGCCGGCGCGGTCTCCACCAGCCGCTTTTCCTCGTCCTGGGCGGGGGCGGCCTCGGCAGCGGGGGCCGCGACCACCGCACCGGCCACCGGGCGGCGTCGCACCGCGGGCGGCGGTGCCGGCGGCAGCGCGACCGGCGCCGGTTGTGAGCGTTGACCTGCGCGCGCGCCATTGCCATCCGCCAACGGGGCGGCCTCGGCCGGCTGGCGGCGCCTCACCGCCGGCGCGGGCGCGGGCGGCAGCGGGGCAGGTGGCAGGGCCGCCTCGCCCCGTCGACGCTGGACGACCGGTCCGGGCCGGGCCGGCGGCGCGGCCACCGCCGGCGTCTCGGCCGGCGGCTGATCGATGCGCACCACCCGGTGACGGATCACGCGTCGAGGCTTTTCCTCGACCACCTCGTCGTCGTCCAGCAGCCGCATGACCGAGGCGCCCAGCTGGTTCGCCTGGTTGGCTGCGGCCAGCGCCGCCTCGCGCGAGCGTAGGCAGTTGTCGCAGCGGCTGCACTTCGGCGCGTCGTCTTCGCCGAGGTACGCCAGGATCGCCTGGTTGCGGCAGCCCGGCGCCTTCACGTACGCGAGCAGGGCGTCGAGGCGCTGCCGATCCGCGATGCGGCGCGCTTCGTACTGGCGCGCCTTGTCGTTGAGCTCTTCGTCGGGGAGCGGCGGCTCGGCGAGGTCGTAGACGCCGCCCTCGCGCTCGACGATGAACTGCTCGTCCTTCAGCAGCGACAGCACGGTGCGCGTGCGCTGCTGACCGACGCCGGCGCCGAGCGCGAGGTTCACCGCGGTGGCCGGGGTCTCGTCGCGGCCGGCGGTGCGCTGCTCGGCAACGAACGCCTCGAGCGCCTTGTAGACCGCCCACACCTGACGCCGGGTCGGGTAGGTGCCCTGGAGGAAATACTCCTGGATCGCCACGTCGTCCGGTGAGAACAGCAGCACGCACCGGGTTGGCTTGCCGTCGCGACCACCGCGGCCGGCCTCCTGGGCATACGCCTCGAGCGAGCCGGGCACGTGATAGTGCAAGACGTTGCGGATGTCCTTCTTGTCGACGCCGAGACCAAAGGCGTTGGTCGCGAGCATGACCAGGTCCTTCGACTCCATGAACCGCTCTTGCTCGCGGTCCCGGTCGTTCTTGTTCATCCGGCCGTGGTACTTCGCGACCGGGATGCCATGGCGGCCGAGCGACTCGTAGAGGTCCTCGACCTTCTTGACCGTCGCGCAGTACACGATGCCCGGCCGCGGCAGCTTCTTCAGCAGCGTGACCAGCGTCTTGACCTTGTCATCCTCGCCCGGGAACGTGATCACCTCGTAGTGGAGGTTGGGGCGATCGAACGTGGTGGTGACGGTCGCGGCCTCCTCGAGGCCGAGCTGGTGCTGGATGTCGACGCGGACGTGGGGCGGGGCGGTCGCGGTGGTCGCCAGCACCGGCGGCCGGCCGACGTCGTCGAGCGCCTTGCGCAGTGACAGGTACGCGGGGCGGAAGTCGTGGCCCCACTGCGACACGCAGTGCGCCTCGTCGACCACGAAGCGCGACACGCCGACGTCGGCCGCGCACTCGCGCAGGAAGGCGCGGAAGTCGGGGTCGGCCATGCGCTCGGGCGTGGTCAGCAGCAACTTGCCGCCGGGCGCCTTGGCGAGCGCGTTCATCTCGCGACGCTGCTTCACGGTCAGGGTCGAGTCGATGCGGACGACCGCGACGCCCTTGGCGACCATCTTGTCGACCTGATCCTTGATCAGGGCGATGAGCGGCGAGACCACGACGGTCAGGCCGGGCAACACCAGCGAAGGCAGCTGATAGAGGAGCGACTTGCCGGAGCCGGTCGGCATCACGGCGATCACGTCCTTGCCGGCGAGGAGCAGCTCGAGCGCCTCGCGCTGCCCGGCCCGGTAGTCCTTGATGCCCAGGACCTCGCGGGCGATCACCAGCAGCTCGTCGGGGTTGCTCGCCTGGCGTCGGGCGGGCGCCGAACCGACGACCGGGATCGGCGAGGCCACCGTCGCCGCCGCTGCCACCGATCCGCTGGTCGGGGCCGGGGCCGCCACGGTCACCGCCGCCGCCGCCTTGTCACCCCCGTCGTCCGTTGCCACGTCCTGCTTGCGTGCTCGTGCGCGGCTCGGTCTGGACGCCGCGATCGCTGCCGCCGCCGGTTCCGGCGGCGCCACCTTTGGTGGGATCGGCGGTGGCGCCGGATCCTTCGCGGCGGCCGCCGCGGCAGGTTTGCGTGAGCGGGGGGGATCCTCCGCCCGAGCCGCGTTCGCCTGGGCTGCAGACCGGGCGCTCGCCTTGGGGCTGGCCTTGGTCTCCGCCGGCTTCGACGTGCGTGCACGTGGGCTGGCAGATCGTGCCGGCTCGGCCTTCGTGGCCTTTGCCTTCGTTGTCTTCCCGCCCGCGGCGGCGGTCTTGGTCCGCTTGGTACTTGCCATCTCTGCCTCGCCGACTCGGCGCCGGTGCTCGGGCGGGCCACGCATGGTCCAGCCCCGCCGCGGCGGCCTGCCCGAAGATCCGGGGGCCACGCCTACCGAGGAGAGCTGCCAGAGAAGCTGGAAGAGCCATCCGCGGGAGGTCGCTCGCCAGGAAGCGAGCGACGCGATGCAGAGGCACCATAACACGCTCTCGTGGAGTGCAAGCCCGATTGCTGCCGATCTCGGAGAGACCCGCCGCACTCCCGCCCCCGTGACGCCGGCGACCGCGGAAAAGCCGTGCAGATCCGGTCGCCTCGGCGATGGTGCAGGTGTCTGCGTGGTATCAACGACGCATGGCGAGCGACCGCCCGGTGCACGAGGCCCGCAATCGCCTCGAGCACTTCAACGCTGATCGCGAGCGGGTGCTCGGCGAGGTCGAGCGGCGGGTCGTCGCCCGCCTGGTCGCGCGCGCCGCCCGCGGCGGCGACGAGTCGCTCGAGTACGCCCTCAACGACGTCTGCGTGAACGAGCTCAAGCGGCTCGGCGGCAAGGGCGACACCGCGCGCTGGCGCGACCTGGCCGGTCGGCTCGGCTCGATGTCGGCGGCCGAGCTCGAGGACGAGCTGCGCCGCCTGGTGCGCCACTACGGCCGCGACATCGTCGGCAACTTCGATCCGCGCGTGTACCGCTTCGCGACCCGGGTCTTGACCCCCGGGGTCGGCTTCCTGATGTCGCCGCTGTCGAGCATCAAGGGCGGCGTGCCCGGCCTCCTGCGCGAGCTCGACAGCCGCATCCAGGTCGAGGGCCCGCTCGACGTGCTGCGCGGCATCGCCGAGCTCGGCACGCTGGTGGTGACGCCGACCCACTCGTCGAACATGGACTCGGTGGTGATCGGGCTCGCGCTCGAGCGCGCGGGCCTGCCGCCGGTGACCTACGGCGCCGGCAAGAACCTGTTCACCAACCCGTTCATCAGCTTCTTCATGCACAACCTGGGTGCGTACCGGGTCGACCGCCGGCTGCGCTTCGAGCTGTACAAGGAGATCCTCAAGGAGTACTCGACCGTCCTCCTCGAGAGCGGCTACCACTCGCTGTTCTTCCCGGGTGGCACCCGCAACCGGTCGAACGTGGTCGAGCGGTCGGTCAAGCTCGGCCTGCTCGGCACCGCGGTCACCGCGTATGCCAACAACGTGCGCGGTGGGCACCCGCAGCGGCGCATCTACATCGTGCCGGCGACGATCAACTACCGGCTGGTGCTCGAGGCCGAGACCCTGGTCAACGACTACCTCGCCGAGACCGGCCAGCGCCGCTACATCATCACCGACGACGAGTTCTCGCGGCTCGGGCGCATCGTCGAGTTCGTCCGCAAGATCCTCGTCCACGAGGGCGGCGTGGTGGTCCGGTTCGGACGGCCGATCGACCCATTCGGCAACGACGTCGACGACGACGGCGAGTCGCGCGACCGCGCCGGTCGCCGGGTCGACCCGCGCACCTACCTCCAGGGCGGTGACGGCGAGCTCGCGGTCGACGACCAGCGCGACGCCGAGTACACGCGCTTGCTCGGGCGCCGGCTGGTCGAGGTGTTTCCGCGCGAGACCGTCTTCCACGCCACCCACGTGGTGGCCCGCGTCATCTACGACGCGGTGTGCGCGGCGGCCGGCACCCGCGACGTGTACCGGCTGCTGCGGCTGCCGCCGGGGCGCAAGGTCGCGGTGGCCGACGTCGTGCGCGGCGTCGGTGAGCTGCGTCAGCGGATCGCGGCCGAGCCGTCGGCGGGCCGGCTGCACCACCGGGTCGCGTCGTCGGGCGACGCCGCGATCGTCGACGACGCGGTGCGCGCGCTCGGCACCTACCACTCGCGGCCGGTGGTGGAGCGCCACGGCGACCTGCTGCAGGTCGGCGACCTCGAGCTGGTGTTCTACTACCAGAACCGGCTGGCCCAGCTGGCGCCGGCGCGCCCGGCCGCGGCGGCGGCGACCTCGGCGGTCCCGAGCGTGACCGCGGGAGCCAAGCCGTGACCCGCGCCGACGTGGTCGGCATCGTCGGGGCCGGCACGTTCGGCTCCGCGCTCGCGGTCGCGCTCGGGCGGGTCGGGCGCCCGGTCGTGCTGTTCACCCGGACCGTGGCGGTGGCCGACGCGATCCGCGCCACCCGGCGCAGCCCGCGCCTGCCCGACACCGAGCTGCCGCCGAGCGTGCGGGTGGTGACCGACGTCCAGGAGCTGGCCGCCGCTGCGCGCTTCCTCATCGTGGCGGTCGCCTCGACTGATGCGCCCGGTCGGCTGGTCGAGCTCGGCACCGCGATCGACGGCAGCCACCTGGTGGTGCACGCGATCGGCGCGCTCGCCGGCGCCGACGAGCGGGTCAGCGTGCTCATCGAGCGGTCGACGCCGGCGCTGCGGGTCGGCGTGCTGGCCGGGCCCGCGTTGCCGGCCGATCTCGCGGCGGGCGAGTTCGCGTCGATGGTGGTCGCGTCGACCTTCGACGAGGTCGTGCGCGAGAGCCGCCGGCTGCTCAACGTGCCGCCGGTGCTGCGGGTGTACGGGTCGCACGACGTGATCGGCGTCGAGCTGGCCTCGGCGCTGGCCGGCTCCTACACGATCGCGCTCGGGCTGGCCGACGGGATCGCGATCGGCCCGGGCCCGCGGGCGGTGCTGATCACGCGCGCGGTGGCCGAGGCGTCGCGGCTGGGCGAGGCGATGGGTGGCCAGGGCAAGACCTTCGCCGGGCTGGCCGGGCTCGGCAACGTGCTCGTGCGCACCGCGGTCGCCAACGGGCCCAACTACCTGCTCGGCCGCGCGCTGGCCCGCGGCGAGACCATCGGCCCCGACCGCTTCACCGAGGGCGCGCGCGCCGCGCTGGCCGGCATGCGCCTGGCTTCCCGCAAGGACGTGCGCATGCCGCTCCTGGGCGGGCTGGCCGCGGTGCTCGCGGGCACGGCGTCGGTGCGCGACGCGGCACGCATGGCCGCCGACTCGGTCGCGGCCGAAGAATGATCGGGCGCGGCGCGGTCGGGCTCCTCGCGCTGGTGCTCGCCGCGTGCGGACCGCGACCGGTCGCGCCCCGCCCCGGCGACGCGGCCGGGGTCGCGCTGGTGGTCTACGCCGCGCGCGTGGGCGGGGCGGTCGGGCGTGCATACGTCGACGATCGGCGCTGGATCGCGGTGCCCGCCGACGGCGAGCTCGAGCTCCCGGGCGTGGCCGCCGGCCTGACCCTCGACTCGGTCGTGCTCGAATCGGTCAGCGACCCCGGCGGGCTCGCGGCCCGGCGCTGCCAGGTCGTGGCCAGCGCCGACGGCCTGCGCGACGGCGCCTGGCTGATCGGACGCGCGGTCACCCTCGTCACCGCCGCCGGCGCGCGCGTCGCCGGCACCGTGCTCGAGGTCGCCGACCCGCGAGCGGTGCTCGAGGCGGGCGACGGTGGTCGGGTCCCGGTCGCACCGTCGACCCTGCGCCGGGCCCGCGGTGACACCGACCGTGACGCCGACCTCGCGACCCCACGCGCCGGCGAGCTCGCGGTCGGCACCAGCCGCGACGGCGAGGAGCTCGGCGGTCGCTTGGTCGCGACCGAGCCCGACCGCCTGGTGGTGCGCGGCGAAGACGGTCGCCGCCACGAGGTGCGGGTCGACGCCATCGTGCACCTCGGCGTGAGCGGCGCGCCGGCCGCGACCGCGCTGCGCTGCGCGGTCCACGCCGCGCGACCGGGGCGCCACCTGGTACGGCTGTCGTACGCGACCACCGACGTGTCATGGCGCGCGAGCTACCGGATCGTCTTGCCGGGCGCCGGCGCCGAGGCTGGCGTCGACGCCGTGGCGGTCGTGCCCCAGCTCGAGATCCACGCCCCCGGCTTTCCAGCGCGCCGGACCGCGCGGGTCCGCCTGATCGCCGGGCTGCCCGACGACGACGAACCCTCGGTCGAGGCCTGGGCCGGCGAGGTCACCGTCGGCGGCGGCGTCGTCGCCGTGCGCGGCCCCAGCAGCCGCCGGCGCGCCCGCGTCGATCGCGTCTACCGCGGCGCGATCGCGGACGACGACGAGAGCCCGCGCAGCCTCGAGTGGCGCACCGCCTCGGCCGGCACCGTCTGGCGCGAGCTGGCCTTCGAGCGCCTGCCGACCGACGTCCCTGGCATCCTCCGCGTCGGCGTGGCCGACGACGACGGCGTGGCCGGGTGGATCGACGGGACGGTGCCAGCCGCGAACGACGGCGATCCGCCGGTCGTGCGCTTGCCCTTGTGGATCGAGCCCGACCTCGTCGGCTTCCGTCGCAAGAGCGGCCGCGACCTCGACGGCACCGGCGTCATCGACGAGGTGGTCTTCTCGGTCGCCAACCGCGGCGACCGGCCGGTCACCGTGCGCGTCGAGGAAAAGCTGCGCGGCCTGGTCCGCCCTCGCGTTGTCTTCGAGCGCCCGGCTGGCGTCGGGACCCTCCGCCGTGACCGGTGGGCGACGACACTGGAGCTCGCGCCCGGGGCGGTCGGGCAGGGCGTCGTCGTCTTCGAGTACCGGCTCCCGCGGTACTGACGGCGGGGGCTGGCGGGGCGGGGCGGGGACCGGCAGCGGCAGCGGCATCAGCAGCGGCAGCGGCAGCGGCAGGCGCTCATTCGAGTACTTGCTCTCCCGTTCGTCCTGAGCGAAGCCCGGCGCGGAGCGACGGGCGAAGTCGAAGGACGCATAATGCGCAGCGAGCGTCCGGGCGCCCTCAGGATTCCGCGCACCTTCCGGTGTCCCTGAACCAGGGCTCGCGCAGCGAGCCCGCGGGCGGGCGTAGCCCGTCGAAGATCATGGGCTGCACCTTGCAGGTCTACCCGCCGACACGGCGCCCCGTGCCGGCGCAGGGACACCGGAAAGGAGGCGCGCTTTTCAATCGCCTGGCGAATCTGATCGTCCCGAGGGGGGGCTTCGGCTTCGCGCCGAGCGCTGCGCTCGGGACGTGCGGGGCATTGACGCCGACGAACGGCCAAGCGCCGTCGTCGGCGACGCATTTCGAACGAGCCCGGTGTTCGATGCCCGCACGGAGGACGAGCCGAGGCGGGGCCGGCCGCGCACGCCCCGCGCTGCGCTCAGGACGAGCGGACCAGCGGGCAGTCCCGATCGCTTGCACCGATTTCATCGGGATCTGCGCGGCCGAGCGGCGGGGCGAACTGAGTCCGGTAGAGCTCGGCGTAGGTGCCGTCGGCCGCGAGGAGGGCGGCGTGGGTGCCGCGCTCGACCAGGCGACCGCCGTCGAGGACGAGGATCTCGTCGGCGTCGCGCACGGTCGACAGGCGGTGGGCGACGACCAGCGAGGTCCGGCCACGCAGCGCGGTCGCGAGGGCGAGCTGGACCGCGGCCTCGGATTCGGAGTCGAGGTGGGCGGTGGCCTCGTCGAGGATGACGATCGCGGGCGCCTTGAGCAGGAGCCGGGCGATGGCCAGGCGTTGGCGCTCGCCGCCCGACAGGCGGTAGCCGCGATCGCCGACCACGGTGTCGAGGCCGTCCGGTAGCGACGCGACCAGGTCCGCGAGCTGCGCGACCTGCAGGGCCTCGATCAGCTCGGCGTCGGTGGCGTCCGGGCGGGCCAGCCGCAGGTTGACCCGGATGCTCTCGTGGAACATGTGCGCGTCTTGCGTCACCACGCCGATCATCTGGCGCAGGGACTCCTGGGTGAGCGCGCGGACGTCGTGACCGCCGATGCGGACCACGCCCTCGGTGGCGTCGTGCAGGCGCGACACCAGCGCCGTGACCGTCGACTTGCCGGCACCCGACGGGCCGACCAGGGCGACCATCTGGCCCGGGGCGACCCGGAAGCTGAGGTCGTGCAACACGGTCGCGCCCGCGTCGGTGGACAGGGTCGCGACCGACTCGAGCGAGGCGAGCGACACCTCGGCCGCCGACGGGTAGCGGAAGCTCACGTGATCGAGCTCGATCGACGGCTCGGTGCCCGGCGGCAGCACGTGGGCGTCGGGGCGATCGGCGATCAACGGCGGCAGATCGACCACCTCGAGCACGCGCTCGAACGCGACCAGCGTGGTCATGACGTCGACCTGCACGTTCGACAGCGAGGTCAGCGGGCCATACAGCTTGTTGAGGTAGAGGGTGAGGGCGACCAGGGTGCCGACCCCGAGGTTGCTGTCGAGCGTCAGCACGCCGCCCACGCCGTAGACCAGCGCGACCGCGAGCGCGGCCACCAGCGTGAGCGAGACCCGGAAGATGCCCGCGTACCAGGCCTGGGTGACCCCGACGTCACGGACCCGCGCGGCCCGGCCGCGGAACTCGGTCGAGGCGTCGGCGGCTCGCCCGTAGACCTTCGCGAGGATCGCGCCGGCGACGTTGAACTGCTCGGTCATCGTCTGCGCCATCGCGCCGTCGAGCTGGTAACGCTCGGTGGTGACCCGGCGTAGCCGTGGTGCCATCCACCGCGCCGGCAGCACGAACAGCGGCAGCAGCGCGAGCGCCAGCAGGGTGAGCTGCCACGACATCAGGACCATCGCGACCAGCACGAACGCGACGCCCAGCAGGTTGCCGACCACGTTCGACAGCGTCGACGTGAACGCCTGCTGGGCGCCGAGGACGTCGCCATTGAGCCGCTGGATCAGCGCGCCGGTCTGGGTCCGGCTGAAGAACGCGACCGGCAGCTGCTGCACGTGGTCGAACACCGCGGTGCGCAGATCGAAGACCAGGCTCTCGCCGATCCGCGCGGTCAGCCAGCGCTGCGCCAGCGTGATGCCCGCCGAGGCCAGCGCCAGCCCGGCGGCGCCGAGCGCGAGCGCGATCACCAACCCACGCCGGCCCTGCGCGATGCCGACATCGATGATGTCGCGGTAGAGCCACGGGATCGCCGCTCCGATCGTCGCGTCGATCACCAGCAGCACGAGGAAGCCGGCGAGCGCGGCCCGGTACGGGACCGCGAAGCGCAGGATCCGCCGCACCATGCCCGGGGCGAGGGTGTGGCGGGTGACCGCGTCGTCCTGGAGGAACGACCGCATCGTGCGCCCGGGTCCGCCGGCGGCCATCAGGTCGCCTCGCCGCCGCGACCGGCACCGCCGCCGCCGTTCGCGCGGTCGCAGGGGTCGCCGCCAACCTCGGCGCCATCCATGGGTCCCGGACCGTCGATCTCCCGAACATACCTCACGGAATCCCGGCGACCAGCCGCCGTCGGCCCGCATGCATGGATCCACCTTCACCGCCGCAGTCCGCTACAGTGCCGACCGTGGACGCCGCCCATGTGCATGACTCGCACTCCGCCGAGGCCGCGGCCGCGCTGCGCGCCGAGCTCGGCCACGCGCGCGGCGCCCAGCGCAGCGCCCTCGAGCGCGGCCAGCGAGGCGGCGCCGCCGCGGCCGCGCTGTCGGACGTCTACGATCGCGCGCTGGCCGCACGCTGGCGGTGGGCGATGCGCGACGTCGAGGCGCCGCTGGCGCTGGTCGCGACCGGCGGCTGGGCCCGGCGCGAGCTCGCCCCGTACTCGGACATCGACTTCATCGTGCTCCACCGCGGCGACGAGGCCGCCGCCAAGCGCTGCGCGGACCGGCTGCTGTATCCGCTGTGGGATGCCAAGGTCGCGGTCGGTCACGCCGTGCGCGAGCCGCGCGCGGCGGCCCGGCTGGCCAAGGGCGACCTCGCCACCGCGACCGCGCTGGTCGACGTCCGGCACGTGGCCGGCGCGATGGCGCTGACCGACGAGCTGTGCACCGCGACCCGGGCCGCGATCGCGCCCGGCGGGGACGCCAACGACTTCATCGCCGCGCTCGCTGCCGAGAAGAAGAAGCGCCACGATCGCTTCGGCGACTCGCTGTACCTGCTCGAGCCCAACCTCAAGCAGGGCATCGGCGCGCTGCGCGACCTGGCAACCGCGCTGTGGGCGGCGCGGGCGCGCTGGCTGCTGCGCGCCGGACCGCTGCCGTCGCATGGCGAGACCATCGAGCTCCTGCGCGATCAGGGCCACCTGACCCGTCGCCAGGCCGACGTCCTGGCCGAGGCCCGCCACTTTCTGCTCGGCCTGCGCGCGCTCGCTCAGCTCCAGGGCGGCCGACGCACCGATCAGCTGACGTTCGAGCTCCAGGAGGGCATCGCGCCCGCCCTGTATCCCGACGCGCAGCTGGCCGAAGGCGACATCCGCCCGGCGGTCGCGCCGGCGGTCGAGGCGCTCATGCGCGGGTATTACCTGCACGCGCGCGGCGTGGTCCAGGTCGCCGACCGCCTGCTCGAGACTGCGCGGGTCCCGCCCCGCCGCAAGCCGCGGGTGGCGACCGTCGACGGCAACTTCCTCACGTTCAACGGTGAGCTGGCCGTGCGCGAGCCGCGGGTGCTGTCGGGTCGCCCGAGCGAGATGCTGCGGCTGTTCCGGGTCGCGGTCGCCCAGGGCGTCCCGGTCTACGGCCACACCCGCGATCTGATCGCCGAGCTGGCGCCCCACGAGGGCGAGCGCCTGCGCGCCGATCCGGTGGCCGCGCGCTACTTCGTCGACGCGCTGATCGATCCTCGCGACAAGGGCCAACCGGCCGCGCTCGAGATCTTGCACCAGCTCGGCTTGCTCGCCGCGATGATGCCGGAGTGGGCGCCGGTGACCTGCCGGGTCCAGCACGACCTCTATCACGTCTACACGGTCGACCAGCACCAGCTCTACGCGGTCGCGATGCTCAAGCGCATCGCGCGCGGCGAGCTGGCCACCGAGCACCCGGTCGCCACCGAGATCTATCCGACCGTCACCCGGCTGGCGCCGCTGTACCTGGCGACCTTGCTCCACGACGTCGGCAAGCCGCTCGGCAAGGGCCACGCCGAGAAGGGCGCGGTGATCGCGGCGACCGTCGCGGGCCGGCTCGGCATGACCGACAGCGACATCGCGATCGCCGAGTTCCTGGTCCGCCAGCACCTCACGATGTCCCATCTGTCGCAGCGGCGCGATCTGTCGGACCCCGAGGTGGTCGCCCGCTTCGCCGAGCGCGTCGGCGACCAGGAGCGCCTGACCCAGCTCTATCTGCTGACGCTGTGCGACGCGGCGATGACCGCGCCCAACAACCTGTCGGCCTGGAAAGACGGGCTCATGCGCGAGCTGTTCCTGCGTGCGCGCGATCACCTGGCCCGTGCGGACGGGCCCGGGCCGTCGGCGCGCCCGGCCGAGGCCGAGCGTCGGGCCAAGGTGCTCGCGCTGGCGACCGCGGCGGCGCCGTTGCCCGAGACCACCGACGGCGACACCAGCGGCGAGCCGACCGCGGCCGACCTCGAGGCGCTGGTCGCCGGCGTCGACGATCGGTTCCTGGCCCAGCTGACCGCCCGGCAAGCGGCGCGCCACGTCGAGCTGGCCGCGCGGGTCCGCGCCCGCGGCGCCCGGGTCGGGATCGCGGTCTCGCACTTCCCGCTCAAGGGCATGAGCGAGGTCGCGGTGGTCGCGCCCGATGCCCACGGCGTGCTCGCCGCGATCGCGGGCGCGCTGGTCGCGCACCGGCTCGATGTCCTCGGCGCGGTGGTCGGCCACGCCGACGCGCCCGGCGCCGGCCTCGCCCTGGATCTGTTCTTCGTGCGCGATCTGGTCGGCGAGGCGGTGCCCGACAGCGATCCGCGCTGGGCGCGCCTCGAGGCCGACCTCGAGCAGCTGTTCGCCACCGGCTCGCCCGACCCGGCCGAGGTGTCGGCGCTGATCGCCCGCCGGCGCCGGCCGTCGGGCCTACCGCCGCGGGTGACGCCGGCGGTGCCCACCGAGCTCAAGGCCGACAACGAGGAGTCGGCCGAGGCGACCATCGTCGAGGTGTTCAGCCGCGACCAGATCGGCGTGCTTTACGCGATCACGCACACGCTCGCCGAGCTCGGACTCGACATCTCGCTGTCCAAGGTGTCGACCGAAGGCGAGAAGGTGGCCGACGTCTTCTACGTCACCCGCGGCGGCTGCAAGATCACCGACCCGGCCGACATCGCGGCGATCCGCTCGCGCGTGATCGCGGCGCTGGCCGAGTAGATGGCGGCGGTCGATACCCCGCCCGGGCTCGGGCTCGGCTCCACCGCGCGCGGCGTGTTTCCGGCTCGGCGGGGACCGCGGCGGCTCGCCGAGATCGGGGCGCGCTACGTCGGCCTGGCCGGCAGCGGCGCGATCGCGCTGGCGGCCCGGAACCCGGACGTTCGGGCCGGCGCCTCGCTGGTGGGGTGGGCGCTGACCTGCTTCGCGCTGGCCGGGGTCGGCCTCGCGGTGCGCCGGGCTCACGTCGCGATCGCGGGTGACGGCGTGCGCTGGGGCTGGGGCCGGTGGGTGGTGCGGATGGACCGCGACCGCATCGCCCGGGTCCTGATGTTCCGCGATGGCCTGTCGCTGCGGGCGCGGCGCGGCTCGACCTGGTTCCTGGCCGCGCGCGACTGGGACAAGTTCGAGCTCATGCGCCGCACGATCGTCGAGGTCGGCCTGCCGGCCGAGGAGCACGCCGGCCGCGCGCCGCTGCGGGCCCGCATCCAGAGTTACGGCCGCTTCCTCGACGCGCTGGTGATCGCCGCGATGGTCGGCGTGACCGGGGTGCTGCTGGCCGCCGCGCTGTGACCGCGCGGCCATCGGCCACGTGGCCCCGGTCACGTCGGTTCACCGCGGCCGCGCCGGTGTTATAAGGCGACCCCATGCCAGCCCGCGCGACGTCGTCAGACCGGCCGTCAGGCGGTCGCCCCGGGCAGCCGGGACGCGGTCACCCCGGTGTAGCCATGAGCGCGGTCGCGGTCGCGATGCGGCGGTGCCGGGCCGCGCTGGGCAGACTGACGCCCGCAGCGATCCTGGCGATCGGCCTGGGTCTGTTCCTCGTTTATGGCTTCCCCGGCCTGATGACGATCGACTCGTTCGAACAGCTGGCCGAGGCGCGCGCGGGCGTCTACAGCGACGGCCACCCGCCGGCGATGGCGGCGCTGTGGCGCAAGGTCGACCTGGTGATCGCCGGCCCGCCTGGGATGCTGGTGATCCAGGGCGTGACGTTCCTGATCGGCTGCTACCTGATCCTGCGGCGCGCGATGCGGCCTCGGCGGGCCGCGCTCGCGGCGGTCCTGGTGCTGCTGGCGCCGCCGATCCTGACCACGATGGTGGTGGTCTGGAAAGACTGCCTGATGGCAGCCTTTCTCCTGCTCGGCGTCGGCTTGATGCTGGATGACCGGCGGGCCTGGCGCCTGGTCGGGTTGGGCGCGATCGGCGTGGCGACCGCGATGCGGGTCAACGCGCCAGCGGCCACGCTGCCACTGGTCGGGCTCCTGTTCGTGTGGTTGCCGCCGGGGACCGGGCCGGGGCGCTGGCGGGCCGCACTCGCCCGGTACGGCCTCGCGGTCGCGGCCTGGGTTGCGGTCACGCTCGCTGCAATGGGCGTCAACGCCGCGCTGACCGACCCCGATCGCCGCAGCAGCTTGTGGCACACCGCGCTGGCAACCATGGACATTGTCGGGACCCTGCGCCACGTCGACGAGACCATTCCCGACGACCAGTTGCACCAGCTCCTCGACGGGATCCCGCTGGTGGTCACCCACGACCTGCACCAGGCGGCGCGCGCCGGCTACCAGCCATGGAACTACCGGCAGCTGGTGGTCGCGGGCCGCGAGCAGATCTTCGCCCTGCAGCCCGAGTTGATGCCCCCGCTCGCCACCCGGGCGGCGATCGAGCGGGCGTGGAAGTCGGTCATCGCCGACCACCCCGGGGCCTACCTGAAGCACCGGTGGTGGACGTTCCAGGAGGTGATCGGCGCGACCCGCAACTACCCGTGGGGCTCGGCCATCCGGCACCGCGATCAGGATCCGCCCGGTCTGACCCGGGCCGGGATCGGATCCCGGTCATCGGCGCTGCAAGATCGTCTGCACAAGCACGCGGTTTGGCTGGTGATGCACACCCAGCTGATGCGGCCGTATCCATATCTCTTGCTGGCGCTGGCGCTGCTGATCCTGTCCCTGCGCCACCGCGACGTGCTCGCGCTCTTGCTCGGCGGGCTCAGCATGGAGGCGTCCCTGTTCTTCACGGCACCGACGCCCGACCTTCGCTACTCGCACTGGATGATGCTGTGCGCGCTCCTGGCCGCGGTGATCCTGTTCGCGCGCCGCTATGCCGCCGGCCGCGCGGCGCCGGGCTCGCGGGTGCCTGTCACGAGTCTGCCCCCTGCGGGCGCGCCCGGCTCGGGCGCGGTGCCATGACGGCCGACCCCGGCGAGTCAAGCCGCGCCCGGCTGGCTTTCTGGGCCAGCGTCGCGCTGTTCTGGCTCTACTTCGCCGTGCAGTCGGCGGTGGCGCCCGACATCCTCGACGACTGGTACCAGATCGCGTTCATCAAGAAGCACGGCCTGTCGCTGGGCTCGTTCATCGACAACGCACGCTTCAACTATCACGAGTACAACCCGCGCATCGGCGAGAACTGGCTCCTGCTGGTCAACGGACCGCGCTGGATCCACACGCTGCTCACGCCGACGGTCGCGGTCGGGTTCTTCTTCCTCGCGTTCGCGGTGGCGTTCGGGCGGTGGCCGCGGCCGGGCGCTGCCGACGGGCAGCGGCTGCTGATCGTCACCGCGCTGGTGTGGCTGGCCTCGCCGATCCCCGGCATCCTGTTCGTCTACCGCCCGTTCACGACCAACTACGTCTACGCGCTGGCGCTGACGCTCCTCCTGATCGTCCCGTACCGCATCGTCGTCGAGCGCGCGCTCGCGCCGCGCTGGTGGATGATCCCGGCGATGTTCGCGCTCGGCTGGGCCGCCGGCATGGGCAACGAGCACACCGGGCCCACGGTGTTCGTGGCGCTCGCCGGGCTGGTGTACGCGGCGTGGCGGCTCCATCGCCGGTTCCACGCCTGGATGATCACCGGGCTGGCCGGCCTGGCGATCGGCTACCCGATGCTGTTCTTCGCGCCGGGCCAGAAGAAACGCTACGGGTCGATCGCGGCCCGCCAAGGCCCGCTCGACCACATCACCGAGCGCGGACCCGACGGGTTGTGGGAGATCGTCCTCCAGTTCTTGTGGGAGGCCCAGCTCGCCGTGGTGCTGGTGCTGGTCGGGGTGTTCGTCGCGCTCCTGCGCGCGCACGCAGCCGGCCGCCCGGCGCCGGCGCCGGATCGCCGCACGGTGGTGCTGGTGCTGGCGCTGCTGGTGCCCGCATTTGCGGTGGTCGCGACCCTGTTCGCGTCGCCGACCACCGGCGAGCGGCTGTTCTTCGCGTCGGCCACGATGTTCGCGCTGGCCGGTGCGGTGCTGTGCGACGTGGTCGCGGCCGAGCGGTCGGCCCGGCGCGCGATGGTGGGCGTCGCGCTGGGCGCGCTGCTCATCCACGGCACCTGGGGCGCCGTCACCTACGCGACCATCGCGCCCGAGGGCCGCGATCGCAACGCCCGGCTCGCGGCGGCGGCGCGCGCTCGTCCCGGCGAGATCGCGTACGTGCCGCCGCTGTCGAAGATCACCCGCAACCTGTGGTTCCTCGGCGAGGACTTCGACTACGCGTCGCTGCGCGAGTTCGTCGGCCACGAGGTCTACGGGCTGGGCGGGATCGAGCTCGACCGGCCCCTGCGCGCCGAGCCGACCGTGCCGTTCAAGGCGCGGATCGAGTTCACGATGGACCCGCCGATGGCGCAGGCGGAGGTCTGGCGCCGCCTGGTGATGCCGCTGTCGTACGTGTCGGCCTATCCCGATCGCGACGTGCGCTTGATCCGGAGGCTGCTGCCGCAGCTCGAGCAGATCCCTGGTCACCGGGTGGTCGAGGTGGTCGCGCACGTCGATGGCTTCGCGCCTCCCGAGCTGCGGGGCCGGCCCTTCCTCGGCACCCGCTGGCGCGCCACCACCGGCGAGTTCGAGGTCATCGACCAGCTGGTCCGCGCCGACGACGACCTCCGCGTCTACATCTTGCTGCGCAACGGCACCTTTCCCGCCGGCCTGACCGACGGCTACCTCCACGGCTGTGGGCGCACCCGCACGGTCGACCTGGTCCGGGATGAGCGGGGCCTGCGCATGGCCTACGTGCCCTGGTGCCGCGGCCTGATGATCGCGCAGGCCTGCACGGCCACCGAGTGCTGGCTGGCCGGCACCTACTGGCACTGAGCCGAGTGGGACGGGCCGGTCAGTAGCGGGCCCAGGCGGTCTCGACCGCCAGGCACTCGACCGCGTCGCAGGCGATCAGCGTGTAGGCCCCGGCCCACGTCGGGACGAAGTACACCTTGTCGCCGTCGCGCTCGACCGGGAGGTTGTCGCCCATGCCGACCACGAATAGCTCGGTCGGCTGCATGCGCAGCGACTTCCAGCGCACCATGAACGACATGCGCTGGAGCGGATCGGGCTGGCGCCAGTCCGAGCGCGGGCTGATCAGGCCGATCTGTGGCACCAGCTTGCCGGCGAACACCCGGCGACCGCGCCGGCCCTCGAACTCGAGGTTGGTGATCTCGAGCGTGCTGTGCACCAGGTTGTGGCGGCTGCCGAGCTCGTACATCGCGCGCCGCCACTGGGTCCGCGCCACCATCAGGCTGGTGCCGATCCGGGGCGCGATCGCCCGCGCCAGCTCGGCTGGCGGCGCCGGCGGATCGAGCTCGATCGACATGGTCATCTCGAATCCGGTCGAGGGCTCGTAGACGCCGGTCTCGCGGTCGAAGCGAAGATCACGCAGCCCGAACACCTCGATCGCGGCGACCTCGCGGCCGGTCACTCGCCCGAGATCCTCGCCGTAGAACCAGAACGAGGTCGCGACCTGCTGGAACGGGGTGATGGTGGCCACCCCGTCAGCCGGCGCCGCCTTCAGCTGGGCGAGGCGGACCTGCATGTCCTGGTCGGCCTGGCGGTACGTGGGCAGCAGCTGGACCGCGACCACCGCGTGGACCCCGATCACGAACACCAGCAGGCCGACTCGGATGTAGCGGTCGTCGGCCAGGCGCGCCAGCGCCACCACCGCGCCGGCCACGAACAGCACCGCCGGCGCGAACATCGCCGGCTCGCCCCAGCGCGGTCCGAACATCGCGACCAAGACCAGCGCGAACCCGGCGAAGAAGCAGGTCGCCATCCAGCGCAGCTCGCTCGCGGTCGGGATCGGCATCGGCACGCCGGCCAGCCGGCTGCGGAGCAGCATCGCGAACGCGGTGAGCGTGGTGAGCGCCATGGTCTCGGCGCCCTCGGTGAAGAACATCACCAGTTGACCGAAGGTCGAGCTGAAGCCGCGCCGGCCGAGCGCCGCGAAGTAGGGCGTGGGGTTGGAGAACAGCGCGGCCAGGCCGAGCGCGATGCCGACCGCGGCCACCACCATCCACACCGGCACCGGGGCGCCGCGCCGCCGGCGGCGGACGAGGGTGACGATCACCGCGATCAGCCCGAGCAGCCCGATGTGGTGGTTCGACGCGCCCGCGGCCAGGCCGAGCACGAACATGCCGGCCGCGCGGGCCGCGCCGCCCCGCGGCCGCTCGCCGCAGGCGCGGACCGCGGCCAGCAGCCACACCATCGCGCACAGACCGTAGACGAAGTGCGCGACGTGGGGCCGATGACCCAGCGTCACCCCGACCCGCGCCGCGCCGGTCCAGATCAACGCGTGCAGCGCGGCCAGGTGAAGTAGATCACGCGGCGAACGCAGGCTCGGGGTGCGACTGAACGCCAGCGCGTGCAGGCCGAGCACCAGCAAGATGATGACGGTCGGCGTCACCAGCACGTACGCCCACGGGTGGGCGACGCCGAGCTGGCCGACGACGTCGCCCAGCGACGGGTTGGTCCCGACGAAGTCCAACACGTCCCGCGCGTCGATCGGCTGGCGGTGCCGCAACCACGCCAGCTGGTTCCAGTCGTTGCCCTGCCACGGCGTCCACGCCGCGACCAGCGCGTACATCACCCACCAGGCGGCCAGCACCCCGCACGACCCGACCAGCGCGAGCCGTCCGCGACGGGGAGCAGGCATCGGCGCCGTCATGATCCGGTGTCCTAACACGAA
>JBKJLC010000113.1:0-83683 GCA_046597055.1 Kofleriaceae bacterium | reverse complement strand
ACAGCCGGGCCAGGAGCTCCGGGTAGGTCGCCGTCACCCGCCGACCGCCGCGCCCGGGGCGCTCACGGGCCGTCGTCGTCGGCCGACCGGCTGGTGGCGAGGTCGTCGACGCCGGAGGCGCCCGGGTCCGGCTCGTCCGAGACCGACGGCGCGGCCGGGGCCGCGAACCAGCGCAGCACCCGCTCGAGGGTGGCCTTGAGTCGGGGCCGGGTCACGACCATATCGACCATGCCGTGCTCGAGCAGGAACTCGGAGCGCTGGAAGCCGGGCGGTAACTGCTGGCGGATCGTCTGCTCGATCACGCGGGGACCCGCGAAGCCGATCAGGGCGTCGGGCTCGGCGATGATCACGTCGCCGAGCATCGCCACCGAGGCGGCCACGCCACCGGTGGTCGGGTGCAGCAGCACCGAGATGTAGGGGACCTTGCCCTCGCGCAGGCGGGACCGGGCCGCCGAGGTCTTGGCCATCTGCATCAGCGAGAGCACGCCCTCTTGCATGCGGGCGCCGCCCGAGGCCGAGAACAGCACCGCCGGTCGGTGATGGGCGAGCGCGCGCTCGAACTGGCGCGTGATCTTCTCGCCGACCACCGAGCCCATCGAGCCACCCATGAACTCGAACACGAAGAAGCCGGTCTCGACCGCGATCCCGCCGATGGTGGCGGTGCCGGCGCGATACGCGTCGCTCGAGCCGACCTTCTTGATGCTCGACTTCAGCTGATCGGAGTACCGCTTGCCATCGACCCGGAAGCCCAGCGGGTCGCGGCTCTCGAGGTGCTGGTCGTGCTCGGTCCACACCCCGCCATCGACGATCATCGCGATGCGCTCGTCGGTCGACATCCGGAAGTGGTGGCCACATGAGGCGCACACCCGGAGGTTGGCGATGTGGTCTTCCTCGTAGATGGTCGAGGCGCACTTCTCGCACTTGGTCCAGATGCCCTTCGGGACCGACTTCTTCGGTTCCGGAGCGAGACCACCCGTGCGAGACCACCAGGCCATCAGGGCGCCTAGATACCGAATCCTCCGATCGACCGCAAGCGCCCCTGCTCGCGCTCGGCTGTCGGAAGGACCGGGAGCGCGACGGATCCTCGCGAAAGCGCGAGGGAGTCGGGTCGGATCTCGATCTCCACACGCCTGAAAGCCTTCAAATTTACTCGCCGCCGTGCGCCGAGTCTGTTAGGTAATCTGTCGCGAATGGTACGAACGACAGCCGGGATCTCCGGCC
This sequence comes from Kofleriaceae bacterium, assembly GCA_046597055.1. Taxonomy (GTDB): domain Bacteria; phylum Myxococcota_A; class Polyangia; order Haliangiales; family Haliangiaceae; genus UBA2376. Next base: position 82,462 of record JBKJLC010000113.1, on the reverse strand, counting down.
AGGCTTGTCTGAACGGCCGCGAGGGGTGCGACGCTGTCTAGCCCCTGACCCGCGAGGGCGCGGCGCCTTCGAGAGGTTGCGATGTCCGCGTCTTCCATCCTTGTCGTGAACGAGATCGAGACCGACCGCGAAGAGATTTCCCGGGCGCTCGAGGCCGAAGGCTTTCATGTGGTGAAAGCCAGCTCTCCCGCCGCGGCGGTGCGCGAGATCTGGGAGGGCACCTATATCGCCGCGGTGATCCCCACCCTGCTGACCGGCACCAGCTCGACCGCCCTGGCGGCCCAGCTGCACCAGATGGCGCCCGAGATCGAGACGCTCGTCCACGGCAAGAACGACGAGCTATCCCGCCTCGTGCGGAAGGTCTGCGAGATCCGCGACGGCGTCGCCGCCGCCTGATCAGAACTCGCCGTAGCGGTCGCGCAGCTCCAAGAACTCCAGGAACTCGAGGAGGCGGCCGACCTCGGGGATGACGTAGCCGACGCCGGCGATGCCGGCGTCTTGCGCGTTCATCAGCAGCCGCGCATGGCTGAGCCGCGCCACGATATCGGCGACCTCGTGCGGCGGGAGCGCCACGCGCAGCGCGAGCTCATGGATGTCGATCGGCAAGAAGACCGCGCTCTCCTCGACGCTGGTCGCGACGCCGCCGGAGGCCTGGATCTGCTCCTCGGCCATCCGGCGCAGGCACTGCACGACCCGGTGGTTGGCGTTGGGCAGGAGCAGCAGCTCGATCTGCTGGTTGGCGCGCTCGAGCCGCGACGCCAGCGTCCGGATCAGGCGGACCGCGATCTCGACCCGGCCGCGCAGCATCGCCTCGAACGTGCGGGCCTCGATCACCAGCAGCCGCGACGGCTCGCGGACGACCGCGGTCGCCGAGCGTGGTCGCGCGTTGATGAGCGCCATCTCCCCGAAGAACTCGCCGGCCGGCAGCACCGCGAGTACTCGCTCGAGATCGCCCACCGCCCGTCGGATCTCCACCGACCCCGACTGGATCACGTACATGAAGTCGCCGGGATCGCCCTCGCGAAACAGCACGGTCCCCGGCTCGTAGTCCTTCGCGAATCGATCGATCAGGCTCTCGGTCACGGCGCCCCCCTTCGTTTCATCAAGTCGTCAGCGCACGGTGGCGTGGCGCAAAATGTGGAACAGCGACCGGCCCCCCGCGACGGCGGCCGCCTTCATCGGTAGCCGCTGGCGCGGGCTGCCATCGCCGACGCCGACCTCGAGAATGCCGAGGCCGAGCTTGAGCGCGCGCACCAGCATCTCGACGTTCCAGCCGTCGCCGCGATCGCTCATGCCGAGCGCGACCAGCGCGGGGAACCGGATCGCGCGCACCGGGCTCGGATCATGGAAGCGGTGGCGATAGACCGCCTTGATCAGCCCGGTGACCACGCGGTCGCGCACGCCCATGCGCGGGCCGCGCACGCCAACGGTGAGCTCGGCGTCCTTGTCGGCGAGCGGGCCGACCAGGGCCGCGACGTCGCCCGGGCCCAGCGGCACCTCGGCCGGCGCGAACATCACGACCTCGGGCGGCTCGGGCTGCTCGCTGAAATGAGCCAGCGCGCGCAGGCAGGCCGCGCCATACCCGCCCGACGCCTCGCGCAGGACCACCGCGCCCAGATCGCGGGCGACGTTGGCGGTGCCGTCGGTCGAGCCCCGGTCCACCACGATCACCGAGCGCACCTCGCGGGTCTGCAGGAGCGCCAGCAGCTGCGGGAGCGTCTCCTGTGCGTTCTGCGCCGGGACCACGACATCGGTGCGCAGGCGGGTCAGCACCGGATGATCCTACGAGACCCGATGGCACCGCGTCAAAACCCGCGGGGCGCGCCGGTGACCTTCGACTTCGTTCCTGACCGCTTTCCAAGTGCCCTGATTCGTGCGACATCCCGCCCGATGGCGATCACGTACAAGGACGCAGGGGTCGACATCGATGCCGGCAACCGGCTGATCGACCGCATCCGGCCGCTGGCCAAGGCGACGATGCGGCCCGAGGTGCTCGGCGGGATCGGTGGGTTCGCGGCCCTGTGCCGCCTGCCGACCGGGCTGCGCGAGCCGATCCTGGTGTCGGGCACCGACGGTGTCGGCACCAAGCTGAAGACCGCGCTGGCCACCGGCCGGCACGACACGGTCGGGATCGACCTGGTCGCGATGTGCGTCAACGACGTGCTGGTGACCGGCGCCGACCCGCTGTTCTTCCTCGACTACTTCGCGGCCGGCAAGCTCGACGTCGAGGTCGCGACCCGCGTGATCGCCGGGATCGCGGAGGGCTGCCGCCAGGCCGGCTGCGCGCTGGTCGGCGGCGAGACCGCCGAGCTGCCCGGGCTCTACGCCGACCAGGACTACGACCTGGCTGGGTTCTGCGTCGGCGTGGTCGACCGCGACGCGATCCGGCCCCGCCGCGATCTCGGCGCCGGCGACGTGGTCATCGGCCTGCCGTCGAGCGGCCTGCACTCCAACGGGCACTCGCTGGCGCGCAAGGTCGTGCTCGAGGTGCTGGCGCTGCCGTGGCACGCGACCCCGGCCGAGCTCGGGGGCGCCACGGTCTCGGATGAGCTGATGCGGCCGACCATCATCTACGCGCCGGCGTTCCGCGCCATGACCGCGGCGGCGGCGCCGTGGAAGGCCGCCGCGCACATCACCGGCGGCGGCCTGGTCGAGAACCCGCCCCGCTTCCTCGCCGATGACACGCTGGCGGTCGAGCTCGACCCCGCGACCTGGGAGGTGCCGGGCATCATCCGGCTCATCGCGACCGCCGGGGTCGGCGAGCTGGAGCTGCGCCGTACGTTCAACGGCGGCCTCGGCATGGTGATCGTGGTGCCGCCCGAGGCGGCCGACGCCGCGGTCGCCACCCTGGCGCCCTGGCAGGGCCGGGTGGTCGGCCGGCTGGTGCCGCGCGCCGGCGGCGAGCCGAGCCGCTTCGTCGGAGACGCCTGATGCGCTTCGGCGTGCTGGTGTCGGGTCGCGGGTCGAACCTCGCGGCCCTGCTGGCCGCCGAGCAACGTGGTGCGCTCGCCCCCGGCGAGGTCGTGGTGGTGGTGTCCAACCGGCCCGGCGCCGGCGCGCTGACGATCGCGGCCGACGCCGGCAAGCCGGCCCACGTCGTCGATCACAAGCCTTTCGGCGCTGACCGGGCCGGCTTCGAGCGCGCGCTCCTCGCGCGGCTGGTCGAGCACCGGGTCGACGCCGTGATCCTCGCCGGCTTCATGCGCGTGCTCACGCCGACCTTCATCGAGGGCATGGGCGGGCCGATCGTGAACACCCATCCGTCGCTCCTGCCGGCGTTCCCGGGCGTGGACGCCGCCGCGCAGGCGATCGCCTACGGCGTGAAGCTCGCCGGCGTGACGGTGCACTTCGTCGATGGTGGCGTCGACACCGGGCCGATCATCGCGCAGCGCACGGTGCCGGTCCTGCCCGGCGACGACGCCGCGAGCCTGCAGCACCGCATCCAGGCCGAGGAGCATCGGCTGTTGCCCGCGGTCGCCCGGGCCCTGGCCCGCGGCCGGCTCGTGTGCGAAGGTCGCCGGGTCACGTCCGCGGGCGACCTGGATGCCGATTGACGCCACCCCAGCGAACGAAGTGAGCGGTCACGGGGGCCGCCGCCCACTGGCGCGCGGACGCCACCGAGCTCGCCCCGCGCATGAAGTGAGCGGTCAATAGTGACGCTGCGGGCACGAGGTCACGGGTCATGTGCGGGGTCTGCCTCCCTCTGGCGCGCGGATGCCAACTAACTCATACGACCTGATCGTCCTGGGCGACGACCTGGCCGGGCTGGTCGCGGCGGCCCTGTGCGCGCGGCGCGGACTCCGCACGCTGGTGATCGGCCACGAGGATCGCCCGGCGCGCTACACGCTGGGGCCGTTCCGGTTGCCGGTCGAGCCCGGCCTGCTGCCCGGCCGTGGCGCGGGCGCCGCCGCCCGCGTGATCCGTGAGCTCGGGCTCGATCACGCGCTCAAGCGCAAGGTCCGCGAGGTGCGCACCGCCGCGCAGCTGGTCGGGCCCGACGTCCGGCTCGACCTGGTGTCCGATGCCGCCGGCCAGCTGCGCGAGCTCGAGCGCGAGCTGCCCGACGCGGCCGCGGCGATCGCGGCGGTGTGGGCCGAGGCGGTCGACGTCGCGCGCGCCGCCGACGCGGTGCTCGAGGGCGAAGACGCGTTCCCCGGGGTCGGCTTCTTCGAGCGCCGCGACGTGAACAAGCAGACCGCGCGCCTGGCCGACACCGCCGCCGCGTGGTGGGCCAAGGTCGAGGCGCTGCCCGCGCCCGCCGCCACGCTGACGCGCCTGGTGGCCGCGATCGGGAGCCGCGCGGTCGATCCACCGCCGGTCGCGATCGCGCGCGCCCTCGACCTGTGGCGCCAGGGCGCGCCGCCGATGCGCGGCGACGGCACCGGCCTGCGCGAGCTGCTGATCGAGAAGCTCGCGGCCGCCGGCGGCGAGATGCGGATCGCGGTGGTCACCGAGATCGTGCAGGGCTGGAGCAAGATCACCGCGGTCAAGCTGGCCTCGGGCGAGGAGCTCGGCGCCGTCCAGCTCCTGGTCGCGAGCCCGGCCAGCGAGCTCCTCCCGCTGTTCGGCAAGAAGCCGCCGCGCCGCCTGGTCGAGATCGCCGGCGCCGGGCGCGTGCTCGGCTGGCGCTACGTCCTCAACCTCGTGATCGACGCCGCCGGCGTGCCGGAAGGGATGGCGCCGACCGTGCTGTGCGTCGACGACCTCGACGGTCCGATGGCGGGCGCCAACGCGTTCGCGATCCACACCGCCGAGCCCGACGATCAGGGCCGGGTGGTCGTGACGGTCGCGGCGGTGGTGCCGGCGGGCAGCGATGGCGCCGCGCTACCGGCCGACGAGCTGGCGGCGCGCACCGCGGCGCTGCGGACCGGCCTGCTCGACCGGCTCGAGCAGGTCATGCCGTACGCGCGCGAGCACCTGGTGCTGCTGCACTCGCCGCACGAGGCGGTGGCACCGATCGCGCCGGATGCGCGCGACGGGCGCGACGGCCGCAGCGGCTTCGAGCTCGGCAAGGGCTTGCCCGCGGTGATGGCGCCGGTCTACGCCGGCACGCTCGAGGGCTCGTCGGGGCTGGCCGCCGCGCCCTACGCGGGCGGCGTGAAGAACCTGACCCTGGCCTCGGGTCAGGTGCTGCCGACCCTCGGCGTCGAGGGCGATCTGGTCGCGGGCTGGAGCGCCGCGCGCGAGGCGTGCGGCATCGCCGGCAAGAAGCGGGACTACCTGCGCGACGAGGTCGTCAGCGCCTGAAGGGCGCCTCGCCTCGGGCGCGCATGGCCAGGCGGGTCAGAGGACGACCGAGAGCACGACGCTGGTGACGAGCAGGACGGCGGTCAGGACCACGACCGGGATCGTCCACGACCGGGTCCGGACGATCTCGCCGCTGACCGCCGGGCACCGCGACCCTTCGGCGCGGGGGTCGTACCCGGCGTGATCGTTGCGCGCGTGGTCGAGCGCGACCTCGAGCTGCGCCTTGTGAAGGTGGACGGTGCCAGCGGGCGACAGATCATGAAGGTTCGACATGCTCATCTCCGGGTGCGGCGTGGTATCGCCGGAGCCCCGCCCCGGTTGCGTGGTACTGACGTCGCCTCGCAGAGACAAGCTGCGAACCACCGTGGTAAACCGCGATGAACCGCTCGCGGACCTCGTGAGGAAGCCCGCATGACCACATTGATATTTGTCGTCCTCCTGGCGACGTCGTTCACGTTCTTCGCCCGCACGATGTGGCTGTTCGGCCGCGCCGTCGCGACTGGCGTGCCCGACCCGCGTCCGCGGATCGATCAAATCCCGGCGCGCCTGGTGACCGTCGGCGTCTACTTCTTCGGCCAGAAGAAGGTGGCCGAGGAGGGTCCACAGCACCGGACCAGCAAGCACCACCTGTTCATCTTCTGGGGCTTCCTCCTCATCACGATCGCGACCGTCGACCTGTTCATCGCTGGCGTGGTTCCCGCGCTCGCGATGGAGCGGTGGATGCCGAGCCTGATGTACCGGCCGCTGTCGACGGTCATCGACGTCTTCAACCTGATCGTGCTGACCATCATCGGCTGGGCGGTCGTCCGCCGCACCCTGGTCCGCCCGCGGCTCATCCCGTGGAACCTCGACGCCGGCCTCATCCTCGGCGCGATCGGCTCGCTGATGCTGAGCCACTTCCTCTATCACGGCTTCCACATCGCCGAGCAGATGGCCATCGGCGGCCACGTCGCCCCCGGCTCGCCGATCTCGAGCGCGTTCGCGACCTGGCTCGATCCCCTCTCGGTCGAGACCGCGCACCGCGGCGCCGCGATCGGCTACTGGCTCCACATCCTCATCCTGCTGACGTTCCTGAACTACCTGCCCTACTCAAAGCACATCCACCTGCTGGGCGCGCTGCCCAACATCGCGACCCGCAACCTGTCGGACCGCCTGCTCGACCTGCCCAAGATCAACCTCGAGGACGAGACCCAGTGGGGCGTGGGCAAGTACGAGCAGTTCTCGTGGAAGAGCCTGCTCGACACCTACGCGTGCACCGAGTGCGCGCGGTGCAGCAACTACTGCCCCGCCTACAACACCGGCAAGAACCTCTCGCCGATGCAGCTCATCCACGACATCCGCTACGAGATGCTCGACCGCGTCGCGATCCGCGACGAGATCGCCAAGCTCGAGAAGGACGTCGCCGGCCTCGACGAGTACGCGACCCGCTCGGGCCTGAACGAGCCCGGTCACGAGCACCCCGACCTGACCCGCGCCAAGGCCGACCTGGCCTCGGCGAAGGCGATGGAGACCTCGATGCCGCGCCTCACCGGCGGCCGGGTCGCCGAGGACACCCTGTGGGCGTGCACGACCTGCGGCGCCTGCCAGGAGGTGTGCCCGGTGTTCATCGAGCACCCGCTCAAGATCATCCAGATGCGCCAGAACCTGGTGCTCGAGCAGGAGAAGGTCCCGGTCGAGCTGGCGCGCGCCTTCAAGAACATCGAGCGCCAGTCCAACCCGTGGGGCATCGCCAACGACAAGCGGATGGACTGGGCCGAGGGGCTCGAGGTGCCGACGATCGAGGAGAACCCCGATCCCGAGTACCTGCTGTGGGTCGGCTGCGCCGGCGCGTTCGACGCCCGCATCATCAAGCAGACCCGCGCGATGGTGAAGGTGCTCCACGAGGCCAAGGTCAGCTTCGCGGTGCTCGGTCACCAGGAGGGCTGCACCGGTGACCCGGCGCGCCGGTCCGGCAACGAGATGCTGTTCCAGATGCTGGCCGAGCAGAACGTCGAGACCATGAAGACGGCCAACGTCAAGAAGGTCGTCACCAGCTGCCCGCACTGTCTGCACACGCTGCGGCACGACTACCCGCAGTTCGGTGGCGACTTCGAGGTCGTCCACCACACCCAGCTGATCAGCCACCTGATCACCGAGAAGCGGCTGGTCGTGGGCGGCTCGCCGGTCGCGACCGTCACCTATCACGACAGCTGCTACCTGGGTCGGTGGAACCAGGAGTTCGACGCGCCGCGCGACATCCTCGCGGCGCTCGAGCCGGCCGGCGGTGTCACCGAGCTGACCCGCTCCAAGCGCCACGGCTTCTGCTGCGGCGCCGGCGGCGGCCGCATGTTCATGGAGGAGCACGACGGCGAGCGCGTGAATCTCAACCGCACCGACGAGATCCTCGCCACCGAGGTCGAGGCGGTCGCGGTCGCCTGCCCGTTCTGCAACATCATGATCACCGACGGCGTGAAGCAGCGGAACAAGGACGAGGACGTCAAGGTCTTCGACATCGCCGAGCTGGTCGCGCAGAGCTTCGACGTCCCGCTGAGCGCGCTGGCGCGCAAGAAGAAGAACGTCGAGGTCTGACGCCGGCACCGGGCGCAACCGCGAGCGGTGCGCCGGTGTCTTGCGCGTGGTGAACGGCAGATCGAACCGGGCCTGCGTGGGCACCGGGACCCCGGCAGCCCGACTGTACGCGACCTGGGCGCTTGACCCGCTCGACACGACCCGCGCGACCCCGCACTTCATCCGCCTGAGCGACGATCGGAGCCTGGTGTCGACCCGGCGTGGCTGCGAGACGCGCGAACGCGTGGTGGCCGACGTGGTCGCCGAGCTCGTCGGGCCCGCGGCCCGCAGGCCCGCGCTCCGGTGACGGTGGGGCCCTAACGGCCCCGAGGCCCTACGATCGGCCCGTCGCGATCACAGCTCCGAGCAGACCAGCTCGCCGCTCGAGGCGCGCACCTTGGCCTTGATCTGCGCGCCGTCGGCATACTTCTTCCAGACCGCCTCCTCGACCTCGCAGGTGTGCTTGCGCTTGCCGTCGTTGAGCTCGAGCAGGTAGGTTGCCTGCTTCGCGCCGGTCCGACGCGCGCCCTGGCCCTGCTGCACCGCGGCCGCGGGCGGGGTCGCCCAGGCGGTGACCAGGCCCTTGCCGGCCTGCTTGAGGTCCTCGACCTTGATCCAGCGATCGATCTGGAACCGACAGTGATCGCCGTCGACGCCCTCCTGCTTGGTCTGGGGCGTGCATTTGCGGACGACCTCGAAGGTGCCGTCGCCCTTGTCCTTCTTCTCGTCGGCGCACCGCTCGCCGTCGGGCACGCTGCGGGTCGACCGCTGCTTGCGCATGCAGCTCACCTGGCGCGCGCCGGTCGGCACCTGGTCGCGCCAGGCCTCGTCGGCGACCTCGCGGTACTCCTCGACCGTGATCGCGGTGGCCCAGCTGTGCCCGGTCACCAGCATGCCGACCGTCTTCTTGCGCACGCACTGGAACCACACCAGCCCCCCGACCAGCACCAGGCCCATGAGGATCCATCCGACATAGCTTCGCCTCCGCTTCGCCACCGGCTTGGCCTCGGTGACCAGCGGCACCGCCTTGGCGCCACCGACCGGAGCGCCGCACTGGCCGCAGTGCTCGGCCTTCGCCGACTGCGCGGCACCGCACGAGCCACACGTGAGGTCGGTGCCGGTGAAGACGTGGTCCTCGACCTTCACCTTGTCGGCGTCGCTCGGGAAGTAGCGCTTGGTCGAATCCTGCGGCGCGCCGCAGTGCGGACAGTGGCGGTGGGTCTTGCCCAGCAGCTTCTTGGTCTCGCAGTGCGGGCAGTCCCACAGCATCTCGTAGTGGCCGAGGCTCTCCTCGCGCACGCCCAGGGGTGGCTCGCTCATCGGCCCCATCATAAGCCACGGTGGCCCTCGCGCGCGCGCATGGCAGTTCCCGTATCATCGCGCCGATGCGACGTCTTTTCTTGCTCGCGGTCGCCACCGCGGTCGCGCTCGGGTGCGCGGCCTGCGACGACGACGACGGTTTCAAGGAGGGCGCCCGCGGCCCGTGTGCCGCCGGCGGTCAACTGGCCGGCTGCGACGACAGCGCCCGGACCCCCGAGGCGGCGTGCTGGCGCCTGGTCGAGTGCGGCGCGCTGCCGACCGAGGCCGAGGAGCCTGGGGTCCGCGACTGGGGGCGCTGCGTCGACGATCTCGAGCGGATGATCGAGGATCGCGCGACGGTCGTGATCGCGTGCGTCGCGACCTCGACCTGCGACGAGCTGCGCGGCCTGGGCGCGCCTCATCCGTACGAGGATCCGTTCTGCTGGCAGTACGGGGACAACTGATGACGCGGCCACGCTACGCGCTGGTGGCGGCCGCGGTGGCCGCGGTGGCTGCGCCCCGCTCGGCCGCCGCCCAGGCCGACATCGCCAGCCTGATCGCGGTGATCGAGAAGCAGCCGGCCGGGGTCGACCGGGCGCTCTGGAAGGAGCAGCGCCGCGACGCGGCTCGCAAGCTGATCATCGGCGGCGATCGCAAGGCGGTGCCGGTCCTGATCCGGCTCGCCGAGGGCGAGTCGTTCGACATCATCGGCGAGATCGCGATCGAGGGCCTGGGCCGGTTCGGCGATCCGGCGGCGATCCCGGCGCTCGAGCGGATCGCGGCCGACAACTCGCGCGATCGCGCCCAGCGCGAGCTGGCGCGCAAGGCGCTCGCCAAGCTCGGCCCCCGGGCAACCCCCGCGCCACCGGCTCCGAAGCCGCCGGCGCCGACGCCGCGGCCAGAGCCGCCGCCCCCACCGCCCCCTGACCGGCCCATCGGCGGCGCCCCCGTCGTGCCCGGGGGCGAGCCCGACGCCCGCGGGCCCGCGCCCGACCGGCAGCCCATCCCGCCCCCGCCGGTGGCGGGCGTCGGCATCCTCGGGACCAACCAGCCGGCGCCGCTGCCCGATGCCCCGCGTTGGGACGACGACGTGCTGGCCGCCAGCGAGTCCCTGACCTTCGCGGTCGGCGGCGCGCAGCTCGGCTGGGACACCGTGCGCGACCGCACCAGCTTCACGCTCGACACCGACAGCCGCTACCAGCGCCGGCTCGAGCGCGAGCGCTTCGCGTGGGGCGTCACGGCCGACGTCGATACCCTGGTCGGCGTCCTCGATCCTGACGGCCCGGCGAGCTCGCGGACGGTCGCGGTGGCCGCCGCGGTTGCCGGCGAGGCGCGCGCCTACGGCGGCCCTGGCGTCTACGGTATCGGCCAGGTCGTGCTCGCGCCGCAGCTGCACTACCTGTCGGTGACCGGCAACGACGGCATGTCGATCGTGAAGGACTCGCGCCTGGTCGCCGATCTCGCGCTCGCGCTCGGCGGTGGCTGGGGCCGCGTGCTCGAGGTCGGGCCGCGCCTGCGGGTGCAGCAGCTGGCGCGCGCGCTCGAGCGGGCGCGGGCCCTGGGCCGGCCGATCGACGACGGGCTGGCGCGTCGCCTGCAATCGACGTGGTGGGCGCTCCGCCGCGATCGCACCGGCTACCGCCAGCTCACCGCCACCGTCGCGATCCTGCGCGAGGCCGGCGTCCTGCTGGGCGAGCCCGACGCCGGCACCACCTACGAGCTGCTCGAGGTGCTGCGCGATCCGAGCTTCGACAGCCGCCCGAGCGGCCTCGACGTGCAGATCCTGTTCGGCGAGAGCTACCTGCTGCGTGACAACCAGGACGACGACGCGGTCGCCACCGCGCTCGAGGGTCGCTACGAGCAAGTCTTGCTGCGCGCACGCGCGGCCCGGCAGCTCACGCCGTCGTCGGATGGTGAGGCCTGGCTCGACGCCCGCTACCGGCTGTTCACGCCCGAGGCGACTCCCACGCCGTGGCGGATCGCGGCCGGCGGCCGCTTCCGCAAGTTCGCCCATGGGGATCACGGCGAGCTGCTCGGCGTGCTCGACGCCGGCGCGATCGCCGCGCTGTCGAGCGACGGCGATGACGACGCCATGGCGGAGGACGGCGATCCCGATCGGGGCGGCTCGCTGACCGGCCTGGCCGGCTGGACCTGGACGCTCAACCGGGCCTCGAGCGTGCGCGCCGGCGGCGAGGTGCGGCTTGCGGTTGGCGAGGTGTTCCTCGGGCTCTCGCTGACCGCCTCGTACGGCTTCCTGGACGGCGGGTTCGCCCGCAGCGCGCCCTGAGCGGAGCCGAAGGCGAGGCGCTTCTGGTTCCGTACAGATCGGGCGCGGGCTCTGGCCCGCGGCCGACCGATCGAAAGGGAGGGTGGGATTCGATAGAGTCACACCCTCTGAGCGGCGAGCCGGTTTCAGCTTGTTGAACCATTCGACCACAGGCTCTACCCTGCGGGAATGCACCTCTTCAGCGAGCGCGAGCGGGCTGCGCTGGTCGCGATCGCGGAAGCCGCGCTGCCCGCGGGCGCGGTCTTCCCCGGTGCCGGGCCGGCCGCGGTGGCGCGGGTCGAGCAGTTCATCGGTGGCCTGCCCGCCCCGGCCCGCACCGCCTACCGCGGGCTGATCCGCACCTTCGAAGTCCTGGCCGTGCTGCACCACGGCCGTCGCCTCACCTCGCTGCCCGTCCGGGCGCGGCTGGGGCTGCTCGATCGCTGGCGCACCGGCGACGTCGCGCGCCGCAACGCGCTCCGGGCGCTGGTGGCCCCGATCAAGGTCGCCCACTTCGACGACCCGGCGTTCTACCAGCAGCTCGGCTGCGTCTACCAGACCGAGCTCGCGGTCGCCGAGCCGAAGCCGGCGTGGTTCCGCGAGCGGGTCCACAGCGGCGCCCAGGTCGACGCCGACCGCGCGATCGAGGTCGATGTCGTGGTGATCGGCACCGGGGCCGGCGGCGCGGTGGTCGCCAAGGAGCTGGCCGAGGCCGGGGTCGCGGTCGCGATGCTCGAGGAGGGCGCGTACTTCGAGCGGCGCGACTTCGCCGGGCCCGCGTTCGCTCGCCAGCAGCGCATGTACCGCAACGGCGGCGCGACCTTCTCGGTCGGCAACGTCGTCATCCCGATCCCGCTGGGCCAGACCGTCGGCGGCACCACCACGATCAACTCCGGGACCTGCTACCAGGTGCCGGCGCGGGTGCTCGCGCACTGGCGCGACGACCTCGGCCTCAACGAGATGACCGTCGATCACATGGCGCCGTACTTCGAGCGGGTCGAGGCGATCCTCGGGGTCGCGCCGACCCCGACCGCGATCCTCGGCGGCTGCGCGCGGGTGGTCGCGCGCGGCGCCGAGCAGCTCGGGTATCGCCACCTGCCGCTGCGCCGCAACGCGCCCGCCTGCGACGGCCAGGGCGTGTGCTGCTTCGGATGTCCGACCGACGCCAAGCGCTCGACCAACGTGTCGTACGTGCCGATGGCGCTCAAGGCCGGCGCCGAGCTGTACCCCGGGGTCAAGGCCGAGCGGATCGTGATCGAGGACGGCCGCGCGGTCGGCGTGGTCGCCCGCACCGCGTCGGGACGGACCCTGACCGTGCGCGCGCGATCGGTGGTGGTCGCGTGCGGCACGCTGGTCACGCCGATCCTGCTCATGCGCAACCGGCTGGCCGGCCGCTCGGGCCAGCTCGGCGCCAACCTCTCGATCCACCCGGCGTGCGGCGTGTTCGCCGAGATGAACGAGCGGGTCGCGGCGTGGCAAGGCGTGCCGCAGGGCTACGCGATCGAAGAGTTCGCCGACCAGGGCCTGATGTTCGAGGGGGTCGCGACGCCGCTCGAGCTCACCGCCGCGCTGATGCCCCAGGTCGGGCCCCGCCTGATCGAGCTGGCCGAGGGCTACGACCGCATCGCCAGCTTCGGCTTCATGGTCGCCGACACCTCGCGCGGGCGGGTCCGCCGGGTCCGCGGTCGCACCGTGGTGACCTACAACCTCAACGACGCCGACCTGGCCCGGATCAAGCGCGGGATCGACATCCTGGCGCGGGTCTACTTCGCGGCCGGCGCGCGGGTGGTGCTGCCGCCGGTGCACGGGTTCGACGAGCTGCGCGGCGAGGCCGACCTCGCCCGCCTGCGCGACGCGCGGATCGCCGCGCGGGATCTGTCGTTGTCGGCATACCACCCGCTCGGCACCGCCCGGATGGGCCCGGATCCGCGCTCGAGCGTGGTCGATGCCGACCACCAGGTCCACGACACCCCGGGCCTGTACGTCATCGACGGCGCGTCGGTGCCGAGCTCGCTCGGCGTCAACCCGCAGCTGACGATCATGGCGCTGGCGACCCGCGCCGCTGACCGGCTCGCCGCGCGGCTATCCTGACCCGAGCCGCGGGTCACTCGAAGACGACGGTGATCCCGGCGGTCCCCGGCATCAGCAGCGACGTGGTCGCGGTCAGCTCGGGCTCGCCGGTGAGGCCGGCCGGCTTCGCGCACGCCTTGGCCGGTGCGGCGACCGGGCACGCGCACTCGCCGGTGCAGGTGCCCCAGGCCTGCGCGGTCAGCTTGTAGGTGCCGGCCGCGACCGGCACTTGATCGAGGCACGCGGTCGGACAGCCGGGCCCGGCCTCGCCCGCGGCCAGCTCGCGCCCGACCATCGCCAGCCCGTCCCACGGGATCGCGAACCGCTCGCCCGGCTCGACCCGGAAGACCCCGGGGCCCTGGCACGAGCCCAACGTCGGGCAGCTGCCCGCGCGCGCGGTCGCGCAGCCGACTCCCTGGCCATCGACCCGGACCGCGCTGCCGTCGGGCGCCTCGATCCGGACCGGCCACTGCGCGCACGCGGTCTGGCTCATCACCCAGACCGGCGACTGACGCCGGTTGAAGATCGTGATCGACGTCGGCGAGGCCCCGGCGTCGAGGGCGACCGCCGCCGGCGCATCACGCGGCGGCGCGCCGCCCTCCGGGGCCGCCTTCTTCGACGAGCAGGCAGCGAGGACCGAGACAGCGAGCGCGATCGACCGGAGATCCATGGCCCACGATACCCGCGACCGTCGGCGCGGGGCCATCTCCCGGCGCGCCTGCGTCGCCCGCGGAGCCCGCCACCGCCCGGGTCGCCGGCCGCCTGCTAGAAGCTGAGCCGGTGGCGCCACGACGCCGCCGGCCCGGGTCCGAGGCGGGTGGCCGCGACCGCATCACGGACACAGTCGGCGACCCGCGACGGCAGGTCGGTGTCGGCGATGTTGAGGAAGCGCAGCGCGCCGTCGCCGTCGACGCCGATCTCGAACTCGATGTGGGTGCCAGCGATGACACCCTGCTTGGCCAGCGCCCGCACGCAGGTGCCGATGCGACCCTGGTCGAGCGCGCGGCGCAGCTCGGCGCGACGGACGGTACGACCGGCGCCGGAGCTGCGGGGCCCCGGCACGCTGGGGCTCGCCGGCGGCTCGGCGGTCAGGATCAGCGGGCTGGTGGCGGCGGTGCCGACCTCGATCCAGCGGCCGGCGCCGAACCGCCCTGGCGCGTGCTCGGCCTCGACCAGGTGACGGCCGGCCGGGACCCGCATCCACATCGGACCGGCGCCGACCACGACCCCGTCGACCCGGACCGCGCGCAGGCGCGGCGCCACCACCGACAGCGGCGCGGTGGTCCGCAGCACGGTGACCGGATCGGTCCACATCGGCAGCGCCGGCGGCCGCGCCGCGAGCAGCGCCGACAGCTCGGCGCCCGACAGCGGCCGGGCCGCGCGCCCGAGCAGCGAGTCGCCATCGGACACCTCGACCGCCTGGCCAGCGCCGAGCTCGAGGGTCGAGGCGCCATCGGTCACGGCGACCCGACCGTGCTCGCACGCGACCGCCACCTGCCCGTCGCGGTGGCTGACGCGGAACGCGGTGCCACGGACCTCGATGGTGCGGCCACCGGCGACGACCACGAAGCGCTGGCCTTCAGCGCGACGGGCCACCTCGATGTCGATCTGGCCCTCGACGACCAGCTCGATGCCGGCGACGTCGAAGCGGCGCAGCACCAGGCTCGACCGCGGCGCCAGGGTCAAGGTCGAGGCGACCCCGAGCTGCAGCGCGGCGCGGCCGTTCGCGGTGGTGAGGCGCGCGCCGGTGCCGAGCGGCGAGGCGCCGATCTCCGCCGGATCGATGAGGTCGGTCGTCGCGCCGGCCGGACGCACGGTGACGTCGCCCTCGACCAGGGTCGGCAGCGCCAGCACCGGGGCCGGCACCAGCTCGACCGCGATCGGCGCCACCACGGCCGCGCGGTCGGGTGCCGCGGCCGGGGCGGTCGCGAGCGGACCCGTGGGCGCGGGGTCGCGCCACGGCGCCAGCCACACCAGCGCGGCCGCCGCCGCGGCGACCATGACGGGTCCCAGCAGCCAGCCGCGCCGACGCGCGGTCGCCACCGGATGCGCGCCGCTGCCGATCGACCAGTAGATCTGGGCGCGCATGCGATCCCACCGCAGGTCCGGCCCGCTCGCGCCGGCCAGCTCGCCGAACCCGGCCCGCGCGCCGCGGATGCGGTCCCACGCAGCGCGGCACGGGTCGCAGCCATCGAGGTGCACGCGCATGCGGCCGGCGGCGCGGCCGGTGATGCGGCCGGCGGCCAGGGCCCCGAGCCGGTGCGGCACGAGGTGGCTCATGGCGGACCTCCCTCGCGCGCGGCGAGCGTGACGTCCTCGGCGGCCAGGGCGGCGTAGAACTCGCGGCGCGCGTAGAACAGGCGGGTCCGGACCGTCACCGGGTTCGAGTCGACCAGGTAGGCGATCTCCTTCAGATCACGGCCCTCGATCTCGTGCAGGTACAGAACGATCCGCTTCTTGGGCGCCAGCTGATCGAGCAAGCGATACACCCGCTCTTGATCCTGGCGCCGCTCGAGCGCGCGCTCGGGCGACTCCGGCCGATCGGTGAGGGTGGCGTCGTGCGCGGCCAGCTCGAGATCGGCGACCGCGATCGGCGGCGGCCGGCGGGTGCGCGCGCGGATCTTGCCGAGGGCGACGTTGACGCAGATGCGATAGAGCCAGGTCGACAGCCGGGCCTCGTGCCGGAAGGTGGCCAGGCCGCGGAAGGCGATGACGAAGACCTCCTGGACCAGATCCTCGAGCTCGCCGCGATCACCGAGCACGCGGTAGAGGTTGGCGGTGACCGGGCGACGGAACCGGTTGTAGAGCTCGTCCTGGGCCGGCCGCTCGCCAGCCTTGCACCGGCGGATCAGCTCGGGCTCGTCGACCTCGGCGAGCGCCGGGGCGGGTTCGCTGCTGCCGCTCTTCCGGCCCACGAGCACGATCATACGACGAGCACCTCGACCGATCAGTGTCCGAGAAGGGCCCAGAGGTTCATCCCGGGTGTGCGGTTTCGCTACGGCCCGGGATCGAACGGACCGAGGCAGCTGAAACTCCACACGATGGCTTCGACCCGACCGCAGTCAGGCGCCAGGCGATCGGGCCGGTGCCAGGTGTAGGCGACCGAGCCGGAGGGTCAGATCAGAGTCGCTTCGCTCGGGTCAGCGGCGGACCGGGCGGCCCTCGAACGCGAGGTCCTCGTCGACCTGGCAGCGCAGGACGTCCTCGCTGCCGTCGCGCGCGAACTGGCAGGGCGCGACGTCGACCGCGCCCGCGACGCCCGCGAGCTTCAGGTCGATGAGATCGCCGCGCTGCGCCCAGGTGCCCTTGAGCCGGAACGAGTCGCGCTGGCCCTGGCAGGCGCTCTTCAGCTCGAGCCGGAACGAGCGGTCGCGCGCGAACGCCAGCTTCATCTCGGGCCGCTCGCACGGGGTCAGGGACTGCTCCCACTGCCCGCCAAAGCCCATCAAGCGCTCGTAGGCGGTCGCGCCGACCCGGTCGAGCCCGACCGCCGTGCGGAACCCCGGGTCGGCGACCAGCCGGGCGAACGCCTGGTCGAACCGGGCCTCGACCAGCCACTCGATGGCGTCGAGCCGCGGCGATGCCGCCAGCCGCGCCAGCTGCGCGACCGCGTCGGCGCCCCGCTTGGCCTGGGCGTGGACGGCCGCCAGCCGGTAGCGCGCCTCGGCATGATCCTCGTCGAGCACGAGCACCTTGCTCCAGGCTGCGACCGCGGCCTGACCGCGGGTCTTGCGGGCCTTGGCGACCGCCTTCACCAGCGCCGGTTCCGCCTTGGCCGCCGGACCGGTGGGCGCGGTCGGGGTCGTCGGGCCGGTCGGCGTCGTCGGCGTCGTCGGCGTCGTCGGGCCGGGGCCGGTCGGCGTGGGCGGCTCCACCGGCTCGGTGCCGCCGGCGCCGAGCTCGAACCCGACGACCTCGTGCACCTCGCGGCCGGTCCGCCGCACCGTGTACTCGACCATCACCAGTCGCCCGTACTTCGATCGCCACACGTCGACCACCGACGCCACCGGATCCGGTGCGTCCCACGCCACCACCGCGGCGCCGTCCTTGTCGCGCACGGTGAGGGTCCGCCCCTTGGCGGCCGCCGACAGCTCGGCCTTGCTGCCGCGCTCGGGCGCCGGCGTCTTCACCGACAGCGCCGCGACCTCGGCGGTCGGCGCCGGCTTGCACGCCGGCATCCCGCGGGCCGCCGCGGCGCGCACCACCAGCGGCTGGCACACCTTGTCGCGGCCGACCAGGTAGACCTTCTCGTTGCCGCTGACCCCGCCGAAGCTGTCGGCCGCGGCCACCCCGGTGGCGAGTCCGATCCAGAGTCCCGCCGCGATCGCCCGTGCCAACCAGCCTCGCTTGGTCATGACGGGGTTCGACCGGTCCGAGGGGAGCCCGATTCATCGCCATCGCGGCCATCGATGCCGGCGGGGCCGGCGGGGCCATCCGGGCCCTCGCTGCCCGCCGCGAGCCGCTCGCTGAACTCGGGGACCTCGGGCACCTCGGTGGCGGTGGTATCGATGAACGCCCCGCCCCCGGCGCGGGGCCCGTCGATCCCGCCGGGCAACGGGGCCAGCTTGGCCTCGAACCGCGCGACCAGCTGGTCGCGGACCCCGGCGCGCACCTGCGGGATCATCAGGAGCAACCCGACGATATCCGACGCAAATCCGGGGAAGACCAGCAGGACGCCGGCGAACGCCGTGATCGCGCCCTGGACCACGACCGGCGCGACCGACTTGCGGTCGCTGTGCGCGGCGATCGCGCCGGTGATGGTCATCAGCCCGCGGCCGGCAAGCAGCGCCAGGCCCAGCGCGATCCCGGCGGCCAGCGCGACGATGGTCCAGAGGGCACCGACGTAGCTGCCCACGATGAAGATGCTGGCGACCTCGGCCAGGAGCGCCGCGACGACGAGGAGTCCGTACCCGAGGCAACCTGACACCCTCCGGGAATAGCACGGGCCCCGATGCCGCGCCGCGGCGTTCGTTGTAGCCTGGGGCATGCTGCGCGACGTTCTCTCGGCCGTGACCCGGGCCAGCTCCGCGATCGATCGCGGCGTGCTCCGGGTGATGAACCGCCGGATGTCGGGCGAGGCGCGCCGCGACGATCTGGCGAGCCACGCGCGCACCCGCATGATCGAGCTCGCGCGCAGCTACGGCACCGGGACGCTCGGGCAACCCAGCGCGTTCTTTCCAGACCCACCGCCGGCCGACGTGGTGGCGACGCCGGACGGCCACGCGTTCGGGGTCCCGATCACCGACCTGCGGTTCACGTCGAGCTACCGCCCGTTCCTCACCGACCACCGGGTCGAGCACCACCGCTGGCTCGAGAACCACACCGTGCACGCCCGCCAGTACGGCCAGGGCGATCGGCCGGTGATGATCTGTCTGCACGGCTGGGGCGGCGGCAGCTGGTGGCTCGAGGAGCGCGCGTTCGTGGTCGGCTACTGGCTGGAGCGCGGCTTCGACGTCGTGCTGTTCCAGCTGCCGTTCCATGGTGCCCGGGCCCCGGGCACGCCCGGCACCCGCGGCCGCTCGGGCGCGCTGTTCCCGAGCGCCAACCTGATCCGCACCAACGAGGGCTTCGGGCAGGCGATCCACGATCTGCGAGCGCTGCGCGCGCACCTCGAGCGCCGCGGGGCGCCCTCGGTCGGGGCCATCGGGATGAGCCTCGGCGCGTACACGACCGCGCTGTGGGCCACCGTCGATCCCGCGCTCGCGTTCGCGGTGGCGATGATCCCGGCCGTCAGCATGAGTGACCTCATGTGGCGGCACAGCGCGGCCACCCCCGAGCACCGGCGCGCGGTGCGCGATGGCGTGTCGGCCGAGCTGCTCCACGACGTGTTCGCGGTGCACGCGCCGACCACGCGTCCGCCGCTGCCGTCGCGCGACCGCCTGATGATCGTCGCCGGCCGCGGCGATCGCATCACGCCGCCGGATCAGGCCGAGCTGCTGTGGCAGCACTGGGGTGAGTGCGCGATCCACTGGTTCCCGGGCGGCCACCTGGCGCAGGTCGGCCGCGGCGACGCCTTCCGCGCGGTCCGCCGCCACCTCGAGACCGCCGGGCTGCGCGCGCTCCGCCGCCGCGCGCGCGGGACCGACGCCCCGCGCGACGCCCCCCGTTCATGACCACGACCCTCCTCGAGGCACTCGCCGCCGGCCCGCTCCTGTTCGACGGCGCGATGGGATCGCTGCTCTACGAGCGCGGCGTCCTGCACACCCGCAGCTACGACGAGCTGGTGCTGTCGCAGCCCGACCTCATCCGCCAGGTCCATCTCGACTACCTCGCCGCCGGCGCCCAGGTGATCGAGACCGACACCTTCGGCGCCAACCGGATCGCGCTGGCCCGCCACGGCCTCGCCGATCAGATGATGCAGATCAACAAGTCGGCGGTGAAGCTGGCCCGCGAGGCGTCCGGTGGCCGCGCGTTCGTCGCCGGCGCGGTCGGCCCGACCGGGGTCCGGTTCGCGATCGCCCCCGAGAGCGAGCGGCGGCGGGCCCGGCTGGCGCTGGCCGAGCAGATCGACACGCTGGTGATCCAGGGCGTCGACGCGATCCTGCTCGAGACCTTCCCCTCGATCCTCGAGCTCGAGACCGCGATCGCGGTCGCCAAGGAGCGCGGGCCGCGGGTGCCCGTCATCGCGCAGCACGTGTTCGACGCGTCCGGGCGCGGCGATGGCGGGCTGGCCCCGGCCGAGGTCGCCGAGCGCCTGATCGCCGCCGGCGCCGACGTGATCGGCGCCAACTGCGGCATCGGCCCGTCCGAGCTGTACGACATCGGCACCGCGATGGTCGGCCGCGGCAAGCCGGTGATCATCCAGCCCAACGCCGGGCTGCCGGCGTCGGTCGAGGGCCGCACCATCTACGTCGCCAACCCCGAGCACTTCGGCGTGTTCGCCCGCCGCATGCTCAAGAGCGGCATCCGGGCGCTGGGCGGCTGCTGCGGGACCACGCCCGATCACATCCGCACGATGATCGGCGCGGTCCGCATGATGGGCGGCGGCCACGTCGATCAGAAGCTGGGCGCCGCGCCGCGGATCGAGGCGCCGTCGGCGAGCGCGATCGAGCTGCGCACGGTGCCGCCCGCGGTGGTGCCGCTGGCCGAGCGCAGCCGGCTGGGCGCCCGCCTGGCCTCGGGCGAGTTCGCGGTCTCGGTCGAGCTGACCGCCCCGGCCGGCACCGACATGACCAAGACCCGGGCCCAGGTCGAGGCCCTGCTCGCCGCCGGCGTCGACATCGTCAACATCGCCGACGGCCCGCGGGCGAGCGCGCGCATGGCCAACATCGCGGTGTGCGCGCGGCTGGCGATCGAGACCGGGGTCGAGCCGATCCTCCACGTGTGCACCCGCGACCGGAACTTTCTCGGCCTGGTCGCGCACCTGATGGGCGCGCAGACGTTGGGGATCCGCGATCTGGTCATCATCACCGGCGATCCACCCAAGATGGGCGACTACCCGTTCGCGACGCCGGTCTACGACGTCGACTCGATCGGGCTCCTCAAGATCGCGCGCGGGCTCAACGCCGGCATCGATCCAGCCGGCAAGTCGACCGGCGGCGCGACCTCGTTCGTGCTGGCCACCGGCGCCGAGCCGGGCGCCCAGGACTACGACCGCGAGCTGCGCCGGCTCGAGGAAAAGAAGGCGGCCGGCGCCGAGGTCGTGATGACCCAGCCGGTCTACGACCCGCGCACGCTCGAGCGCTTCCTCGACGACACCCGCGCGCTGGGCCTGCCGATCATGGTCGGCATCTTGCCGCTGGCGTCGACCCGCAACGCCGAGTTCCTCCACAACGAGGTCCCGGGCATGTCGGTGCCGCAGGAGATCCGTAACCGGATGGCGCGCGCGGGCGCCGGGCCCGAGGGCCGCGCCGAAGGCCTCAAGATCGCGCAGGAGGCGCTGACCGCGGTCAAGCACCGGGTCGCCGGGGCGTACATCATGCCGCCGTTCAACCGGGTCGAGGCCGCGATCTCGGTGCTCGAGGCCGCGGCCGATCGCTGGAAGCCGGCGCCGCGGCCGGTGCCGGGCGCGCTGCGATGACCACGGTCCGCCTGGCGATGACGCCCGACGACGCCCGCGCGCTGCACGCCGAGGCGACCGTCACCGATCTGCACGCCGACACCGCCAAGCTCATGGACAAGATGGGCTTCGACCTCGCCGAGCGCCACGAGCGCCCGATGTCGGGCCGGCTCAACTATGTCGGCCACGTCGACCTGCCCCGGCTGCGCGACGGCGGCGTCGCCGCCCAGTTCTTCGGGCTCTGGACCCTGCCCTACCCCGAGCGCGGCTGCCGGGCCTCGGTCGACACCCAGCTCGACGCGATCGATCGCGCGATCGCCAAGGATCCCGATCAGCTGACCTGGGCGCTGACCCCGGCCGACATCGCCGCCGCCAAGGCCCGCGGGCAGCTGGCGGCGCTCGGCGGGATCGAGGGCGGCCAGGCGCTGGAGGGCGACCCGGCGCTGGTCGAGCACTTCGCGCGCCGCGGCGTGCGCTACATCGGGCTCCTGCACTTCTCGGCCAACGCGCTGGGCTCGCCGGCCAAGGGCAAGGGCGCCGACCGCGAGCGCGGCCTGACCGACCTCGGCCGCGAGGTCGTGCGCGAGATGAACCGGTGCGGCGTGGTGGTCGACCTCGCTCACATCAATCGCAAGGGCTTCTTCGAGGCGCTCGAGCTGTCGACCCAGCCGGCCATGGTCACCCACACCGGCGTGCTCGGCGTCCACGAGCACTGGCGCAACATCGACGACGCGCAGCTGCGCGCGGTCGGCGAGCACGGCGGCTGCGTCGGCATCATCTTCGCCCGCCGGTTCCTCGGCGGCGCCACCGTCGAGGCGGTGGTCGATCACCTGCTGCACATCATCAAGGTCGCCGGCGAGGACGTGCCGGCGATCGGCTCGGACTTCGACGGCTTCGTGGTGCCGCCGGTCGGGCTCGAGGACGTCGCCGCGCTGCCCAACCTCACGGTCGCCCTGCACCGCCGCGGCGTGGCGCCGCGCGTGATCGCCAAGATCCTCGGCGACAACGCGATGCGCGTGCTCGCCGAGGTTCCCCCCACCACGTACGCGGCCCACCATGCTTGATCGCCGCCGGTTCGCCGCGCCGCTCGCCCTCCTCCTGGTCGCGGGCTGTCCCGCGAAGAAAGATCGACCGGCCGATCCGGCGCCGCCCGCGGGCTCCGCCGCCGTGGTCGCCGCGACCCTCGAGGTCGAGCCGCGCGTGCTGGCGACCGGTCAGGTCGCGCTGCCGCCGCCGCCGCCGGTGCCGCTGCCGCCGGCCGGCCTGCCGCCGTTGCCCGCCGACAAGGCGCCGACCGGCGCCGAGATCGCGCTCGGCGAGCTGCTGTTCTTCGAGCCGCGCCTCGCGGTCGACGCGACCACCGCGTGCGCGACCTGTCACGAGCCCGCCCGCGGCTTCGCCGGTGGCGTCCCGCGGTCCGCCAACGCCGACGGCAAGCCCAACCTGCGCCACACCCCGACGCTCTACAACCTGGCCTGGCACGGCGAGCTGGGCTGGGACGGCCGCAGCATCGATCGCACCAGCTTCCTCGCCAGCCACGTGGCCAGCCAGCTCGGCCTGCCGCTCGAGACCGGGCTGGTCCGCCTGCTCGGGAGCCCGACCTATGCGGCGCACTTCGCGCGCACCGCGGGCGGCCGCGCGGCCGACGCGACCGCCTCGGCGGCGCTGCTCGCCTACGTTGCGACGCTGTACAGCGGTGACGCGCCGTGGGACGCCCACGAGCGCGGCGACGACGACGGCCTGCTTGCCGGCGCCGAGCTCGGCTACGCGCTGTTCAACGGCAAGGCCCAGTGCGCGACCTGTCACGCGCCGCCGCTCTACACCGATCTCGGCTACCACCGGCTCGGCCTGATCGCGTCGCCCGACGATGGCCGGGGCCGGGTCGATCCGGCCGCGGCCGGCGCGTTCAAGACGCCGACCCTGCGCGGGGTCGCGGCCCGGGCGCCGCTGTTCCACGACGGCAGCGCGGCCACGCTCGAGGCGGCGATCGACTGGCACCTCGCCGGCGGGCGCGGCCAGCAGGCGGATCCCAGCGTGATCGATCCGGCGCTGCCGGTGGTGACGCTGACCGCCGACGAGCGCGCGGCGTTGATCGCGTTCGTGCGCGCGCTGACCCCGCGGGCGGCGCCGCCGGCGCCGGCCCTCCTGCCGACCGATCTGCCGCAAGTCAGGAGCTCGCGATGATGCCCGCACGACCGGTGGCCGACGCCACCGCCGCCGCCGCGCTGCGGCTCCAGGCCGGGCTGCGCGCGGGGCAGGCCTGGGCGCAACGGCTCGAGGTCAAGCTCGGCGGCCTCGAGATGCGCGCGCTCGAGCGCGCGATGTCGACCGCGGCCGGGCTGGTCCCGAGCCGCGCGCGCGTCGCCGATCTCGAGCTCGCGCTCTACCAGCGGGACCGCCCGGGCACACCGGTGCTGATGCTCCACGGCTTCGGCGGGGACAAGGAGACCTGGTTGCTGATGTCGCCGATGCTGCGCCGGCACCCGCTGCTGCTGCTCGACCTGCCCGGCCACGGCCGATCGTCGCTGATCCCGCGCGCCCGCGCCACCGCGGCCGCGATGGGCGCGACCGTGATCGGGCTGCTCGACGCGCGCGGGCTGGTCCGGGTCCACCTGTGCGGCAACTCGCTGGGCGGCGGCATCGCGCTGTGGCTGGCGCGCAACCACCCGGCGCGGATCGCGTCGCTGACGCTGGTGGCGTCGGCGGCGCCCGACCCGGCCGAGAGCGAGCTGACCCGGGCGCTCGCCCGCGGCGAGAACCTCTTGATCCCGACCGGCGACGACCCCGACCGCTTCGTCAATCTCATGGTCGAGAAGCCGCCGCGGGTCCCGCAGGCGGTCAAGCGCTTCGTCGCGGCCCGCCGGGCGGCGCGGCGCGCCGTGCTCGAGGACATGTTCCGGGGCTGGCTCGAGTCCGACCCCGCCGACGGTCTGCCCGAGGACCTCGAGGCGATCGCGCAACCGACGCTGATCGTGCACGGCGAGCAGGACCGCATCATTCATCCCGACACTGCGCGGCGACTGCATGCGCGCCTGCCGCGCGCGCAGCTGCACATCTTGCCGGGTATCGGCCACGTGCCCCAGCTCGAAGCGCCGCTGACGGTGGCGCGGCTGATCGGTCGGCACCTCGCGGAGGTCTCGTCGTGACCCGCTGGCTGGGCCCGCTGGCACCCGTGCGCGCGAACTGACCCCGTGGCGACCGCGACCCACCATCCCGTGCTCGGTAAGCCGGCGATCGTCGGGGCGCCCGGCGCGCCCCGACCGCGACCGCCAAGGAACGACCGATGAAGGGTGGCGCATGGCGTCGGCTGCGCTGGATGCTGGCCCTGATCGGCCTGTGCGCCCTGGCGACCTGCCCCGCGGCGCAACGGCAGTGCACCTCGCGCCGGGCTGCGCGTGAAGCGCCCGCGCTGCTGGGTTACCTGGTCGAGCGCGTCCGGCTCCACGCCGCCGCCCACCACGCGCTGCCCGACCTCACCGTCGGGCCGACCCCGGCGGTCGGCACCTGCTGCGAGAGCGGGGACACCTGTGCTCCCGAGCCGACCCGGTGGGCACTGCCGGGCTGGCGCGCGCTCGGCTTCTCGATCGACGATCGCCACCGGTTCGCGTACCAGGTGCATCGTGACGGCCCGGTGCTGGTGCTGACCGCGATCGGTGATCAGGACTGTGATGGCGTGCGTGCCACGTTCGAGGTGCGCCTGACGCTGGAGGCGGATCGCGTGATCGAACGGTGGTCACAGAGCAATCCGCTCGAATAGCCTGCTGTCTCGCGTGCACGCACTCCCGCCATGCTGGCGCACAGATGGCGGTCATTCACCGTCGCAGCGTCGGGAACCGCCGCACGGCACTGGCGAGATGTTCACCTCCCTGCGGTGACTCCTGCTATCGTCTCGAGGTGCGCAGGGGGGTCTGGGGGGTGTTTCCACCGGTGCGCTTCGATGACTACGAGGTCGTTCGACCTCTGGCCGACGGAGCGATGGGAACCGTGTATCTCGGGCGCGATCTGCTGCTCGATCGCCCGGTCGCGCTGAAGTTCATCGCGGCGTCGAACGCCGACCCGCGCGCCCACGAGCGGTTCCTGGCCGAGGCCCGCGCGCTGGCCCGGCTCGACCATCCCAACGTCGTCAGCGTCTATCGCATCTCGTCGGTGAGCAACCGACCGTACATCGCGTACGAGTTCGTCGATGGCTCGCCGCTCCACCGCCTGCCGCGGCCGGTGCCATGGCGCGAGGTGCTCCACATCGCGCTCGGGCTGGCGCGCGGACTGGCCGCGGTGCATGCCAGTGGCCTGCTCCACCGCGACATCAAGCCTTCGAATGCGGTGGTCGGCCGCGACGGCGTGGTCAAGCTGCTCGACTTCGGGCTCGCCGAGCAGGGCGCGTGGAGCGAGCCCTCGACCGATCACCTGATCGCGCGCCTGGCTGCCCGCGGCGGCGAGACCGCCCGCTTCTCCGGCACCCCGGTCTACATGGCTCCGGAGCTGGCGGCGCAGGCGCCGGCCTCGGGCCGCAGCGACATCTACTCGCTCGGCGTGGTGCTGTGGGAGCTGCTCGCCGGTGATCTGCCGTACGCGGATCGGGATCCCGAGGACACCGTCGCGTTCATCTTCACCCACGGGCTCAGCCCGATCGGTCAGCTCCGCCGCGACGTGCCGGCGCCGCTGGCCAACCTGATCGGCCAGTGCGTGTCGCGCGCGGCCGATCAGCGGCCGCGGACGGCGGCCGCGGTGCGCGACCGGCTCGAGCTGCTGGGCGCGGTCTACGCGCCGCTGGTCGCCGACAGCGGCGCCGACGCGGTCGCCGAGTCCAAGGCGGCGCGGCGGCTGGTCGCGTCGTTCGAGCGGGCAGCGGCGGTGCCGACCTTCGCGCCCCGCCTGTACCACCGCCTGTGCGAGGAGCTCCCCGAGCTGCGCGCGCATTTAGCGTCCGACCTGGCGGCGCAGCACCAGATGCTGCTGGCGACCCTGTCGACCGTGGTCCACGGCGCTCGCTCGCCGGAGATCGTGGTGCCGCTGCTCGAAGATCTCGGCCACCGCCAGGTCGAGCACGGGGTCCGCGGCGAGCACCTCGACGGGCTCGGCCGCGCGGTCCTGACCACCCTGGCCGAGCTCGACGCCGGGGCGTGGACGCCGGCGCTGGCCAACCTGTGGTCGCGCGCGGTCCAGCGGATAACGACCCACGTGCGCCGCGGCATCAGCCGCGCCGTGTCGGAGAGCTCGGGCGTGACCTTGCTCGGCGGCGCGCCCGGCTGGCGCGATCCCGAGCCGCCCGAGACCCGCTACGTCCGGTCCGGCGACGCGGTGATCGCCTACCAGACCTTCGGCGAGGGCCCGCGCGACCTCGTGATCGTGCCGGGCTGGGTCTCGCACCTCGAGCTGGCCTGGCAGGAGCCCGGCTTCGCCGCGCTGATGTCGCGCCTGGCCCGGCGCGCGCGGGTCACGGTCTACGATCGGCGCGGCACCGGCCTGTCCGACCGCGATGTCACCGGCCTGGGCGCGGCCAGCGACGCGGCCGAGCTGCTGGCGGTCATGGACGCCGCCGGCGTCGATCGCGCGATCTTGGTCGGGCTCCACGAGGCCGAGGCGGTCACGCTGATGGTGGCCGCGACCCATCCCGAGCGCATCCGCGCGCTCGTGATCTGGGGCGGCACGCCGTCGCTGGTGCGGCGGATCGGGTTTGACCACGGCCAGACCTTGGCCGAACTCGAGGGATGGCTCGCCGAGCTCCACCGCCGCTGGGGCGAGCCGCTGTTCCTCGACACCCTCGCGCCGTCGCGGGTCGACGACGAGACCTTCCGGGTCTGGTGGGGCCGCTACCTGCGCTCGGGCGCCACCCCGTCGTCGGTGACCGCGCTGGTGCGCGCCCACGCCGCGCTCGATCTGCGCAGCGTCCTGCCGGCGATCCGGATGCCGACCCTGGTGCTGCGCCACGCCGGCGATCGGGTGGCGTCCCGCGCCGCCAGCGACGCGCTGAGCGCCGGCATCGTTGGAGCGCGCCTGATCGAGCTCGACGGCACCGATCACCTGCCCTACGCCCAGGCGACCGAGGCGATCGTCGTCGAGATCGAAGGCTTCTTCGGCGAGCTGCCGACCGCCTCGGAGTGTCCGGTGCGGCTGGCGACCGTCATGGTCGTGCGGATGGACGAGCCGGGCGCGCTGCGCGGGATGCACGGTGCGATCGAGGCCGAGCGCGGCATCCTGCTCGACGACCCGCGCGGGCCGGCCGCGATCTTTCGAGCCCCGATCGCCGCGATGCGCGCGCTGCGCGCCGGTCACCCCGGCGTGCGCTCGTCGGCCGCGATCCTGGTCCAGGTGGTCCCCGCCCACGGCCACCACGCCGAGGGTGTGCTGGTGGACGCGGCGTGGTCCCTGGCTGCGACCACCCCCGCCGGCGAGGTCTGCCTGTCTCCGACCGCGCGCGACCTGATCGGCGACCACGACGCCAGCCTGGTCATCCTCGGCGCCGCCGACGGCCACGGCACCACGCACGCCTCGCACCCGCGCACCCACCTCGTGGTCGGGGCAGCCGTCGGTGTCCCGGAAGCCGTCGCGGTCCTCGCGCTCGCCCGGGCAGCGGTCGTCCTCGTCGAGCACGCCGTCGGCGTCGTCGTCGAGGTCGGGGCAGCCGTCCCGATCGTCGTGACCGTCGCGGTCCTCGGGCGCGCGCCAGCACGCGTCGGCCCCGTCGGCGACGCCGTCGCGGTCGCGGTCGCGCGGCGGCGCCTGATCAAAGGTGAGCTGCGTGATCGCGCGCCAGCCCGGGGCGCCGATCTCGTCGGGGGTGAACCCGCCGCCGGCCGCGATCGCGACCGACCAGCAGGGGTGGACGTGGGCGCGCACGCCGATGCGCGCCTCGGCCGGCGACGGGCCGCGGCTGCCGGTGCCGGGCGAGTCGCCGACCACCGCCTCGACCTCGGCCAGCACCCACGCGCGATCGTCGCCGCCGAACAGGCGGCCGAGCGGCCCGACCCGCACCGCCGCCGCCGCGCTCGCGGCCAGCTCGTTGCCGTGCGGCCGGGCCGGCGATAGCAGCACGACCTCGCGGGTGCGCAGGCGCAGGCCGAGGCCGCCGCCGACCTCGAGGTCGTGCGAACGCCAGCCGAGGCGCAGGCCCCAGGTCAGCATCCAGCCGGCCTCGCCGGCGAGCTGGTCGTCGTTGCCGGTCGGCAGCACGATCGCCGCGGCCAGCGCGGCCGCGAGCCCGGGCGCGCCCGGCAGGCCGGCGATGCGGGCCCGGCCATGCAAGCGAACGTCGCCGAGGACGAACCGGTCGAGCGGCGCCTCGGCCAGGCCGATCCCCTGCAGGCGATCGCCCCACTGGACCGCGGCCGGCAGCGCCAGGCCCACCTGGTAGCGGGCGCCGAGCCCGCGCGCGACGCCGACCTCCTGGCCCCAGCGCCAGCGGACCGGCTCGGTCGCCTCGAGGCCGGTCTGCACGCCGCGCAGCACGATCGGTCGCTCGGCCAGCCAGGTCGAGATCGCGACCGACCACCGACCGGCCGGCAGCACGTCGGCGCGCTCGACGCCGAGGAAGCTGCCGTCGCCCGGCGCGGGCGTGAACCGCTCGACCGAGAACGCGGGCCGGGTCGCGACCGGCACCTGGGCCGCCGCCGGCTCGGCCCCGACGACCGCGCCGGTGCCAGCGGCGATCACCGCGACCACCCGCGCGGCGGGCCGGGTCACTCGTGCCGCGCCGGATCGAGCGCGCCACCGCGCTCGTACAGCCGGGCCGCCGGCACGTGGCGGTAGCGCAGCACCTTGGTCCGCAGCAGCGCGGCGTGATCGAGGACGGCGCGGCGGTCGCCCCCGTCGGCGGTGATCGCGCGCGCCTGCTCGAGCAGCGCGTCGCGGGTCCCGCGGGGATGGAACAGAAAAGCGCGGCCGAACAGGACCTCGCCCTCGAAGCCGATCACGCGCAGCTCGGCGACCTCGCCGATCGAGACCCCGTGGAGCGCGCGCGGCTCGACCACGCGCACGTGCGCGCCGCCCAGCAGATCGAACAGGTCGACGAAGCCGTCGCCGAGCTTCTCGACCGACCACAGGCTGCGGTGGGAGGTCAGCCAGCTGCGGATCGCGGCGGCCCGGCGGGTGTCACCAGCGTCGGCGGCCGCGGCCATCGCGGCGGCCGCCCGCGGCAGCGCCTGCCCGGCCGCGACGTGCTCGGTGACCAGCCACTCGACGAAGCCGGCGCTCCACACCTCCCACAGCTCCTCGTCCTCGAACACCCGGCCGCGGCGCTCCTCGAACACCTTGCGGGCGGCGACCACCCCGGCGTCGTCGCCGGTGTGCGCGGCGACCACCGCGTCGAGCACCTCGCCGAGGTACGCGGCCTTGCCCGAGGCGTCGGGGACGCCGACCGGCCGCTCGCGCGTGGTCATCGGGGGCCGCTGCCGGGCCCGCTGCCCGCGCGCATCGCGTCGCGGAAGCGCCCGAACAGGTAGTGCGCGTCGTGCGGGCCCGGGCTCGCCTCCGGGTGGTACTGGATGCCGAACACGGGCCGCCCGGTGAGCTCGAGCCCCTCGACGGTGTCGTCGTACAGGTTGAGGTGGGTGATGCGCGCGCTGGCCGGCATCGACTGCGGGTCGACCACGAAGCCGTGGTTCTGCGCGGTGATCTCGACCTTGCCGGTGGTGAGATCCTTCACCGGGTGGTTGCCGCCGTGGTGCCCGAACGGCAGCTTGTACGTGCGCGCGCCGATCGCGAGCGACAGGATCTGATGGCCGAGGCAGATGCCGAACACCGGCAGGTCGCGCGCGACCAGCGCGCGGGCGGCCTCGATCGCGTAGGTCACCGCGGCCGGATCGCCGGGGCCGTTCGACAGGAACACGCCGTCGGGCGCGAGCGCGAGCGCGTCCTGGGCCGAGGTGGTGGCCGGCACCACCGTGACCCGGCAGCCCGTGTCGACCAGCCGATGCAGGATGTTCCGCTTGATCCCGAAGTCGTACGCGACCACGTGGAAGCGCGGTTCGGCCGGCATCGGGCCCGACTCCCAGGTGGCGCGCCACGACGGGGCGCTCCACGGGTAGCGCTCGGCCGTGGTGACCCGGGGGACCAGATCGAGGCCCTCCATCACCGGCTGGCGGCGGACCTCGGCAAGCAGCTCGGCGCAGTCGCCGCCCGGGTCGGGCGCGATCGCGCCCCGCATCGCGCCCTCGGTGCGCAGCATCCGGGTCAGCGCGCGGGTGTCGATGTCGTCGAGGCCGGGGATGCCGTGGCGGGCCAGCCAGCCATCGAGCTCGTCCTCGGACCGCCAGCTCGACGCGGCGCTGCGCTCGCGCACGACGAACCCGGCCGAGCACGGCTTGCTGGCCTCGAGATCGCTCTCGTTGACGCCGACGTTGCCGATCTGGACCGCGGTCATCACCACGATCTGACCGCAGTACGACGGGTCGGAGATGATCTCCTGGTAGCCGGTGAGGGAGGTGTTGAACACCACCTCGCCGTGGCTGACGGTGCGCGCGCCGAAGCCGCGCCCGCGGAAGATGCGACCATTCTCGAGCACCAGCACGGCCGGGTACGTCACGACAACCTCCCGTCGCAGTCGAGCACGGCGCGACCGCCGAGCAAGGTGAGCACAGCCCGGCCGATCAGCCGTTCGCCGAGGAGCGGCGTGTTCTTGGTCTTCGAGGCCAGCCCGGCGGCGGTGACCGTCCAGGCCCGCTGCGGATCGAACACGACCAGGTCGGCGATCACGCCGGGCCCGATCCGGCCGGCGTCGAGCCCGAACGCGCGGGCCGGGCCGATCGTCAGCGCCTCGATCGCGCGGCGCAGCGGCACCAGGCCGTCGCGGCACAGGGCCAGCACCTGGGCCAGCGCGGTCTCGAGCCCGAGCATGCCAGGCGCGGCGGTCTCGAACTCGCCCTCCTTGTCGGTGAGCGACTCGGGCGCGTGGTCGGTCGCGATCGCGTCGAGGGTGCCGTCGGCCAGGCCCTCGATGAGCGCGGCGCGGTCGGCCAGGCCGCGCAGCGGCGGCACCACCTTGGTCAGCGCGTCGTAGCCGGCGCACGCCTCCTCGGTCAGCGTGAGGTGGTGCGGCGTGACCTCGGCGGTGACCGGCAGGCCGCGCCGGCGCGCCTCGCGGATCAGCGCGACCGTCCGGGCGGCGGACACGTGGGCGACGTGATAGCGGGCGCCGGTCCAGCCGACCAGCTCGAGGTCGCGCGCGACGATCGCGCTCTCGGCGACCGCCGGCTGCGGGCGCAGGCCGAGCCGGGTCGCGGTGGCCGACTCGTTGGCGACGCCGCCCTCGCACAGCTGCGGGTCGAGCGCGTGCTGCACCAGCGGCAGCCCGACCGTGCGCGCGTACTCGAGGGCGCGGCGCAGCAGCGCGGGGTCGGTGACGCAGTGGTCGCCGTCGCCGATCGCGACCGCGCCGGCCGCCTTCAGATCGGCGATGTCGGCGAGCCGCTCGCCGAGGAGCCCGCGGGTGATCGCGCCGACCGGGCGGATCCGGGTCAGGCCGACGTCGGCGCCGCGCCGCACGATCAGCTCGGTCACCGTGCCGTGGTCGTTGACCGGGCTGGTGTCGGCGGTGGTGCACACGGTGGTGAAGCCACCGGCCGCGGCCGCGCGTGAGCCGCTGGCGAGGTCCTCTTCGTGCTCGGCGCCGGGCTCGCGCAGGTGAGCGCGCAGGTCGACCAGCCCGGGTGCGACCCACAGGCCGTCGACCGCGATCTCGCGGCCGCCGCGCAGGCCGGGGCCGATCTCGATCACCCGGCCATCGCGGATCCGCACGTCGGCAGCGACATCCTGCCAGGCGCCCGAGGGCGCCTCTCCGACGACGCGACCGCCGCGCAAGACGAGGTCCATCGAGGTCGGGTCTTAGCAGGGCGATGGCCGGGAACACAAGCGCTCGGACGACCCGCGAAGGCTGGGGCGCGGTCATGCTGCCGTCCCGGGCCGAGCTGCTAGGATGCCAGCCGTGGCTGCCACCGCCGGCATCGTCGTCATCGGCGACGAGATCCTCTCGGGCAAGTTCGCCGAGGAGAACGCCGCGTTCTTGATCGGTGAGCTGCGCTCGCTCGGGGTCGAGCTCCGGCGGATCGCGGTGATCCCGGACGACGAGGCCGACATCGCCGACACCGTCGCCTGGTTCGCCAGCCGGTTCGATCACGTGTTCACCTCGGGCGGCGTCGGGCCCACGCACGACGATCTGACGATGGCCGGGATCGCGCGCGGGTTCGGCACCACCGTGGTGCAGCACCCCGAGCTCGAGTCCAAGGTGCGCGCCTACTGGGGCGAGCAGCTGGCCCCGGCCAACCTGCGCCTCGCCCAGATCCCGGCCGGCGCCGAGCTGGTCGGCGACGCGGCGTGGCCGGTGGTCGCCTTCCGCAACGTCTACATCCTCCCGGGCGTGCCCCCGCTGTTCAAGCGCAAGTTCCTCGACATCCGTGCGCGGTTCCGGGCAACCCCGGTCGCGGTCGCGCGGGTGTGGACCACCGGCGAGGAGGGCGTGCTGGCGCCCCACCTCGAGGCGGTGGTCGCTGCGCACCCCGCGGTCAAGCTCGGCAGCTACCCGCGCTTCGACGAACAGGACTTCCGCGTGATCCTCACGCTCGAGGGCGCCGATGCTGCGGCGGTCGCCGCCGCCGCTGACGACCTGGTCGCGCGGCTGGGCTCGCTCGTGGTCCGGCGCGAGCCAGCCCCGATCGACGCTGAACCCGGGTGACCGAAGCGCGCGACGTCGGCGTGGTCGCCCGGGTCGTGCCCCACCCGTCGACCTCGCCGCTGGCGTGCTAGCTTCCGCCCGCCATGGCCGAGACGCCGACCTCTGTTCGCGGGATGTACGATCTGCTGCCGCCGACCTCGGCCAAGTGGCAGCACCTCGAGGCGACCTGCCGCGAGATCTTCACCCGCTTCGGCTACGCCGAGGCCCGGCCGCCGGTGGTCGAGCACACCGACCTGTTCGTGCGCGGCGTCGGCGAGTCGACCGACATCGTCGGCAAGGAGATGTACACCTTCACCGATCGCGCCGATCGCTCGCTGACCTTGCGGCCGGAGCTGACCGCCGGGCTGGCCCGCGCGTACATCGAGCACTCGATCGCGATGAAGGAGGCGGTGACCCGGTGGTGGGCGCTCGGGCCGGTGTTCCGGTACGAAGCGGTCAACACCGGCCGCTACCGGCAGTTCTGGCAGATCGACTGCGAGGCCTACGGCGTCGCCGAGCCGACCCTCGACGCCGAGGTGATCGCGATGTTGCACGCGCTCTACCAGCGCCTGAAGGTCGAGCCGGTCTCGATCCTGGTCAACAACGTCGGTCAGGGCGACGACCGCGCGCGCTACCGCGACGCGCTGGTCGCCTTCTTGAGCCCGCGCGCCGGCGAGCTGTGCAAGGACTGCCAGCGGCGCCTGACCCTCAACCCGCTGCGCACGCTCGACTGCAAGGTCGAGACCTGCCGGGCGATCGTCGCCGATGCGCCGAGCGTGCTCGACTTCCTCGGCGAGGCCGCGCGCGTGCACTTCGATCGGGTCCAGGCCACGCTGACCGAGCTGGCGGTGCCCTACACGGTCGATCACCGGCTGGTCCGCGGCCTCGACTACTACACCGGCACGGTGTTCGAGCTCACCACCACCGCGGGTGACCTCGGCAGCCAGAGCACGATCGTGGCGGGTGGCCGCTACGACAACATGATCGCCGAGCTGGGCGGCCCGAAGACGCCGGCGATCGGGTTCGGCATCGGCGTCGAGCGCACCGTGCTGTGCATGCCGGATCCGGCCGAGGGGTTCGCCCCGCCGCCCGGCCTGTTCATCGCGGCCCAGGGCAGCGCCGCGCGCACCCGCGCCACCGCCCTCGCCCACGGCCTGCGCCTCGCCGGCGTCGCGGTCGAGGTCGAGCACCGCGAGGTCAGCTTCAAGGCCCAGTTCCGCCGCGCCGAGAAGCTCGGCGCCCGGCTCACGCTCGCGCTTGGTGACACCGAGCTCGCCAGCGGCCAGGCCAAGCTCAAGGACATGGCCACCCGGGCCGAGACCCCGGTCGGGCTCGCCGACCTGGCCACGACCGTCCACCGCCTGCTCGCCATCTGAGCGTGGGCAACGGGCGCTAGCGGCCGCGCGCCAGCCACCACAGCACCGCGCCGGCGGCCAGCACCACCAGCCCGCCGACCCCGACGATCGGGGCCAGCCCGTGGCCGCCAGGCGGCGCGGCCGGTGACCGCACGGGGTCGGCCGCGTCGATCGTGGGCGCCGCGCCCGCGGCCAGGAGCGGCGCCGCCGGCCGCGGGGGCTCGCCCCAGGTCGTGGTCTCGATCGGCGTCCCGTCGGCGCGGACCGCGGTGACCTCGACCAGGTCGCCGATCACGTGCACCCGCAGGAAGTGGCTGACCCGCTCGAAGCGCTGGACCGCGTCGAGGTCGACCCGCGACGGGTGACGACCGCGCGGATACAGCGAGGCCCCGCCGCCGCCGGAAACGAAGTAGCGGACCCCGCCGACCTCGGCCCGCTGGTAGCAGTGGTCGTGGCCCGAGAACACCGCGGTCACGCCGTAGCGCTCGAACAGCGGCGTCCAGCGCTCGCGCAGGTCGCGCTGCCCGCCGTGCAGCGAGATCGAGTACGGCGGGTGGTGCATCACGACGAAGATCTGGCGGAGCCGGGGATCCTGGCGCGCCGCCGCCAGCTCGCGCTCGAGCCACGCGGTCTGATCGGTGAGCGCGAAGCTGTGCGAGTTGGAGTCGAGGATCAGGAACCGCGCCGGGCCCCAGGTGAACGCGTACACCTGCTCGGGCTCGGAGCCATTCTCGGGCAGCGAGAAGAAGCTGCGGAAGTTGTCGGCGGTGCGACCGCGGCCCTGGCGGTCGTGGTTGCCGAGCGCCGGGAACAGCACGTTGTCGCGCAGGAGCGGTCGCTCGACGTCGAAGAACGTCTGCCACTGGGCGCGGTTGTTCCCCTCGTCGACCAGATCGCCGGTGCCGAGGATGAAGTCGGGCACCTCGCCGCGGATGCGCTCGACCAGGCCGCGGTGGACCTCGGTGCCGGCCCGGGTGTCGCCGAACACCGCGAAGGTCAGCGGCACCGCCGCGCCTGGCTCCGGCGCGGTGACCAGCTCGCCGGCGGCCTCGGCGGTGCCGACCACGACCTGGTAGCGATAGCGGGTGCCGGGCTCGAGCCCGTCGACGACCAGCTCCTGGCGACCGCGGGCCGGGACCGCGATCCGGCGCTCGCCGGCGCGACCGCGCACGATGACGTGGGCCGGCACCGCGTCGGCCTCCCACATGATCGTCACCGAGCGCGGCTGCGCGTTCTGGAGGTAGGGCCCACGCGCGAACCGGTCCGCGGCGGCGGTGCCAGTCAACGCGGCCCCCACGGCAGCGGCGAGGCCGAGGCGGCCGATCTTCACCCGCCGACGATACGCGGGCGGCGGCCGCGCCGGCAACTACTGCGGACGGCGGGCCACTCCCGGCCGCGGCCGATCAGGCGCCTACCGATACCGGGATCGCGCCATCAGCGCGATCAGGTCGCGCGCGCTCTCGCGCTGGTAGCCGTAGCGGCTCTCCAGCAGGGCCAGCGCCCGCTCGCCCCGGGCGACCGCCTCGGCCGACAGCCCGGCGCCGTCGCCGGTCACGTAGCGGACCAGCTCGGTGATCCCGACCGTGATCGCCTTCTTGTGGCGCTCGAAGTAGGCGTCGCGCAGCTTCTTCACCTGTTCGGCGAAGATGTCGCCGAGCACCGGCTTCTCGCCGCGGTGGTCGAGCGACCAGGCGCCGATCTTCGAGATCAGGTTGCCGCGGTATTCCTCGGGCTTGCCGGTCGCCTCGAGGGTCTTCTCGACCTCGCGCATCATGCCCTCGTCGGGGTCGTCGTTGCGGCCGGTGGCCGGGTTGCGGATCTTCTCCTTCCGCACCCAGTGGGTGACGTGGGTGAAGTAGCGCTCGAACACCCGCAGGTACTCGCTCTCCTCGATCATGCCGAGCGAGGCGCGGACCTCGTCGTCGATCCGCGCCAGCATGCGCTCGCGGGTGAGATCGATGAACCGCTTGTGATCGTGGAAGCCGCCCGGCTGGACGTCTTGCCGCAGGAACTCGTACAGCGAGCCCTGCTTGGTCAGCTCGACCAGCTCGTCGAGGACCGCCTGGGGCGACACGTAGCCGTACTTGGTCGAGGCGGCGGCGTTGAGCAAGACGCCGTGCAGCTCGCGCGGCGACGCGCCGATGCGCCCCTCGTAGTTCGGATAGGTGTCGCTCTCCGAGTAGAGATCCTTGATGTGCGCGGTCAGCTCCTTGGCCTGCACCGCGGTCGCGCCGGCGGGGATCGTGCCGTACGCGTACAACTCGGCCTTCTCGAGCGGCCCCAGCTTGGCCACGATCTCGGCCAGCGGCGCCGGGTAGCGGTCGACCTGCGGCTTGCGCATGCGGGTCAACACCGCCCACATCGCCGCGACGAACGCGGTGTGCGGCGCGACGTGGCGGCCGCCGGCGGCCTCGCGTAGCTTCTCGGCGTAGAGCGCCTCCTCGTGGGCGGCGTCGAGAATGTAGGGCACCCGGATCAGCTCGAGCCGGCCCTTGAAGCTGGCGAAGTCAGGGATCTCCTTGAACGCGGCCAGGTGGACCTCGTTGGTCGATCCGAGGAAGCACTGATCGAGGAACAGGGTCGCCGATTGCAGGCTGACCGCGCCGCGCTCAACGGTGGTGAGCAGATACTTGTAGGCCTCGAGCGGGCGCTTGAGCAGGTCGTCGAACTCGACCATGCCGCGGTTGGCGCCGACCAGCTCCCCGCCGTACTCGTAGATCGCGAGCGACTGCAGCGACGGCGGCAGCGCGCTCAGCGAGCGATCGGCGGTGACCTGTCGCTCGCTGGCGTCGACCGACATCTGCGGCTCGACGGTGACATAGGCGGTGCGGTAGCGGTGCGAGACGTAGAACCGCTCGACCGCGACGTGGCGGAGCACCTTGACGTAGTCGCCGTGATAGCTCGCCAGCAGCGCCTCGAACACCTCGCGGTTCTTGGGCGAGAGCTGGCCGAGCCGCAGGTAGTCCGACAGCGGGACCCCGGGATGGTCGGCCAGCGCGCTCTCCATGAGCGGTCCGCGGTGCTCGGTCGGGATCAACAAGAGCGGGTGGTCGCGCAGCTCGTCTTGCAGGCGGGCGTCGACCAGGTCGTCGGGCAGATACGCGTAGGTGTCGGACGGCCGGTCGACCGGCGCCTGGCCGCGCGCGCCGGGGCCGCCCTCGCCGCTGCCGGCGGCGGCGCCGCCGAAACCCATGCCGGACCGCGCGGTCTTCTGCGACGGGAACACCCACGAGAACTTGTAGAGCGCACCCTCGTCGAGCGTCGAGTAGTGCTCGAGCGCGCGGCCGATGCAGCGAATCAGGGTCGACTTGGCCGACCCGTTGGGCCCGTGCAAGAGCACCAGCCGGGTCGGCGCGCCGTCGCGGACGAAGCCCGACAGCGCCCGGTAGACCTGGTTCTGGGCGACCTCCTGGCCGATCAAGCGGCCCTCGCCGCCGGCCCATGCGCAGTCGAACAGCCGGAACCGCCGGATGTCGCCCCACGGGTACTTCACCGTCTCGGTGCCGAAGTGGTCGAACGCGTCGACCAGGTACTGCGCCGCGGCGCGCAGCTGACGCCGGGGCTCGGCGACCACGAGGTCGAGGTACTCGGCGTACGAGAGCATCCGCCGCGTCCCCGAGAAGTGGCCGCGGATCGTCTCTCCCAGGGTCGCCAGCGTCTGCCGCACCGGGGTCGTCATCGCCGTCAGCGTACTACGGGCGCGGCGCGGCGACCGCCCGGCTCACTCGGCCTTCATCACCAGCGCGACCTTCTTCTTCTTGGGGTCGCAGGTGGCGTCGGTGCACACGGCGAACTTGACGGTGGCCGGGATCGTGAACTCGCCGGGCTGCGCGGCGGTGAGCTTGACCGCGAAGGTCAGGCCCTTGTCGGAGAACGACTCGGCGTCGCCGAGCTCGAGCACCGTCTTGGCGACGGTGACCCCGGCCGGCGGCTCGAGGGTGAGCTTGGTCGGGTACTCCTTGTTCATCTTGTAACCGGTGCCGGGCGAGATGACGAAGCGCGCGACCGCCTCGGTCCCGGCCTTGCCGGGCGCCGGCTGCTGGGCCTCGAACTGGAAGCTGGTGTCGTTGGGATCGTCGGCGGTGGGTGCGGCCGGGGCCGCCCCGGGTCCGCCGGTGGGCGGCATCGCGGCGGGGGCCGCGCCCCCCGGGGCACCGGTGACCCGCGCGCCCCCTTCGGTCGGCGCCGCGTTGCGGTTGACCCGCGCGGTCTCGTCCTGCTTGGGGTCGGACTTTGCGCACCCTGCGGCGGAGACGCCGAGCGCGAGACACGAGGCGAGCGAGACAGCGAGCCAGCCGGTAGCCATGGCCGGGAGTATAGGGGATCCACCCGCCCGACGCTCCCTCCGCGATCTGCGCGAAACCCTTCCGGTCCCGACCCAACACCGAGTACCCTGCTCGCTGGTGCGCAGAGCCCAGCAGCTCGGCCGGTACCATCTGCTCGACCGCATCGCGTTCGGCGGGATGGCCGAGATCTATCGGGCCAAGACGTTCGACGGTGAGGGCCACGCCCACCTGGTCGCGGTCAAGCGCGTGCTCGCGCACCTCGCCGAGGATGACGACTTCATCCAGATGCTCGTCGACGAGGCCAAGATCGCCTCGGTCCTGCGCCACGTCAACATCGCGCGCGTCTACGAGTTCGCCCGCGCCCACGGCGAGTACTTCATCGCGATGGAGCACGTCGACGGCAAGGATGCCCGCACGATCCTCGAGCGGTGCCGGCAGAAGAAGAAGCCGATGCCGCCCGAGCACGGTGCGTATATCGCCGGCGAGGTCGCGGCCGCGCTGCACGCCGCGCACACCGCGGTCGATCAAAAGCGGCGACCGCTGCGCATCGTGCATCGCGACGTGTCGCCGTCGAACATCATCATCTCGTACACGGGCGAGGTGAAGCTGTGCGACTTCGGCATCGCCAAGGCGACGCTGTCGAAGGTCAACACCAAGACCGGCGTCATCAAGGGCAAGGTCAAGTACATGAGCCCGGAGCAGGCGCTCGGCCGCAAGCTCGACCATCGCTCCGACGTGTTCAGCCTCGGCTCGTGCCTCTACGAGATGTTGACCCGGGTGCCGCCGTTCACCGCGTCCAACGAGATGGACCTGCTGATCAAGGTGCGCGACGCCAAGTACCGACCGATCGCGGATCTGGTGCCGTCGACGCCACCGGAGGTCGAGGCGATCGCCGATCGCTGCCTGACCCGATCGCGGGCCCAGCGCTACCAGACCGCCGCCGAGGTCGAGGCCGACCTGCGCGCGTTCCTGCGCCGCTACGTGCCGAACTACTCGCGCAGCCACCTCGGCCGCTACGTGCGCAAGCAGTTCGCGGTCGAGATCGAGCGCGAGCTGCGCATGCTCGAGGAGTACGTCCTGACCGACGACGTGTCCGACGACGTCGGCGAGAATCTCATCGCGCCCGAGGGCGTCGCCGCCGAGGACGTGGTCGCGTCCGCGGTCCCGTTCCAGCCGCGCCCGACCGGCACCGGCACTGGCCACCGCGGCGCCGACGCCGGCGACACTGGCACCGGCGGCGGCGACTTCGGCGACAGCGCGACCACCTCCGAGCGCGACCGCCGAGCCCGTGCCCCCGAGGACTTCGACGTCCACGCCGCCCCGACCCTGATCATCGAGCCCGGCCGCCGCCAGCGCGCGAGCCGGCCGCCGCCCGCGCCGACCGCGCCCGCAGCCGCGCCGCCCGCGCGCCCGGGCGCACCGACCCGCACCCAGCCGCCGCCTCCGCCGCCGGCCCGCGCGCGCTCGCGCAGCCAGCCGCCACCGACCCCGCCGTCGGACTTCGACGACGACATCCACCGCGAGGAGACGCTGATCCTCGACCGCGCTCACCTGCGGCGCTGACGTTTCGCGACGGACGGGACGCGCGGGGTGAGGTCGGGCGAGCGGGGCGGCAGCGGCAGCGGCAGGGTGCGGCCGCTCCCCCACCGTTCGTCCTGAGCCCGAGCGAGCGAGAGCGAGCTCGGTGTCGAAGGACGGCGCTCAGGATTGATCACATCTCTCGATGTGATCGAAAGCGCTCACCTTTCCGAGGTGCCTGAGCGAAGTACGCAGCGCGAAGTCGAAGGGCAGAGGCCCAGGGTGGTGGCCCGCGCGCCTCGACGGGCTGGCCCTTCGACTCCGGGC
This sequence comes from Kofleriaceae bacterium, assembly GCA_046597055.1. GTDB lineage: Bacteria > Myxococcota_A > Polyangia > Haliangiales > Haliangiaceae > UBA2376. The sequence continues at coordinate 41,904 of JBKJLC010000113.1, read as the reverse complement.
TCGCAACGAGCCCTTCGCGCGGGGACACCGGAAAAGATGTGCGGGATCCTGAGGACTGCGCCGATGCCGGCGCGTGCCCGGTGGCGGCCGCGGGAGATCAGTCGATCGTCAGCTCGACCGCGAGCCGCTCGTCGCCGGGGCGGAGCTCGAAGCTGGTGCGGGCTGCAGCGCCCTGCTTGCGGGCGGTGACCTCGACCGGACCGGTGGGGACGTCGCGCAGGCGGTATTCGCCCTCGGCGTCGGTGTTGGTCGTGAGCTCGTCGTCGCCGCGGCGGACCACGACCTTGGCGCCCGCGACCCGGTTGCCTTGGCGGTCGCGGACCAGGCCGGCGATCAGGGCGCCGCGCTCGAGCTCGAGGCGGAGGTCGCGCGCGGTCACCTGCGCGGGCCGGTCGCCGGCGGGCACGTCGATCGCGAGCGAGCGGCGGACGTAGCCAGGGACCTCGACGGCGAGGGTCCAGCGGCCGGCGTCGATCGGGGTCAGGGTCAGGCGCCCGCCGGCATCGGTCGAGACGTCGCGGCGCGGGCGGACCGCCGCCGCCGGGCCCCGCGCGGTGACCGCGACCCCGGCCAGGTTCTGGCCGGTGTGGTGATCGAACACCACGACCTCGAAGCCACCGCCGTAGGCCAGGCGCAGACGGCGGTCCTCGCCGGTCTCGGCGCGGAACCGCTGGGGCGGGTAGTCGGGGTGCTCGATGCGGACGGTCAAGGCGCCGGCCGGCAGCATGCCGAGCGTGAAGCGGCCGCCATCGCCGGTGGCCGCCGTGCGGCCATCGGCCGGGCCCGCCTCGACCACGATCCGGGCGTCCTTGATCGGCAGCCCTGACGGATCTTCGACCGCGCCGGCCAGGCTGGCGTCGGCGACCACCAGGGTGAGGTCGAGCGTCCGGTCGTCGGACCCGTGCTCGCCTGGCAGCGGCGCCAGGTCGAGCGCCTGCTCGACGTCGCCGTGGCCGTAGGCGATCACCCGGACCCGCACCGTGCCCGCCAGCGGACCGGCCCGGTAGTGGCCGTCGGCGTCGCTCACGCCTTCGACCACGCCGACCCGCTCGGGGCCCCCGTCGGGCACGAAGGTGAGGATCGCGCCCGGCACCGGCTCGCCGCGCTGGTTGCGCACGGTCCCGGCGACGTACCGGCCCTGGGCCAGCCGGATCTCGACGCCCGCGACCACCTGACCGAGCGTGAGCGGCAGTGGCCTGGAGCGCGCCACGGCGTACCCGGAGGCCTCGGCGACGATCCAGAAGGTGCCGGCCGGGATCCCGGTGACGCGGAAGGCGCCGTCGTCGCCGGTGACCCAGGTGGCCGCGTACGCGGGATCGACCGGGACCGGGCTCGAGGGCGTCGCCGACGGCGCGGCCGGCGCGCCGGGGGCGGGCGCGACCTCGGCGTCGTCGTCGGGGACGATCACGGTCTGCTGGGTCCGCGCGGCGCCCGGCGGCGGCGGATACGGGATCGGCCCGAGCAGCACGCCGAGCTCGCCGCGCGGCAGGTAGCGGGCATCGGCGATGCTCGCCCCCGCGAACGCCCCGGCACCGCCGGCCGGGTCGGCCCCGCGGATCCCCTGGCCCGAGTACCGGCGCAGCCGGTCGTCGTCGCCGGCCGCCGAGACCTCCCGGCCGCCGCCCCGCGTGTCCTCGCGCGCCGACACCACCACGCCGGCGACCGGCCGGCCGGCGGCGTCGACCACCCGGCCTTCGACGATCCCACCCGGGACCACCTCGACCTCGGGGCGCCCGCGCCCGGCCGCGAAGTCGACGCTGCTGATCGTGATCCACCCCGGCGCCCACGCGTCGGCGGTCCAGCGGCCGTGGGGCACGCCCTCGACCCGGAACACGCCGTCGCTCGACGTGCGCGCGTAGCGCGGCGCCTCGTCGCCCATCAGATCGCTGGCGATCGGGGTCAGCACCACCGCTGCGGCCACGCCGCCGCCGGTCTGGCGGTCGACCACGCGGCCAACCACGATCGCGGCCGGCTCGACGATGACGGTGACGTCGTGGAACGGTCCCTTGCCCAGCCGCGGCACCGCCTGGGCCCGCGCGGCCAGATCGCCCTTCCACGCCCACACCCGGTAGTTACCCTCGGGCAGCTCGGTGAAGGCGAAGGTGCCGTCGGCGCCGCTGCTGGTCGTCCGGGTTCCGGACACCGTGTCGCTGTCGAGTGCCACGGTGGCGCCGGCGACCGGCCGACCCTGATCGAGGACCTCGCCGACCACCGAGACCCGGCGCGCGACCACGAGCCGCAACTCGTCCGAGGGCACCGGCACGAACCGGACCTCGGCGGTGAACACGCTGGTCCCGTCGAGGGTCAAGTGGTGGCGGCCGGGCACCAGCCCCTCGAGCGCGAAGCGGCCGTCGCCGCCGGTGATCGCGACCACCGCCGACCCGACCCCGGCGTCGGGGTCGGCCAGCGCGCGATCCCCGGCCGGCAGCTCGAGCACCGCGGTGACCGCGATCGCGCCCACCGGATCGCCGGCTCCATCGACGACGATCCCGACCAACCGCTCGCTCCCGGTGCCCCGCGTCGGCGACGGCAAGGTCGGGATCGATCGCGGCAGCAGCGGCCCCGGCGGCCCGGCATCGCGTGCGCCCTCCCCCGCGACCCGCACGCCCGGCCGGGTCGCGATCCACACGGTGAGCGCCCCGAGCACCACCAGCACCACCACGCCGACCCCGATCAGCCAGCGCCGCCCCCGCCGCCCAGCTCCGCCGCCTCCACCCACACGCTCCCCATCGCCCGTCCGCTCGCAGGTTCCATTTCCCGCTCGGTCTCCTTCTCCCGCTCCCTCTCGATCTCCCACGCCCCGTCCCGCACGCCCACCCGCACCCGCCCCACCGCCACCGCCGGTCTCCGCGCCATCCTCCACCCCGGCATCCTCCGGATCGCTCACGTCGCCCCATCCTGTCACCACCCCCGTCAGTGCGCACCCGGACGTCGTCCTTCTTGCTACGCTCCTCTCCGATGGGCCTCTCCTTGTTCGACAACTCGCGAGAGATCAACACCATGTCGACCATCACGATGGTCGAGGACGTCCTGATCGCCCTGGGTTACTTCGTGAACGACTGCCGCACCGAGGAGCCCGAGGCTCGCCGGTCGTGGCAAATCATCAAGGGATCGGCCCACGTGTCGATCCGGCTGCTCGATCGCCCCGATCATCCCCACCTCCGGGTCGCCTCCACCGTGATGCGCACCCCGGCCGGCATGGACCCGCTGCGGCGGGCCTCGCTGCACACCGAGCTGCTGGCCCGCAACCTCGCGCTGTGCGGCATGGGCTTCGCCGTCGACGGCGACCAGGTCCTGCTGGTGACCGAGCGGTCGACGCTCGACCTCGATCGCAGCGAGGTGCTGGACCTCATCAACCGGGTCCAGGACCACGCCGATCTGGTCGATGACGCGCTGGTCGCCGAGTACGGCGGCAGCCTCGGGCTGACGCCCGCTATCTGACGTTGCGGCCCATCGGGCCTTCGGCGAGCGCGACCCCGGTCGTGACGTTGGGCGACAGCGTCACCTCGGGCAGCTCGCGGATGAGCTTGCCGCTGGAGCCGATGAGCTTGGCGTCGTGGAGCACGACGAACTCGACCGGTCCCGACGAGGGCTGACACGATGCCAGCATGCCGACCACCCTCGCGCCGGTGTCGTACTCGAGGGTGATCCGGTGGCTGATAAGGTCGTGGATCTTCGAGTAGTCAGGCATGGCGGCGCGCTTATACCATGAGGTGTGTCTGCCGAGCCGAGCGAGCGTACGGTGCTGTTCCTGGTGCGTCATGGCGAGGCGGAGTCGAACCGCGACGGCCGCTTCGGGGGCTGGAGCCCCGCGCCGCTGACCGAGCTGGGCCGCCAGCAGGCGATCACCACCGCGGCTGAGGTGCGCCGCCGCGAGCCGACCGTGCTGGTGACCAGCGACATCCTGCGGGCCCGCGAGACCGCGGCGCCGATCGCGAGCATGCTCGGCCTCGAGCCAGTGCTCGAGCCGGGCCTGCGCGAGCGCAGCCTCGGCGTGTTCGACGGCCTGTCGTTCGCCGAGGCCGAGGCGCTACACCCCGACGTCTGGAAGCGGCTGGCCTCGCGCGACGCCTCGGCCGTGCCCGAGGGCGGCGAGCTGCCCGAGCAGGTCTACGCCCGGGTCGCGGCCGCGATCGACAAGATCGTGACCGACCACGCCGGCAAGCGGATCGCGGTAGTCAGCCACGGGCTCGCGCTGTTCCACGCGTTCGCGTACGTGTGCGGCCTGGGCGTCCCCCACGGCGACATGCCGGTGTTCGTGCTCGTCGACAACTGCTCGATCTCGCAGTTCGAGCACAAGAGCGCGCGCTGGCGGATCGTCTCGATCAACGACACCGCGCATCTGCGCGACATGACCATCGGCTGACCGCGGCGGTCACGCCCGCGGCTACGGCAGCACGGTCGCGAGGTCGAGCGTCAGGCCCTTGGCCGGGATGGTCGCCTTGACCATGCCCATGATGTCGCCAGGCTGCTTGGACATGGCGTCGCTGTCCTGATCGAACCGGGCCATGATCATGACGTCGCCGGCGAAGCCGGTGCCGCCGATCATCGCCTGCGCCTCGGTCAGCCGGAACGGCAGCGGCCAGGTCCCGGTCGCGACCAGCTTGTCGACCGCGATCGGCGCGCCGGCGCCCTGCCCGCTGGTGGGATCGATCTTGCGGACGCTGATGAAGACCGCCGACCCGGCCGGCACCCGCGCGACCTTGTCCTTGGCGAGCACGATCGTGCCCTCGAGGAACTTTCGGGGATCGACCGGCTGGGTGCGGTCGGGCGGCGGCAGCCCGAGCTGCCCGACGTCGACCCCGCCGCCACCGCCACCACCACCGCCGATCGGTGGCGCGCCAGGCACGCCGGCGTGGGGATCGCCGCCCCCACCGCCGAGGGGCGGTGCCCCGGGGATGCCCGCATGCGGGTTGGAGGCCGCGCCGCCCGCGGGCGGACCGGTGGGCGCGCCGCCGCCGGCGGCGTTGCTCCCCGGCGGGACGGGCGCCTGCCAGGTCTCGGCCGGCGGCAATCCCGACGGCTCCTTCTTTCCGCAGGCCGTCAGGGCGGCACACGCCGCGATCGCGAACCAGGCTCGTCGACTCATGGTCGCTAATCTAGCAACCCGCGCGCCGGATTTCACCGCGACGATCCGACGCAATCAAACCCAGCGGGTCGTGGTGGTCACGGTCGCCAGGCTGTGGCCGGGTGCGAGGTCATCCCCGATCCACGCCTGGTAGCGGGCCGCCTGCTCGACCGTGGGCGCGGCGACCGCGATGATCTCGTACCGGGTGGCCGGGACCGCGCCGATCGTGGCGTTGAGGAGCTCGAGACGACCGCGGCGGAACACCGCCAGCTCGACCGTGTCACCGGGGCGGTGCCCGGCGACCAGGGCGCGGGCGTCGCCGTCGCTGGCGATCCGGAACCGATCGAGCGCGCACAGCTCGTCGCCGGGGGCGAGGCCGGCGACCGCGGCCGGCGAGCCGTCGAGGACGCCGGTCACCCGGGCCCCGCTGGTGGTCGCACCCAGCCAGACCGCGGTGGCGCCGTCGGCGACCTGGGCCGGATCCGGACCCGCGCGCAGCTCGAGCCCGAGGTGGATGAGCTCCTCGGCGAACCGAGGGTCCTCGGTGCCACGCACGTGGCGCGCGAAGAACTCGCCCAGGTCGAGGCCGGTCGCCTCGGTGAACACCGGCTCGACGTCCTCGGGATGCGGCCGGCCCGCGGCCCCGAAGCGCACCCAGAGCGCACGCAGGCAGTCGTCGAGCGAGCGGGCGCCCTCGGTCCGCCGCCGGATCTCGAGGTCGAGCGCGAGCGCGCACAGGCCGCCCTTCAGGTAGTAGCTGACCGACGTGTTGAGGTTCGACTCGTCGGGCTTGTAGAGCTTGATCCAGGCGTCGAACGAGCTGTCCTCGAGGCTGTGCCGGTGGCGCCCGGGCACCGCCATCAGCCGGCTCCAGTCGTCGAGCACCTTGTCGAAGAAGCTGCGCGCGGTGACGACCTTGGCCGACCGCAGCGCGAGCCGGTCGTAGTGGCTGGTCAGCCCCTCCATGACCCACAGGCAGCGGGTGTAGGCCTCGCGGCTGTAGTCGACGTCGAGCAGCGCGGCCGGCGCGATGCGCTTGCCGTTCCAGGCGTGGAACAGCTCGTGCGACAGCAGCTCGAGCAGGCCCTCGTACTGCTTGCGGTTGGCCAGGCACTGCGGGTTGTGCAGGTTGGCCGACGACGCGCGGTGCTCGAGACCGCCATACGCGTCGTGCGACAGCATGAGCAGGAACGTGTAGCGGGGAAACGGCATCGCCGGCGTCGCGAGCGCGGCGTCGCCCGCGATCCGGCGGGCGTGATCGAGCGCGATCGCGCCGAGGTCGGTGACCAGGCGCTCGACGGTGTACAGGCCGCCGCCGGCGCGGGCGCCCCAGATCGCCAGCTCGAACGGCACGCCGGCGACCGTGAACCGCGCCTCCTCGACGTGGCCGAGGTGCACCGGGGCATCGAGCAGCTCGTCGACGCCGGCTGCGGTCAGCGCGTATTCGGGTTGCGCCGGGCCCAGCGCGCCGCCGGCGAGCCCGCACGCGAGCCGCCAGTCGCGTCCCGCGGGCGGGCGCACGGTCAGCGCGACCGGCCGGTGGCGGAGCGCCTCGACGTACGCGAACGTGGCCGCGCCGTGGAGGAACCCGTGGGTGCCGTCGACGTGGTTGGTGCGTACCGTCAGCTCGTGACCGTAGACGGCGTAGGTGACGACCAGCGCCTCGGCCCCGCCCGCGTCGATCTCCCAGGTCGACTTGTCGACCTTGCGGGCCGGGCGCGGGGCCCCGTCGTCGCCGCGCGCGGTGAGGTCGCGCACGAAGCGCGCATAGTCGCGCAGCAGGTAGGAGCCGGGACACCACGCCGGCATGGTGAGGCGGACCGGAGCGGTGAGGCCCTCGCACGGGATCCGCACCTCGACCTGGACGAGGTGAGTCTCCGGCTCGGGGAGGTCCACGGTGTAACGAAGCCCGGGAGCGGTCATCGACGTCTACCCTAGTGCACGGCGTTCTCGGTGGCTCGTCGACGCGACCTCGAACGCGGTGCACGGCCGGAAAATACTCGGGGATGTCGATACCCGGACCCGGTTCGTCTCGGTGCGCGAGGCGGTCGGCATGCTGGCGATCGCGGTCGCCGCGCTGAAACCCGGGTCAAAGCCCAGCCTGGCGAGGCGGTCGGCGCGCGGGTATCATGAGCGAGATGCGCCCCGTGGCCGCCGGCCTGGCCGTGACTGCGCTGCTGGCCGGTGCGGTCCCCGCCGGCGACGCCGCCCCGCGGCGGAGCGGCAAGGTGGTCCGGGTCCAGCGGAGCGCGCCCCAGGCGTCGACCCGCCTGCGGCTGTGCCAGCTCTACGACATCGACGTGGGGGCGTGCAGTCGCGAGGTCAAGGTCGGCGACGTCGGCTGGGTGGTCGATGCCGAGGGCGCCTACGGTCAGGCCCAGATCGTGGCAGTCACCCCGAGCACCGACGCCTGCGGCACCACCACCGCGTGGAACATCTCGATCGACAACAGCGGCCTGACCAGCCGCGACTACAGCTATAACGCGGTGCTGGTGCTCGATCACCCGATCGCCGAGAACGGCCGGACCCTGCCGACCTCGCAGGAGCCGCCGGCGGGCCGCGCGGGTGAGCTGCTCTCGCACATCGTCGACGACGACGGTGACGGCCAGGGCGACGTGCTGATCACCACCTTCCCATGCGACGACCGCGGCGCCGCCGCCCAGGCGCACCGGATCACGCATCAGTGCACCGACTACTGGGTCGAGCAGCGCGACACGTGGCGGCATGCGCGCACGGACACCATGCCGACCTGCCGCCGCTAGCACCCGCGCTCATGATCCTACCCATCGACGGAAGTCCGGCTTCGGGCTAGATTGCCGGATCCCCTCATGAGCCGTGTACCCGATGTCCAGCGCGCGATCCGCGACCTCGTCGCGACCGAGCGCGGCACGATCCACAAGGAGGCGCCGAACCGGATCGTCCTGTGTTACCCGAGCCCGTATCGCGCCGCGATGGCATCGCTCGGCTTCCAGCAGATCTACCGGCTGCTGAACCAGGTCCCCGATCTGGCCGCCGACCGCGCGGTGCTCCCCGACGACGCTGCCGCCGCGCGCCGGTTCAACTGGCCGATGTTGACGCTCGAGCGCGAGCGGCCGATCTCGGACTACCCGCTGATCGCGTTCTCGGTCGCCTACGAGCTCGAGATCGCCGGGTTGATCGACTGCCTCGAGCTGGCCGGCATCCCGGCCCTGGCGGCCGACCGCGACGATCGTCACCCGGTGATCATCGCGGGCGGGCCGCTCACGTTCTCGAACCCGGTGCCGCTGGCGCCGTACGTCGACGTGGTCGTGCTCGGCGAAGGCGACGAGCTCGCGGTCGAGGTGGTCGCGGAAGCGGAAGCGGCTGGCTGGCGCCGCGGCGACCTCATCGCGGCGCTGACCGGCCGGCCCGGCTACTTCCTGCCCACCGTGCACGGCGACACGGTGCCGCCGGTGGGCCAGGCCAGCGACGCGATCCTGCCGGCGCGCTCGCAGATCATCACGCCCGCGTCCGAGCTCGCGGACATGTTCCTGACCGAGGCCGCGCGCGGCTGCTCGCGCGGCTGCACGTACTGCGTGATGCGGCGCTCGACCAACGGCGGCATGCGCATCGTGCCGACGGCCGAGGTGCTGGCCGGGATCCCGGCCGGGGTCGCCCGGGTCGGCCTGGTCGGGGCCGCGGTCACCGATCATCCCGACATCCGCGCCATCGTGCGCGGCGTGGTCGACGGCGGGCGCGAGGTCGGCATCTCGAGCCTGCGCGCCGACAAGCTCGACGACGAGCTGGTCGGGCTGCTCGCCCGCGGTGGCTACCGGACGTTGACCGTCGCCGCCGACGGCGCCAGCGAGCGCATGCGCCGGGTGGTGGAGCGCTCGACCAAGGAGCAGCACCTGCTGGAGACCGCGCGACTGGGCAAGGCGCACGGGATGAAGACCGTGAAGATCTACATGATGGTCGGCGTGCCCGGCGAGACCGACGACGACATCGACGAGCTGGTGCGGTTCAGCGCCGAGCTCGCCGCGATCCACCCCAAGATCGCGTACGGCGTCGCCCCGTTCGTCGCCAAGCGCCACACGCCGCTCGATGGCTCCGCGTTCGCCGGCATCGACGTGGTCGAGGCCCGGCTCGACCGGCTGCGCCGCGGCCTGATGCCGCTGCGCGGCCGGGCCGAGGTCCGCCCGACCTCGGCGCGCTGGGCCTGGGTCGAGTACATGGTCGCCCAGGGCGACCGGCGGGCCGGCCTGGCCATCCTCGATGCCCACCGCGCCGGCGGCAGCTTCGGCGCCTACAAGAAGGCGTTCGCCGCCCGCGGCGCCGAGCCGACCGGCCCGCGCGCGCGGGTGCCGTCGTCGGCCGAGGTCATCGCGCTCAAGCGGCGTCGGATCGACCTGCCCGCCGCGCAGCCCTGATCGGAGCGTAGACTGCAGGCATGCAGCTGGCGCGGATGCTCGACAAGTGTGTGCGCGATCAGTGGTCGGTCGACGACCTCGACTGGAGCCTGCCGCCGCCGGCGATGACGCGCGACAAGGAGCAGGCGATCGTCCAGTGCTTCACCGACATGGCCGGCATCGAGCGGCTGGCCGGCGCGCTGTTCGCGGCCCAGGCGCGCAAGACCGAGGACCCGACCCTGCGCGCGATCTTCGACAGCTTCGTCGTCGACGAGGAGCGCCACGCGGTCGCCGCCGACCGCCTGGCCCGCCACTACGACGTCCACCGCTGGCGCACGTACACGCTGCACCCGGCGCTGGTGAAGTTCCGGCCCCACTTCCTGCGGGTCATCGAGCTGGCGTCGCCCGAGATCGCCAACGCGTACATCACCGCCGGCGAGCTGATGCTCGACGTCGCGCTGCTGCGCTCGCTCGACGACTACGTCGGCGACGAGATGAGCCATCGCGCGATGCACCTCATCAACCGCGACGAGTCACGCCACATCGCGATCGACTTCCACATGACCGAGGTCTACGCGTCCGACCAGTTCCGGGCCGAGCGCAAGCGCCGGCCGGCCGCGCCGATCGCCGACCAGGTCCGCGGTGGCGCGGCGCTCGCCCGGATGTTGTGGCATGCGCAGCCGTTCCTGCGCGGCGTGTTCCTCGAGCCGATGGACCGGACCGACCCCAGCGGCAAGCGGGTGGCCGAGGCGTTCAAGCGCCTGCAGCTCGTGACCCGCAAGCCGACCGTGGCCCGGCTGCCGTTCAACCGGTTCATGATCGGCGTCCAGGACCTCTACAACCGGCCGGTGATCGGCCCGGTGTTCGGGCGGGTCTTCCTGCGCGCGCTGGGCGCCGATCCGCGGGCGGCCAAGCGGCTGTTCAGCGATGCCGAGCTCGCGCGCACCCAGCAGATGTCGTTCGAGGAGCTGGCCGAGGACGCGCTCGCCGTCAAGCACCGCTGATCGCGCGGCCGCGGCCGCTCGATCGATGGGAGATCGATGGGAGGTCGGGATTCGAACGGAGCCGAGCCCGTGAGGTAAGCTGGCGCCCGATGACGACCGCGCTGGTGGCCAGCCCCGACGACCACCACGTTGCCTACGCCCACGCCGGGCGGATCGTCCTGCTCGACGCCACCCTGCAGGAGCTCGCCGCCGTGCCCGCGCCGGGCCCGGTCGCCGCGCTCGGGTTCGTGACCAGCCCGCCGCAGCTGGTGGTCGTGACCGACGACGAACTGTGCGGGTACGACCTGCCCAAGCTGACCCTGGCGGTGCGCCGGCCGCGGCCACCGGGCGCGGTGATGGCTGCGGTCGTCGAGAGCCGGGCCGTGCTGCACGTCCCCGGCAGCGCGACCCTCACGGTCGCGCGCTTCCTCGGCAAGGCGATCGACGTCACCACGTTCGATGCGGTGGCGCCGCCGATGCACACCGCGGCGCTCGAGCATGGCCAGCTGCTGGTGGTGACCGCCGCGCGCAACGACGTGGTCGACCTGGCGTCCCGGCGGGTGGTCGCCCGGCTGAACCTGCCCCTGCCCGCCCCGCCCCGGGTGGCCGGGACCACCGGGCACCTGCGGTACCTGTGGACGTTCCGGCCCGGGCGCGATGAGCTGACGGTCGTCCGGCTTTCGGACGGCCGGGCGTTCGGCGCGCTGCTGGGCGCGCCGATCCAGCGGGTGCTGGGCGGCGTGACCGCGACCTGGGTCGTGGTCGGGACCGAGCACGGGCCGCGCCGCGTGCACGTGCAGACGCTGGCGATCCATCCGCTCGAGGTGCAGCTGGAGCGCGGCGCGTGCGTGCTCGGAGGGCCCGAGCCGTCGCTGCTGTGGATCGACGATGCGTGGCGGATGCACCGGACGCCGCTGGCGGGGGACGCGGTGCCGGCGTCGGCGGGTGGGGGGATGCGGCTGGCCGTGCAGGGGATGGGAGCGCCGGGGGTGGCGGCGCCGCGGGGGGCGGCAGCGGTACCAGCATCGGCAGCGGCACCAGCAGCGGCACCGGCAGCGGCACCGGCAGCGGCAGCGGCAGCGGCACCCGCGGTGGGGGGGCTGGCGACGGGGCGGATTGCGCTGCCGTGGCGGGTGGTGATCGCGGACTGGGCCAAGGCGCTGCTGGCCGGGCCGGAGCCGGCGGCGCCGCCGCTCGAGCGCACGCCGCTCGGTGAGCTGGCGCGGCGGGCCGACCTGGCGCCCGACGGGCTGCGGGCGCTGAGCGTGCTGTATGGCGCCTGGTTGCTGGGCGAGCCGGCGGTGCCGCTGGCCACGCTGGCGCGGCTGATCGAGTGGGACGAGATCGGCGGGCGCGGATCGCTGCCGCACGCGGCGCTGACCCAGGTGGTCGGGGGCCGGCTTCGGCTGCGGACCGGCGTGGCGCGGTTCCTCGACGGCGGTGCGCCGACCCACATCATGCCTCACGGGGCGCGGACCCGGCCCGACGTGGCGGCCGGTCGCCAGGTGCTGCGTACGCCGCCCGACATCCCGGCGATGGCGTGCGCGCGCGCGCTGGCCGAGCGGATGGGCGCCGCCGCGCTGATCGACGAGCTGCATGCCCGCAACCGCGACGATCTGCTCGAGGCGCTCGACGAGGCCTGGCTGCGCGGGTTGCCCGCGATCGCGATCGCCGGCCCCGAGCTCGACGCGCTCACGCTGGCGGCCGCGCCCCTGCGCTCCGACCACGCGCTGGTGATCGCGTGGCCCGAGCAGACGCTGCCGCCGGTGCTCGAGGATCTGCCGATCCTCGAGCCGTGACCGCCTCGCAGCGACGCCCGCGCGCCGGCGCCCGGCCCGGTCGGCGCGCTACGCGGTCGGCTCAGCCGCGTGCCGGGCGACCACGCCGCCGGCCTGGCCGAACATCATCGCCGGCGCCTGGGGCGCATCCGCGAGCCCGCACAGCTGCAGGCGCGCGACCAGCGCGTGGGTCGCGCGGAGGTCGTCGGGGCCGTTGACGCCGAGCGCCTTGGCGACCTCGACCGGCTTGGCCGAGCCGGCCGCCGACAGCCCGATGCGCACGCGCAGGAGCGGGCCCTGCTCCCAGCCGAGCGCCGCGCACAGCCGGGTGGCGTCGGCGGCCGACACCACCCGGACGTCATCGCACAGGCCGCGGACGTCGACGGTGCGGGCGGCGCGGTTGGCGTCGGGCTTCTCCTCGCGCGCGACCAGCACGCTGGGCTGGGCCAGGAACGCCGCGGCGATCCGTTCGAGCCGCGCCTCGTCGTGGCGCATGCCGTCGGGAGCCGGCTTGACCAGGAGGTCGTAGCCGGTGACCAGCTTGCCGAGGCCGGGGGTGCCGGTGACCACCGCGCTGGCGCCCAGGATGGCCAGGCCTTCGGGGCACACCGCGCCGAGCCGGTCGGCGACCTCATCGGGCGTGAGCGCCCGACCGTCGACGTGCTCGAGGTCGACGTCGATCACCTCGGCGAAGCTCGGCACCCCCAGCGACAGCGCCGGGCCGAACGTGATGCGCGGCTTGGGCGAGTAGCCGCGGCTCATGGCCAGCGGCAGCTGGGCGCGACGGAAGCTGCGGCCGAGCAACCGGCCGACGTCGAGGTGGCCGAGGAACGCGGTGCGGCCGAGCTTGGTGTAGCGCAGCCGGTAGGTCGCGTACGGAACGTCGGCCCCCATGAACCCGTTCTGGCGCACGCGCTCGGCGCGGCGATCGTCGCGGCTGGTCGGCTTCGCGTTCGGACGCGCGCTGCCGGACTCGGCCGGCGAGCCCCCGCCGCGCTCGCTGAGATCGAGCGCCGCCTCGTCGCCGGCCAGGGTCGCCAGCGGACGCGGCTCGCGGCGCTGCTCGGCGCCCAGCGAGCGCAGCGCGACCAGGCGCTCGTCGCGCATGCGGGTCAGATCGCAGGCGACGCCGCAGTCGTAGCAGACCAGCTTGCGGCGGTCGGGCGCGGCGTCCTCGAGGTTGGTGTGGTGCACCAGCATCCCGGCGACCTTGCCGCACGGCGGCGACGACCGGCTCTTGAGCGCCTTGCGGTATTCCTGGAGCAGGAAGCCGTCTTCCAGGCCGACGTCGATGTGGTCCCACGGCAGCCGCGCCGACACCGGCCGGGTCGAGTGATACGCGACCACGTCGACCCCGTGCGCGGCCAGCACCGCCTGCCAGCGCTCGAGATCGAACACGTCGTCCCAGCCGTCGAAGCGGGCGCCCGCGCGCCACACCGCCTCGATCACGTCGGCGAGCCGGCGGTCGCCGCGCGACAGCAGGCCCTCGATCCACGAGATGCCGCTGTCGTGATACTTCAGGCGCAGCTTGCCGTCGCGGACCGAGCCGCGCAGCACCCGCTGCTTGCGCTGGATCTCGTTGTGATCGTCCTGCGCGCACCACTGCAGCGGCGTGTGCGGCTTGGGCACGTGGGTCGACACGCTGACGGTGACCTCGGCGCGATTGCCCAGCGCGCGCCGGCCGACGTGGAGCATGCGCAGGCCGGTCTCGACGATGCCGCGGACATCGGTGTCCTCCTCGGTCGGCAGCCCGATCATGAAGTAGAGCTTCACCCGGTGCCAGCCGCGCTCGAACACCTTGCGCGAGCTCTCCTCGATGTGCGCTTCGGTGATGTTCTTGTTCACCACGTCGCGCATGCGCTGGGTGCCGGCCTCGGGCGCGAAGGTCAGGCCGCTGATGCGGGTCTGGGCCAGCTCGTCGAGGATCTCGTCGGGCAGGCCGTAGGCGCGGAGGCTGGCGACCGACATCGACACGCCGCGCGACTTGAGCTCGGACGCGAGCCGGGCCACCAGCGGCGAGATGCTCGAGTAGTCGGCGGTCGACAGACAGGTCAGCCCGGTCTCGTCGTAGCCGGCCTTGTCGACGCCGCCGAGCACGCTGGCGACGATGCTGTCGGGGCTGCGCTCGCGCACCGGCCGGTAGATCATGCCGGCCTGGCAGAACCGGCAGCCCTCGGTGCAGCCGCGCGCGATCTCGACCGAGGCCCGCTCGAACACCGCCTCGGCGTACGGGACCGGCCCGTCGGACGGGAACGGGAACTTGTCGAGGTTCTCGACCATGGCCCGGCGGACCCGGGCCGGCGCTCGCGGATCGCGGGGCGCGCCGACCACGACCATGGTGGTCGCCTCGTCGACGACGGTGTCGTACAGCGCCGGCACGTACAGCGGAAAGCGCGCGGCCAGCTCGGCCAGCGCGTCGAGGCGGGTCCGGGTGCCGGCCTTGATCTCGCGGCGCAGCGCGGCCCACGCCAGCACCAGCGCCGGCAGTTCTTCCTCGCCCTCGCCGATGAAGGCGGCGTCGAAGAACGGCGCCATCGGCTCGGGGTGACACGCGACCGGCCCGCCGATCAGCACCAGCGGCGCGTCCTCGGCCCGATCCGCGGAGCGCAGCGCCACCCCGCCCAGATCGAGCATGGTGAGGACGTTGGTGAACGTGAGCTCGTACTGCAGCGACAGCCCGACCACATCGAACTCGCTGAGCGGGTGCTGGGACTCGAGCGCCACCAGCGGCAGGCCGCGGGCACGCAGCTCGGCCTCCATGTCGATCCACGGCGTGAACGCGCGCTCGCAGGCGATCTTCGGGTGCGCGTTCAGCAGGCTGTAGAGGATCTTGGTCCCCAGGTGGGACATCCCGATGTCGTAGACGTCGGGGAACGCCAGCACGATGCGGGCATCGACCGTGGCCGGATCCTTGGTGACCGACAGGTACTCCCCGCCCAGGTAACGGGCCGGCTTGTTCACCCGGTCGATGAAGTCGGCATAGATGTGGCGCATGGGGAGTCCTCGTCGGTGAGAAGCCCCCACGTGTACCGGATAACCAGCCTCCGCGCTACGTTCCCGTTCATGCCGTACCTCCGTCCCTGGGCGCTGGCGCTCGCCCCCTTCGCCGCCGTCGCCTGCAGCAAGGATCCCGCGCCCGCGCGCCCCGCCGATCCGCCGGTGATCTACGGCGCGACCGCGCGCGCTGCGGATCCGTCGCAGCTACCCGCCGCGGGCACCGCGCCGCCAACGACCGCCGCTGGGGGTAGACTCGCGGCCATGTGGGAACTTCCGATCAAGTCGCTCAAGGGCCAGCCGACCTCGCTCGGCGAGCACAAGGGCAAGGCGCTCCTCCTCGTCAACGTCGCCAGCAAGTGCGGCCTGACGCCCCAGTACGCCGCGCTCGAGGCGCTGCAGGCGAAGTACGGCCCCAAGGGCTTCACGGTGGTCGGCTTTCCGTCGAACCAGTTCGGCGGCCAGGAGCCCGGTACCCCCGAGCAGATCGCCGAGTTCTGCTCGGCGACCTACGGCGTGACCTTCCCGATGACCGAGAAGATCGACGTCAACGGCCCCGGCCGCCACCCGATCTACGCCGAGCTGGCCCCGATCCCCGACGCCAGCGGCCACCAGGGCGACATCCGCTGGAACTTCGAGAAGTTCGTGGTCTCGGCCGACGGCTCGCAGATCACGCGGTTCGCGCCGAAGACCGCGCCCGACGATCCGACCGTGATCGCCGCCGTCGAAGCCGCCCTGCCGAAGTGAGCCGCCCGCCGGCGGTTCGGCTGCGTCGGTCTGGCGAGGTCCAGCTCACCGACGTCGACGGGCGTGGACCGGGGACATGAACCCGCGCGTCGGCCGTGCCGCGCCGTCCCCTGCCGCAGCCTGCCGCCGGGTTCACACGGCTGGCGTTGGTCCGGGCCTCCCAACGGGATAACCTCGGAGCATGCGCTGGTTCTGGTTGATTCTTCTCGTCGCGTGCGGTGGCGGTGGCGACGGTGAGGTCGACAGCGGCGCTAGCATCCCACCCGATACCGCGCAGAGCGGCACGCGCCTCAAGCTCTTCTGGTACGAGTTCGAGGACGGAACGCGAAGCTGGACCTCCGAAATCTTCGACAGCAAGCTGGGCTTGCCGTGCACGCCGACGGAATGGACGGACGGCGCGTCGCGCTGCACGCCGATGTTGCCGCGCGTCGTGTACAGCGACGCGCAGTGCACGCAGCCGATGATCCTCGGCACCGACGTCCCACATGCGGTCGCAAGGGTCACGAGCTGCCAGGCGACGCGACCGGACAGCCTGTTCGAGGCCACGGCGGAGCGACTCACCTTGCCTCAGGTCTTCGAGCGCGACCCTGACGGCGCTTGCGGCCGCCTCTACTCGCCCCGCCAGTTCTCCTTCTCGGGCGTGCGCGCCGTCCAGCAGACGCGCCCCGACCTTGCCGAGCTCTCGCGCGGGTACCAGGGTGACGGCCGCGTGAAGATCGAGACGCTCTCGAGCGACGACGGCCTGCTGCTCCCGATCCAGCCGTACGATTCGCTGCTCGACGCGGCCTGCGTCAACTTCGACAGCCTGTTCTTCAACACGGAGGGCATGGCCGACGCGACCCGGGTCCCGTGCTTGCTCGATGCCAGCGAGACCGAGCGCTTCACGGATATCACGTGCGAGACGCCGGCCGTCTGGTTCCCGGTCGACGCCGCGTGCCCGCGGCCGCAGGAGTTCGGGACGGTCGGCAAGGGCCCGTGCGCGCCGCGCTTCACCCTGGGCGACACGGCCCAGGGCGGCAGCTATGGAACAGGGACCGGCACCTGCCTCCCGCAGGGCCCCGACTCCGGCGTCGTGTATCCGTCGACGGGCATGGTGGAGCCCTTCTCGCTCGCGCGCGAGCGCCAGGACGCGCCCGGCCGCTTGCAGCTCATCTACATCGGCGAGGGCGCGACCCGGATCCGCGAGCGCGTCCTCTTCTACGACACCGCGCTCGACACCGAGTGCGCGCTCCGCCAGGAGGATGTCGAGACGTTCTCGTGCGTGCCGGTGCGCGGCCGCAGTGTCTTCGAGGTGTACACGGACGACGCGTGTACGCAGCCCGTGTTCGTCACGTGGATCGCCGATGAGCAAGCACCGGCCTGCCTGGCGGTGCAGACTCCGCCCAAGTACAGCGGTGGCCGCCGCATCGAAGGGATGCTGCCGGAGCCGGTCTATCGCGCGTCAGCGGCCGGCTGCGCGCGGTTCGAGTTCGACAACGCCAGCCCCTACGCCCTCGGGCCGCCCGTCACGACCGCCCTGCCGCGCGTGACGAAGCGGCACGACTAGCGGTGCTCGGCTCGACGGCCTCCCGGCCTACCGGCACGGCATGGGCCGGGCCTCGGCCTCCTCGGCCTGGTCGACAGCGAGTGGCGCGCCGGCTACGACCCGATGCGGGCCGTCAACGGCGAGCTCGACAACCGCGCACGCCCGCCGCCGGCTCGATCGACGTGACCCCGCGCTGATCAGCGCGTGTAGCTCGCCCAGATCTGCACGCCGCGCAGATCCGGACCGACCACCGCCGGGAGCGGATCGGGCGGGTTCTCGGCCCCGCCGACGATCTGTCCGAACACCCACGACGCGCCGACCCCGAGCTGCCGGTCGATCGCGTACTGCGCCATGAAGCCGAGCGGCACCTGCCAGGCGTCGCCGAACCCTGACAGCGGACCCTTGATGCCGGTGCCGAGCCCGACCGTGAGCGGATCAGCCACACGGTAGGTGAGCTGGACCGGGACCCACAGCATGTCCTTGTTGAGCTTGGTCCCGGCGTCGTCCTCGCGCTTCGTGATGGCGATCAGCACGCTCGGCAGCGTGGTCACCGCCAGCTTCCCGAACCCCTGGCGGACCTTCGCGCCCAGCTTGATCCCGTAGAAGCCGGCATCGAGGTTGGTGGCGTGCACGCCACCACCGACCGCCGCCGCGAGCTTGCCGGCCGCGAGCCGGTACCAGCCCTCGGCGCCGACGTTGTTGTAGACGGCGACGCAGCCGCCGTCGTCGCCGGTGAGGCACAGCCCGCCGCCGGCCTTCGCGCGGAAGCCGCTGAGCGCGTAGCTCGAGTGCACCAGCGCCACCGTCAGATCGTCGGAGACGCCGTACGACACGTCGGGTGCGATCGACAGCGGCTTGGCCACCCGACCGACCGACATCTCGATCTCGACGGTGACCGCGAGGTTGAGCGCGCCGGCCGGCAAGGTCAGGCCGGGACGTGGCACCGGTGCGGGTTCGGCCGCCGGATCGGGGTCGGCGGCGGCGACGGCCACGGGAAGACCGACCACCAGACTAACAAGGCATGAACGCAGCATGGAGACTCCTTTCACGATCACGCGACGCTCGCGGAGGCGAGCGCGCGGGTGTGGCTGATCCGGACCAGGCGGACGCCGGCCGGCGTGTGCGCGAGCGTGTCCCACCACTCTTCACCGGCGAACCGGTAGCGCAGCTGCACCGCCGCGACCTCGCGGGCGGCGAACCGCCGATGCGCGTCGTCGAGCGACGGCGCCGCCGACGCGGCGGCCGCGCGCCGCGCGCCGGCATGCTTGAGCGTGATGCCGACCAGCTCGGCCGCGTGGCCGATGTCGAAGAACAGCTGCGCGATGGTGGCCGGTTCGAGGATCGCGTCGTGGACCGGCACGTGTGGGATCGGGTCGGTCATGAGCCCCCCGCGGTCATGGGGCCGCGCGCGACCAGGGCGAACGCGAGCACCGGCGCGGGACACACCGCGATGCACCGGCCACAGCCGTCGCATGCCTCGGCCACCACCCGTGGACGGCCGCGCTCGATGAGCAACGCGCCCGGCCGCGGACAGCGCTCGAAGCACACCGAGCAGAACGAGCGGGTCGCCAGGCACGCCTCGGTCAGCACCGACGGCACCATCCCGGCCGGCACCGTCATGGGCGCGCCGGTCGCGGCCGCGGCCTCCGGGCGTGACGACGACCCAGCCCCGACCCGGGTGGTCGCGACCGCCGCGCTGGTCCGGACCGCGAACACCGGCAGCGCGCGCGGCGGGCTCCGATCGCGATAGAAGCCGTCGAGCGAGTAGCTCGGCGCGGGCGCGGCCGGCTCGGGCGGCGACGCGGCCGGGACCGCGTCGGCGGGCGCCTCGGTCCGCGGACGCCGGAACCCGAACAGCTCGCGCCGGGAGAGGCTCATCGCGCGCCTCCCAGCCAGGCCGGCGCCCGCTGGTCGAGGACCGCCGACGGCGCATGGCACTGGGTGCACGCCGCCCGCCACGGATGGCTGGTGCGCATGCCGAGCGCGCCGAGCGCGCCGTGGCAGCTCTCGCACCGCTCGCGCATCCAGGTCCCGTGCGGGATCGTCGGCGGCGCGCCCACCCACGCACGCTCGCCGCCGCGGGGTGCCGCCAGCCCGACGAACGTCGACGGCGGCAGCGGTGGCGTGGTCGCGCCCGGGCGAGGATCCCCGATCACGACGTGGCACTGCACGCAGCTGTCGCGGCGGGGATGGCTCATCACCGGCGCGGTCAGCTCGGCGATCACGAGACCCTCGCCATGGCAGGCCAGGCAAGCCGGCACGCCGAGCTGATCGATCGCGTGGGGGATCCCCGGCGGCGCGCCGTCGTACGCGCGCCGGCTGGCCCGCCGCGCCAGCGCCGCCTCGCGATCCTCCGCCGTCTGCGTGATCGTGGCGAACAGATCGGGGCGGGCGCCGCGCAGGCGGGTCCACCAGGTCGCGGGCAACCCGGCATTGGGGCCGTGCGCCCGCGCGCGCATGTCGAGGTACGACCGCGCGTCGACCGCGACCACCGGTGGCCCCGCGGGCTGGCGCACGTGCGACGCCACCTCGCGGCTGGAGTTCTCGACGCCGGAGACCAGGCCGACCACCGCGATCGCGGCGACGACCACCACGCCGACCTCGAGCCCGCGGCGCGCCTTCTTCATGCCGCGCCTCGCCGACGCACCCGCACCGCACACTTCTTGTAGTCGGGCTGCTTCGACAGCGGATCGTAGGCCTCGAGGGTCACCAGGTTGATCGCGAGCGACTCGTCGAAGAACGGCACGAACACGGTCCCGACCGGCGGCTGCCCGCGGCCCTCGAGCCAGACCGGCAGCTCGAGCTTGCCGCGGCGGCTCTCGAGCACCACCACCTCGCCGTCGGCGATGCCGAGCCGGCGCGCATCGTCCCGGTTCATCTCGCAGTACGCCTGCGGCATCGCGCGCTGCAGCTGCGGCACCCGCATCGTCATCGTGCCGGTGTGCCAGTGCTCGAGCACGCGCCCGGTGCACAGCCACAGCGGGTAGTCGCGATCGGGCGCCTCGGGCGCGGGCTCCCACGGGTGGAACCAGATCAGCGCGCGATCGTCCTTGGTGACCGAGTGATAGAACTGGATGTCGGCCTTGGTCGCGTACGGGTCGTCGAACTTCGCGAACCGGAACCTGGTCTCGCGCCAGCTGCCGTCGGGCTGCTGCACGACCGGCCAGCGCAGGCCGCGCGCCTTCACGTACTCGCTGTACGGCGCGAGGTCCTTGTGCTTGAACCGCGAGAACTTGCGGTACTCGTCGAACAGCTGCTGGTCGACGTTGACGTCGTAGTAGCGCCGCCAGTCCCACACCGGCACCGGCTGGCCCTTGCCGTCGACGACATGAAACAGGAACTTGCCGTCCTGGTCCTTCATCCCGGGGTGACCGCGGTCGTGGAGGCGACGCGCCACCGCGATCGTCTGCCAGCAGTCGTCGCGGGCCTGGCCGGGCGGCGCCACCATCTTGAACCACTGCTGGGTGCGGCGCTCCGAGTTGCCGACCATGCCGTTCTTCTCGACCCACATCGCGCTGGGCAGCACCAGGTCGGCCGCCATCGCGGTCGCGGTCGGGTAGACGTCGGAGACGATCAGGAACTTGCCGGGGATCTTGCGGCTCGGCTCGAACAGCGCGGAGATGTTGGGCAGGCTGCGGGCCGGATTGGTGACCTGGACCCAGATGGTGTCGATGTCGCCTCCCTGGTCCTTCGGCGTCGAGAAGCGCTTCCACATCTCGACCGTGTGGTAGCCGGGCTTGGCCGCGATCCGGCCGGCCGGCAGGTTCCAGATCGCCTCGGCCTCCTTGCGGTGCTCGTCCTTGGTGACCACCAGCCCGCCGGGCAGGCCATGGGCCAGCGTGCCGACCTCGCGCACGGTGCCGCACGCGGACGGCTGCCCGGTCAGGCTGGTCGGCGCATCGCCGGGCTTGCCGAAGTGGCCGGACAGCAGGTGGACGCCGTGGACCAGGTCGTTGATGGCGGTCCCGCGGGTGTGCTGGTTCATCCCCATGCACCACAGGCTGGTGATGCGCAGGGTGCGGTCGCCGAACAGGTCGGCGAGATACCCCAGGTCGACCGCGGACACCCCCGACAGCGCCTCGACCCGGGCCGGCGTGTACTCGGCCAGCGCCTGCCGGTACTGGTCGAAGGTCATCGCGGTGCCGTCGAGCGTGGGCGGATCGGTGCGCTGGCGGAAGTTGCAGTACTTCGCGACGAAGTCCCGATCCCAGGTGCCGCGCTCCAGCAACAGGTGCGCGATGCCATTGGCGATCGCGAGATCGCTGTTGGGCTTGAACATCATCGTGCGATCGCAGAACCCGCTGGTCCGGGTGCGCCGCGTGGTCAGATCGATCAGCACCACCTTCTCCCCGCGGGCGCGCCGGTCGATCACCCGCGAGAACAGCACCGGGTGCATCTCCGCCGGGTTGTTGCCCCACATCAGGAGGACGTCGCAGCGATCCAGGTCGTCGTAGCAGCCGGCCGGCTCGTCGACGCCGTAGGTCGACAGGAACCCGGTCACCGCCGACGCCATGCACAGGCGCGCGTTGGGATCGATCTGGTTGTTGCCGATGCCGGCCTTGATCAGCTTCTGCGCCGCGTAGCCCTCGGGGATCGTCCACTGACCGCTGCCATAGATCGCGAAGCCGGCCGGGTTGGCCATGATCCGATCGGCGACCACGTCGAGCGCCTGCTCCCACGTGATCGGCTCGAGCTTGCCGTTCTTGCGCAGCAGCGGCTGGGTCAGGCGGTCGCTGCCGTAGAGCGCGAGGCCGACGTGATAGCCCTTCACGCACAGCAGACCCTTGTTGACCTCGGCCTTCTGGTCGCCGGCGATCGCGACCACCTTGCCGCCCTTGACCCCGACCTGGACGTGACAGCCGGTCCCGCAGAACCGGCACGGCGCCTTGTCCCAGGTCACCCCGCCGTCGGTGCGCGGCTGGGCCGCGGCGTCGTCGTGGAACGCCAGGCGGGCGGCGGCCGCGGTCGCGGCCGCCATCGCGGTGGTCCGGAGGAAGTCGCGGCGATCCATCACGCTTCCTCCGCGAAGTCGATCGCGACCACGTCGATGGTCACGACCCCCTCGGTGGTGCCGAGCGCCTCGAACATCGCGGCGCCGTCGGCCGCGGTCGGGGCCTCCGCCACCACCGGGAGCCGGTCGCGGACCGCCTCGCCCAGGAGGAGCCGCGGATCGGCGGCGAGGTGGGCCAGGGTCCGCGCGCGCTGCGCGGGCTCCGACGTCAACGTGAGCACGAGGGCACTGACGACCATGGCGGGTCGCTGAAGCAAGACGCAGGCCCGATCGCCGCCCGACGCCATGGCGCAGGAGGTGCAGAGGGTCGCGGCGTGCATTCGCCTCGTGTCGCCGCGATCGCGGCCGTCCTGCTCGCCAGCTGCGGGCAAGATCAGCCCCACCCGCTCCGTCCGCCGCCGGGCGTGGCGACCGGTGCGGTCGAGATCCACCAGCCGCCGCGCCTCACCAGCCTCGCGACCGGCGACGTCGACGCCCTGGGCCGACCGCTGCGGATCGCGTGCGTCACCTGCCACTCCCTGCGCGCCGCGACCCCGCTGCCGACGAGCACGGCCGAGCTGGATCAGTTCCACCAGGGCCTGCAGTTCGCCCACGGCGCGCTGAGCTGCGGCTCGTGCCACGTCGCCGGGGACCCGCGCAGCCTGCACCGCGCCGACGGCACCGCGGTCGCCCTGCGCGACGCGATCGTCTTGTGTCGGCAGTGCCATGGGCCGCAGGCACGCGACTACGACCGGGGCTCACACGGTGGGATGACCGGCCACTGGGACCTCTCGGTCGGTGGCCGAACGCGCAATCACTGCGTCGACTGCCACGATCCGCACACGCCCAGGTTCCAGCCGACCTGGCCCGTGCTGGCACCCCGCGATCGCGGGCTCACCCTTCGCAAGCCCATTGGATCCCACTGATGACCAGTCCAACTCGTCGCGTCGCGCTCAAGGTCGTCGGTGCCACCCTCGGCGGCGGGGCGTTCGCCTACGCCGGGGCCCCGGTCGCGCAGTGGGCCGCCGGGCTCTCCCTCGACGAGGTCCTCCGCAAGCACTACAAGGAGCTGTCGGCCGAGGAGCTCGCGCAGATCTTGCGGCGGATCGAGGCCGAAACGAAAGAAACGTACGGGGTCGAGGTCCAGGTCGAGGACATCCCAGCGCAAGCGGGGGTGTCGTTCGGCTACGCACTGAACCTCAGTGCCTGCATCGGGTGCCGGAAGTGCGCGGAGGCGTGCCACCAGGAGAACAACCACGATCGCGCGACCAACAACTCGTACATCCGCGTGCTCGAGATGGAGCAGGGCTCGTTCGACATGGAGAAGGGTCAGGTCGAGTACGACCACGCGGTCCCGGCCCCCGGCAAGTTCTACATGCCGGTGCAGTGTCACCAGTGTGACGACGCGCCGTGCGTGACGGTGTGCCCGGTCGAGGCGACCTGGAAGGAGCAGGACGGCATCGTCGTCGTCGACTACGACTGGTGCATCGGCTGTCGCTACTGCGAGGCGGCCTGCCCGTATCACGCGCGCCGCTTCAACTGGAAGCCCCCGGTGATCCCACCCGAGGAGATCAACCCGCAGCAGGGCTACCTGTCGAACCGCATCCGCCCGCAGGGCGTGGTCGAGAAGTGCACCTTTTGTCTGCACCGCACCCGCAAGGGCCTCCTGCCCGCGTGCCTGGAGGCGTGTCCGACCGGCGCGCGCGTGTTCGGCAACCTGCTCGACCCGGCCAGCGAGATCCGCTGGGTCCTCGAGCACAAGCGGGTCTACGTCCTCAAGGAAGAGCTCGGCACCCGCCCCCGCTTCTTCTACTTCTTCGACGAGTGATCCCCCATGAGCGACCCTGCCCGGCTCGTCCAGCTCCCGGTCACGCCCGCGCCCCGCGCGCCGGCCCCGCTGACCTACCTGCGGTTCCTCGCCCGGGTGGTCGTGCTCGCGTTCTCCGGATCGTGGCGCTTCTACGCGTGGATGACGCTCCTGACCGCGATCGCCCTGGTCGGCCTCAACGGCTGGGGCCACCAGCTGCTCCACGGCATGCAGGTGACCGCCCTGTCCGACCACGTGTCGTGGGGCCTGTACATCGCCAACTTCACGTTCGGGGTCGGGCTCGCCGCCGGCGCCGTGATGATGGTCATCCCGGCCTACCTCTACGACGACCACGACATGCACGACGTCGTGATCATCGGCGAGCTGCTGGCGATCGCGGCGATCGTGGTGTGCCTGGGCTTCATCGTGGTCGACATGGGCCGGCCCGATCGGATGTGGCACATCATCCCCGGCATCGGCCGGTTCCACTGGCCGGTGTCGATGCTGACCTGGGACGTGCTGGTGCTGAACGGCTACCTGCTGCTCAACCTGCACATCGCCGGCTACCTGATCTACCAGCGCTACCTGGGCCGCACGCCGCGCCGCCGCTGGTACCTGCCCTTCGTGTTCCTCTCGATCTTCTGGGCGATCTCGATCCACACGGTGACCGCGTTCCTCTACCAGGGGCTGGGCGGCCGGCCGTTCTGGAACTCCGCGCTGCTGGCGCCGCGCTTCCTCGCCACCGCGTTCATCAGCGGGCCCGCGTTCGTGATCATCTTGCTCGAGGTCGTGCGCTGGAGCGGCCGGCTGACCTTTGGCGACGGGCCGATCCGGACCCTGTCGCGGATCATGCGAGTGACCGTGCCGGTCAACCTGTTCATGCTCGGCTCCGAGCTGTTCACCGCGCTCTACAGCGGTGGCGCCCACGCGGCGTCGGTCGAGTACCTGTTCTTCGGCAGCCACGGCAAGCACGCGCTGGTGCCGTACATCTGGACCGCGGTGGCGCTGAACCTCACGTCGGCGCTGCTGCTGTACCTGCCGCAGGCGCGGACCAGCAAGCGGGTGCTCCTGGCCGCGTGCGGCTGCGCGTTCGTCGGGGTCTACCTCGAGAAGGGCATGGGCCTGATCGTGCCGGGCTTCGTGCCGTCGACCCTGCACGAGCTGGTCGAGTACACGCCGACCCTGACCGAGTGGAAGATCACCGCGGGCATCTGGGCGCTCGGCCTGCTGGTGCTGACGGTCGCGCTCAAGGTCGGCCTGGCGGTGTGGACCGGTCAGGTCCGCGATCCCGCTCGCTTCCCACGCAGTGATGACAGTGGAACCGCCCGTCGGGATCGTACGCGCGCTTGATCGTCAGCAGCCGCGGGTAGTGCTCGCCCCAGAACGTGCGCTGCCAGTCCGGCTCGAAGTAGTCGGCCTCGTTGACGTAGGTCCCGGCCTCGGGGGTCGCGGCGCGGATGATCTGCGCCGCCGCATCGACCTTGGCCTTGGCGGCGGCGCCCTCGACGAGATCCGGCTCGCGCCCGGCCACGCCGGGCAGATGGTCCTCGCCGGTCGCCATGATCGCGAGCGCGGCCGCGCGGTAGACCGCCGGGTTCACCGAGGTCTGGCGGCCGCGCGCGATCGCGTCGGCCGAGGCCCCGGCCTGCCCCTTGTTGAAGTGGAGCGCGACCGGCCAGCGGCGCGACGCCTCGAACAGCGCGGTCGCGAAGACGGCCGCGGCGGTGCCCTCGAACCGCTCGAGCGGGATCCAGCGCGAGTGGTACGCGTACCAGTAGGTCGAGACCTGGTCCTCGTCGCCCGTCCACCAGAACCGCTGGGTCGGCTGCTCCGGCCGGGGATCCACCCGCACGCCGGCGGCGAAGTTCTCCTTCAAATAGTCGAGGTTCCACATCTTCGTGCCCGGCATGTCGAAGACAGCGGTCTGCATCGTGAAGCGATCGGCCCGGGCCTCGACCCAGGTCCTGAGCGGACGCCAGACCGCCTCGGCCTCCCGCGCGCTCATGCCCTGGAACGCGAGCGACAGCTGGATCGAGTTGTCGCCCTGGAACCGCACCTGCTCACCCCAGTGCTCGTCGCTCAGGTGCTCGCGATAGAACCCGAGGAACTGCGCGATCAGCTCCTGGAAGGCGGCGTCGCTGGTGGCCGTGATGCTGCCGAAGACGAGGCCGAAGTGCGAGGGCAGCTCGTGCGTCATGAGGGTCACGCGGGTGACGACCCCGAAGGTGCCGCCGCCGCCGCCGCGCAGCGCCCAGAACAGATCCGCGTGCTGGCAGGCATTGACGACCAGGCGCCGGCCATCGGCAATGACCACCTCGGCCTCGAGCATGCTCGCCGCCGCGGTCCCGTACTTCTTGGACCAGCTGCCGAAACCGCCACCCTGGAGGAACCCACCGGCGGCGCCCACCGAGGTGCAGCCCCCGCCCTGGACGTAGCGCCCGCGCTTCACGGTGACCTCCTGGTAGGCCTCGAGCCACCGGGTCCCGGCCTCGACCGTGACCGCCGGGACGCCGGGCTGGGTCGCCGGGCAGCCGGCGGCGACGAACGCGTCGTGGCTGGTCACCCGGCGCATCGGGTGAGTCCACACCAGCAGCGAGTCGGGCGCACTGGAGCGACCGAGGTAGTCGTGGCCGGTCCCCTTGATGACCAGCCGGAGCCGGTGCTCGCGCGCGAAGTTCACCGCCGCGACGATGTCGTCGGGGCCGGCCGCGGCGATTGCGTACGCGCTCGGCGTCGCGGTCCAAGCGCCGAGCCAGCCCGTCGACTGCGTGCCCGCGACCTGGTCCTGGACCGCAAACGGATTCTTCAGGCCGGCGAGCGCGCTGGCACATGCCGCGCTGGTCGCGTCCTGCTGACACGGCACCAGCGGCGACTGTGGGATCTGGAGCGTTCCGGTCAGGCTGGCACCGAGTCGTTGCCAGGCGGCTGCGGCCGGCCAGCACGGCTGCCCGGGCACGCACCAGCCCTCGGTGACCGTGGTCGAAGACCGCTGCGGCGGTGCCACCGCGGCCCGCGCGCAGCTGGCGAGCGCGAGCGCGAGGACCGCAACCGTTCCGAGCCGTGACCGTTCCATGGCCGGTTCATAACATCCGCCGATGTCAGCCCGTCCGCACCCGCCGTGCCACCGTGCGCCCTCCGACACCGGCACGACGCGCCTGCCCGGCTGCCAGCCGTCGGGGACCGCCCGGGTCAAGGCGCAGGCGCCGGTGGCTGGGCCGACGCGTCGCCGGGCAGGCCCGGCACCGGTGCCACCCGCTGATCGCCAGGGGTGTACTCGCGGTGGTAGATGCGCAGCAGCGCCAGGAAGAACGCCACGACCAGCGGCCCGATGATGAGGCCGATGGCGCCAAAGGCCGCGAGGCCGCCGAGCAGCGCGAAGAACACCACGCCGCCGTGGAGCTCGAGGCCGCGTCGGATGAGCAGCGGCTTCACGATGTTGTCGACCAGCCCGACGATCACGACGCCCC
This sequence comes from Kofleriaceae bacterium, assembly GCA_046597055.1. Lineage (GTDB taxonomy): Bacteria > Myxococcota_A > Polyangia > Haliangiales > Haliangiaceae > UBA2376. The sequence goes on along the minus strand of JBKJLC010000113.1, from coordinate 14,178 downwards.
ACGCGGCGAGGAAGATCGCCATGTACGGGTGGCCGGTGACCAGCAGCAGCCCGGCCGCCACCAGGCACACCGACGCGGCGCCGACCGCGGGGATGAACGCTACGAAGAACGTGACCAGGCCGAAGAACATCGGGTTCGGCACGCCGGCGATCAGGTAGCCGCCCAGCGCCGCGGCCGCCTGGACGGCCGAGGTGACGACCGCCGAGAAGATCACCGCGATCGACACCTGCTTGAACGTCGCCAGCAGCTCGTGGGTGTGGCCGCGCGGCAGCGGCGCGACCGTGTCGAGCCACGCGACGAACCGGTCGCCGTGGACCAGCAGGAAGAACAGCGCGATGAACATCAAGACCGCGTGGAACGCGAACGAGCCCGTCGCCGCCACGGCGGCACCGACCGCGGCGGCCGCCTCGCCCTGGCGTCCCTCGAGCTCCCCGGCCAGGCCGCCGAGGTCGGTCGGGAGCTCCGCGATCGTCTGGCGCACCTGCTGCTGCGACGACGCGGGCAGCAACTCGACCAGCTTGCCGACCTCCTCGCTGCGGACCGCGTCCGACACGAACCGCACGCCCTCGCTGCCGTCGGTGACGATGAAGGTCGCGATGGCCGCGACCGGCCCGATCAGCGCGAGAAACAGCGCGGCGCACAGCAGGCCGGCCGCGACCCCGCGGCGCCGGACCCGCGCCGCGAGCCACTGCTGCGACGGCCACAGCACGCCGGCGAGCACCGCCCCGAGGAACAGCTCGGTGAAGATCGGCTTCATCACCAGAACCAGCAGCACGCCCGCCGCGATCATGAGTCCGAGGAAGAAGCGAGGGACGGGCTGCTCCGGCGTCATGGCGGGAGGTGTAGCAGACAGCGCCGGCCCGCCGGTCGTCGCCCCGGTCAGCCAGGCTGTCACGTGAGGAGGTGGACCCGACCGTCCACCAGCGTGCCGCGGCTACAGCGCGGCGAACGTCTGCTGGTTGAGCGCGACCAGCACGCCGCGCTGCCAGAGGTGGCGCAGCTCGACCGAGAAGCCGTCGGCGGTGCCGGCCAGGTGGGCGACGTACGCGAACGGCGCGGCCGGATCGAGCGTGGCCGGATCGACCAGCAGCTGGGCGGTGAAGGCGACGGTGGCCATGCCGCGCGGGGCCGGCTCGACCACCAGCGCGCACGGCCACCAGGCGTCGAGCAGGCCGATGACCGCGGCCGCGTCGAGCTGCGCGGGCGGCGCCGGGTCGCGCAGCCAGCCGTCGCAGATCGGCTCGGCGCCGCCGGCGAACGGCAGGTCGCCGAGCGAGCGGTACTCGAAGTTCGTGGTGAAGCGCGGGCTGGCCGCGGTCATCGCGGTGACCGGCACCTCCGCCCACGGCGGCAGCATCGGCTGGGGCGCGGTGATCGACGCCACCGTCGGCGGCCGCGCGTCGGCCAGCAGCGCGCTGGCCCGGGCGACCACCGCGCCGGCCTGGCGGGCGTGGGCCTCGAGGTAGGTGGTGCCACGGCCGCGGCGCAGGACCCGCACGGTGATCGCGGTGGCGCCGGTCAGCATCGGGCCGCACAGCTCGCCGCTGAGCGTGCGCAGCCGGCGCGCGCGATCGGCCTCGCGCGCCTCCATCGCCCGCGCCATCGCGCCGAGGACCAGGCCGCCGAAGGCGCCCTTGCCCTGCTGCCAGCCGTCGGGGACGTCCCAGGTGAATTCGCCGTCGCCGGCGGCCACGATCTGCGAGGCGGTGGCGAAGCTCATGCGATGGGTCCGATCTGGACGTCGGCCATGACGCCGTAGTGGTCGCTCGCGCAGATCGCGTGCTCGGCCTCACCCTCGCGCTCGGTGAGGACCACCCGACAGTCGTGGATGGTGCCGCGCCCGTCCTTCTTGCGGGTGGTGACCAGGACGTAGTCGATCCGGCGATCGAGGTCGAGCGAGCGCAGGGGGCGGGTGTGCTCGTTGTCCGACGACCACGTGATGCCCTGCGCGGGGCCGTCGCCGGCCTCGGCCTCGCGGTGGCGGCGCAGCCACGCGTCCTGGAAGTGGGTGCGGCGCCCGCCGAGGGTGGTGAGCCCGCGCAGGAACCGCATCTCGTCGGAGTCCGGGGTCGCGTTGAGATCGCCGCACAGGATCTGCGGCGCGTCGTCGTTGCCGCGCCCGCACCCGCGGATCGCAGCGTCGATCGCCAGCACCTGGGCCTCGCGCGCGACGCCGTCGTCGAGGCGGTAGTGGAGATGGGTGGTGTGGAACCAGATCGGGCCGGCCGGGGTCGCCAACCGCGCCGACAGGAGCACGCGGGCCTCGAGCGGCCGCGCCTCGGGCAGCCGCACCACCCGCTGCTCGACGATCGGCCAGCGCGACACGATCGCGACGCCCTCCTCGCCCGCCGGCGTGCCCGGCCCCCACGCGCCGGCCTCCCAGAGGAGCGCGGGCGCGAACGCGACCTGGTAGCCGAGCCCGGCGGCGAGCCGGTGCGCGGTGGTCGTGTCGCCCCAGGGCTGCACCTCCTGCACGCCGAGCACGTCGGGCGCGAGCGCGGCCAGTTGACGCGCGGCCAGCGCCAGCCGCCGCTCGAGCGGCGCCGACAATCCCCAGAGGTTGATCGTCAGCGCCCGGAGCTTCACGTCAGGTCCGGCCCTGGTAGACGCAGCGGGAGGTCGGCGTCTCCGCGACGTGGACCTCGACCAGCAGCGGCAACGACGGTCGGATCCGATCCCACAGCCAGACCGCGAGCAGCTCGCTGGTCGGGTTGGCCAGGTCGTCGAGCTCGTTGAGCACCCGGTGATCGAGCGTGCGCGTGAGCGGCAGCACGTGCTCGTCGATCGCGGAGAAGTCCATGACCCAGCCGAGCTCGGGATCGATCTCGCCTTCGATCACGACGACCACCAGGTAGCTGTGGCCGTGCATGCGCGCGCACTTGTGCCCCTCGGGCACCCGGGGCAAGAAGTGGGCGGCCTCGAACCTGTATTCGCGGAGGAGCCGCGTGCGCATCGCGGCGCACCCTACCCCAGCCCGGCGTGCTACGAAAGCGTGCGCGATGGCAGTCTCTTCGCCGGGTCGGGGTCGGTTCCGCGCCTGGGCCGAGCTCGACCGCCGCATCTGGCAGATCGCCTGGGCCCGCGCGGTCAACACCGTCGGGCTGTCGCTGGTGATGTCGTTTCTCGGCATCTATGTCGTCGACGAGCGCGGCTACTCGGCGGCGCTGTACGGGGCGCTGGCGCTGATCGCGAATCTCGCTCAGTCGGCGACCAACGCCTGGGCCGGCGAGCTGTCGGACCGCATCGGCCGCCGGCCCATCATCACCGGATCGCTGACGATCCGCGCCTTCGTGATCGCGCTGCTCGGCGTGCAGATCCTGCTGCACGCGCCGATGTGGTCGCTCGCCCTCAACTTCGTCGCCAGCTCGGCCCTGCGCGGCTGCTTCGAGCCGGTCGCGTACGCGCTGGTGGCCGACCTGTCGCGGCCCGACCAGCGGGTGGCCGCGTTCGGGCTGCAGCGGATGGGCACCAACCTCGGCTGGGCGATCGGGCCCGCGATGGGCGGCATCCTCGCTCAGTACCTCGAGTACGGCGCGGTGTTCTTCTTCGCATCGGCCGGCCTGCTGGCCGCGGCGTGGACCACCCGCACGGTCACCGATCCTCGTCCGGTCGAGCATCACGCGACGCTGGAGCGGGTCCGCCTGCGCGACGGCCTGCGCGACGCGCTCGGCCAGCCACCGCTGCTCGCCCTGCTGGTCGGCACGTTCCTGTTCGCGTTGGCGCACACCCAGATGTTCTCGGTGTTCGCGATCTACCTCGCCGACGAGCTTCACCTCGACAAGCGCGATATCGGCCTGATCTACGCGATCAACGGCGGGCTGGTGCTGCTGATGCAGTGGCCGGCGCTCGGCGCGATCCGGCGGCTCGGCACCAGCGCCGCGCTGGTCATCGCCTCCATGCTGTTCGCCACCGGCTTCGGCCTGATCGGGCTGGCCACCGGGTTCGCCACCGTCGCCGCCGCGATCGCGGTCATCACGATGGCCGAGGTGCTGTTCGCGCCCGCCCACCAGAGCGCCGCGGCCGAGAGTGGCGACGCGGCCCGGCTGGGCAAGAGCTTCGGGCTGGTCGGGTTCGTCCAGATGCTCGGCGTCGCCTTTGGCCCGCTGCTGGGCGGCCTGCTGTTCGATGCGGTCGGCCACCGCCACCTCCTGATGTGGGGCGTGGTGTCAGGCGTATGCCTCGCCCTGGCCGCGACGTTCGTCGTCTACACGCGGCTCGCGCGTCGCTGACGCCGGTGACGACGACGTCCATACGAGGTGATGCCAGCGCACGCGCTTGCTGCTATATTGCCCGACGTGCGTCGCGCCACCGTCTCGTCGATGCTCGTGGGGGTCCTGGCGGTGACCGCTGCCGGGTGCTTCACGTCGGCGGGCGGGGACGAGTGCCGGATCGACAGTGACTGCGGCGGGCTCACGTGCACCCGGGTCGGCGCCTGCGCGGCCGAGACCCGCACGATGCGCATCGAGTGGACCGTGCAGGGCCTCACGACCGATCAGCCCGGGGCGTGCGTGGGCGTGTCCGAGCTCGACGTGACGGTCTCGGATCCGACCACCGGTGAGACCTTCACGGTCCGACCGGTTCCGTGCGCGGTCGGCTCGTTCTTCTTCGACAAGCTGCCGCTCGGCTTCACCGAGGCCACGGTGTCGGCGTACGGCTCGTCGGGCGCGGCGCTCGACACCGAGCGCGGCGTGGTCAGCAGCGACGGCGTCGTGCGGTTGTCGCTGCTCCGCTGAGCTGCGACCGGCACCGCGCGGTTTCGCGAGCGTTGCGAAACGCATCATGATTCCGCGGGCCGGAAGGTGGCGACCTCGCCTCAGTGTGGCTATGGTCGCCGCCCATGTCCCCACCCGAAACCGTCCGGGTTCCGTCGCCCGACTCGTCCCGGATCGAGGTCGACGACGAGGCGCCGCAGACCACCGTCGAGGAGCTGGCGCCGCTCTACCGCCAGATGCTCGCGATCCGTCGGCTCGAGGAAGCCTCGGCCAAGGCCTACTCGCAGGGCAAGATCGGCGGCTTCCTCCACCTGATCATCGGACAGGAAGCGGTGTGCACCGGCGCGATCGCCAACCTGCGCCCCGATGACTACGTGGTCGCGACCTACCGCGAGCACGGCCACGCCTACGCCAAGGGCGTCCCGGCCCGGCCGATCATGGCCGAGCTCTACGGCAAGAAGACCGGGCTGGTGAAGGGCCTCGGCGGCTCGATGCACCTGTTCGATCAGCGCACCAACTTCCTCGGCGGCTACGGCATCGTCGGCGGCCACGTGCCGCTGGCCGCGGGCGCCGCGTTCGCATCGAAGTACCGGCGTGACGGCCGGGTCACGCTGTGCTTCTTCGGCGAGGGCGCGTCGACCATCGGCGGCTTCGCCGAGGGCCTGTCGCTGGCCGCGCTGTGGAAGCTGCCCATCGTCCTCATCTGCGAGAACAACCAGTACTCGATGGGCACGCCGCTCTACCGCTCGCTCGCGGTCGAGGACGTGTCGATGCGCGCGGTCGCCCACGGCATGGCGCGCGACCGCTTCGATGGCGACGACGTCATCAAGGTGAAGCGCCGGATCGCCGAGGCGGTGGCGCGGGCGCGCGAGACCGGCGAGCCGACCCTGGTCGAGGTGGTGACCTACCGCTTCCGCGGCCACTCGATGTCCGACCCCGGCCTCTACCGCACCAAGGACGAGGTCGAGGAGTGGCGGCGCCGCGATCCGCTGGGCCGGTCGCGCACGCGCCTGCTCGAGCTCGGCATGACCCAGGAGGCGCTCGACGGGCTCGAGACCGAGGTCAGGGCCGAGATCGACGACGCCGTGAAGTTCGCGGAGGAGAGTCCGCCCGCCGACGACTACAAGTCCTACGTGACGAAGGAGTGACCGTGCCGGTCATCAGCTACCGCGAAGCCTTGAATCATGCGATGCGCGAGGAGATGGAGCGCGACGCCAGCGTCTTCATCATGGGTGAGGAGGTCGGCCACTACAACGGCGCCTACAAGGTGACCCAGGGGCTCCTGCAGCGCTTCAGCGAGCGTCGCGTCGTCGACGCGCCGATCGCCGAGATGGGGTTCGCCGGCATCGGCGTCGGCGCCGCGATGGTCGGCCTGCGGCCGATCATCGAGTTCATGACCTTCAACTTCTCGCTGGTCGCGATCGATCAGATCATCAACAACGCCGCCAAGATCTTCCAGATGAGCGGCGGGCAGTTCAACGTGCCGATCGTCTTCCGCGGCCCGAGCGGCCCGGCGGTGCAGGTCGGCTCGCAGCACTCGCAGGCGCTCGAGTCGTTCTACGCGCACGTGCCCGGCCTCAAGGTCGTGATGCCGTCGTCGCCGTACGACGCCAAGGGCCTGCTGAAGTCGGCGATCCGCGACAACAACCCGGTCGTGTTCATGGAGGGCGAGACCCTCTACGGCGTGACCGGCGAGGTGCCCGAGGACGACTACGTGATCCCGCTCGGCAAGGGCGACATCAAGCGCGACGGCAAGGACGTCACCCTGGTCGCGTGGTCGCGCCCGGTGCTGCTGTGCCTCGAGGCCGCCAAGGTGCTCGCCACCGAGGGCATCGAGTGCGAGGTGGTCGACCCGCGCACGCTGCGCCCGCTCGACGTCGAGATCATCGCCAACAGCGTACGCAAGACCGGCCGCTGCGTGATCGTCGAGGTCGGCTGGCCGGTGGCCGGTTTCGGCGCCGAGATCGCGTACCAGGTCCAGAAGCACTGCCTCGACCATCTCGACGCGCCGATCGAGCGCGTCACGTCCGACGACGTCCCGATGCCCTACGCCAAGAACCTCGAGGACGAGGTCCAGCCGCAGGTCAAGGACGTCGTCGCCGCGGTCAAGCGCGCCCTCTATCTCGTCTAGGTTGCAGGAGAAGCCATGGCCCAGATCATCGGACTGCCGAAACTGTCACCCACGATGGAAGAAGGGGTGCTGGTGCGGTGGGTGAAGAAGGAGGGCGATGCGGTCACGCCCGGCGACCTGGTCGCCGAGGTCGAGACCGACAAGGCCAACATGGACTTCAACATCGAGGACGAGGGCACGCTCCTCAAGTTCCTCGTGAAGGAGGGCGAGACGGTCAAGCTGGGCGCGCCGGTCGCGATCCTCGGCAAGGCTGGCGAAGATGTCGCCGCGCTGATCGCCGAGGCCCAGGGCGGCGGTAGCGCGGCCCCGGCGGCGGCCCCGGCCCCTGCCGGCGGTCAGGCAACCAGTGCACCGGCGGCGCCCGCCAAGGCCGCGCCAGTTGCGGCGCCCGCCAAGGCGGAGGCGGCCCCGGCGCCCGCCAAGGCCGCGCCCGCGAAGGCGGCGCCGATCAAGGCCGAGGCCGCCAAGGCGCCGGCGAAGGAGCCGACGCCCGCTGCGTCGTCCTCGTCCGACGGCAAGGGCCGGCTGCTGGCCTCGCCGCTGGCGAAGACCCTCGCGATCGAGCACGGCATCGATCTCCGCACCGTCACCGGCACCGGCCCCGGTGGCCGCATCGTCGAGCGCGATGTGAAGGCCGCCGCCGAAGCGGGTCCGGCGAGCGCCCTGGCCGCGCCCGAGCCGGAGCCCGCGGACGACGCCGAGCCCGAGGCGATCGAGGCCGGCGCCGGCACCGCGATGGTGCCGTCGGCCCGCAGCACCGCGGTCACCCCGGTCGCGCACGGCGACGCCCCCGGCGACTGGATCGACGTGCCCGCCTCCAACATGCGCAAGCGGATCGCCGCGCGCCTGACCGAGGCCAAGCGCGACGTCCCGCACTTCTACCTGATGCGCCGGTTCGATCCCGAGCCGCTGCTCGGGTTCCGCACCCGCCTCAACGGGCTGATGGGCGACCGCGGCAAGATCTCGGTCAACGATCTGATCGTGAAGGGCGTGGCGCTCGCGCTGCGCCGGGTGCCCGACTGCAACGCGGCCTGGATCGGCGACGCGATCCGCAAGTTCCACCGGGTCCACGTCGGCGTGGCGGTCGCGATCGAGGACGGCCTGGTGACGCCGGTCGTGCGCGACGCCGACCTCAAGGGCCTGGGCGGCATCGCCGCCGAGATCGCGGACCTCGCCAAGCGCGCCAAGACCCGCGGCCTCAAGGTCCACGAGATCACCGGCTCGACCTTCACGGTGTCGAACCTGGGCATGTTCCAGATCGAGCGGTTCACCGCGATCCTCAACCCGCCCGAGGCCGGGATCCTGGCGATCGGCGGCCTGGTCGAGGAGCCGGTGGTCAAGGATGGTCAGATCGTGGTCGGCAAGCGCATGACGGTGACGATGTCGTGCGACCACCGCGTGATCGACGGCGCGCTGGGCGCAAAGTTCCTCGGCGTGCTGATCGAACAGCTCGAGCACCCCGAGTCTCTCGCCCTGTGAGGAACCGATGACCGCGCCTGCCGCTGCGCCTGCACCTGACGCCCAGGAGCTGGACGTCGTCGTCATCGGGTCGGGACCGGGCGGCTACGTCGCCGCCATCCGGGCCGCCCAGCTCGGCCTGCGGGTCGCCTGCATCGAGCGCGAGAGCCTCGGCGGGATCTGCCTCAACTGGGGCTGCATCCCGACCAAGGCGCTCCTGCGCTCGGCCGAGGTGCTCGAGCTGTTTCACCGCGCCAAGGAGTTCGGCCTCTCGGTCGAGAACATCCGCGCCGACTTCCCCGCGATCATCAAGCGCAGCCGCGACGTCGCCGAGAAGATCTCGAAGGGCGTCGCGTTCCTGCTGCGCAAGAACAAGATCGAGCACGTCGCCGGCACCGCGCGACTCTTGCCGCGCGCCGGCGCCGGAGCGCACCAGCTCCACGTCGACCTGACCGCCGGCGGCACCCGCGTGCTGCGCACGAAGCACGTCGTGCTGGCGACCGGCGCGCGGGCCCGGAGCCTGCCCGGCATCGTCCTCGACGACCAGCGCATCATCGAGTACCGCAAGGCGATGACCCTGCCCGACCAGCCGCGGTCGCTGGCGGTGATCGGGGCCGGCGCGATCGGCGTCGAGTTCGCGTCGTTCTACCGTGCGCTCGGGGTCGAGGTGACCATCATCGAGTTCCTGCCCAGGCTGGTCCCCAACGAGGACGCCGAGGTCTCCAAGGAGCTCGGCCGTGCGTTCGAGAAGCGCGGGATGAAGCTGTACCTCGGCCACAAGGTGACCAGCGCGAAGAACCTGGGCGACAAGGTCGCGATCACGCTCGAGCCACGCGACGGCGGGACCCCGGTCGCGCTCGAGGCCGAGGTGCTGCTGTCCGCGGTCGGGATCGCCGCCAACACGGAGCACCTCGGGCTCGAGCACCACGGCGTCACGCTCGACCGTGGGTTCATCAAGGTCGACGACCGGCTGGCGTGCGGCGACGGGCTGTGGGCGATCGGCGACGTGATCGGTCGCGGCCTGGCCCACACCGCCAGCGCCGAGGGCGTGCAGGTCGCCGAGCAGATCGCCGGCCACCCGACCCACCCGGTCGACTACGGGACCATCCCGGCCTGCACCTACTGTCACCCGGAGATCGCGTCGCTCGGGCTCACCGAGGACCAGGCCAAGGAGCGCGGCATCCCGCTCAAGGTCGGCCGGTTCCCGTGGCGGCCGCTTGGCAAGTCGCTGGCGGCCGGCGAGACGGTCGGCTTCGTGAAGGTGCTCTGGCACGCCGAGACCGGCGCCCTGGTCGGCGCCCACATGATCGGCCCGGCGGTCACCGACCTCATCGCCGAGCTGACCCTGGCCAAGGCGACCGAGGTCAACCTCGACAGCCTCGTCTACACGATCCACGCCCATCCGACCTTCGCCGAGGCGATCAAGGAAGCCAGCGAGGCCGCCATGGGGCACGCGATTCACCTGTGAGCTCGGGCCCGGGTGAGTCGCGCCCGCGTGGGGCGGGCGCACCGGCGTGGTCGTGATATGACGCGCACATGAGCCTCGACCTGAGAGAGTGGCTGGGCATCGGTCACATCATCGGCTTCGCGCTGTGGATCGCGGGGCTGGTCAGCGTGCTGCAGCTGCTGCGGGTGCACGGCGCGGTCGAGGGCGCGGCCCGCGACGTGCTCACCCGGCAGGAACGCAAGGCGGCGATGCTCATGGACGCCGGCGCGACCCTCACGCTGGTGTTCGGCCTGTGGCGCGCGCTCGGTGACATCCCCAACCAGTTCACCACCGGTGCGTGGCTGCACATCAAGGTCACGCTGGTCGCGGTCGTGATCCTCGGCCTGCACGGCTTCGCGCGCGTGAAGGTCCGCAAGTTCCGCAGGGGTGAGGTGAAGCCGATCCCAGGCGGGCTGACCTACGTGGTCGTGCTCGCGGCGGCGGCGATCATCGTCCTCGGTGGCAAGAAGGATCTGCTGCGCAAGGCGCCGAACCCGCCCGCGGCGCCCACGTCACCGGCGTCGCCGCCGCCCGGCCGGTAGTACGCTCGGGCCGCGTGTCGGCTCCTCGCACGATCCTCCACGTCGACCTCGACGCGTTCTTCGCGTCGGTCGAGCAGCGCGACGACCCCAGCCTGCGCGGCAAGCCGGTCGTGGTCGGCGGCTCAGCCCGCCGCGGCGTGGTGTGCGCGGCCAGCTACGAGGCCCGCACGTTCGGCGTCACCTCGGCGATGCCGATGGCGATCGCGCTGCGGCTGTGCCCGCAGGCGATCGTCGTCAAGATCCACATGGACCGCTACGCCGAGGCATCGCGGCAGTTCTTCGCGATCCTCGCCGACTATTCACCCGCGGTCGAGGCACTGTCGTTCGACGAGGCCTTCCTCGACCTCACCGGCACCGAGCGCTTGTTCGGCCCGCCGCGCCAGGTCGCTACCCTGATCAAGGCGCGGGTGCGCGCCGAGCTGTCGCTGGTCGCCTCGGTCGGGGTCGCGCCGATCAAGATGGCCGCCAAGATCGCGTCCGACATCGACAAGCCCGACGGCCTGCGCGTGGTCGAGCCCGCCGACCTGCTCGGGTTCATGCACCCCCTGCCGGTCGGCCGCCTGTACGGCGTCGGCGCGGTCACGCTGGAATCGCTGCGCGCGATCGGCCTGCACACGATCGGCGACGTCGCCCGCTATCCCGAGGCGTCGCTGTGCGCGCGGCTGGGTGCGGGCACCGGGCGCGAGCTGGCCTCGCTGGCGCGCGGCGAAGACTGGCGCCCGGTCGAGTCAGAGCGGGCGCCGGTGTCGATCGGCCACCAGGAGACCTTCGACGACGATCTGTGGGAGCGTGGCGATCTCGAGATCGTCCTGCTCCACCAGATCGACCGGGTCGCCGAGCGCCTGCGCCGGGCCGGGCTGCGCGCGACCGTGGTCGCGGTGGTCATCAAGCACGACCTCGCCGACCGCCGCGGCGCGCCGGCGGGTTCGTCGTCGGTGCGCTCGGGCTCGTCGGCCGTGCTCGATCGCGGCGGGTCGACCGGGTCGTCTGGATCGCGTGACCCTTCCGCCGCTTCTGACGGCCGTGGCTCGTCCGGCGCAACGGGCACCGGGCGCTACGGGGCGCCGGCGGGCAAGCCGGCCTTCCGTCAGCTCACCCGCCGCCACACCCTGCCCGACCCGACCAGCGACGCCCGGGTGATCGCGCGGATCGCGTTCGCCCTGCTCGATCAGTTCGACCTCGCCGATCGGCCCGGCCACCGCGCCCGCCTGTGCGGCGTGTTCGCGTCCGGCCTCGAGGCCCGCGACGCCCCCCGCCAGCTCGGCCTCGACGAGGCCGCGCGCGCCCGCGGCGAGCGCCTCGGCGACACCCTCGACAAGCTGCGCGACAAGTTCGGCAAGGCCGTCGTCCAGCGCGCGGTCCACCTCGACGACGACTGACGGCTCGCCGAGCCGCGGCTGACGATCAGCCGACCGCCTTGACCGCAGCGGCGACGATCTCCCGCCACGTTGCCATCGACTCTTCGAGCTGGCGGCGAAACTTGCGCATCGAATCCGTACCTCGGGCGTAGGTTGCAGTACCCGGTCGCACGTGAGCAGCGCTTCGCCGCGACTGTTCTTGCGCGCGATCACCTCCAGCTCGGACCAAATTAGCTCACGTCACTTCCGAGATCCCGGCCATCGTCGTGATCAGGGCCTCGAAGTTGGCGCCGATCGGGCGCACGACCAGGCGGCGTCCGCCGGCGGTCTGCGCAACCGTGGCCCGTGGCCTTCACCTGTGAGCATGGTGTGGCGGGCGCGACGTCGAGGTGCCGGCGGATGCGGTCGCCGTCGCAGCTGGCAAGGACGGTCCGGCCGCCGGCGTAGAGCCGGGCATGCCCGAGCTGACCGTCGTGCTGAACACGAGCGGTGCGTAGCCGCTGCGCCGCAGGTCGCCGAGGCCGGCATAGGTCGAGAGCCTCTGGGCGAGCGCAACCGGATCAGCGCGGCGCACCTCGGTCGCACGCCGGGGCCCCAGCGCGACCTGCCCATCCACTGGCACGAAGCGCATGTTGCCCTGGTGGGCCGCGGTGGCGATCGCCTCGGCGTCGTTGCGGTCGTTCTTGACCGCCTGGCTCTTGCGGAACGGTTCGACAAACTGGGCGGTTATCAGCTTCGGCTGCAGTCCGTGTTCCAGGCAGCGCCGAGCCCAATGGAGAGCACCGCTGCAAGCTTCCATGGCCACGACGGTGCCGGCGGGGAGCTGAGCCAACCAAATGCTAAACTCCTCGCAACGCAAATCCTTGCGCTGGACAACCCGGCCATCGCCGTCTAATTCGCAGTTGAAAAAGCTGATCTTGCCAAGTCGACGCCGATGGCTATAGTGCGCATGGGAGACTTCCCCTCCAGGTGTACCGATGGAGGAAACCATCATGGTCCGTAACGACCGAGCGGCCAACCGCAAGGGCGGGAAGTCTCCTTGTTACTCATTCAAGAGGAACAATAGTCGCACCGACTATTGTCCGCTTAACTCAAGGGTGATGCCGCACGACGCTCCGTCGCGTCCGTTCAAAGCAACCTTGCAATGTCATTGCTTGGAGATCACGACATGAACAAAATGTGTGTTTGGTTCGACATTCCCGTTAGTGACATGGACCGCGCAGTGAAGTTCTACGAAAACGTCACGGGTTTGACTTTGAAGCGCGCAAAAATTCCCGGCAACAAAGAAACTGCAAATTTTGGAACGGAGGGTTGTCTATTCAAAGCGCCCGAAGATGCGCCATCCCATAGTGGCTCTCGAGTTTACTTCTCCGCCGAGCCTTCTATTGAAGAATGGATTAGCCGCATTGAGGCCTCAGGCGGAAAGGTTTTGGTTCCAAAAACGCCAATTGGCGAGGGTATGGGGCAGTATGCCTATTTTGAGGACACTGAAGGAAATAGGGTCGGGCTCCACTCCAAGGATTGAACACTGGAGCTATGGACTGGCCATGGAACTATTTCGCGAACGCCGCGGTGATCTTGGAAAAATCATGTCGAGATCTGTGTCGCAAAAGATGGGACTGAAGGAAGGGATGCGCGCTTTCTTCCGGAATGCTCCAGCTTCAGCACTGGGGGCCATGAAGCTTCCTGAGCTCGTTGCCAGCCAGACATTGCGTGGGGAGTTCGACTATCTCCATATATTTACGACTTCACAGTCCGAGATGGATATTAAACTTCCTACACTCATTCGTCATCTCAAGCGAACTGGCATGTTGTGGGTGTCGTGGCCAAAAGCCAAGCAGCTTGGTTCTGATCTCTCCCTGCCACATGTCATTCGCATTGGTTACAGCCATGGACTGGTGGAGAGTACCTGCCTGAGCGTCGATGCCACTTGGTCAAGTATCAAGTTCACCCATCCAAAGCCCGGGAAGACGTATCGCAATAGTTATGGGCAGCTTCCAGCGTCCACGCGCGCGGCCTAACAATACATTCAAGCCGAACCCGCTTCGAGGGCCGGCTCAATTCAGGCGTTGGGCACCAATAGTGGTATCGCAGCTGGGCGACGAGCATTGGGCCATCTGCAATGGGTGTGGATCTCTTGCGGTCGCGGAAAGCTGATCGATTCCGGGCGGTTGGCGGTCGGAGGCCTGTCCGGATCGATCGCGGTTGGGTAGCGTCGCCGTCTGGTGAGCACCGCCCGCATTGCGACGATCGCCAGCGACAGCCCGTTCTGCGAGTCTCGGCAGCAGATGAAGAAGCTGGAGGACTACCTGATCAGCCCGGAGGCGCTGCGGCAGCCGCTCCACAAGATCGTAGGCGCTGCACGGACCGCACAGAGAAAGGCGCGAGCGGACCGTCGATGCTGCGGGCATGCGAAGGCACTACACGCAGTACACGACTGATCAGCGGACGCAGTTGATCGACCTGGTCCGGGGCGGGACGGCGGTCCCGG
>JBKJLC010000163.1:0-7093 GCA_046597055.1 Kofleriaceae bacterium | reverse complement strand
CCCTGTGACTCGCTGAGGTTGAGGTGGACGCTGCTCGCCGCGCGCTGCAGCTGCCTGGCCAGGTCGGCGTCGTGGCGCCGGATCATCGCCACGATGGGACGCAGCTGGCGGATGAGCGCCCTGCTCACGTCGAGCGCCACGAACTTGTTCCCTGACTCCTCACCACCGTCGGTCGCGCTGGCGACCGCGTCGGTGACCGCGCTCCCCGAGGTGGTCCGGGCGCGGGTTCGCCCGCCGCGTCCGCGCTGCATGGCTGCGACGGGGGAGGGGGAGGGCGGGTTGGGGCCGGCGTTCAGCTCGTTCATGTCGTCTCTCTGCACTGGGTCATCTCCGAGGTTGGTGTGCAGGCCCCTCGCCCCTCCCCGCCTCCAGGGCAGGTCCGCCTGCTCGCATCACGAGCGTGACGCTGGGCGCGCTCACGTGGCGTGTGGCCGTGGGCCCTCTGAGCCGCGCGCCCTGCGGGCGCGCGGCTCAGGGCGAACGGGATTGAGTCGTGATCGGCGGATTGTTTCCGCCTCCCCAATCGCGTGCGCCGTTTCTCCTTCTCCCGCTCGCTCTCCCGCTCGCTCTCCGTCTCCCGCTCCCGCTCCCGCTCCCCGCATCACGCCATCCAGACGACCGCCGCCGCCGCCGCCCATCGTCGTCGATGCCCCCCGCTACGTGGCCGGCGCCTTCACCCGGGCTCCGCGCTGCGAGCCCGGGTCGCTGCCCGGCGCCACCGGCCCCAGCGTCTCCCGCACGGTCCGAGCCAGCGCCTCCGGCGTGATCGGCTTCTGCAGGAACGCCACCGTCGGCCCGCCCACGCCGTGTCGCACGATCGCATCGTCCATGTACCCGGACATGTAGAGCACCTTCATCTCTGGCCGCAGCGGCTCCAGGCGCTCGGCCAGCTCGCGGCCGCTCATGCGCGGCATGACCACGTCGGTCAGCAGCAGGTGGATCGGCCCGTCGTGCTGCTCGCACAGCAGGAAGGCATCGCCGGCGCTGTAGGCCTCGAGCACGTCGTAGCCGTACTTGCGCAGGATCGTGCGGGCGAGGCTGCGCACCCGCTCGTCGTCCTCGACCAGCAGAATCGTCTCCGACCCGCGCAGCGTGCGCCGCTCGATCGACGTGCCCGGGGGCGCGTCGACCGCGGCCGCGTCGGCGATCGGAAAGTAGAGCTTGAAGGTCGTGCCCCGGCCGGGCTCGCTGCGGACGGTGATCGTCCCGCCGCTCTGCCGGACGATCCCGAACACGGTGGCGAGCCCGAGGCCGGTGCCCTTGCCGACCTGCTTGGTCGTGAAGAACGGCTCGAACACCCGGGCCAGGGTGGCCGCGTCCATGCCGCAGCCGGTGTCGCGGACCGCGAGCATGACGTGGGGACCGGGCCGGGCGCCGGGGTGATCGGCCGCGTAGCTCTCGTCGAGCTCGACCTCGGCCGTGTCGATCGCGAGCGCGCCGCCCTGCGGCATGGCATCGCGCGCGTTGACTGCCAGGTTCATGATCACCTGCTCCATCTGGCCGGGATCGACCAGGATCTTGCCGAGCGCCCCGGGCGCACTGGCGGTCAGCTCCACGTCCTCGCCGAGGACGCGCCCGAGCATCTTCTGCATGCACCCGACGATCTCGGTGAGGTCCACCACCTTGGGCTGCAACACCTGCTGGCGGCTGAACGCGAGCAGCTGCCGGGTCAGCTCGACCCCGCGCAGGCCGGCGTCCTGGATCTGGATCAGGTCGTCGCGCATCGGATCGCCGTCCTTGAGGTCGGCGGCGAGCAGCTCGCTGTAGCTCAGCACGACCGACAGCAGGTTGTTGAAGTCGTGGGCGACCCCGGACGCCAGCCGCCCGATCGCGTCCATCTTGCTCGCCTGCCGGACCTGGGCCTCGAGCGACCGCCGGTCGGTGATGTCCTCGATCACGACGATGAAGTGCTGGGCCTGGCCGCGCGCGTCGCGGTGGACCGACATGTTGACCCGCGCGCACACGAGGCTGCCATCGCGGCGGCGGTAGCGCTTCTCGTCGAGCACGTGGCGGTCGAGGGTGCCCAGCGCCATCTGGGCAAAGGCCGCGACCTCGCCGTCCACCACCTCCGACCCGACCAGGCGCTGACCGTCGGGGCTCTCCAGCTGGGCGCGCGGGTAGCCGAGAAGCTCGCACAGCCGCTGGTTCACCCGCAGCCAGCGGCCGTCGAGGTGGACGTGCACGATGCCGACCGGCGCCGCGTCGAAGGTCGAGCGATACAGGCGCTCGCTCTCGATCAGATCAGCGGTGCGCGAGCCGACCTCGCCCTCGAGCATCTGGCCATACCGATCGTGGTAGTCGGCATACGCCTTGAGCCGCAGCAGGTTGCGCACACGCATGCACAGCTCGGCGCGATCCACCGGCTTGCTGAGAAAGTCCTCGGCGCCGGCGCTGAGCCCGCGCATCCGGGCGTCGCGATCGTCGAGCGCCGTGACCATGATGACCGGGATGTTCGTGGTCCTGGGATCACCCTTGAGCGCCGCGGTCACCGCATATCCGTCCAGGTCCGGCATCATGACGTCGAGCAGGATCAGGTCGGGCGGGTGCTCAACCACGATCGCGAGCGCCTCGGCCCCGCTGGCCGCGGTCACCAACTCGAAGCCCTCCGGGGCGAGCATGATCACCAGCAGCTGGCGGTTCTGGCGCTCGTTGTCGACGATCAGCACCCGCGGCGGGTGCTCCGGGGGGACCGGGCGCGCCCTCATGGCTGCCCCAGGCCGGCCGCGACCGTGGCCAGGAACTCCGGGTAGCGGATCGGCTTGGCGATGTAGCCGTCGCAGCCGGCCGCGCGGATGCGCGCCTCGTCGCCGCTCATGGCCAGCGCGGTGAGCGCGATCACCGGGATCGCCCGGGTCCGCTCGTCGCGCTTGAGCAGCCCGATCGCCGCCAGGCCGTCCATGCCGGGCAGCTGGATGTCCATGAGGATCAGCTGCGGTTGCCGCTCGCGGGCCAGGGTGAGCCCGGTCTCGGCGGTGGTGGCGGTGAGCACCGCGTGGCCGGCGGTCTCCAGCAGCAGGATCGCCAGCTTCAGGTTGGCGGCGTTGTCCTCGACCACCAGGATGGTCGCCATCACCGCACTCCGTACCGGCCCAACAGCGCCCGCTGGACCTCGGTCCGGAACCGGTCGCGGTCGAGCGCGACCTTCTCCAGGATCGTGGCGTGCGGGCTCAACCGGGCCCGATCCTCGGCCGAGACCCGCCTGGCGGTGAGCACCACGATGGGGATGCGCGCGGTGGACGGATGCTCGGTGAGCGCCTCGACCACGTCGAAGCCGTCCACGTCGGGCATCATCAGGTCGAGCATGATCAGGTCGGGCAGCTCGCG
The DNA here is from genome assembly GCA_046597055.1 of Kofleriaceae bacterium. GTDB lineage: Bacteria > Myxococcota_A > Polyangia > Haliangiales > Haliangiaceae > UBA2376. The sequence continues at coordinate 3,769 of JBKJLC010000163.1, read as the reverse complement.
CCGGGCCAGCTCGATCGCCTCGTGGCCGCCACGGGCGCGCAGCACGGTGCTGGCGAGGCCCTGGAGCCGCATGACCACCAGCTCCATGGCGCCGGGATCGTCGTCGACCACCAGCACCGTGAGCGGGCGGTCGGGCGCGGGCGGGAACAGGCCGAGCTCGACCAGCGACTCGTACAGCTCCTGGCGCGACATCGGCTTCTGCATGACCGCGGCCGCCCCCAGCGCGATGCCCTTGTCGCCGTCCGCGACGATCGAGATGATCACGACCGGGATGTGGCGCAGCGCCGACACCTGCTTGATCCGCCCGAGAAACTCCCAGCCATCCATGTCGGGCAGCATGATGTCGAGCGTGATCAGCGACGGCGCGTGCTCGGCCGCGAGCGTCAGCGCCGCCTCGGCCGAGGCGGCGTGGACCACGGTGAAGCCCTGGGCCTCGAGCTGGACGCGGATCAGCTCGGCCGACTTGAGGTCGTCTTCGACCACCAGCGCGACCGGCGCGTCGGCGCGAGGCATGGGACGGGTCACGGACCGGGCCGGCGCCCGGGCTTCGCCGTCCGACTCCCGCAGCGGCAACCACACCGTGAAGCACGAGCCCACGTCGACCGCGCTGGACACCGCCACGGTGCCACCGTGGAGCTCGGCGAGCAGCTTGACCATCACCAGGCCCAGGCCGGTGCCCTCGAACTTGCGGGCCAGGCCGCTGTCGATCTGGCTGAACGGCTTGAACAGGTGCTGCAGCCCGTCGTGCGAGATCCCGATGCCGCGGTCGGTGACGCTGAGCGCGACGAACTCCGCGTGCTCGCTGGCGGCCAGCGGGTAGCTGCGTCCGGCCCACGGGCCCGGCAGCTTGCCGACCTGGGACCGCAGGACCCGCTCGGCGCGCAGGGTGACCTCGCCGCCTTCGGTCGCGAACTTCACCGCGTTGGAGAGCAGGTTGTAGACGATCTGCTTGAGCTTGCGGGCGTCGGCCGCGAACGTGCCCAGCGTCTCGGGGGCTTCGATCCGCAGCCGGACGTGCCGGGTCCCGGCCTTTTCGCGGATGATCGCCAGGCTGCTCGCCAGCAGCGGCGCCAGCTCCACCGGCGCCAGGTCGAGCATCATCTTGCCGGCCTCGACCTTCGACAGGTCGAGGATGTCGTTGATGAGCGCGAGCAGGTGCATGCCGCTGCTGAAGATGTCGCCGGTGAACCCGCGCTGCTGCTCGGTGAGCTCGCCGAGCAGGCCGTCGCGGAGCACCTCGGAGAAGCCGATGATCGCGTTCAGCGGCGTCCGCAGCTCGTGGGACATGTTGGCGAGGAACTCGGACTTCATGCGGCTCGCGTCCTCGAGCTCGACGTTCTTCTGCTGCAGGGTCTGCTCGAACCGCTTCAGCTCGGTCATGTCGCGGGCCGCGACGAACACGCCCTGCAGCCGCCGGTCGCGATCGTGAAAGGTGGTGGCGTTGTAGGACACCAGCGTGAGCGTGCCGTCGCGGGCGCGGGCGGTCAGCTCGTAGTTGGTGACCTTGCCCTCGTTCAGCACCCGGTTGATGCCGGCCTCGGCGCGGCCGGGGTCGGTGAAGTAGTTCTTGAACGGCGCGCCGATCAGCTCGTCGCGGGTGCAGCCGGTCAGCGCCTCGGTCTGCTTGTTGACGTCGGTGACGATGCCGCGCGGGTCGGTGGTCATCAGCGCGTCGATGTTCGACTCGATCAGCGAGCGCGTATAGAAGTGCTGATCGCGCAGGCGCTGATCGAGCTTGGTCCGCTCCTCCTCGACCTGCTTGCGGGCGGTGTTGTCGGTGCCGATCAGCAGGTAGCCGATGATGGCATCGGCGGCGTCGCGCAACGCCGTCACCGACACCACCGCCGGGAACCGGCTGCCATCCCGGCGGATGTAGGTCAGCTCGTAGATGTCCTCGATGCCGCGCGAGGCCTTGAACACCAGCGCCTCGAACCCGGGCGCGATCGGGGTGGCGAACTCGGCGCTCAGCACGGTCGCGCGCGCGATCACCTCCTGGGGATCCGAGATGTGGGCCGGCGTGATCTTGTTCATCACGTCGGCCGCCGTATAGCCGAGCATGCGCTCGGCGCCGACGTTGAAGATCTGGATGACGCCGCGGGCGTCGGTGGCGATGCTCGAGAAGTTGGCGCTGTTGAAGATCGCGCGCTGCAGCGCGCCCGCCTTGAGCAGCGCCGCCTCGGCCTGCTTGCGGGCGGTGTTGTCGGTGCCGATCAGCAGGTAGCCGATGATGGCATCCTGTGCATCGCGCAGCGCCGTCACGGACACCACCGCCGGGAAACGGCTGCCGTCCTTGCGGATGTACGTGAGCTCGTAGATGTCCTCGATGCCGCGCGAGGCCTTGAATACCAGGGCCTCGAAGCCGGGTGTAATGGGTGTGCCGAGCTCCACACTCAGCTCCTTGGCGCGCGCAATTACCTCCTGTGGGTCGGAAATGTCGGCCGGGGTAATCTGGTTCACCACCTCAGCAGCGGCATAGCCCAGCATGCGCTCGGCGCCGACGTTGAAGATCTGGATCACGCCCTTGGCGTCAGTGGCAATGCTGGAGAAATTGGCACTGTTGAGGATCGCGCTCTGCAGCGCGCCAGCTTTGAGCAAAGCCTCCTCGGTCTCCGTGCGTGTACCGTTGTCGACGCCGATCGCAGGCAGGCTGTTGATGCCATCCGCGCTGCCAGCGGGCTTGTTCATCGCGACGGAGGTGGAGCTTGTTGTGGGCATGTCTTACATATTTCTAGGGGAGGGCATGAAGCTGAGTTGGATGGTACGTCGGTACGCGATGACACGGTTGCACATTCGTCGCCCTTTGGCAGGCGTGTTCCGCGCACGCCCGTGGAAAGTCGGCGCGCTGTCGCACTCAGGCTTGTTGATGGCCTGCATCCATGAAATGCAGGCGCGGCAGCAACGCCCTGCCGAGGGTGCTGCAGGCTGGATTGAAGGAGAAACGGATAATCGCGCGGAATCTGCCTCATGGGCCCGAGGCGTTGAGAGGCGGCTGAGTCGTGCGAGCAAATGTAGTCAATCGCCTGTCGCGCCCGGGTCGCCTGATGTCGTAATGTGGACATTGGCTGTCCGGGTCGTCTCGACAATTCGCATGGGTTGGATAATGGTGCTCTGGTCGGATTGCCGGCCTGCCCTCCCCTGCTGCGCTGGGTCAGCGCACTTCATCAAACTAGCTTAGGTAGTACGCAATGGCAAAGATGTCTTCGATCCAGGAATTCGACCCCGAATTGGGCGCCGCCATGGCGGCGGAGGCCCAGCGCCAGCAGGACCATCTTGAGCTGATTGCTTCCGAAAACTACACCAGCCCGCGCGTCATGGAGGCGCAAGGCAGCGTGCTGACGAACAAGTACGCGGAGGGTTATCCCGGCAAGCGCTACTACGGCGGCTGCGAGTATGTCGACGTGGCCGAGACGCTGGCCATCGAACGGGCCAAGCAGTTGTTTGGTGCCGCCTGGGCCAATGTGCAGCCGCACTCGGGCTCCAGCGCCAATGCCGCGGTCTACATGGCGCTGCTGCAGCCGGGTGACACCATCCTGGGCATGAGCCTGGCGCATGGCGGGCACCTCACGCATGGCGCCAAGGTCAACTTCTCGGGCAAGATCTACCACGCCGAGCAATACGGCATCGATGGCGCCGGCCTGATCGACTACGACGCGCTGCAAGCGCAGGCGCTGGCGGTCAAACCGAAAATGGTGGTGGCCGGGTTCTCGGCTTACAGCCGCCAGCTGGACTTCGCGCGCTTTCGCGCCATCTGCGACAAGGTCGGCGCCCT
>JBKJLC010000294.1:0-13480 GCA_046597055.1 Kofleriaceae bacterium | reverse complement strand
GCCGACTGCGAGACCTTGCCGCCCTTGCGCTGGCAGCGGCCCTTGCCGTCGAGCACCTCGACCGAACGCAGCCAGCGGTGGCTGCCGCCGCGGCGCGCCAGGCCGTTGTAGTAGGCGCGGCGGGCGACGAACAGGTCGAGCTGGGCGCCGTCGATGTTGCCGCCGGTGTCGGCCGCGACCACGCAACCGTCGTGGACGAAGCCGCCCACCGGCTGCGGCCCTGGCATGCGCAGGCCGTCGAGCGCCGGGATGTAGAGCAGCGAGCCGAGCTTCACCTTGGCCGGATCGACCGCGACCGAGCGGAACGGCTCGAGCGGCATACCGCTACCACCCATGCCCCACTTGCGGTGCGCAGGCAGCACGTGGAAACACGGCGCGCACTTGCAGCGGCTGGCGACGTTCAGCATGCGGCCGTCGCGCAGCTGCCCGGTGCCCTGCAGCGCGAGCTGCCGGCGAAAGGCGCGGCTGACGTGGACGATCGGTTGGCAGTTGCGATCGTGGGCCGGGACCAGCCCGCCGGTCGCCACTGCGGGCATCGGCACCGCCGCGGCGAGGTCGACGTCGTCGTCATCGGCGGTGGCCACCTGGCTGCCGTCGGCCCCGGCGGCTCGCCCGGGCGCATCGCTGCGCGCGACCTCGTCATTGGCGACCGGCCGGTCGTTGCCGATCGAGGGCGCCGAGTCGAGCCGCGGGTGGACCACCTTGGCCGGGCCATCGACCTCGTCCTCGTTGGCCACGTAGTACATCGTGATGAGGAAGCGACCATGCGACCGCGGCGCACGGGGTGTGTGTGCGACACCGGCATCGGGGCCGGGCGCGACCGAGGCGGCGGGCGCGATCGCGACGATGGGCGGCGGTGACACATCCGTGCGTGCCGAGCCCGTGGGTTCTCCGCAGGCCACGGCCAGGAGCGGCACGCTCGTGCGCGCGGCGTCCCGGAACAGACGCGCGATCGTCTCGCCGAGCGGCTCGACGACGTCGCTCACGCTCCGGAGCGCGCGGCGCATGGCCCGGCGGACCAGCCGTTCCCGGTTCAGCACGGCGGACCACAGGGTCACGACATGGCGGGTCACGGTTCTGGATCGCATGGGGGTCTCTCTCGAGGCGAGCAAGCCGCCGACGCGCATCGTCGGTGGATCACCCGCTGCTGGCACCCGCTGTGCAACCCGGGACGCGTTGGCGACCTGGTGGCCCACTGGCCGGTTGTCACTGGCGATGCGGCGGTTGGCAGTCGTTCTGGCAGCTGAGGAGTCTACGTCCGATCGTAGGGGTGCAAAGCGAAAAAAACGCCCGCGGGAGTGAATTGGCTGAACCGCCGGGGCGAATACGAGTATTCGTGCAATGCGGCGCTGCTCGACAATTCGATTCAATGACTCGAATCGATTAAGTCGAAACTGGCAGTCATGCGACCATCCGGACCGCGGTGGCGATCCGGAGGTATAGCGCAAACGTACCGAGCCAGTGTGCGCCCACGTAGGTCTGGCCGGCCAGCGCCGCCAGCGCGGCCGCGGCGTGCTCGTTTGCGCGCGCCGCCAGCCAGGGTCGCCGCGGGTCGGCGGCCGGCAGCGCGGACTCGAGCCGCGCAAGCATCCAGGCCCGGCTGGCGCTGAGGCCATCGAGATGGACCAGCCGCCCGTCCTGGCGGTCGCGCGGGCGCGGCGGTGTCAGCGCGCCGGCGAGATCCGGCAGCGCCCGATCGAGCCAGCCCGCGAGCGTGGTCGCGTCGACCACCCGCGCGACCAGCTCGGCCGCCGCCAGTGCCGGCGACAGGAAGTCCTCGCCCGACGGCTCCAGGTGCAGCGCGGGGCCACGATCGTCGCCGTGCAGGCGCCACGCCGCCGCGGCCAGCCGGGCCGCCAGCGCGTCGTCGCCGGTGGCGCGCGCCCAGTCGAGCACGAGCCCGGTCGCGAACGCCGACTGCCCGTGGGTGCCGACCCGGGTCGGGTGCGTCAGCTGCTCGAGCCAGCCGGCGATCCGGCGCGCGGCCAGGCTCGCGAGCGGGGCGAGCTGTCGAGCCCACCCGCCGGCGATCGCGGCGGCGCCTCGGTCGTCGTCGCCATCGGCCGCCCACCCGGCGAGCTCGCCGTGCAGCGCGCACAGCCACGCGAGGCCGTACGGCCGCTCGAACCCGGGCCGGCGCTCCAGGTAGCGTCGCTCGGCCTCGACCGCGTCGGGCGCGAAGCTGGTGGTCAGCGCGGCCCGTGCCGCGGCCGCGCCCGGCGCCGCCGGGAACCGACGCGCGAACGCCGCCAGCGTCCAGTGGCCATGCACCGCCGAGTGCCAGTCGTAGCAGCCCCAGAACACCGGGTGCAGCGCGCGCGGCGCCGCCACGTCGTCGTCACCGTCGAGCGCATGGACGATCTGGTTGGGATACGCGCGGTGCACGCAGGCGAGCGCCAGCGCGGCATAACGGCCGGCCTCGGCGGCGGTGAGCGGCGCGTGCAGCATGTTCGCTCCGGGTTGCGATGCTACCGGACGGTCGCCAGCCAGGTCGCCGCGGCGGTGCGTTCGTCGTCGAAGTTGGCGCCGAGGCCCCGCCAGGTCGTGATCGCCTTGCCGGCCAGGGTGCGGGCCCGGCGGTGATCGCCGCCGCCGGCGACCAGCCCGCGGGCGAGGGCGAGCTCGGCCTCGGCCCGCTCGTTCGGGTCGCCGTCGGCGCCGGCGCGACCGGCGACCGCGCGCTCGAGCCACGGCAGCGCGACCCGCGGGTGGCCGCGGTCGAGCTCGGCCAGGCCCCGGCCGTACCAGACGTGGGTGAGCACCGGATGATCGGGGCCGAGCGCGGTGGTGAGGATCCGGTCGGCGCGCTCGAGGGCCGCGATCGCGTCGGCGGGACGACCGGCCAGCCGCAGCGCCTCGGCCAGGTTGACCAGGCTGACGCCGACGTTGACGTGGTCGGCGCCCAGGCTCTTCTCGAAGATCGCGAGCGCCCGCTGGTACAGCGCGACCGCGGCCGCGGGATCCCCGGCGTTCTTGGTCTCGATCGCCAGGTTGACGAGCGACTGCGCGACGTCGGGGTGATCGGGGCCGAGCGTGCGCTCGCGGATCGCGACCAGCTCGCGGTTGATCTCCAGCGCGCGCGCGTGATCGCCGGCATGGTGGTAGGCGCCGGCCAGATCCGACAGCGCGGCCAGGGTGTCGGGGTGCTCGGGGCTGCGGGCGGCGCGGTAGATCGCCACCGCGCGCAGCAGGTGGTCGCGGGCGGCGTCGGTCTGGCCGGCGCTGTTCTCGCAGACGCCCAGCGCCTGCAGGCTGGTCGCGACCTGGACGGTCTCGGGGCCGAAGAACGCCTCGCGCGCGGCCAGCACCTCGCGATGTGCGGCGATGCAGCCGGGGTAGTCGCCGCGGAGCTGGCGCAGGTTGGCGAGGTCCTGACGCAGCCCGAGCACCTGACCCTGGCCCGGCCCCATCGTCGCGATCGTGGCCGACACCAGCGCGGTGAGCAGCACCTCGGCGCGCGCGTAGTCGCCGAGGTCGGTCACGGCCCGGGCCAGCGTCGCCTGCAGCTTGAGGTTGCGCTCGATGTTGATCGTGGGGTCGGCCACCGCGGGCTCGAGCAGGGCTACCGCCGCCGCCGGATCCCCGTCGGCGCGGGCCAGCTCGGCCCGCAGGTCGGCCAGCTCGGCGCGGTCGTCGGCCTGGTTGCCGGCGGCCTCGACCGCCGCGGCGGCCAGCTCGCTCCACTGGTGCGCGCTCGTCCGATCGCCGCGGACCGTGGTGTCGACGAACAGCAGCTCGAGGTAGGCCTTGGCCAGGCTGCCGCGATCACCCCCGCGGGTCGCGGCGGCGGCGGCGTCGAGCAGATCCTTGCGCGCGGCGTCGGCCTGGTCGCTGGTCACGCGCAGCGCGGCCCGGGCGATCAGGCTCTCGGCGAGCACGGGCGGGTACTCGATCGCGCGGGCCTCGGCGACCATGGCGTCGGTCAGCGCCAGCCGGGCATCGACCTCGCCGGCGACCCGGCGCAGCTTCAGGCGAGCATCGAGCTCGGCGACCCGCCGCTCGAGGTCGGCGAGGGTGGCCAGCCGCACCGGCTCGGTCGGCCGCGGGGTCCGGCCGGCGAGCACGTCGGCGTCGGCGCACGCGTCGACGCTCGGCAGCCCTTCGATCACGCGGGGCACGATGTCGAGCAAGGCCCGATCGGCGTGCGCGAGCTCGTCGACGATCGCGCTGATGCGGTGGCGGCGGCTGGTCAGGCACGCCACCCGCGGGTTGGCCTGCGCGCTCGACAGATGCACGCCGACCCGGGCGTCGGTGCACGCGGCCAGCATCGCGGTCTGCCAGCCGCCGGCGAGCGTGGTCAGGCGCCGATCGATCGCCGCGAAGCTGGCGGCCGCGAACGGCGCCCCGGTGGCGGCGAACGCCGCCTCGGCGGCAGCGCGCTGACGACTCCACACCCGACCGCCCTCGGCCGCGGCCGCGCGGCACGGGTCGGGCGGCTCGTCGCGAGCGAGCATCATCACCGGCACCGCGACCACCGCGAGCAGCGCCGCGCCGCCGACCAGCCACGGTACCCGCGAGCGCATGCCGGCCTCGAGCTCGTCGAGCAGCGCGCTCAGCTGCGGCCAGCGCGCGGCCGGCGCGTGGGCCATGCCGCGGGTCATCGCCCGGTTGATCCGCGCCGGCACCGCCCGGTTGCGGGGCTCGCGGCGGCGCCCGGCCGCGATCTCGGCGACCCGCTCGGTGAGCGCGACGCCGAGGAACGGCGGCTCGCCGTGCAGCGCCTGCCACAGCGCGACGCACAGCGCGAACTGATCGGCGGTCGCGTCGACCGGCGCACCGGTCATCTGCTCGGGCGCCATGAACATCGGCGTGCCCATCACGGTGCCGTGCTCGGTGAGCGCGGTCTCCTGCGCGTCCGCGGCCAGGCCCCCGCGCTCGACCCGTGCCTCACCGGTCGAGCGGACCAGGCCAAAGTCGGTCACGCGCAGCCGCTGGTCGGCGCCGACCAGCACGTTGTCGGGCTTGAAGTCGCGGTGGACCAGCCCGGCGGCGTGGGCGGCAGCCAGGCCGCGGCCGGCCGCGACGTACGCGTGCACCAGCTCGCGCCAGGGCTTGCCGGCCTGGAAGTCGCGCAGGGTGCCGCCGGTGCACAGCTCCATCGCGATGAACACGTCGTCGCCGACGGCGCCGACGTCGAACACCGAGATCACGTTGGGATGCGCCAGGCGCGCCAGCGCCTGCGCCTCGCGCTGCAGCCGCGCCCGGCCCTCGCTGCCCTCGGTCGCGCGGGTGCGCAGCAGCTTGATCGCGATCCGGCGACCGAGCTCGGGATCGAAGGCGGCGTAGACCACCCCCATCCCGCCGCGCCCGATCTCCTCCTCGAGCAGGTAGCGACCGAGCCGGGTGCCGACCCGGATCTCGGGCGACGACGGCCCGCCCACCCGCGGCGGCGGCGGCTCCGCCGGCAGCGTGTCGTCCGCGTCCATCGCGATCGGCCGACCGCGCCCGAGGTCGCGCGTGCGCTGGTGGTCGTCCACGCGCGCAGTCTACTGTGCGGGAGTCAGAACTCCAGGTTGTAGTAGACGAGGATCACCGCGATCGCGATCGCGGCCAGCCCGAGCGTGTTGCGCCAGGTGCCGAGCTTCTCGTGGACCGCGAGCGCGCGCTGCTCGGCCGCGCTCTTGCCCGGGATCCACCTGGCAATCAGCGGCATGCCGAGGAAGAAGCCGAGCAACAGCTCGGCCGCGACCGCGGCGTACAGGCTGATCGCGAACAGCGGGTGGACCTTCCCCTGCGCGCCGATCGCGTCGAGGTGCCGGACCAGCCAGATCAGATCGTAGATGCCCCACGCGAGCAGCCCGACGCCGACGTAGCCCTGGAACCGCACCAGCTTCTCGATCGATGGCTGCGCGCGCTTCACGGTCAGCATGACCAGCGCCGAGGCCGCCAGCACACCAGCGACGATCAGCGCGATCGGTCGGATCCATTCCATGACTGCTCCCGGGCGGCCGTGGGTGGCCACGGGAGAGCGTAGCCCCCCGCCGTCAGTAGACCAGGTTGGACGGGATCATCCGCTCGACCTCGGTGACCGCCACGCCGGCGCGGCGCGCGTAGTCCTCGACCTGCTCCTTGTTGACCCGCCCGACCGCGAAGTACTTCGCCTGCGGGTGCGCGAAGTAGAGCCCCGACACCGACGCGGTCGGCAGCATCGCCAGGCTGTCGGTCAGCGTGATCTGGTGGTGGTCGGCGTTGCCGAGCAGCTCGAACAGCGCGCGCTTCGGTCCGTGATCCGGACACGCCGGGTAGCCGAACGCGGGCCGGATGCCGCGGTACTTCTCGTCGAGGATCGCCTGGTGGTCGAGACCCTCGGTCACGCCGTAGCCCCAGTCGACCCGGGCCCGGTGGTGCAGCCACTCGGCGAACGCCTCGGCCAGCCGGTCGGCCAGCGCCTTGGCCATGATGCTCTGGTAGTCGTCGTGGTCGCGCTCGAACGCGTCGACCAGCGCATCGAGCCCGAGCCCGGTGGTGACCGCGAAGCCGCCGACGTGATCGGCCAGCCCGGTCGCGGCCGGCGCGACGAAGTCGGCCAGGCTCAGGCAGGGATCCTTGTCCTCCTGCTGGCGCAGCATCGGCAGCCGCAGCCGCTCGCGCCGGCGATCGGCGTCGAGGATGACCAGATCGTCGCCGTCGCTCACCGCTGGCCAGAAGCCGTAGGTGCCGCGGGCGGTCAGCCCGCGGGTCTCGACGATCTTGGTCAAGAGCCGCTGGCCGTCCTCGAACAGCTTGCGGGCGGCGTCGCCCTTCTTCGGATCGTTCAGGATCTTGGGGTAGAGCCCGGACAGCTCCCAGGTGTGGAAGAACGGCGACCAGTCGATCCAGGCCGCCAGCTCGCCGATCGGCACCTCGAGGTTGCGGGTGCCGAGGAAGGCCGGGATCGCCAGGTCCTCGGCCCGCCACGCCAGCTGGGCCCGCCGCGCGCGCGCGGTGGTCAGCGGCATCAGCGGCCGGCGGGTCTGCTGGTTGGCGAACGCCTCGCGCGCGATCACCTGCTTGGCCACGGTCTCGTCGATGAACGCCTGCTTGTCGTTGCCCATCAGCTTGCCGAGCACGCCGACCGCCAGCGAGGCGTCGGCGACGTGCACGGTGGCCCCGGTGTAGACCGGCGCGACCTTGACCGCGGTGTGCTTCGACGAGGTGGTGGCGCCGCCGATCAAGAGCGGCACCTTCAGGCCGCGCCGCTCCATCTCGCGGGCGACCGTGATCATCTCGTCGAGCGACGGCGTGATCAGGCCCGACAGCCCGATCACGTCGGCGCCCTCGGCGGCCGCGGCGTCGAGGATGGTCGTCACCGGCACCATCACGCCCAGGTCGATCACCTGGTAGCCGTTGCAGCGCAGCACCACCGCGACGATGTTCTTGCCGATGTCGTGGACGTCACCCTTGACGGTGGCGATCACCATCTTGCCCTTGCCGGCCGAGGTGGCGCCGGCGGCGGTGCCGTCGCGGAGGCGCTCGGCCGCCATCAGCGGCTCGAGGATCGCGACCGCCTTCTTCATCACGCGCGCGCTCTTGACCACCTGGGGCAGGAACATCTTGCCGGCGCCGAACAGGCCGCCGACGATGCTCATGCCGTCCATCAGCGGGCCCTCGATGATCGACAGCGGTCGGTCGTACACGGTCAGCGCCTCGGCCACGTCCTGGTCGATGAAGTCGGCGTTGCCGATCACCAGCGCGTGGGCCATCCGCTTGGCCAGCGGCTCCTGGCGCCACACCAGCTCGTCTTCCTTGCGCTCGGTGGTGCCGCTGAACGCGGCGGCGACCGCCAGCATGCGCTCGGTGGCGTCGGGGCGGCGGGCCAGCACCAGGTCCTCGACCGCCTCGCGCAGCGCCGGGTCGAGCTCGTCGTAGACCGCGAGCTGACCGGCGTTGACGATCGCCATGTCGAGGCCGGCCTTGATCGCGTGATAGAGGAAGACCGCGTGCATCGCCTCGCGCACCTTGGGCGAGGTGCGGAACGAGAACGACAGGTTCGACACGCCGCCCGAGATCTTGAGCCCGGGCAGCTCGGCCTTGATCCGGCGGATCGCCTCGAGGAAGTTGACCGCGTAGGGGTCGTGCTCCTCGATGCCGGTGCCGATGGTCAGGATGTTGGGATCGAAGATGATGTCCTCGGGCGGGAACCCGACCTGCTCGGTGAGGATCTTGTAGGCGCGGCGCGCGATCACGAGCCGCTGCTCGACGTCGGTCGCCTGGCCGGTCTCGTCGAACGCCATCACCACCACCGCGGCGCCGTACTTGCGGACGATCTTGGCCTGACGGATGAACTCGGCCTCGCCCTCCTTGAGCGAGATCGAGTTGACGACGCCCTTGCCCTGCAGGCAGGCCAGGCCGACCTCGATGATCGAGAACTTCGAGCTGTCGACCATCACCGGCAGCCGGGCGATGTCGGGCTCGGCCGCGATCAGGTTGAGGAACCGCTTCATCGCGGCCAGCCCGTCGATCATGCCCTCGTCCATGCAGACGTCCAGGATGTTGGCGCCGCCGTCGACCTGCTGGCGGGCGACCGTGACCGCCTCGTCGTAGCGGTCTTCCTTGATCAGGCGCCGGAACGCGGCCGAGCCGGTGATGTTGGTGCGCTCGCCGATGACGATGAAGTTGGTCTCGGGCGTGATCGTCAGCGGCTCGAGCCCCGACAGCCGGGTGTACGGCGCCGGCGTGCTCGGGGTTCGCGGGGCCACCCCCTGCACCGCGGCGACGATCGCGCGCAGGTGCTCGGGCCGGGTGCCGCAGCAGCCGCCGACCAGGTTGACCCAGCCGCTGCGGGCGAACTCGCCGATCAGCCCGGCCATGTGCTCGGGGGTGTCGTCGTACTGGCCGAACTCGTTGGGCAGGCCGGCGTTCGGGTAGCAGCAGGTGTAGCCGGGCGCGATCCGCGCCAGCTCCTCGACGTGCGGCCGCATGTCGTCGGCGCCGAGCGCACAGTTGATGCTGACCGCGAGCAGGTCGATGTGGCTGATCGACGAGTGGAACGCCTCCAGGGTCTGGCCCGACAGGGTGCGGCCCGAGCGATCGGGGATGGTCACCGACGCGATGATCGGCACCCGGCGACCGCCCTCCTCGAACAGCTCGGCGATCGCGTAGAGCGCCGCCTTCATGTTGAGGGTGTCGATGTGGGTCTCGGGCATCAGGATGTCGACGCCGCCATCGAGCAGCGCGGCCGCCTGCTGCTTGAACGCGGTGACCAGCTCGGCGAACGAGATCGCGCGGAACCCGGGATCGTTGACGTCGGGCGATAGCGACGCGGTCTTGGTGGTCGGCCCCATCGAGCCGGCGACCCAGCGCGGCTTGCCGTCCTCGGCCTCGGCCCGATCGGCGGCGCGGCGCGCGACCTGGGCGGCGGCCACGTTCAGATCGTAGGTCGCGTGCTCGAGCTGGTAGTCGGCCAGCGCGACCGTGGTGCCGGTGAAGCTGTTGGTCTCGATGATGTCGGCGCCGGCGCGCAGGAACTCGAGGTGGATCGCCTCGATCACGTCGGGCCGCGACAGGCACAGCAGATCGCTGCAGCCACGCAGCGAGACCGCGTGATCCTTGAAGCGCTCGCCGCGAAAGTCAGCCTCCTCCAGCTCGTAACCCTGGATCATCGTGCCCATCGCACCGTCGAGCACGACGATCCGCTCGCGCAGGGCAGCTTCCAGGAGGGCAGTACGGTCGGCCATCCCCTCCGGTACCACGAACGGCCGCTGCCTGGAACGGGGCATCCGCTATGGCGGATGAGACCGGTTTCGCTGCGAAATTCGGGCGAGGCCGGCGGACGCAGGAAGCGGGTTTCACGGCGCCCGCGCGGCGGATGACGCGGCGCCTCACGGAGCGGCGAAAGCGTCTGGCGCACACCGCGGGCGGCCGCGGGTGGTGTGCGCGCGCGCCGCACCAGCACCGCAGGCGGGGCTTTTTGGGCCAGGCGTGGGTGCGACAGCTTACGTGATGACCGTGGCTTACTGGTGGCACAACACGGTACGTCGCATGCAGTCGCACGCCCCCGGGAGGACACGACTACATGTTCAAGAAGACCGTGCTCCGGATGGGGCTGCTCGGGATTGCGGGCGCGAGCCTGCTGGGTGGTTGTGAGGCCGAGGGCACCGCGGTGCCGTCCGGCCCGATCTATGCGACGCAGCGCGGCGAGGCGCTCACCGGTCCCTCGACGGCTCGGCCGATCGAGACCATCGCGTCGTTCCTCGGGGACCTGCCCGGCGGGCGTGCGGTCGACACCCTCAGGGTCGTCTCGCACGTGACCCAAGCGACCGGGTTCACCCATGTACGACTCGAGCAGACCGTCGATGGCGTCCGCGTCGTCGGCGCCTACGTGAAGGCGACGCTCAACCGCGACGGCGAGCTGGTGCACCTGATCGACAAGATGGTGGCGGCGCCCACCCGGCTCGCGCCGAGCGGGAGCCGCGACGACGCGATGGCGCTCGCGCGCACCTTCGCGCACCTCGGCTATCAGGTCGCCGCGGCACCCGCCGCGCTCGGCCGCACCGGCGAGGTCGTCGCGTTCGACCGCGGCACCGGGTTCCATGCCGATCCGACCGTCGAGCGGGTCGCCTACGTCGATGACGCCGGCCAGCTCCGCCTTGGCTACCAGGTCGTGACCTGGACCGCGGGCGGCAACCAGCTCCATCACACGATCGTCGACCAGACCGGCACGATCGTCGCCGACGAGCTGCGCACCAACAGCGACCAGTACAACGTCTACCTCGAGGATCCCGGGAAGGGCGGCCAGACCCTGGTCAGCGGCCCGGCGGCGGGCAGCGTCGAGTCGCCGCAGGGCTGGCTCGCAGCCGGCAACCACACGACCATCAACATCAAGGGCAACAACACCCGCACCTACCTCGACGCGGTGGCCGACAACACCGCCGACGCCGGCGGCACCACCGTCACCGACGGTCGGTTCCTGACCGCGGCCGCGCTGGCGTCGGTGCCGGCGACCGACGGCAACCGCGCGGTCGCGATCCAGAACCTCTTCTACCTGACCAACCGGACCCACGATGTCCTCTATCGCCACGGCTTCACCGAGGCCGCCGGCAACTTCCAGGTCGACAACTTCGGCCGCGGTGGCAACGGCAACGATCCGGTCCAGGCCGAGGCCCAGGATGGCGGCGGCACCGACAACGCCAACTTCTCGACCCCGGCCGATGGCAGCGCCCCGCGCATGCAGATGTACCTTTGGTCGAGCGCGGCGCCCGACCACGAGGTCGCGGTCACCGCGCCGGCCTCGATCGCCGGCAGCTACGGCGCGCGCGCCTCGAGCTTCGGCGCGGCGTTCCCGGCCGGCGGCATCGTCGGCGACATCGTGCTCGCCAACGACGGCACCGGGACCACCAGCGACGGCTGCGAGTCGATCGGCGCCGGCGTGTCCGGCAAGATCGCGCTGATCGATCGCGGCACCTGCGACTTCACGGTCAAGGTGATGAACGCCCAGAGCGCGGGCGCGATCGCGGTCGTGGTCGCCAACAACCAGGGCGGTACCGCGACCATGGCGATGGGCGGCACCAACCGCCGCATCCGCATCTCGTCGGCGATGGTCAGCCAGAACGACGGCGCGCTCCTGCGCACCGCGGGCGCCCGCGGCACCGTGCGCAAGCTCGCCAATCCGCCGCCGATGATCGACGGCGATCTGGATTCGGACATCGTCTTTCACGAGTACGGCCACGGCCTGACCTGGCGCATGATCGGCAGCATGAGCGGCCCGCTCGCCGGCGCGATCGGCGAGGGCGCCAGCGACACCCTGGCGATGCTGCTCAACGGCGACGACGTGATCGGCGAGTACGCGTTCAGCGCGGCCGGCGGCATCCGCCGCTATCCGTACACCGGCTACCCGCTGACCTACGGCGCGGTCGACGGCGGCGGGGTCCACAACGACGGCGAGATCTACGCCGCGATCATGTGGCGGCTGATGGAGATCTTCGGTCGCGAGCAGCTCGAGCGCGACCTGCTGCTCACCTACTTCGTCGACGGCATGAACTACACCCCGGCGACGCCGGCGTGGGAGGACATGCGCGACGGCATGCTGCAGTCGGTGGCGCTACGCGGGCTCGGCCACGAGTGCCTGATCTGGGAGGCCTTCGCCCAGTTCGGCGTCGGGGTCGGTGCCGACGGCGCGACCACCAAGGGCGGCCGCGGCGTGCGGATCGTCGAGTCGTTCACGCTGCCCACGACCTGCCCGTGATCGGTCGGGTCCAGGCGCGTCGGTGACCGCGGCCTGCGCGGTCACCGCGTCGGCCTGATCACCGGAAGCGCAGGGTGAAGCGCTCGCGCTCGAGGTCGAAGTTGCGGCCGAGCCGGACCGCCCACACTGCCTCGACCAGACAGCTGGCGAGCGGGGACCGACTGGCGGTCGCGAGGGCGACCTCGACCACCTCGTCGAGCGTGGTCTCGACGTCGACGTTCACCGCCCAGCCGGTCGCCGGCTGGTGGGTGGCGACACACTGGCGGGCCGCCGCCGCGACCAGCGCCATCAGGTCGGGCGTGATCCGGGCGCGGTTGTGCGCGGTGCCGAGCCCCGGCCCAGGTCGGAGCCGAAGCCCCCGACCGAACCGCAACGGGCGCACTCCCGCACATCGGGCGATAGCGCCCGGCGGACCGCGACTGGGTCGGCTTCAGGTGCGGTACGACAGGTCTGCCGTGTTCGGGGGCGTCGGCGCGACGGCCCAGGGAATGCATCGCGCCCTGAGTGATGCCGAACCGCGACCCGCCCGATCCCCTGCGACTGTGCGAGGTCCGCGAGGACGACCACCGGGAGGCAGCCCCGGAAGAGGCGCTGCTCAAGGCTGGAGCGTTGCAGCGCGCGATCTTCAACAGCGCCAATTTCTCGAGCATCGCCACGGACGCGAACGGCGTCATCCAGATCTTCAACGTCGGCGCCGAGCGGATGCTCGGCTACGCGGCAGCCGAGGTCACGAACCAGATCACCCCCGCCGACATCTCGGATCCCGAGGAGGTGATCGCGCGGGCGAAGGCGTTGAGCGCCGAGCTGGGCACGCCGATCACGCCGGGCTTCGAGGCCTTGGTCTTCAAGGCCTCGCGCGGCATCGAGGACATCTACGAGCTGACCTACTTCCGCAAGGATGGGAGCCGCTTTCCGGCGGTGGTCTCGGTCACCGCGCTACGCGACGCACAGGAGGTCATCATCGGCTACTTGCTGATCGGGACCGACAACACCGCGCGCAAGCATGCCGAGGAGGCCTTGCTCAAGGCCGGAGCGTTGCAGCGCGCGATCTTCAACAGCGCCAATTTCTCGAGCATCGCCACCGACGCGAAGGGCGTCATCCAGATCTTCAACGTCGGCGCCGAGCGGATGCTCGGTTACGCGGCGGCCGAGGTGACGAACAAGATCACGCCGGCCGACATCTCGGATCCGGATGAGTTGGTCGCGCGGGCGAAGGCGTTGAGTGCTGAGCTAGGCACTCAACGACTTCGCGCGCGCGATCACTTCGTCTGGATCCGAGATGTCGGCCGGCGTGATCTTGTTCGTCACCTCGGCTGC